>JBEKUP010000089.1:0-17125 GCA_049514915.1 Occallatibacter sp. | reverse complement strand
CAGTCCAGCTCCAAAATGGCCACACCAGGCATAGTTGGCGACCGGCATTACAACCTCGCGCAGGAGATTCGCCGGACTCTGGCGCAGTACGAATCCCTCAAGGACATTGTGGCCATGCTGGGAATGGAGCAGCTTTCTCTGGAAGATCGGAACGCGGTTGCACGGGCTCGGAGGCTGGAGCGCTTCCTGACGCAACCCTTCTTCACTACGGAACAATTCAGCGGAATGAAGGGCAAGCTTGTGAGCCTGAAAGACTCTCTGGATGGCTGCGAACGCATTCTTCGCGACGAGTTCAAGGATTATCCGGAGAGCGCACTCTATATGGTCGGCGCGATTGACGAGGCCAAGAAACCGGATCAGCCAGAGGCGAAGAAGCCTAGAGCGAAGCTGCCCGAGGCTAAGAGGCCTGCGACCAAGAACCCGAGCGAAAGCAAACCGGAAAATCAGAAGACCGATTCACAACAACAGGCTGCGTCCGCGAGTTCCCATGAATCTTAAAATCCTTCTTCCTTTTGGGGTGTTTGCCGAGAAAGCCCATGTGTTGCGCGTCGTCGCAGACACGACCGATGGATCTTACGGTCTCCTCCCTCACCGGCTCGACTGCGTTGCCGCCCTTGTTCCCGGAGTTCTCACATACGAAACCAAAGATGGTGGCACTGTTTATGTAGGGATTGATCAAGGTGTGTTGGTAAAGTCGGGCGATCAGGTGACCGTTTCCGTGCGTCGCGCCGTTGGCGGAACGGATTTGGGAAAACTCAAAGACGCTGTCGAGCGCGACTTCCTGAAACTGGACGAACAGGAGCGCAACGTTCGCACGGCGGTCGCGAAGATGGAGAGCGGTTTGATGGGACGTCTGGCGGAGTTTGAATATGACCGATGAAAGAACGGATAAGACCTTTCTCGCTGATAAAGACTTT
This sequence comes from Occallatibacter sp., assembly GCA_049514915.1. Classification (GTDB taxonomy): domain Bacteria; phylum Acidobacteriota; class Terriglobia; order Terriglobales; family Acidobacteriaceae; genus Telmatobacter. The sequence goes on along the minus strand of JBEKUP010000089.1, from coordinate 16,208 downwards.
GTCCGCCAGGTTACCGCAAAAGCTGCCAGCAAGCTCCGCGCGCAGAAAAATGGTGAACAGACTGTCTGGTTCGGCCTTGGAATGTCTGGACTGATCGGTTGGTCGGTTGCAGTGCCAACGGTTGCAGGTGCCATGGCGGGCCTGTGGTGGGATAACCATCATCCTGGAACCCATTCATGGACGCTCATGTTGCTGACCATTGGTCTTTGCGTAGGTTGCGCAAATGCATGGCATTGGGTGGCCCAGGAGAACAAAGCCATTCAAGACGGGGCGATGCTGGACGGGCAGGAGGACAGGCATGAATGAATCGATGATTCTGGCTGGAGACCTGTTCGCCGGTGTTCTGCTTGGGGCATTCTTCTTTGGCGGACTTTGGTGGACTATTCAAATGCGTTCTCCGTCGGAATGGTCTGGTCTCTTGTTCGCAGGGAGTCTTCTAGTTCGAATGTCCGTCGCGCTCACCGGATTCTACCTCCTGTCTCACGGCGACTGGCGGAAGCTTGTGGCTTGCTTAGCAGGCTTCTTACTTGCGCGCATCGCCGTAACGCGGCTCATTCACCTCCCGCTCCGAAGAAACTCCCGTACCCTGCAAGAAGGCGCGCAATGATCATCCCCAGTGTGCATATCACCTCCGATCAGCAGATTTTCTGGCAACACGGCTTTGTAAAGCTTAACGGGACTATCGTGACGACCTGGGCCATGATGATCACGATGACATTGGGTTCCATGCTGATCACCCGAAAGCTCGCTACCGAGCGAACCATTTCACGCTGGCAGAGCGCGCTTGAGATGATTGTGACCGGCATTGAGGGGCAAATCAAAGAGGTTGGCCTTGCCGAGCCAAGGAAGTATCTCGCATTCCTGGGCACGCTGTTTCTGTTCATTGGAACCTGCAGCGTGTGCATCGTCATACCTGGCTTCACGCCGCCGACAGGTTCACTCTCAACCACGGCGGCACTCGCACTGTGCGTGTTCATTGCAGTCCCGCTATTCGGCATCCGTGAACAAGGGATCACAGGGTATCTTAAGACCTACATCAAGCCAACCCCGATCATGCTGCCGTTCAACATCATCAGCGAACTCTCCCGCACGCTCGCGCTGGCAATCCGTCTTTTCGGCAACATGATGAGCGGAGTCATGATCGTAGGGATTCTTCTTACCATCACGCCCTTTATCTTCCCCATCGTCATGACGCTACTCGGTCTGCTGACCGGTTCAGTGCAAGCCTATATCTTCAGCATTCTTGCGGCGGTCTACATTGCCGCCGCCACAAGTGCAACCAAACTCAAGCCTGACGCAGAGGCGCAGCCGGAGCCAAGTCCCGTATAGCGACTCCAACAACAAGAAGGAACTCAAATGGATAGCGCCACCATCGTCGCAGTAGTTTCCATCGCCACAGCAGGCATCACCACAGGTTTCGGCTGTATGGGGCCGGCTCTCGGGGAAGGCCGTTCCGTGGCCTCCGCTATGACCTCTCTGGCGCAGCAACCGGATGCCGCACCTACAATCACGCGCACACTGTTTGTAGGCCTTGCAATGATCGAGTCGACGGCGATTTACACCTTTGTCGTCTCCATGATTCTCATCTTCGCCAATCCCTTTTGGAACCACTTTTTGTCGCAAGCCGGAGGGAAGTGAGCCATGCTCATCGACTGGTTCACTGTCGGAGCTCAGATTGTCAACTTCCTCATCCTGGTGTGGTTGTTGCAGCACTTTCTGTATAAACCCATCCTCAATGCCATCGACGCGCGCGAAAAGCGAATTGCCGCAGAACTTGCAGACGCCGATACGAAGAAGGCTGAGGCCCAAAAGGAGCGGATCGATTTCGAAGATAAGAATAAGGCATTCGATGAACAGCGGAGCGCATTGTTCGCGAATGCCACGGATGAAGCGAAAGCCGAACGCGGGCGCCTTATCGACCAAGCTAAACAAGATGAAGTAAGTTTGCGGGCAACTCAAGCGGAAGCGCTGCGCGGGGACCAAAGCCGGCTGGGTAATGAGATCACCCTTCTGGCCGAGAAAGAGGTCTTTGCAATTGCGCGAAAGGCACTCACTGACCTCGCAAACGTGAGCCTTGAAGAGCGGGTTGGGGAGGTATTCACGCGTCGGTTGCGCGACTTGGATCCGAAGGCAAAGGAACTACTAGGCGCTGCTCTCAAGAACTCATCGCAACCGGCTCTGCTTCGTAGTGCGTTCGATCTGTCCGCCGACCAGAAGGCTGCAATTCAAAACGCCCTCAACGAGACATTCTCAGCAGAGGTCAAAATCAAATTCGAAGATTCGCAGGACATAATCTGCGGAATCGAATTGACCGCCAATGGACAGAAACTTGCGTGGAGCATTTCAAGCTATCTCGCCGGGTTGAGTACAAAAATCAGTGACATCGTAGACACACATTCCCCTCCCGCCATCGAAAACATGAATAAGCCAGAGACGGTGGCCTCACCAGAACCGGACACTGCGAAGGCGCCAGAGCCTGAACCCGCCGTTCTCGTCGGGGCCAAATGACTGCGACGGCTGGAGTTTTGCAACCCGCGATCGAGCGGGCCTTTGCGCGGCTGCATCAGGGTCGCGAAGAGTTCAGCGCGGAACTGACTCCCCATGAAATGGGCATCGTAACAAAAGTCTCCACCGGGATCGCGACATTCTCCGGCCTTCCCAGCGTTGGTTACGAGGAGATTGTCTCGTTCCCCAGCGGTCTGCTTGGCATTGCATTCAACCTGGATGAGGAAGATGTCGGAGTCATCCTGCTCGGCGACTACCAGAATCTGCACGCAGGGGACGAGGTGCGGCGAACCGGCCGCGTGATGGACGTGCCGGTGGGCGACGGTCTGCTGGGGCGCGTGATCGACCCATTGGGCAATCCGCTGGATGGCAAGGGCTCGATAGCCGCGGAGAAACGCCTACCCGTTGAACGCCCTGCTGCCCCCATCATGGATCGCGCGGCGGTCAGTGTGCCATTGCAGACCGGCCTGAAGGCGGTCGACGCACTCGTCCCGATCGGTCGTGGCCAACGCGAATTGATTCTCGGCGATCGGCAGACCGGCAAGACCGCCATCGCCATCGACACCATCCTCAACCAACGCGGACAGAATGTGGTGTGCGTCTACTGTGCGATCGGGCAGCGCGCGGCCGCCGTGGCAAAAGTAGTAGCTAATCTCGACAAGCAGGGTGCGATGGACTACACAGTTGTGGTGGTCGTAGAAGACAACAACGCGCCCGGCCTTGTCTACATCACGCCTTATGCGGCGACCAGCATTGCAGAATACTTCATGGAAAAAGGACGCGATGTCCTGATTGTCTACGACGATCTTACCCATCACGCCCGCGCCTATCGCGAACTCTCACTACTGCTCCGGCGTCCTCCGGGACGCGAAGCCTTCCCCGGCGACATTTTCTATATTCATTCGCGGATGCTGGAGCGCTCGACCCATCTCAGCAAGGAACGCGGTGGCGGATCTCTCACGGCGTTGCCCATCATCGAAACCGAAGCGCAGGACATATCCGCCTACATTCCGACGAACCTGATTTCCATCACCGACGGTCAGGTTTACCTTTCGCCCACTTTGTTCCAACTTGGAATCCTCCCAGCCGTCGACGTCGGCAAGTCCGTATCGCGCGTCGGCGGAGCGGCGCAAAGGGCTGCATATCGCGCAGTCGCAGGCAGCCTCAAGCTCGCATATTCACAGTTTGAGGAACTGGAAGCCTTCGCGAAATTCGGAACCCGACTCGACGAAGCGACTCAAAAGACAATTGACCACGGGCAACGCATTCGCGCCTGCCTCAAGCAGTCTGAGTCTCACCCCGTCTCCATGGTCGAACAGATCATTGTGCTCCTGGCTTTAACTGCAGGACTCCTTGATCCCTTGCCACTCGACAAAATGAATGACGCCGAGCAAGCGCTGCAGAAAGCTATCGGCAATATTCCAAAGGATGTGGCAGGGCGGCTAGCCTCGTCTGACAAATTCAGCGACGACGACCGAAGGGCTATCCTCGAAATTGCTAAACATGCGTTAACTTCGCTTCAGCCTGTTCCGGCGATCACACCCGCCACGAAGCCTGCACAATGAGTGGAAGCATCGAAAGCCTGACGCGGAAAATCTCCGGGGCGGCCGATCTGGAAGCCGTCGTTCGTTCCATGAAGGCCCTTGCCGCATCGAGCATTGGACAGTATCAAAAAGCAGTCCACTCGCTCGATGAATATGCAACCACTGTGGAACTCGCTTTGACCGCGTGTCTTCGCCAGGCAGGACTTGGCTACGACACCGCTAAAGTAGGCTCACAGAAGAATCACGGCATCGGAGCCATTGTCTTTGGCTCGGACCAGGGTCTGGTTGGAAGGTTTAACGAGGCGGTCGTGGAGTATGCGGTCGGCACGCTCAAAACGCTACCCGGCACGGTCACTAAGGTATGGCCACTGGGAGAGCGCATCCATGCCCTGCTGGCCGATACCGGGGTGACGACGGCTGGGATATTGCCCGTGCCGGCCTCGGTCCATGCCATTGCCGGACTCGTCGGACAGATTCTGATCGATGTCGAAGAGACTCGGGAAAACGGCAATGTAGTAGAGGTATATCTATTCCACAATCACCCCAAATCGGGATCGGTCTACGAACCCGTCAGCACGCGACTCCTACCACTGGACCTCGCCTGGCAGAAACAGCTTGCCGCCGCTCCGTGGCCAACAAAACTGCCTCCTGAAGTCATCGAGGGAACCAAGTCGCCGTTGCGCGCATTCATACGCGAATACCTGTTTGTCCTGCTGTTTCAGGCCTGCGCCGAGTCGCTTGCTAGCGAAAACGCCAGCCGACTTGCCGCGATGCAACGGGCAGAAAAAAACATCGACGGGATTCTGGAAGACTTGAACCTCAAGTTGCATCGCATTCGCCAGGAGTCGATTGACGAGGAACTCTTTGATGTCATATCGGGTTACGAGGCCTTGACCGCTATCCGCCGGCCACGCTGATTCGGGGAGCGATACGGATCGAATCCGCCTGACTCGCGCTTTCAGGCTGACACCTCGCGAGCTAGAACGATTCCATCCCGGCTCCTCCTTCAGCACGCCTTGAGCACAACTGCTCAGATTCCTGATCCCTCCGAGTCGATACTGATTCGGAGAGTTCCGAGTACTGGTCCGATTCTCTGCCCCGCCGCCATCCTATCTGGTGGACCGTCTGCATCCAATCAGATCTAAATGGGTAAGCAAAAACAATGACGATCGACTCGAAAACCTATCACGTTCCGCCACATAAGAAGCTCACTCTGAGCGAATGGCCCACGGTTGGACCGGCACTGTCCAAATCGAAAAAGCACTATCAAAAGCTGCTTAAAGAGCATGTGAAGGATCTCAGCGAGTTGCAGCAACTTCACTATGCATCCAACCGGCATGCGCTTCTAATTATCTTCCAGGGCATGGACGGAGCCGGGAAAGATGGTGCCATAGGGCATGTCATGTCAGGGATCAATCCGCAGGGATGCGAGGTCTTCAGCTTCAGGCAGCCGAGCGCCGAAGAACAGGAACATGATTTCCTCTGGCGCACCGCGTGCCGGCTGCCCGAGCGCGGCCGCATCGGCATCTTCAATCGTTCCTACTACGAAGAAGTACTGGTCGTCCGCGTCCATCCGGAAGAACTTCGCAACGAAGGGCTCTCAAAGCAGCTTGAGAATGATAAGTCAAAATGGGACGATCGGTATCGATCGATTGTGGAATTCGAAAAACACCTTGATCGAAACAGCACGCGCGTCGTCAAGGTGTTCCTCCATATTTCAAAAGATGAACAGCGAAAGCGGTTTCTTGCGCGTATCGATGATCCGGACAAGAACTGGAAGTTGAGTCTGGCAGATATCCATGAAAGAAAGTTCTGGAAGGACTACGTCAAGGCGTACGAAGAGTGCCTCAGCGCGACCAGCACGCATCATGCTCCCTGGTATGTTGTTCCCGCAGACAATAAGGACGACGCCCGCCTGATCGTCTCACAGATCGTTCTTGATGCGCTGAGGGGACTTAAACCGTCCTATCCGGCAACAACCCAGAAGCATCGAGCCGAATTGAAATCAATCCGCAAGATGCTTGCCAAATGACACGCGACATGGCTAAGCCGTGCCCATATGACGGTCGAAGCGAAACAGTCTGAAGTCTGAAAGCCGCTGCCAGGATGTGAGCAGCTGCGGAGAACGAGAGAGGAAACTCTAAGATGGCCACCACCGAGCTCCCCATAAAAGTTGAAAAGGACGACGCGCCTCAGCCCTTTAGCAAGAACTTCGATCAGTTTGGCAACTCTTCTGGTTTCATCTTCGACGTGAGCCTGTCGACCGCGGTTGCGGCCAACGGCAAGACTGAAGAGAGAGCGCCGAAGCCCAAGGGACCACTCTCGCCTGAAATGCTGGACAAGATGAATCGCTACTGGCGCGCGGCGAACTATCTTTGCATCGGCCAGATCTATCTCTTTGACAATCCCCTGCTTCGCTCGCCGCTCAAGGCAGAGCAGATCAAGCCAAGGTTGCTCGGTCATTGGGGAACTTCGCCAGGCCAGAACTTCATCTACATTCATTTGAACCGGCTGATCAAAGAGCACGATGCGGACATCATCTACATCTCTGGGCCGGGACATGGAGGCCCTTCGCTCAATGCCTGCTCCTATCTCGAAGGCTCCTACACAGAGGTCCACCCGGAGATCACACACGACGAAGACGGCCTGCGGCTTATGTTCCGCAAATTCTCGACGCCGGGCGGCGTGCCCAGCCATTGCGGGCCGCACGTCCCAAATTCCATGCACGAGGGCGGGGAGCTTGGCTACTCTTTGGTTCACGCATTCGGCGCGGCCTTCGATAATCCAGACCTGATTGTGGCCTGCGTTGTCGGGGATGGCGAGTCCGAGACCTGTCCACTGGAAGGAAGCTGGAAGTCGGTCAACTTCGTCAACCCTGCGCGAGACGGTGCTGTCCTGCCGATTCTTCATCTCAATGGGTACAAAATCTCCGGACCAACCGCACAGGGACGCACCAGCGACGCTGACTTGAAGGCCCTCTATGTGGGTCGGGGGTACAAGCCCTACTTTGTGGAGGGCGATGACCCGGAGGTCGTGCACCAGTTGCTCGCTCAAACGCTCGAGGACTGCTACGCCGAGATTCGTGGAATCCAGCAGGAGGCTCGCACGAACGGCTTCAAAATGCAGCCCGTCTGGCCCATGATCATCTTCCGTACGCCCAAAGGTTGGACCTGCCCCAAGGAAGTCGACGGGATCCCGATTGAGGGCACATTCCGCGCGCACCAGGTCCCGCTGGCAACGGTCCGCGAAAATCCGGAGCATCTCAAAATCCTTGAAGCATGGATGAAGAGTTACAAGGCCGAGGAACTATTCGACGGAAACGGCAAGTTCATTGATGAACTCGCGGCTCTATCGCCCCTAGGCAACCGGCGCATGGGCGGAAATCCCCATGTGAATGGCGGACGCGAGTTGATCACCCTCGCGCTGCCGGACTTCACAGACTACGCGCTCGAAATCCCCGGCCCCGGTCAGGTTCTGGCCGAAGCGCCGCGCAAACTCGGAGACTTCTTCCGCGATATTTTCCGAACGAACCTGACGAATTTCCGCATGTTTTGCCCCGATGAGTCGGACTCCAATCGCTTGAACTCGATTTTTGAAGCTACGAATCGCTGCTCCATGGCCGAGATTGTCTCGATCGACGATAAACTCGGCCCAGATGGCCGCGTGATGGAAGTGCTGAGCGAGCACCTCTGTCAGGGATGGCTCGAGGGATACCTGCTCACCGGGCGTCACGGCATGTGGTCGTCGTATGAAGCCTTCGCGCAGGTGGTCGATTCGATGACCACCCAACATGCCAAGTGGCTCGAGCAATGCCGCGAGTATCCCTGGCGCAGACCGCTCGCGTCTCTTAATGTTCTGCTTACGAGTCATGCTTGGCGCAACGACCACAATGGCTTCAGTCACCAGGCGACGGGGTACGTGGACAATGCGTTGGCACGCAGGAGTGAAGTGATCCGCGTCTACTATCCGCCTGACTCCAACTGCCTGCTTAGCGTCTTCGACCATTGCCTGCGTAGCCGCAATTACGTGAATGTCGTAACCTGCGGCAAACAGCCGCAGCTCCAGTGGTTGAACATGGATGAGGCTCTCGAGCATTGCTCTCGTGGCGCATCCACATGGAAGTTCGCAACCAACGATAACGGCGGGGAGCCGGATGTTGTGCTGGCCTGCGCTGGCGATGTACCAACGATCGAGACTTGCGCGGCTGCGTGGCTGCTACAGAAACATGTCCCGGAAATTAAGGTGCGCGTTGTCAACGTTGTTGACTTGATGACCCTGATGTTTCCAGACAAACATACGCACGGCATGGACGAAATGTCGTTCAACGCGCTCTTCACGGAACAGGCGCCTGTGATCTTCGCCTTCCACAACAATCGCTGGCTCATTCATACCCTGGTGCACGGGCGCTCCAACGAAGGCCGCTTCCATGTGCACGGCTACATGGACAAGGGAACGACCACCACTCCATTCGACATGGTTGTCCTCAACGAGATGAGCCGCTTCCACCTGGCACTCGATGCACTGAAGCATATCCCTCGCCTCCGGCTGCAAGCCGAGGGCGCCATCAACTTCTTCAACCAGGAATTGCAGCGCCACCACGACTATATCCGCGAACATTTGGAAGATATGCCCGAGATTAGAAACTGGCAGTGGACGAAGGACTTCAGCGACGCCACCGCCCCGGCTCCGCTCGCCAAAGGGCATCCGCAGAAGGCAATCTTCACCGATAGTTAGGCCCCATCGGGCTGAACTCAAAGCGAAGGCCGCCATCCCTGGGAATCGCGATTGCGGTCTCCGCTTCTTGGACTCGGTCCGCAGGAGAGAATATTGAACGATCCGAGGGCACCATCTGATTGGTTCAAAGTGGATGGAGTTGATGCGCTGGTTGAGTTGGCGCTCAATCTTCACTGGTCCTGGAACCATGCAGCGGACGAGTTGTGGGAAGCGCTTGACAAAGACCTCTGGGTAACCACGCAAAACCCATGGGTCATCCTGCGCACGGTCTCTCGCGAAAAAATCAAGGCTTCTTTGGGCGCGCCAGAGTTCCGCCGGAAGCTCGACAGTCTGCTTCGGCAGAATCGGGACTCTTTTCAGGCCGACGCATGGTTCCAGCGCAAGCACCCGGGCGCGGGGCTGTCCACAGTCGCCTACTTCAGCATGGAATTCATGCTGAGTGAAGCCCTGCCTATCTACTCGGGAGGGCTGGGCAATGTAGCCGGCGACCAGATGAAGGCGGCCAGCGAACTGGGCGTGCCGGTGGTCGGAGTGGGCTTGCTATACGGCCAGGGTTATTTCCGCCAAGACTTCGATTCGGAAGGCCGGCAGCAGGCACTCTATCCAGTCAACGATCCAGGACAGCTGCCTATCCGGCCGCTCCGACAGCCAAATGGCGAGTGGCTAAGGTTGCAAATTCAACTTCCCGGCGCAAAGATCTGGCTTCGTTGCTGGGAGGTGTCAGTGGGAAGAGCAAAGTTGTATCTTCTCGACACCAACGACTTTGCTAATACCGCGGCTCATCGCGGCATTACCAGTGAGCTATATGGCGGGGACGCAGAGATGCGTCTGAAGCAGGAGATAGTCCTCGGCATTGGTGGATGGCGACTGCTGCGAGCTTTGGGCCTCACGCCTGAGGTCTGTCACCTCAACGAAGGACATGCGGCGTTCGCTGTGCTCGAACGGGCGCGCTGGTACATGGACGATCACAAGAAGCCATTCGATCTCGCCATGAATATCACGCGAGCCGGGAATGTTTTCACTACACACACCGCCGTAAGCGCAGGCTTTGATCGCTTCGACCCCAGACTTATCCGTACTTATCTCAGCCACTACTCCGTGGATGAGCTTGCAATATCGGTAGATGACCTGCTCGCCATGGGAAGGCTGAATCCAGAAGACAACACGGAACCCTTCAACATGGCTTATCTCGCGGTCCGCGGCAGCGGGCAGATCAATGGGGTGAGCAAGCTCCATGGGAAAGTGAGCAGAAAGATTTTTCAAACTTTGTTCCCCCGCTGGCCAAGGGAGGAGGTCCCAATTGGGTCAGTGACCAACGGCATTCATGTGCCCACCTGGGATTCTGTAGAAGCCGATACGTTGTGGACCTCGGCCTGCGGCCAGAAGCGTTGGCGCGGAGATCGTCCGCACGAGGACGACATACGCCAAATCTCCAATCAGCAGTTGTGGCAATTGCGAACGGCCGGGCGAAAAGGCCTGATCGAGCGAATGCGGAAGCGTTACCAGTGCCAGCTCGCTGCGGAAGGCGCAGATCCGTCGAATGCCGTGGGCATCTTCGATGAACATGTGCTGACCCTGGGATTTGCGCGCCGTTTCGCCACCTATAAGCGCCCCAATCTTCTTTTGCACGATACCGAACGGCTCGTGCGATTGCTCTCGAATCCCCGAAGCCCCGTTCAGTTAATCCTAGCGGGAAAAGCTCATCCTCAGGATCTTCCCGGACAAGAGTTGATCAAACAGTGGAAGGATTTCATCAAGCGCCCGGAAGTGCACGGGCGGGTGGTCTTCCTCAACGACTACGACATGATGCTGGCTCAGGAAATGGTCCAGGGGATCGACCTCTGGATTAACACGCCTCGGCGTCCATGGGAGGCCTGCGGAACCAGTGGCATGAAAGTCCTCGTCAACGGCGGCCTCAATCTTTCGGAGTTGGACGGATGGTGGGCAGAAGCCTATTCCGCGGAGGTTGGCTGGGCGATCGGGGACGGCCTGGAACATGGCGAAGACCCTGGGTGGGATGCCAGGGAAGCAGATGCTCTGTATGACCTGTTGGAAGGTGAAGTGATTCCGGAGTTTTACCAGCGCGACGAATCCGGCATGCCGGCCAAGTGGCTGGGGCGCGTCTGTGAGAGCATGGCGCGACTAACGCCCGAGTTTTCTGCGACGCGTGCGATCCGCGAATACACCGAGAGTCATTATCTACCTGCGGCGTCGCGCTATCGCGATCGAGCAGCGGACAATGGTGCTGTCGGTTCTAGTCTGCTCCAATGGAAGCGGGACCTTAAGCTGCATTGGAGCACAGTGCATCTTGTCCGCGTCCGGATCAACACCCACGATGGGCAGCACTTCTTTCAGGCCGACGTTGCTCCTGGTTCCCTCACTCCGGATCACCTGAGAGTCGAGCTCTACGCAGATTCCGTTCAAGGGAAGCCTGCTTGTATCGAAGTCATGGACCTATCCGGACCAAGCGCCGATACGCCGGGCTCACACACTTACTCAGCTCATGTCTCCGCCACGCGCCCCGCGAGCGATTACACCGCGCGAATCGTCCCCCACCATCCCAACGCACTCGTGCCGCTCGAAGCGGGCCAGATCGTTTGGCAACGCTAGCAATTTACACCGTTGATTCCGGTGCATCTGCGACTGCCCCCGCCAGGATCTGGTCAGGCAAATCAAGGCGCGCAACACCAATCCGATTGTCCGCCATCCCATAGTAGACGTCGAGGCGATCCGGATTGCCAAGGTCGTCGCGCCGGTCGATGCCTGTAGGGAAAACAACATTGGCAACAATTCCATCGCGTTCCTCGGGAAGCATTGGTGTCAGCACAGGCTGAACGGAGCGATAGCGAATCAGCCGGGGATGATGCTTTGAGAGCACCATCAATCCGGCCGAGTAGCACAGAGGATGACCGCCGCCAGTAACTGTCAATTCGCTTACTCCGTGATAAACGATCAGCCAACCATGTTTCGTCAGGATAGGAGGAGTCCCTGCGCCGATCTTAAGTCTCTCCCAAGGCGACACGGGAGTCGCCAACCGATGATGCGAAGTAAATTGGCCTAGGCGATCCGGGGCGCGACTCTTCAAGGCCGCCGGGCAGTATGAAATCCAAATGCTCTCTCGGTCAAGATCCACGTCGCGTTTTCCACGGAGACGCGCAGTCTCCTTCGGCCTCGTGCCTCCAAAAAGAGGGCGATGGAGCATGCCAAGCTCGAGTTTCCCGGTCGAGTCAGGAATTGCGACAGGAAAAAAGCCCGCGTCCTTATCGTCCACATCACCCAATTCGATGCCGTGCCAATGAGCGTAAGTTGCGAGTCCGATTCGCTTCCAGTGGAAGAGATCCTCGGATTCCGCCATCGCAATTCTAGGTCCCATGGATGAAAATGCCGTGTACGTCATGATGTAGCGTTTGAGCGGCTCGACGAACGTAACGCGCGGATCCTCACACCCACCGCCGCCTGGCCGTAGTTCATAGTTGGCTTCCGGCTCAAGTGCGATGCCAAGGCGCTCCACGCCAGTTGGATCGCCGGCTTCATTGAACCGCACGCGCGCTATCCCGATCCGCGAATAATTTCCCTTCGCGACCAGTCGCGGGAAGAGATACAGTTCGCCATCAGGGCCTCTAGCTGCTCCAGGATTGAGAACCCCTTCCACTTCATGTGGGTTCCCGGGCTCAGGCGCCATGATCATGCCGAGGCGTCTCAATTTCAATCCGTTCATCGAAGCTCCTCGCCCCACTTGCTCCATCCGACTAGCTCACTTGTCGTCGAGGCAGGCAAGGACGGTACAGATTACAAGATTGGTATCGTCGGGCCCTTTGACAGGAATTGACACGACACCTGCCTCTTCCGCCGGGTAATCATTCCCTCCCGGGAACAAGGCATCGCCGATGTATACGATCTCTTTCAGTGAAAGGTGGAGAGTTTCCCTAAGCTTTTTTATGCCGTAAGCTTTGTCAATACCAGGCCTGGTCACATCGATTGAGGTTGCACCGCCTATACGAATAGAGAATTCGGGAATAAGCGTCTCAAGGATTGCTGCGATCTTCTTCCGTTTGGCAAAATCGGGATCCCATTCTTCTTTTTCCGCGAGAGGCGCCTGCTGCCCCAACGCGGAGTAAGTGACCTGACTTCCCCGGTCCTCAATCACATCTCCCCAAACCTTCTCGGCACGATAGCCTGCCTCTCCAGTTGCCTTATCCAGTGAGTCTCTAATCTTCCGTTTCTCCTCAGCCGTAAGATCCTCCGAATAAAGCTCCTCCCAATTTCCGTTGTATCGAAAGAATTTCGTTCCACAGGTTGGAAGCAGAGATAAATTCGTAAGTAGACTGTCCTGGGGAAGATCGGTTAGAAGCTGCATTTCAAACTGCGTCCACGCGCCTCCGGAGATCACTGCGACTTTGATAATGCCCAGGAGGTCGCGCAGCAGCCCCGCGGTCCGTGGATCGAGGGACGACTTGCTGGGCGCGAGGGTGCCGTCCAAATCGAACACAATGAGCTTTTTCATTCATCTCCCAGTCTGAGATCCTGTTGCACGGACGATTTCCTGCACCATCAAGGGATTGCGATCTCCAGCAGTGTTACTTCTCCGCTGGGTTGAAACACGCACTCTCCGGTCTCGGCCGGCAAGAGCCAAACATCTCCCTTGCCTAGCGCGTGGGGGGTGTCGTTGTGCATGATTTGACCTGAACCCTCAATGCCAACCAAGACGCGCGGCTCCGTGGCCGCGCCAACGGTGAATGGGTCGTGCCCAAGAACGCGCCATAGCAAAAAGGCAGGGCAGTCAAACAGTTTTTCGCGCCTGGCAAGTGTGGTCGCCTCCACCAGAGGCGCGACCAGGCCGCTATCGCTGGCTCCGAACTTTATGCAGGCAAAAGCCTGTTCCACCTGGAGCGGCCGTAGTTCCTTGGTTTCCGTGTCGATATGGCCCCAATCATAAAGCCGGAATGTCGCATCGCTATTCTGCTGAACCTCGAAAACAACAACATCGTTGCCCAGCGTGTGAACAGTTCCCGCTGGGATGAATACGGCATCGCCCGGCTTCGGGGAAATGCTCACAAGGTGTTCCGCAATGGTTCCGTCAAACAGCGACTCTCTCAGAATGCCGGCAGTTGTGCCCGATTTCAACCCGGCATAGATTTGGCTCCCTTTCTCCGCTTCAATCACAACCCATGCTTCGGTCTTTGCCGTATCGCCAGCTGGAATCAGCTCAGATGATTCGTCGCTGGGATGGACTTGCACTGAAAGCATCTCGTGAGCATCCAGAAACTTGAGCAGCAATGGAAAACGGTGGAAGCGCGAAGACAGTCTTCCCATCACCTGTCCTCGAAACTGCTCCATCACTTGGCCCACCGTCTGCCCCTTAAGTGGTCCGTTCACAACCAGGCTTTGGTAGTCGGTGCGGTCGCTTAGCACCCAGGCTTCGCCGATAGGTCCATCGCCTGGAAGCGTCGCTGAGAGCAAACCCGACAAGCGTCGGCCGCCCCACAAACGATATTGGTAGATGGGTTCGAACCGTAGCGGATATAACTGCGCTTCATCCATTGATTACTGTCCGTCTCTTATCATCGAGAACTCAATTCGCTGAACTCGCAGGCATCGCAGGTTGCCGATGTCCATTTGGAACCCACGCCAGATCGCCGCTCAGAACATAGATAGCGAGCGCGGCGGCCATAAAGACAGCGCCTATCCAGAAGCGCCAGTCTCGATGCATCCGCCTCCAGTAAGGCCCTGGATCGGGCTCGCCAGCGCCGTTGCTGTTTCCTTCGGGGTTGTGCCTGTTTCCGGTCATTGTTTCTCCCTATCCGATGTGCATTCGCAGCCACGCGCTCCATATTGCAGGATGCTTGACTCTACAAGGCTCGGTTGGCCCACAAGACGCTCGTCCGGGGACCAATCCAGCCCCCCCCCCGTAACTACTATCGAAGGGAACACCTCCGGGAGTCCGGTCAATTATGGCCAGAACGTGTGCTACACGTTGTTCAGAAACGGGGTGATAACGTCACTGCTCCAACCAAAGGCAGGCCCCCTCCTTGAGCATTCCTGAGTGATGTGCACGATTGCTCAGCGTCCTCGGACGCAACGTGGAAAACTGCAGATGCGGAAGAGCAGAGGTCAAGGTCTCAGGACCACTCAATGGCAGCTTCTGAAAGATCTCTTGAAGTCGCGAAGCGAATCCGCATCACTCTGAAGGATTGGAGTGTTTTCAATCAACACCCGAAGATCATGGGAGACATGCGGAATGGCCGCTTCAAATACCTCTTTAAGTTCGCAATCAAACCGGATCACCTATCCTGAGGCCCTGCACAGGTTCTTCGGGGTCGGTTCAGCTTCCTCTCTTCAGCTGGCGCCTCGTCCACAGCGCCCGATCAGGATTGCGGTAATTGGGAACCACCTTCCGAGACAGTGTGGAATTGCGACCTTCACGACAGATTTGTGCAACGCGATCGTCGCCGAATACGGAGCCGCCCAATTATCGGTGATAGCAATCAACGACGGGCAATCGTCCTACCTATACCCCGAGCGTGTGCGATTTGAGATCAGCGAAGGCGATCTCGCGTCCTACAGAGCGGCCGCCGAGTTCTTGAATGCGGAAGATGTCGATCTCGTGTGTTTACAGCATGAATACGGGATTTTTGGAGGCAAATCCGGGAACTACATCATCGAGCTGCTTAAGCATTTAAAGATGCCGGTCATCACAACTCTGCATACGGTGCTTCGCGAACCGAATCTGGACCAACGGGTTGTAATGCACAAGATTGCCGCACGCTCCGAGCGCCTTATTGTCATGAGCCAACACTCTTCGCGTATTCTTCAGGATGTCTTCAAGGTGCCGGTCGGGAAGATCGATCTGATCCCTCATGGGATCCCCGATCTGCCTTTTGAACAGCCGGGCATCTATAAAAGTCGCTTCTCTTGCCAAGGCAAGAGCGTCCTTCTCACGTTTGGCCTGCTTTCGCCTAACAAAGGATTCGAAAGCGTGATCCAGGCGATGCCGAGCATACTCGCCAGTCACAGCAATGTGGTCTACATGATTGCAGGCGCCACTCACCCGCAAGTCCGGGCCCGCGAAGGGGACCGCTACAGGCTCGAGCTGCAGGCGCTGGCGAAAAAACTGGGAGTAGAAAGACAGGTCCTGTTTGTCAATCGGTTTGTGGCGCCCGAGGAGATGGCTGCGCTGGTCGGCTCGGCCGACATTTATATCACGCCCTATTGCCATGAGGCGCAGGCTGTTTCGGGAACCCTGGCATATGCCCTAGGTGCCGGCAAAGCCATTATCTCGACCCCGTATTGGCACGCCGCAGAGGTGCTTGACCAGGGACGCGGACTGCTGGTGCCTTTTGAAAGCCCGGCGGCCATCGCAAAAGCGACCATCGCGCTGTTGGATGATGACACGGCGCGCAAGGAGATGCGCGAACGGGCCTATCT
>JBEKUP010000088.1:0-17313 GCA_049514915.1 Occallatibacter sp. | reverse complement strand
ACTCCGCTTCACCGGCCGAGCCCAGAATCGACCAGAACATGGCTCTCGGCATAACCAAAAACAGCAAACGGCAAATGCGCCGATTTTGAACTGTCTCAACTTAGGGGGTCACCCCAGTTCAAATTCTTTGCAACCCAATGCCTCGTTTAGTTCAATTCTCCGCAACCGAAAACATCTGAAAAGGCTGCCCCGTAGGTTCATGTCTCGAAGAATCCCAACCTTTCGAGCAGCCATTTGCCCCTGTTTGCAACCATCTGAGCAGCCTTTTACCCTATGTAGCACAACCCTCCGAGCAGCCATTTGGGGCATCATTCAAAAAAATCCATCACCACCTACGAAGATTTTCGTTGACAATTACGAAACACTTCGTATAACGTCTCATACATCATGAAGAACGCCCCTATCTCCATCCCCCGCCCCACCGAATCCGAACTCGAACTCCTCCGGATCGTCTGGGAAAAAGAGCCTGCAACGGTTCGGGATATCTATGACGCCCTCAACCTTCAACGCCCTTCCGGATACACCACCGTCCTCAAGATGCTTCAGATCATGACCGCCAAGGGCCTCGTCATCCGCGACGAAGCCAGCCGCGCTCATCTCTATCGTTCCGCCATCTCCCAGGACGCGATGCAGAGCAAGATTCTCAAAGACCTCAGCGTCCGTCTCTTCTCCGGCTCCGCCGCGCAACTGGCCCTTCACGCCCTCGCCATGGAACCCGCCAGCGCTGGCGAACTTGCTGAAATTCGCGCTCTTCTCGAAAGCAAAATGCCCCAAGCAACAAGGCCCACAAGGAAGGACAAGCAATGACTCACACCACCCTCACAGCCATAGCCTGGACCCTCATCCATTTCTGCTGGCAGGCTGCCGCCATCGCCGCCGTCTATCGCCTCCTCAGTCTCGCCTTCGCCAAGCGCACCAGCCACGCGCGCTATCTGCTCGCGCTTTCGGCGCTGTTGCTCATGCTGGCCACATCGGTCACAACATTCGCTTGGGAGATGCGTTCAGCTCCATCCATCCCCACTGCCGCAACCGCGAATACCGCCGTCTCCCGCACCCTCGCGGAGCTTAAGATCGCACCGATCGTTACACCTCCAACCGGCTCAACACAACTCACAGACTCAAGCCCCTCGCTCGTCAGTCTGGTTCCCCGGCTTGTGCCATTGATCGACGCCTTCTGGCTCATCGGTATCATCGTGCTCTCCATCCGCAGCCTCGGTGGCTGGTGGCTTATCCAGCGCCTCCGCGCCACGGCCACCATCGAGCCCTCCGCCGCCATGCAAGCAGCATTCCAGCGCATCGCGACCGCCCTCGGCCTTCGCCGCCTCGTTCTCCTGCGCATCACCAACGCCATTGCCGGCCCGGTCACCGTAGGCGCCCTGCGTTCTCTTGTTCTGTTACCGCTCTCCGCCGCCACGTCCCTCGGTCCCGACGAGCTTGAAGTCGTCCTCGCCCACGAACTGGCCCACGTTCGCCGCGCCGATTTCTTCTGGAACCTCCTTCAGACACTGGCCGAAACCCTCTTCTTCTTCCATCCCGCTGTCTGGTGGATCGGAGCCCGCATCCGTCATGAACGCGAACTCTGCTGCGACGACCTAGCGCTCCAGGTTTGCCCCAATCCCATCGTCTATGCGCATGCTCTCTTTCATCTTGAAGAGCAGCGCTCACAGAATCTGCAACTCGCCATGGCCCTCGATGGACACCAGTCGCCGCAAACTCTCCGCATACGTATAGCCCGCATTCTCGGTGAGCCCATGCCCCGATCCGCACAGCGTCCGATGCGTCCGTTCTCGCTCGCCGCAGCCTGCGCCGCTCTCATCGTTCTCCTGCTTCCTGTTCCGCAAGTCCTCGCCGGCCTTGCGCCCTCGCACGCTGCAATCGCGTCCGCGCCCATCGACAGCTCAACGCCGCATCCCGCATCCTGGGCTGTGAATCCCGAACCGGCTACGCTCTCACCCCGCATCGCAACGCCCCAACCCAAACCAGTAATTGTGGCGGCCGCACAGGATCCCGCCCCACAGGAAAAGCCCTCCGAATCCTCTGACCCCAAATCGAACTACATCGACCGCATGAAAGCCGCCGGCTACGACGTCGATCTGGACAAATACATTGCCATGAAGATCCAGGGCATCACCCCCGAGTACGCCGCCAGCATGTCCCAGATGGGATTCGGCAAGCTCACGGCGGACGAACTCATCGCCTGCAAAGTCCAGAACGTCACTCCGCAGTTCCTCACCAGCCTCAAAGATAGAGGCCTCGAAGCAAAGACCCTACAGGACGCCATCTCTTTCCGCATCTTCGATGTCTCTCCAGAATTTGTCGCCGGCATGAAGGCCGCGGGCTTCGATAGCTTGTCTCCTCAGAAATTGCTTGAATTGCGCATACAGGGCATTACACCGGAATACGCTACTTCGATTCGCAAACAATTCCCCGATGCCACCACAGAGGATGTAGTAAAGACAAGAATCTTCAACATTGACGCGGCCTTTATCGCCGAAGCCAAGGCGCACGGTTTCACCGGCCTCTCGCTTGACAAGCTTGTCCAGCTCCGTATCTCCGGTGTTCTCGACGACGAGAGCGTCAAGAAATAATCCCGCAACAGTCCTGCACCTGCAAAACATAAAACTGTGCCCCATTCATCGAGCGCATTTTGCTCGATGAGTGGGAGTCCCAAAGGCCAGCAATCCCCTTGCGCGGCCGTAGGAAAACCACGCCATTTTCAAGCCCTATTCAGGAGAACCCCATGCTAAAACGCAGCCTGTTCGTGCTCGCAGCCGCTCTTATCTCCGCGGTCATTGCACTCCACGCCGCCACTCCGTTGGAGCCCATTCACGCAAACTGCACCATCTCTGCAGGCGAGCGCCCAGGAAAACTGCGTCTGCAAATTGAAAAGTATGGCTGCCCCGCCAAGAACCATTGCGACAACAGCAACAGCGACGAATCCGCATCGCGCTTCACCGGCATTTCCATCGCCGACCTTTCGCGCAACGGCGCGCACCTCACCGCGACTCTCGCAGCGGAAGCGGGTGTCTTCACGTGTACCGGCAACGTGCACGATGGCGAACTAACGGGCGATTCCCTCTTCACGCCCAACGCAGCTTTCGCATCGCGCATGCAGCAGATGGGATTCGATGTCGATGACTCGGACAAACTGCAGGTCTACGCATTTCTCAATGTAGAGACCGCCTGGGTCCAGTCTCTCCAGCAGATCGGCGTCCACGACTTGACCGCGGACAACCTGATCGCCCTGCGCATCTTCAACGTCGATCCCGATTATGTTCGCAGCATCACCGCGCTCGGCTACCCAATGCCCGACGCAGACAAGCTCATAGGGCTCGCCTGTCAGGGCGTCAACGCGCAGGAAGTCAAAGAGATTCGCGCTCTCGGCTACCACCCCACCCTCGACGAACTCATCCAGATTCGCATCTTCAAAATCACGCCTGAATTCATTCACCACATGCAGGACCGCGGCCTAAAAAACCTGACCATCAGCAAGCTCGTACAGATCCGCATCTTCAAACTCGCCGACTAAGCGGGTGCACCAACCCCAACAGACCCGCTGTGCCCCATTCATCACGGCATCATCGTGATGAGTGGGATCGCTACAAATTCTTTGCGAGCCTCCGGCGAGCGTCCGCCCCACCGCAGGTGGTCTGCCACACCGCAGGTGCCCTCAGTTAGAATGACTCCAGCTTGAACGGAGTCCGCCGTGCGATCTTTCATTCGTCTTGCAGGTATCTGTCTTTGTGCCTCCCTGTGCCTCGCAGTCGAGCTCCACCCTCAGGCCTCCGATTCGAAACTCCTGAGGAAGGACCCCGTCATGACTCGCCACGCTGAAGGTACCTTTGATGTTAAGAACACACCGCTCCCACCCGACGACGCCACTACCGGCACAGCCATTACCCGCTTCGGCCTTGATAAGCAATTCCACGGTGACCTCGAAGGCCTCAGCAAAGGAGAAATGCTCGCCTGCGGCAATCCCGCCACCGGCGCTGCCGGATACGTCGCTATCGAGCACATCACCGGAACCCTCCACGGACACACCGGCTCCTTTGCCCTCCAGCATCTGGGCACCATGGAGCAGGGCAAATTCCATCTCGCCGTCACCGTAGTTCCCGGCTCTGGCACAGGCGATCTAACCGGCATCGCCGGATCCATGAACATAATCATCACCGCCGGCAAGCACTCCTACACCTTCGACTACACCCTCCCCGAGACTCAGAAGTAACGAGAGAAAAACTGTGCCCCATTCATCACAGCATCATCGTGATGAGTGGGATCGCAATCAAGCAGACCGGTGCCCCATTTTCTCACCACGTTTTTGCTCTAGCGATTTGGGCGGGTGGCGACAAATCTCGTGCGAGCCTCCCGCGAGCTCCCGCGTCACCACAGTTGTTTACCATAGATCCATGCCCCAATTCCCCTCAGGCCAAACCCTCCTAATCGACGCCGACGACACCCTCTGGGAAAACAACATCTACTTCGAACGCGCCATTGCTGCGTTCATCAGCTATCTCAATCACCACGAATATTCCTCCGCAGAAGTCCGCACCGCTCTCAACGCCGTGGAGCGCGAAACCATCCTCGCCCATGGCTACGGGCTCACCAGCTTCACCCGCTCACTGGTCGCCTGCTACCAGCGCCTCAGCCCCACTCCCGTCACCGAACACAACATCAGGCGCGTTCGCAGCTTCGCCCGCCACATCTCTGAACAGGAAATGGGACTGCTCCCCGGTGTTGCTGAAACCCTTGCCGACCTCTCCACCCGTCACCGCCTCATCCTCATGACCAAGGGCAACCAGGCCGAGCAGGCCGACAAGCTGGCCCGCTCCGGACTCGCCGCCCAATTCTCCGCCGTCGAAATTGTCGCCGAAAAGGATCCCGCCACCTACCGCGCTGTCATCGCCCGTCACGAACTCACCCCGCACACCAGCTGGATGATCGGCAATAGCCCCAAAAGTGACATCAACCCCGCCCTCGCCGCCGGCCTCCACGCCATCTTCCTCTTCCACAAAAGCACCTGGGTTCTTGAGCACGCCGCCCTCGACCCCGCCCCGCACGGCCAGCACCTGCTCGAACTCGATTCCTTCGCCAAACTCCTCGACATCTTTTAGTCCCGGGTTCCGTTCGGAATACTCGATCAGCTCGATTGCTTGCCTCTCTCCTGCTTTTCGCATCCAACTGAAAGCGGTAAAGAATCTCCATCCCGGATTGAACAGGTGGAGACATCCCCGCCCAAAACCATGCCCGCAAGAATCGAAGACTACGCCCTCATCGGCGATTGCGAAACCGCTGCCTTGGTCGATAAGAATGGCTCCATCGACTGGCTCTGCTGGCCCGATTTCTCCTCCGAAGCCTGCTTCGCCGCCCTCCTCGGCACCGAAGAAAACGGCTACTGGAAAATCGCGCCCGCCGAAGGCACATGGAAAACCACCCGCCGCTATCGCCCCCACACCCTCATTCTCGAAACCACCTTCCACCATAAAGACGGATCCATTCGCCTCATCGACTTCATGCCCGTCCGCCAGCGCAACTCCTACATCGTCCGCATGGTCCAGGGACTTAGTGGCAAAGTATCCGTACGCATGGAGATGGCGCTCCGCTTCGACTACGGCCGCACCGTCCCCTGGGTCACGCGCATCAAAGGCGGCGTCCGCGCGGTTGCAGGACCCAACCTCTGCACGCTACGCGCTTCAATTCCAATGCATGGAGAAAACCTGAGGACCGTCGCCGATTTCACATTGACCCGCGGCCGCAGCGTGAGCTTTTCGCTCACCTATGGCAGTTCCTACAAGCCGCACCCCCGCGGAATCGACCCCGCGCAGACCCTCAAGCTAACGGAACAGCGTTGGCGCATCTGGTCCCGCCGCCTCCGGTACAAAGGCAAATACCGCTCCATCGTCGAGCGCTCGCTTATCACCCTCCGCGCCATGATCTATCGTCCCACGGGCGGCATTGTCGCCGCGGTCACAACCTCTCTGCCCGAGTCCATCGGTGGCGTACGCAACTGGGATTACCGTTATTGCTGGCTACGCGATACCACCTTCACCCTCCTCGCTCTGGCCAACGGCGGATACTTCAATGAGGCTACCGCCTGGCAGGACTGGCTCCTGCGTGCCCTCGCCGGCAGCCCGGAACAAGTCCAGATCATGTACGGTCTCAAAGGCGAGCGCCAGCTCGTTGAATGGCAGGCGGACTGGCTTCCTGGCTATCAAAACTCGCGCCCAGTGCGGGTCGGCAACGCCGCCGCGGTCCAAGTCCAGCTCGATATCTACGGCGAGATGCTTGATTGCTTCTTTCAAGCGCAGCACAGCATGAATCGCCATACTGAAGAAGACTTCCGTGCCCTGGTGCTGCTCATGGAACATCTTGAGACCATCTGGATGCAGCCCGATGAAGGCATCTGGGAGACCCGCGGAAAGCCGCAACACTTCACGTACTCCAAGATGATGGCCTGGGTCGCCTTCGATCGCGCCGTCCTGCTCGCCGAGCAACTGAATTACGAAGCCCCCGTCGACAAATGGAAGAAGATCCGCGAAACACTGCACACCGAAATCTGCGCCAGGGCTTTCAACAAAAAGAAGAACTGCTTTGTCCGCGCCTACGGATCAAGCCAACTTGACGCTTCCCTATTGTTGATGCCCGTAGTCGGATTCCTGCCCGGCACCGACCCGCGTGTCAAAGCCACTGTCGAAGCGATTAAACGCGAACTCATGGCCGACGGATTCGTGCGCCGCTACAACACTGGAAAGAGCAGCGATGGCCTGCCGCCCGGCGAAGGCGTATTCCTTGCCTGCAGCTTCTGGATGGTTAGCAGCCTCAAAGCCATCGGCCGCGTTCGCGATGCCAAGACGCTCTTCCACCGTCTGCTCAAACTCACCAACGACCTCGGCCTGCTCTCTGAAGAATACGATGTCCATGGCAAACGCTTCGTCGGCAACTTCCCGCAGGCCTTCTCGCATATCGCGCTGGTCAATGCCGCATTCGATCTGGAAAATCAGGCTCACGCCCCCAGGCGCGCCCGTCGCAATTCCCACAGTTGAGCCTTGTTGCTGCAGCTGCTGCCGCCGCCTTCTCTTGACGCCCGCTTCTCCCTCTGTTCTACTTCATTCAACGCCATGAACAATTCCGGCCCCAACGCGATTCCCTGTCCGGCCTTGTGCATGGCTCCGTTCATTCCCGCCATTCGAATTACAAGTTCCAACATGCGCGCGGGAATTTAAGCCTGATTAAACAGTTTCAGTAATACAGCATCACCCAGGCCACCTTCCCGCAACCGCGGCTGGTGGTTTTTCGTTCTTGTGATTGATTTCCAGCCCTCTTCCCTCAATGCCAAGGAGAAACACAAGTGGAATCCGTAAGCTTAACTACCATCCAGGCTGCCCGCGCCCGCATCGGCGAATCCATTCATGTTTCGCCCTGCCAGCTTTCGCACCATCTTTCTGAGCTTGTCGGCCTCCCCATCCATCTCAAGCTGGAAAACCTCCAGCGCACCGGTTCCTTCAAAGAGCGCGGCGCGCTCAACAAACTGCTCACCCTGAACAAGGCCGAGCGCGAGAAGGGTGTCATCGCCGCCAGTGCCGGCAACCATGCCCAGGGAGTCGCATTCCACGCTTCCGCCCGCGGCATCCGCGCCCAGATCGTCATGCCCCTCGCAACTCCGCAAATCAAGGTCGCCGCCACCCGCGCCTATGGAGCGGAAGTCATCCTTCATGGCGCCAGCTACGACGAAGCCTGCGAAGAAGCCCTTCGCCGCCGCATCGAAGAAGGCCGCACCTTCATCCACCCCTTTGACGATCCGGAAGTCATCTCCGGTCAGGGCACCATCGGCCTTGAGCTTCTCGAGCAGGTTCCTGACATTGAAGCAGTCGTGGTCCCCATCGGCGGTGGCGGACTCATCGGCGGCATCGCCTGCGCCCTTAAGGAAACCAACCCCAAAATCCGCGTGATCGGCGTCGAGCCCGAAAGGCTGCCTTCCATGCTTCGCGCCAGAGAGGCAGGCCACCCGGTCACCATCTCCGCTGAAGCCACCATCGCCGACGGCATCGCCGTCCGTCGCGCCGGCGATCTCACTCTGCCCCTCGTCAATCGCTATGTCGATCAAATTGTGACCGTTGACGATGAGGAAATCGCCAGCGCAATTCTGCTCCTTCTCGAGCAGGAAAAGACCTTGGCCGAAGGCGCTGGTGCGGCGGCGTTAGCAGCCGTTGTCCAGTCCAAAACCAACCTTCGCCATCGCCGCACCGTTGTCCTCGTCTGCGGCGGCAACATTGACGTTTCCCTGCTGGCCAAAATCATCGAGCGCGGCCTCGTCAAAGACGGCCGCCTGCTCCGCGTTCGCGTCTACCTTCAGGACCGGCCCGGCGCACTTTTCAACCTCACCCAGATCCTCGCCCAGGAGCGTGCCAACATTGTCGAAACCATCCACAACCGAGCCTATTACGGCGTCAGCCTCGGCGAAACCGTAATCGATGTAACCTTGGAAACCCGCGGCGCAACCCATATCACGGCCATCAGCCACGCCCTGCGCGAAGCAGGCTTCCGCTTCGAGCGCATTCAGTGACCAGGGTTACTCTCCAATATGACCTAAGTCACCCTGCCCCTCCTCGGCCGCGGTCGGCACAGGCAGAAGAGTCCGCAGATTCTCGACGATTCGTCAATGGTTAGCTCGCCACGGGGCTCCGGTCA
This sequence comes from Occallatibacter sp., assembly GCA_049514915.1. Taxonomy (GTDB): domain Bacteria; phylum Acidobacteriota; class Terriglobia; order Terriglobales; family Acidobacteriaceae; genus Telmatobacter. The sequence goes on along the minus strand of JBEKUP010000088.1, from coordinate 8,628 downwards.
GTTGAGTGCGTGATATGCGTCACTTTCGACAGCACATCTCAGCCGGTATGACTAGTAAGGAATAGAAAAATGCCGATAAACAAGCGAGGGAGCAAGACAATGACACTTAAAGTCAGAGCGGCAGCCGTGATTCTGCTGGCCACTTCCATTACGGGTGCTGCCTTCGCGCAGGCGCGCGGTGCAGACGTCTTCAAGGCCAAGTGCGCTAGGTGCCATGGCGACGATGGGCTCGCCACCACGCCGGTGGCCAAGAGCTTGAAGATTCCGTCGTTCAAGGCTCCGGAGATGATGAGTTGGAGCGATGACCAGTTCATCGCCTTCACCAAGAAGACCTACACGAATAATGGACCGACCGATGCGCAGATCAAGGATGTAGTGGCATACATCCGCACCTTGCAAAAGAAGTAGCGCGAAGGCGAGCTCAAGAAACAGAATGTTGGCGATTGACGTGCCCATCAGCTTGCCCGCTTGCGTCGTCAGCGCCACAAGCACGCCGATGTCCGTTTCTGTCGTAAAGCCGATCAGGCTCGCGGCGAGATAACGACCGATCAGGATATATCTGATCATAAATAGCACGGCGGCATCCCTCGCGATTGACCCATTCCCCGCTGGATTCCGCAAGATCGACGGCACAGAACCCTCAACGCCGCAATACGGCCGCCCGCTTCGCCCCCAGCCAAATCAACCCAACCACGCCCGTCAAAAAAATTGCATTTCCCACGCGCACGCTGGCGTCCAGCTGCCCCACCGCGGGGTGCTGCAGAAATGCATGCCAACCATAAGCCAGTGCCGCCCCTGCTCCGAGCGCGAGTTGATGTACAAGTGTCATCGCGCCCATGCGCATCCAAACCAGCACCGCTATCAGCATTCCAGCGTCGAGCCCCAGCAACGCAGCCACCGCGCCCCAGCCCCAGTTCATGGGAACCAGCATCGCTGCCGACGCTAACACAAGCGCTATCGCACCCAAAATCCACGGAGAGGTGCCACGGTTGTAAGCGGCATCCCTTTGCCGTGGCTCAATCATGAACGCCAATGCGATCAGAGCGACTATCGCCACTGCCGCCCCAATGAACTGTGCCTTCGACGCCATGAAGTGGTCCTGCCTGTAACCGATCGCGGTAGTCGCCACCACGCCAAACAGGAACACCAGCCCAGCAACTACCATCCCCGCCCGCCCCAGCCAAGCGGTTCGCGCTCGATCCGGCACACAAGCCTCAATCAGCGCAATCGGAGTTGATATGCTCCAGATCGAATGCACCATCAGCATCCACAACGTCCACCATGCCCCAATTCCCAGCGCCGGAATATAAGCAGGTACCAGCAGTCCCAGGTTGAGCCTCAGATAGTTCGGATTGAACAGAGATTGCGTAGTGAATGCCTCTTCCAGAATTGCGTAAGCCATCCCCAGCACCAGGATGCTCGGCCAGCCCCGCCCGGTTCTCCTCACCGTTTCCCGAATCAACAACGCGCCACCGCCATACATCGGAGCCAGCACAATCAACGCAGGCAACATTTTGATAGGCAAATTGCCCAGCAGAAATTCCGCCACCAATGGCGCAGTAAACACCAGCGCCAGCGCCGGCCAAATCCCTCGCTTTTTCCGTTGCACCATTTCAACCACTTGCACTTCAGGTATTTCCATCGATTCCATCTCCACTCCGACCGATCACCCACGTGTTTCAAAGGCTGGTCATGAGCAAAATGATTGCACCAGCCATTCTGCCGCCGCGAAATTTTGCAGTCTCCCTGCCTGACCGTTAACGTGGGACTACGCAATCCTCAGTGTCCCGGTTCTCCAGGAGCTCCATGTACTCTCCCAAATTCAATCAAGTCGCCGACCGCGCCCTCCTCATCGAAGCCATGCGGGCCTATTCGTTCGCCATCCTCTTCGGCCCCCAATCCACTCCTGATGCCCCAACCCCGCTCGTCGCCACCCACCTCCCGCTGGTAGTCAAAGATGAAGGCGAACACGGCCTCATTGAAGGCCACTTCGCCAAAGCGAACCCTCATTGGAAATCCCTCGCCGGCCGCGAAGTCCTCGTCGTCTTCCCCGGCCCGCACAGCTACGTCTCGCCCACCAACTACGTCGAAGAGCTCTCGGTCCCCACCTGGAACTACATCGCCGTCCACGCCTATGGAACGCTTCAACTTGTCGAAGACGAAGCTGGCAAAGACGTACTCCTCGCTGGCCTCATCCAGGCCAATGAGCCCACCTTCGCCGAACAGTGGCGCAGCATGCCCGGCGGCTTCCGCCGCACCATGCTCGCCGGAATCCAGGGCTTCCACATCCCTATCTCCCGCATCGAAGGCAAATTCAAAATCAGCCAGAACCGCGCCCCGCAGGAGCGCATGAATGTCCAGGCCCTCCATGCTACCGGAACAGATGACCAGCGAGCTCTCGCAGCCTGGATGGCCCGCCTCATCAGTTAGCTTTCGCACCGAACCGGCCGACGCTGCCAACCCGCATCCGGTTCAACCAGTTCTGCAATGGTGTACCGTTCTATAATTGCGGAGCGCTTTCCAATCCCTCCGCGTCAAGCAGGATAGGAACTCTAAAATGCGCAAGTTGCTTCTCATCCTCGGCCTGTTGTCCGTCTGCCCTTCTATGCTTCCAGCTCAACCCGCTCCCGCACCCACCCCCGCACCCATCTGGAGAGACCGCGTCGAAGAGGCCATGCCCCTGCTCGGTCATCGCAACTGGATCCTCATCGTCGATTCAGCCTATCCCCTCCAAACCTCGTTGGGAATTGAGACCATTGAAACCGATTCCGACCAGGCAGAGGTCGTCCGCGATGTGCTTCACGCCATCGCCCGCTCCATCCACGTCCGTCCGGTCATCACCATGGACTCCGAATTACGCTTCGTTTCCGAAGACGATGCTCCCGGCGTCACCGCCTATCGCAACAACATCGCAGACCTGCTTCGCGACATCCCAGTGACCCCCCTGCCCCACGACCAGATCATCTCCCAGGTCGCCAAGGCGGGAGAGCAGTTCCATGTCCTCGTCCTCAAGACCAACATGACTGTTCCCTACACATCGGTCTTCATCCGCCTCGACTGCAAATACTGGAGCTCCGACGCCGAAGCCCGCCTCCGCGCAAAAATGGCTGCGTCGCATCCACCCCCTCATTGAACTTGGCTCCAAGGCTCATTCAGGGCGAATGCAACCTTCCTCAACACTCTTGCCTTTGCTATACTCGTAGAAGGTCACCTCAGTGCGGAGGTGGTGAAATTGGCAGACACACCAGCTTGAGGTGCTGACGCCGCGAGGCATAGGGGTTCAAGTCCCCTCCTCCGCACCAAAGTTTCTTCTGTTCGCAAAACCCGGACAGACCGGAAAGCAGCTTAGAAAATGCACATCCTTCTCATTGCCGTAGTCTGCGTACACATCATCGTGTGCCTCTTCCTCATCATTGTCGTCCTCCTTCAGCAGGGACGCTCCGCCGACCTCGCTGGCGCCTTCGGGGGTCAAGGCTCCCAAACCGCCTTCGGTCCCCGCGCTGCAGCTAACGTCCTCACCCGCGCCACCACGTGGTCCGCCATCATCTTCATGTGCACTTCCATCGGCCTCACCGTACTCTTCGTGCGCTCAAACGGTCCGCATTCCGTATTAGACAACGCCAAGCCGGCCCCGATTTCTGCGCCCGCCAAGCCCGGTAAATAAACTCGCTCTCTCCTCCAGACAAACCAGGCGGCAGACCATCTCGGTCTGCCGCCTGTTTCGCAACAGCTCAAGCGGATACCGTTTGAGCTTTTTTGTTGACAATAATATCTGACAGATATATCTTCTAGATATATGCAGCACAACCAAACCGCCTATGTGATTCTCGGAATACTCGCCATCCACCCACACCAGTCCGGATACGAGATCCGCAAAACCATTCAGCAGAGCGTCGGCTTCTTCTGGGGCGAAAGCTTTGGCCAAATCTACCCCACGCTCAAACGCCTAGCCGCTGAAAAGCTGATTGTCCCATCCAGCTCCGGCTCAACAGCCCGCGCCAACCGGCAGGAGTATTCAATCACCCCCGCAGGCCACGACGTTCTGCAACAATGGCTCGCCCTTCCCTACCGCGACGATCCACCCCGCAACGAATTCCTTCTCAAGCTCTTCTTCGCTCGCGATGCGGCCCCGGGCGCTGCCATCGCCCACGTCCGCAGATTCCAGCAGAATAACCGCCAAATCCTCACCACCCTTGAGCAGTTGGAGCCCCTCGCCCGTGCCCACAACTCCGGCAATCCAGGATTTCCCTACTGGATGCTCACCCTGTCCCTCGGCGTCACCCAACTCCACGCTGCCTTGGAATGGAGCGAATCCGCGCTCACCATGCTCTCAGCTTCTGAAGCCTCCCCGGCTTCCAACCCCCAACCCGGGAACAATCTCACCGCAAAGGACAATCCCTGAGCCTGTCCATTCACAAGCCTGGGAGGTCCGCAACCGGCGCGCAAGGAAACAGAACGTGCCAGCTAAGGAGAACATGATGTCCACCGCCGTCCACTCCGCCCACACCATTCAAGAGGTCAAGCCCAGCCGCTCGTCGCAAATCGTCGCCTGGATCGCCGTATCCCTGTTCACTCTTGGTTTCTTCATCCCAGTCATTGGCGCATGGACTGGCCCCATCCTGGGAGTCTGGTTCGTCGGCACGCAGAAGCTCCGTCGTGGCTTTCTCTGGATGCTGGCCTTCGGTTTCATTCCCAGTCTGATCTTCGGCTGGCGCAACTTCCCGCTTACCGGGCCGCGGCAAGCGCTCGAGTACCTGGGATGGACGCTAGTCGCCTCTGTGCTCGGCATTCTGCCATTCACCTTTCACCGCCTTACCAGCCCGCGTCTGCCTGGATTCCTGTCCACACTCCCCTTGCCGCTGGCCGCAGTCGCCATCCCCTCGCTCGCCCTGGCACTGCACATCGGCCAAGCATCCACCTTCGCGATACACCCATTCCTCACCTTTTGGCTTGCGGCAACGCTCGTATGGATGTGGAATCGTGAATCCCGCGCAACCACCTTCGTCTTTGGCGCGGGCATCGTTTTTGCAGCAGGAGTCGAACTCACACGATCCTCCAGCGCCGCCGTTCTGCAGGCGTTCCCGCGTTTCGCCGCAGAATTCGGCCCCGCATGTCTGGGAGCGGCCCTGTTCCTCAGCGTCTGGTCTCTCTTCCGCTCTACCCGCTACAAATCCTGGTCCAGCCGCCCGGGCTCGATCGCAATCCTGCAAAGCCCCTTCACTCAAAACCCGCTCCATGTCGTCACCGAAACCGGCAAGGAATCCCTGGTCAGCACTTCCGGCGAGCGCTTCCCCATCCGGAACGGAATCCCAACGTTCCTCAAGCCGGAAGATCTCACCGGGGACAACGGCAAATACAACCACCTGTACGAGACCATCGGCGGATTCTACGACGATACACAGCGCTTCTTCGGCGCCATCCGCGGCCTCAATCTGGACTCATACTTCGAGAACTACATGAGCCTGCTCCAAGTAAAGCCGGGCGATTCCGTGCTCGAAACCTCTGTCGGCACGGGTCTCAACTTCAAGTACCTGCCTCACGGAACAAAACTCTCTGGACTCGATCTCTCTCCTGAGATGCTTGCCAACTGCCAAAACAACCTGCGCCGCTGGCACATGGACGCAGACCTCTTCGTCGGCAACGCCGAAAGCCTGCCCTTCGCCGACTCGAGCTTCGACGCCGTCTTCACCTGTGGCGGCTTCAACTTTTTCAGTGACCGCCCCAAAGCCATCAGCGAAATGATCCGCGTGGCGCGGCCCGGTGCCCATCTCATGATCGAAGACGAAACGGAAGAGTATGTGAAAAGCACCTACGAGAAGATTCCATATACCAGCAGTTTCTATGGCGATCGCGAAAAGCCTGTAACAATACCCATCGACCTGGTACCGCCGGAAATGGAAGACATCCGCGTTCACATGCTGAAGGGCGGAAAATTCTACGCCATCACCTTCACAAAGCCCGCCGCTGCATAAGCCGCCTCCATCGCAAATCCACTTCGACCATTCTCCTGAATCCTGACAAAAGCTGGTTGCTCCATCAGGGCCCCGCCGCAATGACGGGGCTCTCATCCTCCCCATCACTCCCGGCCAGCGCCTGGCGCGTATAAAATTAAGCAAGCGCCCATGACAGATCAACTTGAAAGCTCCCGCAGCTTGAAGATTCAGGCATGGATCATCGCCCTTCTCTTCGTCCTTGGCTTCTTCTTTCATTTCATTGGCCTGTGGACGGGCCCAATCCTCGGCGTCTGGTTTGTAAGCACGCAAAGACCATTGCAGGGATTCCTGTTGCTGGTCGCCATTAATTTCTTCCCCAGCCTGGCCATAGGTTGGAGCAATTCTGCCCCGACGGCCCTGTTCCCCGCGCTGGCTTACGCGGGCTGGATACTCCTCACCACAATCCTCATTGTTGTTCCCTTTTCTTTTCACAAGTGGGTCAGCCCCCGGCTGCCGGGATTCGCCGCCACGCTTCCCTTACCGCTGGCCGCAGGGGCGCTCCTTCCGCTCCTCTTGCCCCTACTGCCCATACATATCGATTCACACTTCGATTCTTCCCAGGTGCTCGTGTTCTGGTTTGCTGCGGTAATCGTCTGGATGTGGCAACACGAGTTTCCCGCTGAAAAAATGGCCTTGGCAGCCGGCGCCTTTTTCACGGTTCATTTCACAGCGGTCCTGGTCATGCTTCTGGTCAGTATCAGCACCGGGAATCACCCTCAGGGCCTGCCCATCCCCGAAAGCTTAGCCTGGCTGCTCCTCCTCGCCGCCGCAGGCCTCGCCATCTGGGCGTCGATCCTTTCCGTCAAACAGCGCTCATGGACAGACCGCCCCCAAACCTTCGCCTTCCTGCAAAGCCCCAACACCGGCGAACCCCTCCAACTCGTTTGCGAGAAAAACCAGGAAGAACTCCTCAGCCCGTCCGGCGAGCGTTTCTCCATTCACAACGGCATTCCCGTCTTCATCAAATCCCAGGAACTCACCGGCGCGAATCTCAAATACAACAACATGTATGAGTTGTTCGGCGGCCTTTACGACGACTTCCAGCGCATAGTCCTCGCCCTCCGCGGACTCAACCGCGATGCCTGGTTTCGCAGCTACATGGACCTTCTTGAGGTCCAGCCCGGCGACTCTGTCCTCGAAACCTCCGTCGGCACCGGCCTCAACTTCAAATACATCCCTAAAGATCCCGAGTTTTCCGGTCCAACCCTCTCCGGCATCGATCTATCCTCTGAAATGCTCCTCAACTGCCAGGCCAACCTGCACCGCTGGAACCTGGATGCCAACCTCTTCCTGGCCAATGCGGAGAGTCTTCCCTTCGCCGATTCCAGCTTCGACGTCGTCTTCCACGTCGGCGGCATCAACTTCTTCAACGACCCCGCCAACGCCATCCTCGAAATGATCCGCGTCGCCAAGCCCGGCAGTCTCCTTCTCATCGCCGACGAAACCGAAAAGCTTTCCCAGAATACGTACGAAAACATCCTCGGCCGCTTCCTCAAAAAGCACAGAGAACCCGTAGTCCCGCCCATCCACCTCGTCCCGGAGGAAATGGAGGAAGTTCAGCTTCAGGATCTGCGCGGCGGCGAGTTCTACGCCATCACCTTCCGCAAACCCCCAGAGGCATAAGATCTGGAAAGCGAAGCTGACCTGTCTCCAAACTTCATCAAGAAAAAAAGAGACTGTCATCCTGAGAGGGTGATAAAACTTTCGTATCACATTGTTTTCATTGCACATAACATGCCAATTTTCGGCTGTGTAGGAACTGTGCAGGCAAACTGTGTAAATTTCAGCCAATTTTGCCTGCTACTGGTCCCTTGGGCACGAGGGGCCGGGGCGCGTAGCCCCTTCTTCCGCAGGTGAAGCCAGAACAGCAACGCACAGAATAGCCATGTCCATACGGGATGTCGGTTCCTGCTGTTCATACTGCTAACGATAAATGATCGCACCAATGGCCGCATCTCCGCCGCATGTTCAGTGAACAGAAGCGATGAAACCGAATGTTGATGCCGCAATCAGTCGAAGTTTCGACCACGGGATTCAGGCAAACGGATAATCGCATCCGTCGTCGGGGCTTTCAGATGCTTAGCCCTATATCCATACCCTGACTCTTTTCCTGTTTGGGAGTCTCGGCTATCTCATGTTGCGGCGGTTTCAGGTCGGGCGTATGGGCGCTCTCGTGCGAAACATCATGGCCTAACGCTTGCGGGAGCTTTTCTCGGTCGTTCGTGAAGATTTGTGCATCGTGAGCGCCACGCGAAACCGAGACATAGGCCATGCGGTTATTGAGGAGGTCTTTCGCGCCGAGTTCCGTATCCACGTTGATGAGCACACGGTCCGCGGTCTGCCCCTGACTGGAGTAGCTGGTCACGGCGTAGCCGTGATCCAGATGCGGATGCCGTTGCGGATCGAAGCTCATGCTGCGCTCGTTGTCCAGTTTCAACCGCATCGTGCCATCCTGAGAGATGCCTTCCACTGTTCCAAGCTCCCGGTTCGCAATCTTCAACTCCTGGCTGGGCGCGGTGAACTGGATGCGGTCGCCGACTGAGAATGCCTTCTCCTGCTCGCGGTAAACCGAGACTCCCATCTGGCGGCGCGGATCATAGACCGTCTGTTCTCCGTTCGTGCGCAGAACCGTCAG
>JBEKUP010000087.1:0-17515 GCA_049514915.1 Occallatibacter sp. | reverse complement strand
CGCCCGACGGCATTCTGGGCCGCTTCTATTTCTACTTCGCCGCCCTTTTCGCCATCGCCTGCGCCGTCGGCATCCTCAGCCTCTTCATCCGGCGTTTTCTTGTCCGTCCCAAATGGCTCGGTGAAAAGCTCTCCTGGGAATCCGGCGTCATCGCAGGCCTTATCTTCCTGCTTATGGCCACCTATCTGGCCTCATTCTCCGTCGCAGATTCCAGTCCCACCGCCCGCATTCTCTGGTGGATTCACACCCTCACGCTGCTCGTCTTTCTGCCTCTCATCCCCCACACCAAGCATCTGCACCTCATCCTCAGCCCGGCCACCATCTTTCTTTCCCGCGGCAGCTTCGCCCAAATCCCCCCACTCGCTGGCGACGAAGATTTCGGCTTGGTCGCCGGGACTGACCTCACCCAGCTCGTCTCGCTCCAGGTCTACTCCTGCGTCGAGTGCGGCCGCTGCACCGAGCATTGCCCCGCCGCCAACACCGGCAAGCTCCTAAACCCCAAGGAAATCATCCTCGGCGTCCGCGCCTACCTCAACGATCTCGGCCCCGCATCCGACCAGCCCTTACTCGGCAAATACAACTCCCAGGAAGCCGTCTTCCAGTGCACCACCTGCGGCGCATGTGAGTTTCAATGCCCCGTCGGCATTGAGCACGTCCCCATCATCGCCGGCCTCCGCCGCGGCGCCGTCAACACCGGCGCATGGGAAGACAGCCACGGCAGCAAGCTCTTCCTCGCCCTCGAGCGCGGCAGCAATGCCCTCGGCATGTCCGCATCCGACCGCGACAAATTCATCGAGAAACAAGCCTTCCCCATCTTCGACGGGACTCAGGAATATTGTCTCTGGTTAGGCTGCATGGGCGGATACGATCCCAAAGGCCGCGAAATCGTTGCCGACTTCGCCCGCGTCATGAACTACCTCGGAGCCAGCTACGGCGTCCTGCGCAAAGAAAAGTGCACCGGCGACCCTGTCCGCCGTCTCGGCAACGACCTTCTCTTCCAGCAACTCACTGAGGCCAACCTCGAAGCCCTTGCTGAAAACAAGGTCAAGAAGATCGTTTCCATCTGTCCCCACTGCGTTCGCACCATCCAGGAAGATTGGAAGGAATACGGCACGCCCCCTCAAATCGAGCATCACAGCGAGTTCCTTGCAAGATTTGCGAACAAACTCCCTCCCAAGGGCTCCGGCTCGGATTGCATCGTCTACCACGACCCCTGCTATCTCGGCCGCTACCGCAACGTCTACGACGAACCCCGCGCCCTTGTTACCCTGGCGGGCACGCTCGTCGAAGCCCCTCGCAACCACGAAAGGTCCTTCTGCTGCGGAGCCGGCGGCGGCCTCGCCTTCATTGGCGAAGAGAAGGGCGAGCGCGTCAGCCACAATCGCGCCCAGGAACTCATCGCCACAGGCGCGCAAACCATCGCCGCAGCCTGCCCCTTCTGCAACACCATGTTTCGCGATGCCCTCGCCTCCACAGGCGAAGCCGCCCCGCAGTTGCTGGATATCGCCCAACTCGTCGCCCGCCGCCTGCCTGATCCGGCGCAACATGCTGCGGAATTGCGTGCGGACTCTTCCGGCCCAAGGCTGCAGAGACCCGAAGGATCCCGTTGCTCCTACAGTGGAAGCATCACCACCACTTCCCTCACATCCGACGTGATCGAAACCATTCAGGAAGCCGCTGACGACCGCGCCCTGACTCTTGACATCGGCAACAACTACATCGAGCTCGAATTCGATGGCCGCGACTCCAGCCAGTTCGTCGTGGACTTCCTGCGAATCATGGCCAAAGCCGTCGGAACCGCCTCAGGCGAATTCCGCTGCGAAATCACCGCGAACAAGCAGGAGCCACTCTACGAGTTCTTCAAAATCCGCGACTCCAGGCTATTCCGCCAACGCGGCCTAATCGTGCGCGAGAGCGAAGAAGACATTACATCCGGCAATACTTCGCCAACTCAGCAATCAGAAACACCCTGAGCGTGGACAATCACTTGCGAATCACAACGTACGCAGAGAATTATCCCCGGCAGGCGCACAATCAATCTGTAACGAAGATATCTTCCGGTTCAAAATGTCAGAGATGTGACCGGTTTATACCACTCAGTACCCCACCCCCCCGCAAAACCGGGCATCCGGGACACAGAATTTATGATAAGCGCCATAAAATGAATGCGATGCAAATCGGACCCATGTACTCATCGGTAAACAATGTGGTCGATTTTTCACTGTTTTTAGGCCCAAAACCCTCGCTTTTCCGCCTAAGATGGGCGATTTCTACCCCCAAAACAACCCTTTTTCCGCACCGCGCCTCAAGCAAGTTAAGATGAACGAGGTTCGAACATCATGAAGATCATTGTCGCCATCAAGCAGGTTCCCGAACGCGATGCGCAAGTCCGCATCAACCCCACCGGAAAATGGATTGAAGAGTCGGGCCTTCAGTACGCCCTCAACGAGTCCGACGCCTACGCCCTCGAAGAAGCCCTCCAACTCAAGGAGAAGCACGGCGGCGAAGTCATCGTCGTCAGCGCCGGCCCTGAACGCGTAGGCCAAACCATCCGCGAAGCCCTCGCCAAAGGCGCAGACCGAGCCATCCACATCGACTGCGACGACCTCGGTAATCGCGACGCTCTCGGCGTAGCTCGCCTTCTTGCCGCCGCCGTCAAGCCGGAGAATCCCGACCTCGTCCTAACCGGCCTTCAGTCCGAAGACCTCGGCCTCGGCCAAACCGGCGTCATCGTCGCAGAGCTGCTCAACCTGCCCCACGCCTCGCTCATATTGCACGTAGAAGTTTTGGACGCAGACACTAAAGCTCAAATCAAAGTCAAACGTGAATTGGAAGAAGGCTGGTTCCAATCCATCGAGCTTCCCGCGCCCGCCGTCCTCACCATCCAGTCCGGCGGCAACAAGCTCCGCTACGCCACTCTCATGGGCATCAAGCGCGCCAAAACCAAGGAAGTCCGCCGCGTTACCGCCGCGGAACTCGCCGTCGATTCCACCGCGGTCGTCGTCCTCGATCAGATCGTGCTCCCACACAAACAAAAATCCACCCAGATGCTGAAAGGCTCGCCCAAAGAAGCCGCTGCAGCCCTGGCAGAGAAGCTGAAATTCGAGGTACGCGTCCTATGAGCGGCATTCTGGTTGTGCTTGAGCTTCAAACCACTTCTGCCCAGCGTGCTCAGCGCATCAGCCGCATCAGTTGGGAAGCCCTCGCAGCCGGCCAAAAACTCGCCGCAGGACAGAGCCTCACCGTCACCGCAGCCATTATCGGCGCAGATACTGAATCCCTCGCAGCCGAAATCGCCGCCAAGGGCATCGCCACCGTCCGTGTCGATCATCCATTGCTCGCCCAATACACCCCCGACGGCTTTACTCTGGCCCTGCAGCAGCTCATCCAAAGCGAGAGCCCCACGCAAGTTGTCTTCCCCCACACCTACCAGGTCCGCGACTACGCACCCGCCCTCGCCGCGCGTCTCGGCCAGGTCCTCATCAGCGACGTGGTCGACATCGCACCCGGCCCGGTATTCACCCGTCAGCTCATGCAAGGCCGCCTCAACGGCAACTATCGCGCCACCGGCAGTGGTCCATGCCTCATCTCCGTCCAGGCCGGAGCCTTCCGTGCCGAATCAACCCAATCCGCCGCCCCCCCCGCGGAGATCAAGACCTTCACCCCCACCATCGAAGCCGCCCAAATCCGCACCAAGCCCGGCGAACCCTTCCGCGGCTCCGCCCAATCCGTCGATCTCGCCTCCGCCCAACTCATCGTCAGTGTCGGCCGTGGGATCAAGGAAGCCGAGAGTCTTCCCATCGTGCAGGACCTCGCCACCGCCCTCGGCGCGGAACTCGCGGCCTCCCGCCCCATCTGCGACAACGGCTGGCTCTCCATGGATCGTCAGGTCGGCAGCTCCGGCCAAACCGTCTCGCCCAAGCTCTATCTGGCAGTGGGAATTTCGGGAGCCATCCAGCACCTCGTCGGCATGAAGGGCTCACAGTGCATCGTCGCCATCAACAAAGACCCCGATGCCCCCATCTTCGAAATAGCCGACTACGGCATCGTCGGCGATCTCTTTGAAGTGGTCCCCGCCCTCACCGCAGCCATCAAAGCCGCGAAACAATAATCGCAAAGCAGTTTTTTGAGACCCCCAACCCTCGTCACGAGTCCAAACAAAGGGGAACAGGGGACAAATGATTCGCACGTTATGCCTGGGATTCTTAACGGTGGCGCTTGCTCTCGCCGCCTTAGCGCAAGACACGCAATACGGTCCCCGCGGCCAGCAGATCCCCCCGCCTGACTGCCTCAACCTGCATTTCGCCTGGGAAAACACGCCGCAAGGCACCTGCTCTCCCTTCACCCACGACCGCTGGCTGCGCGACATCCAGCACTGGCGCGACGAGCGCCGCATCCGCATCGCCTACGACCCCGCGCGCTACCAGCTCCCCGCTCTCCAATGGACCCAGTCCAGCTTCATCCAGCCGCAAATGATGGTCCAGGATCGCTACCTCTACGATCCCATCGCGGGAAAGTACACCGTCGACCGCTATCTCGACGACCTGGACAAGCGCTACGGCGGCATCGACGCCGTACTCGTCTGGTCCACCTACCCAAACATGGGCGTCGACGACCGTAATCAGCTTGAAATGGTCGAATCCATGCCCGGCGGCATCGCCGGCGTTCGCCAAATGGTCGCCGACTTCCATCGCCGCGGTGTCCGCGTCCTCTTTCCCATGATGATGTGGGACGAAGGCACCCACCAACCCGACCAGCCCTGGCCCGACGTCCTGGCCGCACTCATGAAGCAGATCGACGCCGACGGCATCAACGGCGACACCCAGGACGGCGTCCCCCTCGGCTTCTCGCTCGCCGCCGAAAAGATTGGTCACCCCCTCGCCTTCCAGCCTGAGAGCGGCCCCAGCGACGAAGCCCTCGCCTGGAACGTCATGACCTGGGGTCAATACACCTTCCCCTTCATCCCCATGGTCGACCGCTACAAGTGGCTCGAACCCCGCCACATGGTCAACATCAGCGACCGCTGGAACCCCGACAAGACCAGCGACCTGCAATTCGCCTTCTTCAACGGCATCGGCTGGGAAAGCTGGGAGAACGTCTGGGGCATCTGGATCGGCATTACACCGCGCGACGCCGAAGCCACCCGCCGCGTAGCCACCATCGAACGCGCCGTCGCCCCGTTCCTTGTCAGTCCTGATTGGGAACCGCTCTATCCTATGCATAACTACGGCGTCTATGCCAGCCGCTGGCCCGTCGCGCAGCAGACCGTCTGGACCATCGTCAATCGCAATGCCTACGACATCACCGGCCGGCAGATGGATGTGCCTGTCTCTTCAGGCATGCGCTACTTCGACCTCTACCACGGCACCGAATTGAAACCCCACCCCGACAGCCAGGCAGCCAACCAAACCGCCGTGCTCAGCTTCGATCTTGAAGCCAATGGCTACGGCGCCATCCTCGCCACCGCCGGCGAGCCCAGCCCTGCTATCAAAGCCCTGATGCAGCACATGGCGGCAATCACCAAACAGCCTCTGGGTAGCTACTCCCATGCCCCGGAAACTCTGGAACAAACCATTGTTCCCATCCCGCCAACCACGCCAGCGACAGAAGCCCCCACCGGCATGATCCGCATCCCCGGCGGCTCGTTCATCTTCAAGGTTTCCGGCACAGAGATCGAAGGCGGCGCCAATCCCGGCGTCGATGTCCAATACTCCTGGGAAGACACTCCGCGCCGCTTTCACGAGCGCTCCATGCAGATAGCCCCGTTCTTCATCGACAAATACCCCGTCACCAACGCGCAGTTCAAACAATTCCTCGACGCAACCCACTACGCACCCAGCGACTCGTTCAACTTCCTCCGCGACTGGAAGCCCGGCAGCATCCCGCAAGGCTGGGAGAACCGTCCCGTCACCTGGGTCTCGCTTGAAGATGCCCGCACCTACGCAAAATGGGCCGGCAAGCGCCTTCCCCACGAGTGGGAGTGGCAGTTCGCCGCGCAAGGCACCGACGGCCGCATCTATCCCTGGGGCAACATCTGGCAGCCAGCCAACATGCCAACCCCCGCTACCACCCGCACCATGCCGGGCCCCGATCCGGTCGACGCCCACCCCGCCGGAGCCAGCCCCTACGGCGTAATGGACATGGTCGGCAACGTCTGGCAATGGACCGACGAGTTCACTGACGAGCACACCCGTGCCGCAATCCTCCGTGGCGGCGAGTACTACCAGTCGCAAGGCTCCATCTGGTACTTCCCCCAGGCCTACCGCAACGACGAGCACAGCAAACTGCTTTTGATGGCCCCGAGTTACGACCGCTCTGGCGGCATAGGCTTCCGCTGCGTCAAAGACGCCCAAGAGCGGTAGGTCGGGGTTTTAACCCCGACAATGACTTCAATCACGCCACCACATTCTCCAGCATCCCAATCGGCTCAATCGTAATCCGTATCAAATCCCCACTCGCAAGCGTAAATGTACTTGGCGGCACTATCCCCGTCCCCGTCATCAAAAAGCACCCCTGCGGAAACGAGTTATCCCGGAACAAATACTCCACCAATGTCTTCAGATCGCGCTTCAGCTCTGTCAGCGCCGTCTGCCCTGCAAACTCAATCTGCCCGGCCCGCTCAATCTCGATCGCAATTTCCGTCGACATCGCCAGCGGTTCATCAACAACCAGGATCCCCGGCCCCAGCGCGCAACTGCCCTCGTACACCTTGGCCTGGGGCAGATACAGCGGATTCTCCCCCTCAATATCCCGCGAGCTCATATCGTTCCCAATCGTGTACCCCGTAATCCGTCCTCCGGGACTCACCAGCAGCGTCAACTCCGGCTCCGGCACACTCCACGTCGCATCCGCCCTGATCCGCACCTTCCCGCCTGTCCCCACCGTGCGACTTGCCGTCGATTTGAAAAATAGTTCCGGCCGTTCCGCCGAGTACACGCGGTCATAGAAACTGCCACCTCCCGCGTCCTTCGACTCCTCCATCCGTGCGCCGCGGCTGCGGTAATACGTCACCCCTGCCGCCCAAACCTCCTGCTTCCCAATCGGCGCCAGCACCCCTGCAGCGTCGAATGCCGTTACCGGCTTCAGCCCCGCAGTCAGTCCGCTCAGTGTGCCATGCAAATCCTCTTGCGAAACCAGCCCATCCCAGTCGAGCCTGTCGATGCGGAAATACTGCCCGCCCTTTTCCACAAAGTAGCCACCTTTTGTACGGTAAAGCCTCAATATGACCTCCAGCTTATGGTCTTCATGGTACATGCCTGCACCATTCAGATTGAAAGCCTTGCTTCTTTCCTCAGCACTCCACATTTCGGCGGTGCTACTTTAATGATCTACTGCAACTCATAGATGGGTTGTAACATAACGCGCTACGGCCCAGCCCCTTTGACAAGCAGGCCGATTAGAGCGATTATAGCGAATAAAAGGCGAAACTATTATGCCTTCCGCCGCAGCCCTTCGCATCCAGATCGAACACCGCCTTGAACGCCGCTTTCCCGCCGCGCTCACACCCGCCCCGCGCACCATCCACGAAACTGCGCCCACTGGCATTCCGGTAGCCGACCAAATGCTGGCAGGCGGCCTTCCTGTTGGCGCCATCAGCGAAATTACCGGTCCCATCTCCTCTGGAAGAACCAGCCTCGCCCTCTCCTTCGTCGCCGGCCGAATCCGCGAGGATTGCATCTGCGCCTGGGTCGACGCCTCTGACACGCTTGATGCCGAATCGGCAGCAACCTGTGGCATCCGTCTTAACCACCTCCTCTGGGTTCGCTGCCGCAATACAGCTCCCGCCCGCAAACTGAAAAACCACCTCCCAGCCAAGCCCTGGACGCAGCTCGATCAGGCCGTGCGTGCCACCGATCTGCTCCTCCAGGCCGGCGGATTTGCCGCCATCGTCCTCGACCTCGGCAACACCGCTCACCAGGACGCGGTCCGCATTCCGCTAGCCTCCTGGTTCCGCTTCCGCCAGGCTGCCGACCGCACCCGCTGTTCCCTGCTCGTCCTCGCCCAGCAACCCATCGCCCAGTCCAGCTCCGCGGTCGTCCTCGAATGCGCTCCACTCAAAGCGCAGTCGGGTAACCAGACCGTCTTCACCGGCTATCAATATCAATTGCAAACTGGCCGTCTCGCTTCATATCCGTCATCGCTCTCCATGGCCGGCAGGCGCAAACCGCCCGCATCTGTTTGGGTCTCAACCGCCTCCTGGCAACGGGAGAAACCCGCGCCCCATCAACCACCTTCCGACGACAAACATTCAACAGAGCCAGCCCTCGTCTCCATCTCCATCTGGGAGAAGTCAGCATGAATCCCAACCTCTACGCATGTGTCCGCATAGCCGAGTTCCCAACGCAAGCCCTTCTGCGCCTTAACACGCAACTCGCCTCGCAACCGGTCGCAGTGCTCGACGGCCGCCCGCCCCTTCAGACCGTCTGCTCCCACAACCGCCACGCCCGCCTCAAAGGTGTTTCCCTAGGAATGACGCGTCTTGAAGCGGAGAGCATCTCCGAACTCCACCTGCTACCACGCTCGCTGGAAACAGAAGCCGCTGCCCGCATCGTCCTGCACGAATGCGCCGCGCATTTTTCCCCACGCATTGAAGCGGCAAGCAAAGACACCGCCGCCACCTGCGTTCTTGACATCACCGGCACCGAGCGCCTATTCGGTCCACCCCAGACACTCGCCGAGAGACTACACTCTGCTCTCGATAGCGTCGGCCTGCGTGCCTCCATTGCGGTCAGCTCTAACTTCCACACCGCCCGCATCAAAGCCCTCACCTCCCGCAGCATCATAGTCATTCCCGATGGGCAGGAAGCACTTGCCTTGGGTAAACTTCCTCTCACCGCTCTCGACCTCGCGGAAGACCCCGCAGAAACACTCGCCATCTGGGGCATTCGCACATTGGGCGAGTTGGCAGCTCTGCCTGTATCCGAGTTGGTAGCCCGCCTCGGCCCGCAAGCCGTTGCCTGGCGCAACCTGGCAAGTGGCACACTGTCCCATACCTTCCAACCCATCGAAGCCGAGTTCACCCTCAAAGAATTTTGCGACTTCGAAACGCCCATCGAAAATCAGGACTCGCTGCTCTTCATCGGAGCACGCATGATCGACTGCCTGTCCGCGCGCGCCGCCACGCGTGCCCTATCCCTCGCATCTCTCGCTGTTGCAATGCAACTCGAAGGCAACCAGATATACCAACGCACCATTCGCCCGGCCATCCCCACCATCGACTGCAAATTTCTGCTCAAGCTGCTGCAACTCGAAATCGCCGCGCACCCACCCCAAGCCGCCGTGCTCTCGCTCACACTCACCGCGCAGGCCGGCCAGTCCAGCAAGATGCAGCTCGGCCTTTTCATGCCGCAAACTCCTGAACCTTCCCGCCTCGACGTCACCATCGCCCGCCTCAAAGCCATCGCTGGAGAAGATCGCGTCGGCAGCCCTGTGCTTGAAGATTCGCACCGTCCTGGTATCTTCCGCATGCAGGCTTTTTCCGTCCCCATGCAAACCCACAAGGCTCCAACCATGCCTACTGAATCCTCCCATCCACGTATGGCCCTCCGCCGCATGCGGCCGCCAGTCCCGGTTCGCGTTCAACTCAACGCCCAGCAGCCCGTCTCATTTCGTTCCACGGAACAAGCCTTCCGTGTCTCAGCCGCCTATGGCCCATGGAAAACCAGTGGCTGCTGGTGGTCCACCGACGGCTGGAATGCAGAAGAATGGGATATCCTCGCCGAAAACACTACCGGTAACTCTGTAGCCTGCCTGTTAGTCCATAACTGCGCCTTGAACCAATGGCAGTTAGAAGCCTATTACGACTAACTAAGACTAACTGGCACTTCTAACTTCCATCTGTTTGCTGTTAGCTCTTAACTGTCATCTGTAACCTGTCATCTGTAATCTGTCATGAGCCAAGCGAATGACTACATCGAGCTCCACGCCTCCAGCGCCTTCAGCTTCCTCGCCGGAGCATCCCAGCCTGAAGCGCTGGCCGAACGCGTGCAGCAGCTCGAAATGCCCGCCATCGCGATCGCCGATCGCAACGGCATTTACGGCGCAGCCCGCTTCCACACCATGGCCACCAAGTGCTCTGTCAAAGCCCACATCGGCGCGGAAATCGCCGTCAGCTCCTTCGGCAACACACTAACTCCCCCTGACTGGCTCCCTCACCAATACCCTTCCGAGCCACCTAGACTGCTGCTTCTCTGCGCCTCGCAAATCGGCTATCAAAATCTCTGCCAGCTCGTCACACGATTCAAAATGCGCGAAACCACTAAGGCCGAAGGCGCGGCAACCCTCGACGACCTCGAAGAATTCTCCGCCGGACTTATCTGTCTCACCGGCGGTGAAGAAGGCCCACTCGCCGCCGCCCTCGCCCACAAAGGCCGCAGCGAAGCCTGCAAAATCGTCGACCGCCTGACAAACATCTACGGCCGCGCCAACCTGTACATCGAACTCCAGCGCCATCAGCAGCGCGATGAAGAATGCCGCAATCAATCTCTCCTGCACCTTGCATCGTCCCTGCGCCTCCCCGTCATCGCCACCAACGGCGTCCGCTACGCCACGCAGAAGGACCGCGAAATCCTCGACGTCCTCACCACCATCCGCCACCATACCTCGCTCGATCGCGCAGGCCGCCTGCTTAATCTCAACAACAGCCGTGAGATTCATCCCGCCCATCACATGGCCGCGCTCTTCGCCGACATTCCTGAAGCCGTCGTCAACACCCGCACCGTCAGCGAGCGGCTTAACTTCACCCTCAACAATCTCGGCTATGAATTCCCTCACTATCCCGTGCCGCCCGGCCAAACCATGGATAGCTTTCTTGCCCAGCGCGTTGAAGAAGGCGTCCGCAAACGCTACGGCTCACCCGCCAAGCGCTCGCTCCTCGCCAAAGCCCGAACCCAGGTCCAGCACGAACTCAAGCTCATTGCGAAACTCGGCTTCGCCGGCTACTTCCTCATCGTCTGGGATCTCATCCGCTACTGCCAACAGCATGGAATTCTTGTGCAGGGTCGCGGCTCCGCAGCCAACTCCGCCGTTTGCTATGCGCTTGAAATCACCGCCGTCGACCCCATCGGCATGGAACTGCTCTTCGAGCGCTTCCTCAGCGAGAACCGCGGCGAGTGGCCGGACATCGACCTCGATCTACCCTCCGGCGATCATCGCGAACAGGTCATTCAGCACGTCTACGAACACTATGGCAAACTCGGCGCCGCCATGACCGCCAACGTCATCAGCTATCGTGGCCGTTCGGCTGCACGAGAAGTTGGCAAGGCCCTCGGCTTCGATGAAGATCAGCTCACGCGTCTTTCTTCGCTCGTCGGCCATTGGGAGTGGCGCGGTCCCAACGACACACTCGCACACAACTTCGCCCAGGCCGGCTTCGACGTCCGTCACCCACGCATCGCCCACTATCTCGACTTATGCATGCGCATGCAGAACCTGCCCCGGCATCTCGGCCAGCACTCCGGCGGTATGGTCATCTGCGCCGGAATGCTCAACCGCGTCGTCCCGCTCGAACACGCCTCCATGCCCGGCCGCTCCGTCATCCAGTGGGACAAAGAAGACTGCGCCGACATGGGCCTCATCAAAGTCGACCTCCTTGGCCTCGGAATGATGGCCGTACTCAAAGACTCAATTGAATTAATCCCGCGCCACTACAAAAAGGAAATCGATCTCGCCGCCCTGCCTGAAGATCCGCTCGTCTATGAAACCCTTTGCAAGGCCGACACGGTGGGTATGTTTCAAGTCGAGAGCCGCGCGCAGATGGCCTCCATCCCGCATAATGCACCCGTACGTTTTTACGATCTCGTCGTGCAGGTGGCCATCATCCGCCCCGGCCCCATCGTCGGCAAAATGATGCAGCCATACATGCGCCGGCGCCAGCATAAAGAGGAAGTCACCTATCCGCATCCCTCTCTCGAGCCGGTCCTCAAGCGCACTCTCGGCGTCCCGCTCTTTCAGGAGCAGCTTCTTCGCATGGCAATGACCGTCGCCAGCTTCTCCGGCTCTGAAGCCGAGGAACTACGCCGGGCAGTCGGTATGAGGAGATCCATGCAGCGCATGAAGGACTTGGAAGGCCGCCTGCGCGATGGCATGACCCGCAACGGCATTGGCCCCGAAGCCCAGGACAACATCGTCCAGGGCATCAGCTCATTTGCGATGTATGGTTTCCCTGAGTCGCATGCCGCCAGCTTCGCGCTCATCGCCTATGCATCGGCGTACCTCAAGGTGCACTATCTGGCTGCATTTACCTGCAGCCTTCTCAACAACCAGCCGATGGGCTTTTACGCGCCGGCCGTCCTCATCAAGGATGCCCAGCGTCACGGCCTGCGCGTCCGCCCCATCGACATTCAATGCTCCGATTGGCTCTGCACGCTGGCAGTCGAACCGGACAGCTCACTCTCACTCCGCATCGGCCTCAACTACGTCAAAGGCCTGCGTCAATCCTCAGCCGAAGCCATCCTCGCCGCGCGCAATCAACACGGCCCGTTCGCCTCGGTAGACCAACTCGCCGCTCGCACTCCGGAACTCAATCGTAAGGAACTGGTTGCCCTTGCTCGTGTCGGCGCACTCAACACTCTTAGTGAAGTAGAGCACCGCCGCGACGCACTCTGGCAAGTCGAGCAGGCCGGCCGTCCCGTCGGTCCGCTGCTGCGCACCGCCGCACCAACACCCATCGTATCCAACCCTCTCCTGCGCATGACCACCGTAGAGCGTTTAGCCGCCGATTATGCCGGAACCGGCATCACCACCGGCCCTCATCCCATGGCCTATCAACGCGCAGAACTGCGGCAGCAGGGCATTCTCTCCGCGCAAGAACTTGAAGGCTGCGTAAGCAATCGCACAATCCGGATCGCGGGATTTGTCATTGCCCGTCAACGCCCGGGCACAGCCAAGGGCTTCGTCTTTCTCTCACTCGAAGACGAAACCGGCATCGCCAACATCATCCTGACGCCCAACATCTTTGAACAGAATCGTATTGTCGTCACGCGCAGCCGATTCCTCATGATCGAAGGGCCACTCCAGAATCAGGATGGCGTGATTCACGTCAAAGCACAGTGCATCACGCCATTAGAAAGCCACGGCGCAGACATTCCTTCCCACAACTTCCACTGATCCCAAACGCAGCAAGGGCGAGCTCCCACTGGCCTCCCAGAAGCTCGCCCTCTTTCAGCGCTGCGTTAACTTACCACCACTCCATCAGGCGCCCGTTTGAAACCTTGGCCGTGCCTTCGGGCTTTTCTGTATGAATCAGCAAAACTGGAACATGCACCAGCCGGATCAGCTTCTCCGCCGTCGAACCAAACACCAGCGGATGCCACCCAGTAGTACCGTGCGTGGAAACCACCACACGATCGATCTCCTCACGGTCGATCACATCCAGAATTCTGCTGGCAATATCGTTGTCAATCTCAATGCTGGAAGATGCCGCAACTCCTTTATTCGCAAGCCCGTCCAGCGAAACAGCAAACCTTTTCTCAGCGTCCTTCTTCACTTCCTCTGAGTTACCGCCCTCGGGAATCACATTCACCAGGTGCAGCTTCGCGTGAAAGTGCTCAGCAAGCGCCGTCGCCTGCTCCAGGGCTTCGTGCGACGACGAACTGAAATCGATAGGCACAAGAATCTTTTCGGGTATCGTTTTGAATCCATTCACTTCGGGCATTTTTGCGATCTCCTTGCCGTTCCACACCTGGGTCCGGCCTCTCATTTTTCGCCCCTCATCATACGGGCCGGGTCTCTCCATAAAACGTGACCGGCAACACACCTATGTTTCCCGCCCTCGCCCTGGAGGCTCAACTACGAACGGCTTACTTCACGTCTGCCATCAGCTTTGCGTTACCGGCAACCAGAATCTGCTCCCTCGCTTCCTTCCTGGCCGCAAAGGAGGCCAATGACGGCACAAGAGCGACCACCGTTCGCATCAGCACAACCAGGTCGCTTTGAACCGTCGCGTGCTGCAGATACGCAGCAGAGATCTCCAGCTTGTCCGGCACGATCACTCTCTTGAAGTAATCCAGCGGGTTGGGAACCAGAGCCAGGATCTCTACCTCACGACAGTACTTAACCGTCGCAGGGTCGGTCAGCCCGGGGCGCGCCGTCAGTAGACGCACGTAGTACGACTCAAACTCCTCGGCCAACTCCGGAATCACGGGACGCGAACCCACAAGGCTCATATCGCCTCGCATCACGTTCCACAGTTGCGGCAACTCGTCAACCTTGAATCGCCGTAACCACCACCCCACTCGCGTGATTCGTAGGTCGGCGCCCAGCGTAAACGCTGACCCCGCACAACCGGTCCGCATCGTGCGCAGCTTCCAAAGCTTGAAGGTCCTGAATCCGCGGCCCATGCGGTATTGGCCGAACATCGCGGAATCCCCTGTTTCCAACTGAATGATCAATGCCGCGATTGCCATCAAGGGCAGGGTTAGCACCAGCAAAAATCCGGCCAGAGTGAAATCGAAACTGCGTTTGAGCACGAGCCCCTCCAATAAGGACTTGCGTTCCGCGCAAGAAAAGGTCATCGGAAACGCTAAAGGATTCGTGCCCGGCAGTTTGGAGCGTCAATCATTCAATGGAGTTCAGGCCAACACATCCCGAACATCCGCTCCGTATTCCACCGCGACCGGGTCCCTCGTGACAACGCAGACGGAGAGTCAGCATCAACCCAGCCGCAGGAGATAAGTGATTTCAGTTGTCCCAGAACACTACACTCGCCTCACAACGTCTGTGTCTTGAGTCACAGAGGTGCGCTCGTCTCACTCGTGAGTCAAAAACACAAACCATGCCCGATACTGTAACCAGATGAGCCCCAACACCCACCAGTCCAAACCAGCAAAGCAAGGGCGGATTCTGTTCGCAACCATCGGCTCGCTCGGCGACCTTCACCCTTGCCTCGCCCTCGCACTGGAGTTGAAGCGCCGCGGACACTCTGTAACGGTTGCCTCCACGGAATGCTACCGGCCAAAGGTCGAGGCGTTGGGAATAGCTTTCACGCCCATCCGTCCCAACTGGAACCCCACCGACCCCGAATTCATTCGCGAAAGTGACGACCTGAAGCGCGGATTTGAAGTCCTTTATCGAAACTGGCTTCTTCCCCACCTCAAAGACACCTTCGATGACCTGCTGACGGCCGCTTCCGAGTCCGACCTGATGATTGCTGGCGAGCTCAACCTCGCTGCCCCGTTAGTCGCAGAAAAGCTTGGCCTGCGCTGGGTCTCAGCCATCCTTTCCCCAGTATCCTTCCTTTCGGCTCGTGACCCCTCGGTGCTCGTCAACGCGCCCTGGCTCTTTCCCGTTCGCAAGGCTGGCTGGCGCATATATCGTGCATTCCTCAACATGGCCCGCCTCGGCACCCTGCACTGGTGGAATCCAGTCAGAAACCTGCGCCGTCAGCAGCACCTCAGCCCCCACGCCGACCCCATCTTCCGCGACAAATTCTCTCCCCACCTGGTCCTCGCCCTCTTTTCGCATTGGCTCGCACAGCCCCAGCCCGATTGGCCCACTCAAACACTCCAAACCGGCTTCGTGTACTTCGACCGACCTGTCTCACACGCTGGCATCGATCCCGCTCTCGCTGCATTCCTCGCCGCAGGCGATCCGCCAATCGTTTTTACGCAGGGATCCACCGCAGTCCACAATCCCGGCGATTTCTATCAGGTAGCGGCAGAAGCCGCAGCCCGCCTGGGCCGGCGCGCTCTTCTGATCGGCGCGCCTTCCACCTCAGGTACGGCCTCACAGCAGCTTTTGGCCCTACCCTATGCGCCTTACTCCCAGGTCTTCCCGCACGCCGCCATCAACGTACACCAAGGGGGCTCAGGAACCACCGGCCAGGCCCTGCGAGCGGGGCGCCCCCAATTGATTGTTCCCTACGGATGGGACCAGCCGGACAACGCCGCCCGCGTCGAAAGGCTGGGCCTCGGCCTTCACGTCCCTCGCAGCGCCTGGGCACTCACAACAGCGACAGCCGCGCTGAAGCAATTGCTTCACAATAACGCATACTCCGCTTGCGCCGCCCAAGTCGGAGCAGCGATCCGGGCTGAGGACGGCCTCACCTCAGCCTGTGATGCCATCGACTCACTTTTCAGGCGTTGAATCTAGGAGAAATCCCCGCCCCCGCCGTCTCCGCCGCCATCGTCAAAGCCCGAACCACCGTCATTCGCCGCGAAATTATCAAAGCCAGACGAGTCATCCCCGCTGCCATTGTCGAAGCCGCCCTGGTCGTCCCCACTCGTCTCATAGTTCGCATCGGAAAACTGCGCCCCACTCTGCCCACCCGTCTCGTTGAAAGGCGCCGACACATTCTGATCAACGCTGCTATGCTCCACGCCGCCATGCTCAAAATGTTCCTGCCCGCCGCCTGGCTGGTCATAGTAGTTGTTAATGACGGTCTCTTCCACGGGCCGTTCAAGCCCGCCGCCCATCATGCCCATCCCCGGCCCCATCCCAAAGCCGCCCATGCCCATGCCCGGTCCGCCCCATCCAAATCCGGGATGCCCGAACCCGCCGATCCCATGCAGCACCGCCTCAACGCCCTCAAACGCCAGCGCTCCAGCAGCCACGCCTGCTGCCGTCTGCATCGCCCCGCGCAAAAAGCTCGGCTGGCCCACGGCAACGTACTGCGGCTGATACTGCGGATCCACATAACCCGGCGGTGGAGGTGGAGGCGGCACATAGCCCTGCTGCGGAGGTAGATACGTCGGTTGTGGCGGGGGTGGAGGCGCCGGATCACGATGCCCCAGCAAATTGCCCAAGAAGCTGGTCGCGCGCGCCGGATGCTGCTGCGCCTGTTGCATCTGCTGCTGCAACTGCGTCACTTGTGCCTTGGCCTGTTCCAGCGCAATGTTCTGCACCAAGACGGACTGCGCCAGAATGTACAGCGCATCTTGATTCCCGCCCAGTTCGCGATTCAGCAGCGCTTCCGCGTCGGGGTCTTTTTCCTGTAATTGTGTCTGGTTTACCCGCTCCACGAGCGAGTTCAAAAGCTGTTCTTCCTGAGGAGTCACTTGGGTCCTACCTCCGGCAGCCTGCCACCTGTCGGCCCGGCCTGCCTCTCACGATTGAGACGCAATCCCGCCGTCAAAGTTGCACCACCGGAATTCAGTACGCAGAACGCCCAAATCCGGTTCCATTGCCGCCCACTGAGTCCCTTTCAAGCTCCTTAGCTGTGTAGACCCCTGACCGCCACGCACTTACATTGATCTTTCCGCACACTCTCAAGCCGGCGAAGCCAAACTCCAATGGTCTTGTGCGGCCCTCTAGCAGCACGTCTATCCGTGAAAGCCTTCCACATCCGGACTCTGATTCATCCGCAAATCGCAGACCAATGAGAAAGTGTGCTGAATCTCCGGGATGCAGCGTGACGGTCCTGATCGCTCGCGGAGGAAAGATGTAGTCCACGCAGTTTGAGCAGATCGCAAGGTTCATTGGCTCGTGTCGTTCATTCAGGAGGCGCAATATTGGCACGCCGGTCAGATTACAGGTTTCCTGCGAGATATTGCTGGCCTGGAAGACACTTGCTGAGTTT
>JBEKUP010000086.1:0-17896 GCA_049514915.1 Occallatibacter sp. | reverse complement strand
ACCCCCGCCGCCGCCCCCGCCCGAGGTGGTTCATGTGGTCCACGTGCAGTCTGAGATGATGAATAACCAGCTCATTGCGCCCACCAAGATTCCCAAGGACATCAAGAATATTGCCGAGAAGGAAGCGCCGCCGACACAGAGTTTCGGCGTAGCCGGCATGGAAGGTCTTGGAGGCAGCGCCGGAGGCGTGATGGGTGGCATTTTCTCGGGTACACCCGCACCCAAGGTTCAGGCCGCACCCCCCAAGAAGGTGAACATCTCCGGCGGCGTTGCTGCCGGCATGTTGCTCCAGAAAACGATCCCACTATATCCGCCAATTGCCAAGGCTGCGCGCGTTTCCGGCACTGTCGTCCTGCAGGCTACGATTTCAAAGACGGGGACGATCGAAAATCTGCGTGTGATCAGCGGCCCCGCAATGTTGCAGCAATCGGCCTTGGAAGCAGTGAAATCCTGGCGGTACAGGCCTTACCTGTTAAACAACGAGCCGGTTGAGGTAGAAACTACGGTCAACGTGGTGTTCAGCCTCGGCGGATGACAAACATATTGGCTCCTTCTCGCATCTAGGGAAGGAGCTTCGCTTTTTACTCGAATGCGCAAATTGAAGTTTCGGCATTCCTTAGCAACCGCACCGCAATCGCAATTCACAAGAAACTCCTTAGGAGGAACGATTCAGTGATTCTCGCTCAGCTCACACATTTCGCTTCGCACACAGTCAGCAGCCTAGCCTTCTTTCAGGAAGAAGGCGGGACGGTCAGCTTCAGCCCGATGGGGCTGTGGGAACACATGGGATGGCTGGCACGTTGCGTTGCCATTCTTCTCTTCATCGAGTCGATCTGGTCGTTGGCAGTAATGATCGATCGCTACCTTTACTTCACGGCAGCCCGGAAGCAGTCTCGGGAATTTGCCCCGAAGGTTGCCGGCGCGCTGAAGGACAGCAAGCTGGAAGAAGCGATCAAGATCGCCGATCGCAACAAGAAGTCGCATCTGGCCGAGGTTGTCACGGCCGGCCTGCAGGAGTTCCGCGCCTCAGCTGGTCAGCCGACCGAAGAGACGATTGAGAGCTCGGGCCGCGCATTGGAGCGGGCGGAAGCCATCGTCCACGCCAAGCTGAAGAGAGGCCTGAGCGTTCTGGCGACCATCGGCGCAACGGCACCGTTCGTCGGCCTGTTCGGGACCGTCGTCGGTATTCTGAACGCCTTCCAGCAGATCGCCCTCCAGAAGACCTCCGGCATCGGTGCTGTCGCCGGCGGTATTTCGGAAGCTCTGGTAACCACTGCGTTCGGCCTGCTGGTGGCTATCCCCGCCGTCATGGCGTTCAACTATTTCACAGGGCGTGTTGAAGCGTTCGACGTCGAGATGGATAACTCCTCGAGCGAACTGATCGATTACTTCATCAAGCAAAGCCACAAGCGCTAAGCGAAGCGGCTGTCGGCCTGAGCGAGAAGCTGCGGGGGCGGGGGACCATTCAAATCCCGCCCACGGTTTCAAGTTCACGCCGGGCAGGTGATTGCTCAGCGTTGCCGGAAGCCGGCCGGAACAAAAATTCTTGCAGTACGGAGCCTAAACAATGGCAATGGCGGTTCGCAAAGAAGGCAGTAAGATTTCTGCCAACATCAACGTCACGCCGATGGTGGACGTCATGCTGGTTCTCTTGATCATCTTCATGGTCATCACCCCGATGCTCCAGAACAAGGTCGCCGTGGATATGGCCAAAGTGGACAATCCAGAGTCGATGCCGGACGCCGACAAGGAAGACGCAATCGTCGTGGCGATCACCCGGGATGGCGGCGTGTTCCTGGGCCAGGACAAGATAGCCGTGG
The DNA here is from genome assembly GCA_049514915.1 of Occallatibacter sp. Classification (GTDB taxonomy): domain Bacteria; phylum Acidobacteriota; class Terriglobia; order Terriglobales; family Acidobacteriaceae; genus Telmatobacter. The sequence goes on along the minus strand of JBEKUP010000086.1, from coordinate 16,076 downwards.
ACGAGCTTGGGGCCAGGGTTCGAGACAAGCTGGCAGACAAGCCTGGTAAGACGATCTACATCCGTGCCGATGCGCGCGCACAGTACCGGGCAGTAGAAGACGCGATTGATGCGGTGCGTACGGCAGGCGTTGAAGATGTGGGCCTGTTGACGCAGAAAAAGGAAGGCAACCTGGCGGGCGGCGAGTAGTTTTCCGTGCCCGCGGTGTCAGTTTAACGATTTTCTGAAGCGAGGAGTTTGAAGCCATGGCAATGTCAATGGGAGGCGGAGGAGGCTACTCTTCCGACATCAACGTTACGCCCATGATCGACGTTCTTCTGGTGCTGCTGATCATCTTTATGGTGATTGTGCCGGTTACGCCCAAGGGCCTTGATGCACTGGTGCCCCAGCCGCCCAAGAACCCGCAGAACCAACCGCAGAACGACCGCACAATTGTGGTGCAGATCATTCATGTTCCCTCCGGTCCGCCGCAATACAAGATCAATGAGACCCCGGTGAACAAGAACGACCTGCTGGGGAGGTTAACTGAGATCTACGCCAACCGCGCCGAACGCATCATGTTCGTCAGAGGAGACGACGATCTGAATTTTGCGTATGTTGCCGAGGTCATTGATATCGGGCGCGCGGCCAACGTGGATCACATCGGGTTAATGACACCGAAGATCCTTGCCGGCCAGTAGGCAGCTCACGCTCGTATCCTCCTTTATTTGGAAGAAAGGGGAACCCTGCCATGTCAATGAGCAACAGCGATTCTGGCGAAGTCAATTGCGGGATCAACATGACTCCCATGATAGATGTCCTTTTGGTATTGCTGATCATCTTCATGGTGATTGTTCCTGCGACGCCCAGGGGAGAAGTGGCACAGATACCGCAGCCAGCGCGGCAGGTTGGGGGCGAAGATGCAGTTGTCCTCGAGGTTCTGGCAGTGAGCAATGGTCAAGCAAGGTTTAGGCTCAACCAAAAGGAAGTTGCGCGGCAGGATTTGCTGACGCGGCTTGAGACAGTTTATGCGAACCGCGCTCAGCGCGTGCTTTTTGTAAAGGGCGATGACTCGGTCAGTTTCAATCAGATAGCGGAGGCGATCGACGTTGGTCGCGCGGCTGGAGTGGACCGAATTGGGCTGATGACGCCAAAAGTCCAGGGTGGCCTTTAGCGAGCCCGGATAATTGGGAAACCGCAGCCAACGACAGTGTTGACAGCGCCGTCCGGGGACGTTATTTCCGGGTGGCAATAGGAGTACAATTTTTCCATCCTGGTTACGGAAACTCCCGTCTGCAACCAGCTGCTAAGAGATTGCAGGCGCGCGAGAGACAAGCACTCGCCTGAAGGAGAAGGACACGAAAATGAATGGACCCGCACGCAATACGGCGCTCGCGGTTGTTTTGGCCGGCATGGTGCTTTCCATGAGCGGGTGCAACCGCCTCGCAGCCCGTGACCAATTGAACAAGGGAGTGGATGCTTACAAGAGCGCCCGATACGAAGAGGCGATCGATCACTTTCAGAAGGCAACACAACTCGACCCAAGCCTTCCCATGGCAAAGAGCTACCTGGCCACGGCGCTGGCCCAGAATGTGGTTCCCGGATCGGATACGCCGGACAACCTAAAGACGGCGCAGCAGGCGATCAGCATGTTCCAGGAGGTGCTGGACAAGGATCCTACAGATGTAAACAGCCTGAAGCAGATTGCGGCCATCTATTTCAGTATCGCCAATCCCAGCAATCCTAAGCAGCAGAGAGCAAACCTCGAGAATGCCAAAACATGGCAGAAGAAAGTCCTGGCCGTGGATCCAAAAGACCCTGAGGCTGCCTACACAGTAGGCGTGATTGACTGGACCGAGGCGCATCAGAACCTCCTGCGGGCTTTGGCGCCGGAGGGCATCAACGATGACGGCGAGGGTAATCCGAAGGCTCCCAAGAAGGTTATGGACCCTCTCAAGGATGAGAATGGACCGCTGATCGAGGAAGCGCTTCAGTACCTCACTCAAGCCGTTGCGAACCGGGCGAATTACGACGATGCCATGGTCTATCTGAACCTGGTGTACCGCAGCAAGGCGGACCAGGATTGGGGAGATGTAGGGGCTCAAAAGGCGGATATGGCGAAGTCCGACGAGTGGCGCACCAAGGCGATGGGCACGCGAAAGGCCAACGAAGAGAAGAAGGACAAGGGCCCTGGCGGCATCACCATGGATGCGAACGGCAACATGAAGTAGAGCTGGTTTTAGTTAACCCGGAAACGGCCTCCGCATTGCACGGGGGCCGTTTTTACGTTGGGCTGACTGCAAGGTCACAATACGCGTAGGTGGTCCTGATGATGGCCGGCCGCAGACGTTGGCAGCAGTGGCCGGATCTCCTGCCCAGACGTGGATCGATCCAAACCGATCCCGCAAATCCAGACAAATTGCGCTTTACTTGGAGCCGTCCCTGAGGATCTGGTCGGCCAGGTAGTTGTGCACCTTGGCGTCGTTGCGAAGAACTTCGTAGTAGGCTTCCCGTAACAACTGAGCGCGCACTTCGCGGAGGCCGGAGCGGATACGCTGCTGGACGCTGGGGTCATTCAATTCGCGCTGACCGGCCACTTCCTTAGCGACGAGCTTGTATATGGCGTAGCCCACTGTTCGGTGTGACTGGGGATCGACAATGGGAATCACATCGGTGAACTGGCCAGGCTTGAGCTTCGTGATTGCATCGTAAGCTGCAGGCTGACTATGCAGGGCTGAATCGACTACAAAACCCATGTCGCCGCCACTGGAGGCGGTGTCCTTGTCCTCGGAGAAATTCATGGCCACATTGCCGAAGTCTTCGCCGTTGTCGAGCTTATCGTGCAAGGTCTGAATCTTTTTCTTCGCGTCCGCGTCGCTGGAGGCCTTGTTGTTCTGCAGGTTTCCAGGCTGCTGGGATGGGGCGCCGGTGACCAGAATCTGGGCCAGGTGGTACTGCGGTTCGATGAAATTGAACTCGGCTTTGTGCGCAGCGTAATAAGCGCTGATCTCGGCGTCAGTGATATTGATTTTGGACTCGATTTCCTTATTGAGCAGCTTGGTAGTGGTCAACTGGCGGCGGACTTCGCGCTTCAGGTCGTCAAGGGTCTGGTTGTGCTGCTGGAGTTGACGGTCGAACTCATCCTGCGTGTAGGGCGCCTTCATTTCAGTGATTCTGGCGTTGACGTCTTCGTCAGAAGCAGTGAGATTGAACTTGGCGGCGCGCTGCTGAAGAATTTCGTCTTGGATCAAGCCTTGAAGAATGTTGAGGCGCAGTATTCCAGCCTGTTCCGGGGAGGGCTGCTGCGGGACGCCTTCCAGTCTCGCCTTGTAATACTTTTCAAGGTCGGAGCCCAGAATTTCCTTATTGTTGACAGTTGCCACCACGTCGGGAGAGAGCGAGTGGCGACAGCCTGCGACAGCGATCAGAAGGGCAGCGCTCAGAACAATGAAGGCGGCGGAGCGGGCACGTACCGGAAAAGCGGATTCGACTTGCAACCTGTGTCTCCTAAGGGGCCGCGTCGGTCCCAGCTATCAAGGATAAATCCACAAGCCTTTGTGACGAAAGCACGACAAGATGCTATTTACCGCTTCCGCCGGGCTTCGCGGCGCTGGCTGGCTGAGCCGGCGGGGCTGTGGGAGCTGGAGGGGTGACGCCGGCAGCGCGCAACGCCCGGTCGATGACCAGCCACAACTGTTCTGCTGGAACTGCGCCGTCGACGCGTTCGCCATCGACGAAAACCGCAGGCGCGGACTCGATCCGCATGGCCTCTGCTTGCTTAGACGAAGCCTGGACCGCGGAGTCATCCTGCTTGTTGATGCAGGCATCCAGTTTCCCGGAGTCGAGTTTGGCCAGCGTGCCCTCTTGCCGTGCAATGCGATCGAGAGCGGCAAAGCTCCGGGGGAGATTGCGGTCGGGCCCGGTCACTTCGTCGGCGTGGGAGTGCAGGTAGTCAACATACGTCCAATAGACATTGCCATTCAGCGCGGCAAGGCAGTTGGCGTCCACGGCGGCGTGCACGGCCCAGGGGTGCATCTCCGGGGGAAGGGGATTGTCCCTGTAAATAAAGCGAACCGTATCCTTGTAATGCTCGATGGTCGCCGGAAACAGGGTCTGGTGCAGTCGGGCGCAGTAGGGGCACTCGAGATCGTCGAAATTGATGACCGTGACCTTGGCGTTCGGATTTCCGCGGATGGGGCGGCCGGATACGTCGATGGAAAAGACGGGATCGGTGGCGAGGTCGAAGGTCTCAAGACGCGCCAGAGTCCTGTTGTCCTTCGAGATGAGGAAGTTTTCAACCTTGCTCTTGTCCTTCCGGGAAAAGGTAATGGACAGCGAGTCATAGCCGGTAATCGCGCTCGGCTTGCGATCGCCCAGAGTGACGGCATAATCCTGCGGGACGTTGAACTCGGAGCGGACCAGAACCTCGATGTGCCGGGTCAACGTGGCAGCATCCAGCGCTTGTTGCGGTGGTGCTGTCTGGGAGGGGGTGGATTGGGCTTTGCAGCCTGCGGTCATGCCGAACGCGAGCAGGACGGCCAGTAATTGAGTGCGCGACAAATTCAAAATCCTCTCAGGAAAGAATACTCCAGCCGGGCAATGGTGCCGATGAAGCAAGATTGAAGACTGTCAGGAAGTTGACGCGTGCGGGGCGGAAAGGCAATCAAGAGCAAGGTTTTGCTGGGCTGAACGTGAGCTGGCGCGTGAGTCTCAGTAAAGGGGCGGCAGGGTCGGATCGCGGAAAACGGAATTGGAGCGGCGGATATCGCCGACGTTCCCGAAATTGGCGAGCGTGAAGCTGTAGAGATACTGCGTCTCGTTGCGGCTTGTGGTGCCCACCGTGCCTAGCTGAAAACGCCGATACCCCGCGGTAAGGCCACAGCAATCCCAGTTATAAACGACCTGCACCCCGGCGTATTGGATTGAGTTGCGCACAAAGTCATAACCACCGTTGGCAGCGAAGTTGAAACCGCTGCCGCTCTGCTTGCCGATGGTAAGGAAGGGCTGGAGCTGTTGACTCTGGAGAGTGCCTGAGGCGGAGGTGCTGGTCACTTCGTCCACGGCGTTGAGCATCGCGTGACCAAGGCCGATGGTCGTGCTTCCCAGGCTATATCCGGCAAACAGGTTGTCCGCATCCATTCGCCCGGTTTTGGGATCGAAGTCCACATCCCACTCAAGGCGCATATGGTCGATAGCTTCGAAGCGCACGCGCGAGACGATCGGCGACAGATTGCGAGGACCGGTGAGGAAGGCGACTGGAGTCAGGCCGAGGGTCGAGTCGAAGATGTTGCGGCGGCCGGAGATGACGGCGCCCCCGAAGTAGGGGTCGAGGAAGAACTTTTGTGCGAGCTGCCAACTGGCCCACTCGCGAGGCTGATCAGGGCAGGTGCCAGAGGCGAGAACCTCTTCCGGCTTGCAGGGTCGCGGAGTCACAGGCCGAAGATAAAAGCGCTGCGTGAGCGAATAGCCCACTTCGTTTGTATTGGTCGCGATGTCCGTGGTGTCGATGAGGAGCACGTTGCGGGCCTGTTCGCCGATACCGCCGACAAAGTGGTATGTCAATTCAGGCTCAATCACGTGGCGCAGTTCGCGATTCCGCCCTGAGAGCACAAAATCCCGCTCCAGCGCGGGCGGCCGAATGTCGACGGATGCCTCAAGATCCGCGCGATTGAGGGCTGCGTGAGCAATGGCAGGCGTGGCGTCTCCCCCGCCACTCAGGTCGGGATTCTGGCTGCCGGAGTAAAACGTGTCGCGCACGGCAACTTCGGGAACAATGCTCCATCCGGCCAGAGAAAACGGCAGGGAGAGATGGGGATAGAAGTCAATTCGACCAATATTACGGGCGTGGAAGTCCGGCTCCGACCGTGAGATGTAGCTGAGCGAAGAAGCAAGTCCCCAGTAAAGCGGAGAGGTGATAAGGGGACGATCCAAAACATCGTAGTGCAGATTGGGCAGGTGGATAATGCGCGCCTCGTCGCCGTTGGTGGCGCTGGCAAAGGTCTGGAACCGCTCAAGCGAGACGGAAGGAATGAAGCCATTGTGCTGGTGGGTGACGGCGACCACACTGGAAACCTGGGAGCTGACGGCCTGGGAATAATTGTCGTCGAAGACGAGACGGTAGACGTAGCTCGATAAAAACTCAACCATGCCGACAACGTTAGTCTGGGGCGAAAGGTCCTTGCGGCCGATGGCGCCGATATCGACACCACCCTGGTTGACGTACTCGTAGCCGACGGGGCCGGGGACCAGATCTGGCGCGCGAGGGACTGCCCCTTTCGCGGAGGGGATCGTTGCGCCAACCTCCTCTTCAAACCCGCGATCGAGCAGGAGATTCCAGCGAACGGTGAGGTGATCGATTCCCGGGCCTTTGTAGCGGAAGTCTCCGTTCGGCGCGAAGCCGCGCTTGCTGTAGTATTCGGAGCCGACGATCATGTCCATGCTGCGGTTGATGGCCCAGTAATACTGCTCGCCCAGCGTGTATCCCCTAATGGAGGAATAGTTGCTGGGGAGCACTGGAATCAGGAAACCGCTTTCGCGCCCCGTTTCGTCTGTGGGATGGCGCAGGTAGGGCAACCAGAAGAGCGGCACGCCGAGAAATTTGAAGATAGCGTTTTTAGTGGCGGCCTTGTTATCCTCCAGGGTCATGGCGCGGGTGATCAACTGCCAATCTGGGTGCGGCAAGCGGCAATTGGTCATGGTCCCGTCCACAATTCTGTAATTGCCTTCCCCATTCTGAATCAGAACCCTGCCCGAGAAGTAAAAAGGATTGGCGGTACTGTAGACGACGGTATGCGCCCCGGCGCGCACTCCGATGGTGCCGCTTACATGGAAAAAGCGCGCGGTGTGCATGTTCAGCCGCATGTCGCCGTGATCGGCGTCAATGAGCACATCATTAGGACCGCCTGCGACTTGGACATGACCCTCGGCCTCCAACTCGGTTGTGGCGCGGTTGTAGGTCACCTTATCGGCACGCAAGACATAGTCGCGGTAAAAAAACTCGACACCGCCTGAGGCGGTATAGATATCGCCCAACATGGACTGGCGCCCGCCTGGCTCGGTCGTGATTTTGAAGGGCACTCCGGTCGAGGGTGCTGGCTCGGGCTGGGCGATGGGCAGCAGTTGCTGGCTGGGATCGTCGGGCAGGGAAGAGTCGGAGGGCACCGAAGAAGCTGAGGGCAATGCAGGTGTGGGAAGCGGCGCATCGACCGGCGTCTGCCCGCCGAGAGACAGACGACAGAGAGCAAGCAGCGCGATCAAGACCAGGTTACGAAGATGCATCCCAGGACCAAGGCTCAGCATAGCAAAAGCGGGTGCCTGTGCATTGGACGCGCACCACATGAGACAGGATCAGGCATGCGAGCGGGAGCCTGGAAAATGTGGGCTGCTCCCATCGAATCCGTCCCTGTGTATTCATGCGATACCCCCCGTCCATTTTCGGGACGATGATGATGAAGGCACGGTTACGATGGGGACATGTGGGCCGCAAGCGCGGCAAGTAAAGGTAAGCGGCCGCAAGAGTCGCGCAGAAGGGACTTTCCAGACTTTGAGCACATCCCCAGGTCAAGCCGCGCTTTCACCGTCATGGAAGCAGGAAGTAAATCGGCGTATTGCCGCGCACAAAACCCAAAAAAGCGCACCGGCCGTACCAGCGCCTGCGCAGCCTCATGTGCCGGGAACCGCAGCCAGCCGTGCCGCACAGGCCGCCGCGCGCGTGGCTGCCCGCTACGCCAAAGCCCCCAGCTTCAGCCAGATGCTTGCGGAGGAGGCTCGCGGTGCAGTGCGGGCTGCCGAAGCCGCCTCGCGTGCAGCCCTGGAGGCACAGGCCGCGGCTGAATCCGTGCTGGCCGAGTTGGAAGCGGCGTCAGCCGGCGAACAACACTGGGCGGAATCAAATTCCAGCAGCACCACTGATCACGGACTTGAGCTGGCATGGAAAGCGCCGGTCGAGCCGGATACGCCGGTGCCGGAAGTGGCTCCGGATTTCGAATCCAGCACCGATTGGGAATCTCTTAATCGGCAGCCGGTGGGAATCCGCTGGGATGCCGATCTGCCGGTGCGTCCAACGGAGCCGGTTGAGACCCATGCGACGCTTGGGACTCCCGCATTTGAGAGTTCCGCGGAAGAGACCTGGATTCCGGATGTCTATCCCCACGAGGCGCAGCCCGCTGAAGGCTATCACGTGGTGGAACCTGCTCCGCCCAGCCACGCCAACTTGATTGAGTTTCCACGCGAGCTCGTGGCCACGCGCAAGGTTCGCCCGCGGCGCGCTGAAGGGCACTACGCAATAGGTGCGCCTTCAGGGCAATTGAGCATTTTCGAAGTAGATCCGGGAAGCATTTCAACCGAACCCGAGGCGCCTGCTGTTTTGAGTGAAGCCACTGCGCCGGCATGGCAAGCCCCGGAGTGGTCAGGGATTGAACTGGACGCCGAACCCGCGACAGGGAGCGTGGCGGAAACCACGGTGGCAGTGGGAGCGCCGCAGTTGGAGTTAGCGCCGCTTGGTTTGCGGTCAATGGTTGCCCTGGTGGATGGCGCGTTGATTTTAAGCGCCTTTCTCGCCTTGGCTGCTATGGTGGCCGGGCGTCTCAAGTCGATGCCCTCAATGAAGGAAGCGGAACTGCTTTCGATGTTGGCGCTCGTGTCCATCGCCGTGCTCTATCATGCGCTGTTCTTTACCCTGGCCGAGGGAACGCCGGGTATGAAATACGCAGGCGTGTCGCTTTGCACCTTCGACGACGAATCTCCGACGCGGGAGCAGATGCGCAGCCGTCTCGGGGCACTTATGCTGTCTGTCCTGCCGGTGGGCCTCGGCGTGGCCTGGGCCATCTTCGACGAGGAGCATCTCAGCTGGCACGACCGGTTGTCGCGCACATACCTGCGGAGATGCTGACTCGCTGAAGCTTTACTCTTCACGAAGCAGAATCAACGGGTTCACCGAGAGCGCGCGCTGAGCTGGGATCCAGGTCGCTAAAAGCCCCACCAACACCATGGCCAGCACAACGCCGGCCAGCACCAGCGGATCGCGCGGAGTGGCCTGATAAACGATGTAGGCCAGCACACGCCCCGCGAGAATTCCAAGGAGTAGTCCTGCCGCAGAACCAAAGGCCAGCAATTTCAAAGGCCTGCCGAGAGCTGCTCGCAATACTTCCTTGCGCTGCGCGCCAAGGGCGATGCGGATGCCCAGCTCGCGCAACCGTTTGCTCACTGAGAACGCAGCCATTCCAAAGATGCCGGTAATCGACAGCATTGCGCCCATCAGGCCCAGCACTCCAAGTGCCACCGTGGCCACGTGCGACGGAAACAGCGCAATGTCGAGTCCCTGGGTCCACGTTTGAATAGTCCAGGGCAGGCTGGAATCAAGGTCCAGCAGTTTTCTCCGGATCTCCGGCGCCAACTGCTGCGGGTCGCGCTCCGAACGCACCACCAGGCACATCAAGCCGCTGGGCGATTGCAGGAACGATAAAAACATCGCCGGTCGCGGATCTTCTGTCAGTTGATAATACTTTCCGTCTTCTGTGATGCCCACCACTTGGACGCGCGTTCCATCCTCCATCTTGTAATACCTGCCGATCGCGCGGGCTACCGAGCCGAACACTTTGATGGCGAACAAGCGATTCACTACCGCCACGCGCGGTGCGTTTTGGTCGTCACTCCATGAAAGACTTCTGCCGCTCAACAAAGCTGTGCCCGCCGCACGAAAGTATTCGGGAGACACTTTGAACTCCTGGGTGTTAGCTGCGGCATTCGCTGTCCTCAAGTCCGTGGTTTGGTCGGTGAAGACATCTGAGGTCGAACCGCCCCCGCCCAGCGGAATCTGATTGATGAAACCCACAGACTTCACGCCGGGGATCGTCTCTACTGCATCGATCATCCGCTTTTGCATTGAGAGTGCTCTGTCGCCGCTGTAACCGGCCATCCTGAGAGTTGTATCCGCCAGCATTGCGTTCTGCGGATCAAAACCGAAGTTGCTGTGCATCGAGCGCACCAATCCCCGCACGGCAACCAGCGAGGAAGTCACCAGCACAGCGCAGATGGAAATCTGCGCCACAAGCAAAATGTCCCGGAGTGTAATTCGCCGCCCCGCATTGCCCGCAATGATTCCTGTTGAACCCGCCTTAACCACCTCGTATGGGTTGGTGCGGAGGATCTGCCCCACCGGCACTGCGCCAAATAGGAATCCGCTGACCAAAGCCAGCAGCAGTGCGACCAGGTAGACCGTTGCATCCGGATACACAGCCACGTGCATCGGAAATTGGGGAATGGGATGCCACACGCTTAACTCGCGCAACAGCGCCACACTACCCATTACTCCCAAGGCGCCACCGACAAGTGAAATGAGCAGAGCCTCAGTAAAAACTCCGCGTAGAATGCGCTTGCGGGTCGATCCCAACGCGAGGCGCAGAGCCACTTCCCGGGAACGGTCGGCGGCACGCGCTGCGAACAGGCTGCCCAGATTGGCGCAGGCGGCCAGCAGAATCAACCCCGACAACAACATCATTCCCGTCATGAAGCCCGTCACTCCCGGCCCCAGCAGGTCTCCGGCAAGACTCGGACGCGCTAGGGAATACGTCATATAGGCTTCCGTTCTTGGATAGGTCTTTTCGAGGTACGAGCCAATCGAGTTCAGATCGCCAATAGCCTGCGCCGGAGTCACTCCCGGTTTCAAATGTCCCAGCACCATGTAAATATCGCGTTCTCCGCGATCGTTCAGGACTTGCAGCCCCTGCAACTCTTCCTGTTCAACCATCGGCGCCCAGAAGTCGGGAAAGAAGAAAAGAAGCGTCCCGCTGAACTCTGGCGGTGCTACGCCAAGGATGGTGAAAGGATGCTTGTTCACCCGGACAACACGGCCCACTACACCGCGGTCGTCCTGAAAATTGCTGTGCCAATAGGCATAACTGATCACAAGATACGGTGCGCTGCTGGGGCCATGCTCATCGGCATCGTGGAAGAATCGTCCAAGATACGGCTGAATCCCCATTGCGTCGAAGTAGTTTCCCGTCACTTCGTAGCCCCAGGACTGCGACGGATTCCCGCCCGTATCGAGCCCGACTGGGATGAGAATATACGCCGTCAGACCTTCAAAGCTGCGGTTGCGAGCGCGCAGATCGAGATAGTCGGGATACGAAGTACTCTGGTCCTTGTAACCTCCGCGCTCGATTGTGTAGAGACTCTGCGCATGAGGCACATTCAGTGGTCGCAGAATCAGCGCGTTCAAAACACCGAATACCACGGCGTTTGCACCGATGGCCAGGGCAAGCGTCGAGACAGCGGCGATGGTAAAGCCGGGAGACTTGCGCAGGATGCGCAGAGCATAGCGAAGGTCTTCGAAGCCAGTCGAAATGAAGTTAGCGCCAAGCGACGCGTGGATTTCTTCCTTATATTTTTCGCGGGCGCCGAACTCGATGTGTGCGCGGCGCTCAGCTTCGGTGCGACTGAGTCCGGAATGTTCCAGATCGTCGGCACGGTGAGCAATGTGAGAGCGGAGTTCCTCTTCCATTTCGGCGCGGATCTGATCGCGCTGAAAAAGAGTGGCTATTCGAAAGCGAAGCCAGGCTATTCCGAATGCATCAGGGAGTTTCATATTGCCTCCGTGGGTTGAGGATGCGCCATTGCTCTTTCAATGAAAGACAATTCACTCTTCGCGCAACAGGATCAGCGGATTGACCGAGAGTGCGCGTTGCGCGGGAATCCATGTGGCGACTAGACCCAGAATCGACATAGCCACAACCACCCCGGCCATCACAACTGGGTCGCGGGGCGTCGCCTGATACACGATGGAAGCCAACACGCGCGTCGCTAGTAATCCCAGGACCAACCCTGCTGCCGAACCAAAGACAAGCAACTTGAACGGGCGCCCCAAAGCCGCCTGCAACACTTCCGCGCGTTTGGCGCCCAGCGCGATGCGAATTCCCAGTTCCTTCAGCCTCTTGCTCACCGAGTACGCCGCCATGCCAAAGATGCCCGTAATAGCCACCATAGCGCCCATCATGCCCAATATACCCAGCGACACCGTCGCCAGGCGCGGCGGAAACATCACTGCGTCCAGTGCGTCGACCCACGTCTCGGTCTCGCAGGGCAACTCTGCATCCAGCTCACGTAACTTGCTCCGCATCGCCGCGGCAAGCTGTTGCGGATCACGGCTCAAATCGCTCTTTGGCCGCACCAACAGGAAGGTCTGGCTTGATGGCGATTGCAGCATCGGTAAAAACATCGCGGCCTGGGGATCTTCGGTTAGGCTCACATACTTTCCGTCCCCGACCAGACCCACCACCTCGACGCGCGTTCCATCCGGCATCTTGAAATGTCTGCCCACCGCACCCGCCACGGAACCAAGCACTTCGCTGGCAAACTCCCGATTCACGATCGCTACGCGCGGTGCATCTTTGTCGTCATGCCATGAGAAGTCCCTGCCCGCTAACAGCGAAGTGCCGGCCGCCTGAAAGTAATTGGGAGATACGCCGTACCAGAATGTTGTAGCGGACGCATTCGATTGCCTCAGATCTCTGGTTTCATCGTTGAAGACGATCTGCTTCACCTGAACCGCACCTAACGGGGTTGAATTCGCCGATCCCACTTGCGCCACGCCGGGAATCGTCTCCATCGCTTCGATCATGCGCCTTTGCATCGCCGGCACTCTCTCGCCCCAGTAACCAGCCATCTTCAAATCGGTATCCGCCAGTATTGCGTTACGCGGTTCAAATCCGAAGTTGCCATGCAGCGAGCGCATCAGTCCGCGCACGGCCACAATCGAAGACGTGACTAGAACGGCACAGATGGCGATCTGCAAAACGAGAAGCATATCGCGGGCCGTGACGCGCCGCCCCAACATGGCGCTCGACCCCGCCTTCACAATTTCATATGGATTGGCCTCGAACACCTGACGCACTGGAACGATGCCAAAGAAGAGTCCGCTCAACAATGCCAGAGCCAAGGCTACACAATACACTCGTGCGTCCGGAGTCACAGGCGCACTGAAGGGAAACCCGGGGAATGGCTCCCACACGCTCAGCCGGCGCAGCAGCGCAATACTCACCGCGAGCCCCACAGTGCCTCCGGCGAGTGAGAGCAGCACGGACTCGGTCAATAGCTGCCGCAGAATGCGAATGCGACTCGAGCCAAGCGCCAGCCGCAGAGCAACTTCCCGGGAGCGATCGCCAGCACGCGCGGCGAACAGGCTGCCCAGGTTGGCGCATGCGGCCAGAAGAATCAACCCCGCCAGCAACATTAACCCAGCTAAAAACGCGCGTGCCGGGCGGCCAACCAAGTCCCCATAAAGGCCTGGGCGCGCCAATGTAAAACTCTTCAGACCATCTACATTCGGATAGGTCTTTGCGAGATACGATCCGATGGAGTTCAGATCGTCGGCCGCCTGCGACGGAGGGACTCCCGGCTTCAGATGTCCGACCGCCTCAAGAAGCCCGCGGGACCCGCGCGCGTTCAAGTAGTTCTCTCCATCCAGTTGCGCCTGATTCACTGCCGGCATAAAAAAATCGGGAGCGAACAACAGTAACGTCCCGCGGAACCCAGGCGGCGCAACGCCCACGATGGTGAAAGGGTGCTTGTTCAGTTGGACGATCCGCCCCACCACGCCGCGATCGTCCTGAAAGTGGCTGTGCCAATAGGCGTAGCTGAGCACGATATACGGTGCGCTGTTGACGCCATGCTCATCCGAGCCGTGGAAGAAGCGGCCCAGAAACGGCTGAATGCCCAATGTGTCGAAATAGTTTCCGCTGGCTTGATAACCGAAGACGCGAGATGGTCCTTTGCCGGTGTCCAGCCCAGCCTGAGTTGCGGTAAAAACTGCCAGACTCTCGAAGCTTCGATTGCGGTCCCGCAAATCCACATAGTCGGGATACGAGAGATACCCGTAGTCGCTTCCGTGCTCGATTCCGTAGAGGCTCTCTGCCTGAGGCACATCCAGCGGGCGCAGGATCAGCGCGTTCAACATGCCAAATACAACAGCGTTGGCGCCGATGGCCAATGCCAGCGTCAACATGGCGGCGATGGTGAATCCGGGAGATTTGCGCAACTGGCGCAGGCTGAATAGCATATCTTGCGCGCAAGTCTCGATAAGATTTCCGCCGATCGCCCGGTGGATTTCTTCCTTATATTTTTCGCGTCCGCCGAACTCAATGCGCGCACGGCGTTCCGCTTCGGTGCGACTGAGTCCGGAGCGCTCCAGATCGTCGGAGCGGTGGGCAATGTGAGAGCGGAGTTCCTCTTCCATTTCGGCCCGCAGGTCCGCGGGCCGGAAGGTAGACGCAATGAGCATACGAAGCGAGTCAAGAGTTCTCATGCTTCCTCCGGCTGCTGCGAGAGCGCCGCCGCGATGGCGGTGGCAAGGCGATTCCAACTGGCGGTTTCTTCGCTTAAGCGCTTGCGTCCCGCGACTGTAAGCTCATAAAACTTTGCGCGGCGATTGTTTTCCGATGTACCCCAGCTGGCCTTCAGCAGTCCCTGGCGAACGAGACGAAAGAGACCGGGATAGAGCGCGCCTTGTTCAATCAGCAGCGCATTGTCAGAGATCTGCCCGATGCGCAGCAGAATGCCGTACCCATGCAGCGGCCCGAGCGAAACGGCGCGGAGGATGAGCAGATCGAGAGTGCCGGGAAGAAGCTGAGCCTGATCGGTCACGAAACACCCCTAAGTTGATTAGGAAGCTACACCCACTCTCCTAAACTGTCAAGGAGAAAGAATACAGCGCCTGTCAAACCTAGAAACAGGCAGACGGAAAAACAGGCTGCCTCGGAAATCGAGACAGCCTGTGGGTTATGGATCAGTAGGGACGTAAGCTTTGGGACGGGCTTACTCAATGATGACGACGTTCATGCTCCAGGGACTCAGGGTCAGAGTCAATGGCAGGGTCTGCGCTCCCATGCTCGTGGTTGCAGGTGGCGCCCAGGTGCTTGTGCCGGATGGATCCGGCGGAGTTCCAGACGGCGAGCCCGACAAGTCATAGATGGCCTTGTCATAGGTGGTTACGTTCACGCTTGAGGAGGAACTCTTCCCGGAAAGCGTGACCGCAACCTGCTCCGATGTGGTTTCGTTCAGGTTAAACAACACCAGAGCCGTACCGCCCGGATTGGTTGCGGCATAAGCCCGCACATCGGTGGTATCTCCGGTGACGTTTGCGGTCAGCACATTTTGGCCTGTGATCGCCACGTTGCTGAAGAGTTGAAAGGCGCGTGCCGTGGGAGACATGGTCCCGATGGGGCCATCATAGTTACAAGGCGAATTGTTTGAGGCGAGATCGCCTGCCCCATCGGCAAACACGTTGTATGCGCCAAAGTTCTGCCAGCCATAGAATGAGCTGCTCGTCACGCTGCTATTCCCATCCCATGGGGCACCTTCATCTCCGTTGCAATTGCCAAAGCCGATCCACCAGGTGGCACGGGAAATGCCATCGTTCATCATTTCTCCCAACAGCTGGCCGGCAAATAAGCCCTGGGTTATTGACCAGCTTTGTTCGCCTGGATTGGATGAGACCGAGCCCATCTCGCCGACATAGATGGGCGTGTTGGGTTGGCCTGCGGTCTTGAGCTCGCTCTTGAGAGTGTTGATGTTCTGCGTGAACACCTGCGGCGCCGTATTCACCAGGTAAGAGTCGCTCTCCCCGCCAGGATTCTGCGGATAGTAATGGTATTCGACAAAATCATAGGAGCCGGCGGCGTTACCCAGAACCGTGCTGTCCCAGTCAGCCGCGCAGCAGTTGCTTTTAGCATCCGCAACCACGCCGACCAGAGTCTTCGGGCTGGCTGCTTTAATGAGCTCGTAGTAGCCGCCTGATCCGATTACCGCCGCGGCGTAAGTGCCAGGATCGTTCGGTTTCGCGTGAAGGTCGGTCTCCCAGCTTCCATATTCCTCATTGCCCACAGTCATGTGGCTGGGGGTGATGCCGTCAGCGACGGCCGCCGCTGCCCAGGCTGCCGCTTCGTCGGGATCGCCACCTCCGGTGCAGGCCTCATCCGTGCCGTAGTTGGCTGTCAGAGCCAAGTCATAGGGGCCTGCCAGCGGAATGGTATTCACAAAGTTAGAGAAGGTGCTGTAACCGCCCCAGCCGCCGGTAACAGGGCTTGCAGTCTGGCACATATACGT
>JBEKUP010000085.1:0-18007 GCA_049514915.1 Occallatibacter sp. | reverse complement strand
GATTGGGGTGGGGATTGTGCTGGGGTTGGCGGGGGCGGTGGGTGCGGCGATGCTGATGCGAAGTCTGCTGTTTGGCGTGCAGGCGTGGGATGCGGGGACGCTGGTTGCTGTGGCGGTGGTGCTGGGGGTTTCGGCGATGCTGGCCAGTTTTATTCCGGCGCGGCGGGCGGCTAGCGTGAATCCGACGGAAGCACTGCGAGCGGAATAACCACCTGCGGTGGGGCAGACGCTCGCGGGAGGCTCGCACGGGTTTTGTTGATTCTGCCTACGTGCGGATCTACTCCTTTGCTTCTCACTCATCGGACGATGGGACTCCACCCCAGCGACGAAGACCCGTCGCCGGGGGGCCCGGACTGCACGATGAATGGGGCGCCAGGCACCGTTGGGTCGTTGCTATCGATGAAATAAGACAGACCACTGGAGGTTGGAATGCAGCCGATCACCCGCTTCTTGAGAAAACTTTCGATTTTGTTTGGCCGCGAACGGTTCCATGGCGAACTGGATGAAGAGATGGCATTCCACCGTGAGCTGACGGAGAAGGAGTTTGTCGCCAGCGGGATGACGGCGGAGGCTGCCCGGTATGCGGCGATGCGACAGTTTGGGAATGCGACGCGGTTGAAGGAGAGGAGTCACGAGGTGGTCGGATTCAGCTCTGAAACTGTGTTGCAGGACTTGCGGTTTGCATTGCGGCAATTGAGAAGGAATCCTGGATTTGCTGCGACGGCCATCCTGGTGCTGGCGCTGGGTGTTGGCGCGAGCGTGGCTATCTTTGCATTTGTCGATGCGGCACTGATCAAGCCGCTGCCCTATCGAGATCCCTCGCGGATTGTGCACGTGACTGAGAAAGACCCCGCGGCGGCGCACGTCAACATTTCCTACCTCGACTACGTGGACTGGAAGAGATTGAACACGGTGCTGAGCGACTTCGATGTCTTTACTGGACGGAACGACTTGTTTAGCACGCCGTCCGGTACCGAGCCTGTTCGGGACAAGCGGGTGAGTACGGGGTTCTTTCGCACGCTGGGCGTGACACCTGTGCTAGGCCGCGATTTTCAGCATGGCGAGGACATAGCAGGGGCTCCCGGTGTAGTGATGCTGAGTTATGGAGCGTGGCAGCGGAGGTTCGGCGGCAAGAGGGACGTTGTCGGGCAATCGGTGATGCTGAACGGAGTTTCTCATACTGTTATCGGAGTTTTGCCGGAGCGCTTTCAATTTGCTCTCGGGGACACTGCGGAGTTCTGGACGGCGCTGCAGCCGGTGGAAGAGTGCGAAAAGAAGCGTGACTGCCACAACTTGTATGGAGTCGGGCGGCTTAAAGACGGAGTCACGGTTGAGGCGGCTCAGGCCAACATGCAGGGAATCGCACGGCAGTTGGAGATTCAGTATCCCGTAACTAATCGCCAGCGCGGGGCGAGCGTTGTGCCGCTGTCGGAAATGATTGTCGGAGATATTCGTCCCATTCTTTTGGTCTTGCTTGCAGGCGCCGGATTGCTGCTGCTGATTGCCTGCGTCAACGTTTCGAGTTTGCTGCTGGTGCGCAGTGAGAGCCGCAAGCGCGAGATTGCGGTGCGTGGCGCATTGGGTGCGTCACGGACCCGACTGAGAGGCCAGTTTGCCATTGAGGGACTGGTGATTGTGGCTGCGGGCGGATCAGTTGGGCTCCTGTTCGCTGACGGCGCCATGCAGATTCTGAGCCATCTTATCTCGAAGAGCATGCTGGCGAACATGCCGTACTTTCAGGGGTTGGGATTGAATTCGCATGTGCTGGTATTTGCGGGAACCCTCGGGCTGCTGGCTTGCATTCTGTTTTCAGTCGCGCCGATTTTGCATCTATCGCGTTCGGGAATGCGCGATGGGTTGACCGAAGGGGGACGGACAGCGGCAGGAACGCTGTGGCGGCGGATGGGAGCGCACCTGGTGGTGATTGAACTGGCTACCGCAATGACGCTGCTGTCGGGAGCGGGATTGCTGGGGAAAAGCCTGTATCGCCTGATGCACGTGGAGTTGGGATTCGAGGCAGATCATCTGGCCACGGTACGTGTAGGACTCCATGGTGCCAAGTTCGAGGCAGACGATCGGGTTATTGCATTTGCACATAGGGTCATCGAGCGCGTGCAGAGCTTGCCGGGTGTGCAATCGGCGGCTATGACCAGCGTGCTGCCAGTAACGTGCGACTGCAACAGCGATTGGGTGCGGATAGCAGGCCGACCGTACAACGGGATTCACATCACGGCAAATGAGCGGCGGGTGAGCGCCGGCTACTTCACAACGCTACGGGCGCGCCTGTTCAGCGGCCGTTACTTTACCGATGCGGAGGATGCGAGCAAGCCGAAGGTGATGATGATCAATCATACTTTTGCGGAGAAGTTTTTCCCGGGCGAGGATCCTGTGGGGAAGATGATTGGGGACCCCGAACTCACGCCCGCTTCGATGAAGCAGGTGATCGGCGTGGTGGAAGACTTCAAGGACGGTGGTCTTGAGGATGCGCAATCCCCGACGGTCTATTATCCCTTCAACCAGAATGCGACCACGGATTTTTCATTGGTGGTTCGCACGTCGCAGGATGAGCAGACGATTCTTCCGGTTCTGGCGGCGACGATCCATCAACTGAGTGCGGATGTGGGAGTTGAAGATGGATCGACGATGACTGAGAATATCAACGATTCGCAAACGGCCTATCTTCACCGTTCCACTGCTTACCTTATTGGAGGATTCGCGGGTCTGGCATTGGTTCTGGGAGCGGTTGGGTTGTATGGAGTGGTTGCCTATTCGGTGAGTCAGCGAACGCGGGAGATTGGGGTGCGGATGGCGCTGGGGGCGCGGAGGAGCTCCGTATATCAACTGGTGCTGGGTGAGGCGGGGAAGCTGATTGGTATGGGTTTGGTCATAGGTCTGGCGAGCTCGGTGGCAGCGGCCATGTTGATGCGCAAACTTCTGTTTGGCGTGGAGGCCTGGGATGCAGGGACGCTGGTTGCGGTGGCGGTGGTGCTGGGGGTTTCGGCAATGCTGGCGAGTTTTATTCCGGCGAGGCGGGCGGCTGGCGTGAATCCGACTGAGGCGTTGAGAGCAGAGTGATCACCTGCCGTGGGGCAGATGCTCGCGGGAGGCTCGCATAGGCCTTCTTACTTCCCACTCATCGCGCGATGAGACTACGCGATGAATGGGGCACCATCGGTTGTGCAGGGGCGCCGGTGGAGAACCCGTTCTCTCCGCCATGATTACTAGATGAGGCGGAGGAAGCTGTTGGGTTGGAGTTTGGCGCCGGGGAAGACTACTTCCAGATTGTTGGCGCCTATGGTTTTGGCGACGGCTTCGCCTAATACCTGGCGAAAGTCTGTGGTCACTGTGAGGTCGCGGCCTTCGTTGAGCTGCTCGTTGGCGAGGCCGGGCCAGCGGCCGTAGACCTTGCCGCCTTTGACGTGACCGCCGAGGACGAACATGGCGTTGGCGTGGCCGTGGTCGGTGCCGCCGGTGCCGTTCTGGCGGGCGGTACGGCCGAATTCGGACATGGTGACGAGGGTGATGTTTTCGGCGGCCGGGCCCATGTCAAGCCAGAAGGCGGCGATGGCGGAGGAGAACTCGCGGAGACGGTCGGCTAGCTGGCCAGTGACACCGCCCTGGTTCTGATGGGTGTCCCAGCCGCTGACGTCGGTGAAGGCGGCCTCGACGCCGAGGTTGGCCTTGAGAAGCTGGGCGATCTGTTTCATGTTGTTGCCGAATTCGTTGTTGGGATAGTTTGCGCCGGCGACAGGAGAGTACTGGCCCGGGTTGGCGGCACGGAGCATTTTGACGGCGTCAAAGGTTTCATCGCCGGTGGCGTGAAAGATGCTGTCTCCGCTTTCGCCATACATCGCCTGGAAAGCGTTGGCGGCAGGCGATGGCGTGGGACCCTTTCCTCCAATGGCGAAGCTGTTGATGTTGGCAAGCGCGATGGCGGGCACCTTGCCGGCGAGTGTGCGGGGAACCTGCGAGCCGAGAGCGATAGCGCGGAAGGCGGTGTGTTCCTGGGCATGGCGCAGGTCTTCCACCTGGAGGGCGCGGTTGAGCCAGCCATCTTCGGTGCCTTTGATGCCGGGGGTGCCGGATTCCATGAAGTCCTGCGCATCGAAGTGGGAGCGGGACATATCCGGTGAGCCCGCGGCATGGATGATGGCGAGATGACCCTGGTCGTAGAGAGGCTTGAAAGGAGCGAGGGCAGGATGCAGACCGAAGAAACCATCGAGGTCGATGACCTGATTGTCGGGGATGGCGATGCCGGGGCGCATGGCGTAGTAGTTCTTCTCGCGATAGGGGACGACGACGTTGAGGCCGTCGGCTGCGCCGCGCTGGAAGATAACGACCAGTTGACGCCCGGGCGCGGTCACGGCTGCGGCTTCGGCCATGACGGAACGGACAAGGAAGCTGGGGATGGCCGTTGTGCCAGCGATGGCGAGTGCGCCATTGCGGAGGAAAAATCTACGGTTGGTCTGCATGGTGTACCTCGGGTTAGAACAGCTTTCAGCTAACAGCTAACAGCTTTCAGTTTTCTCGCACAGATGAATTAGTGCGCCGGCGCAAATGTTGACTTACCGGCGTTGGAACTCTGGTGAGCCTAATAGCAATCCGGCGAGGAGTTGGTCCTGTTTCTCTAGTGCGGCGGTGGCTTGCGCCGGACTTACTGGCTTGGTTGCCGCAGTGAGAACTGGCTTGGGTGGGGGCTGGTTTTTCGCCGGGTCTGCATTCTGCGAGGTGGTATTCAGGGCGCTGTTGTTTTGCGCGACCTGGGTCTGGAATTGTTCGAGCACCGCAGAGCGCGTGGAATCGCTGACGCCGCCGGCAACGAGCAGAGACTCGAGGCGCTGTTCTTCAACAGCGGGAGTGGGGAGCGAGAGCGGTGCGGTGCTGACGACCGGGGTGTGGGTGATGCCGACGGTTCCGGTGGGGCCAGTGGGTTCAGTGGCCTGGGTGGTGAAGGAGATTGCGGGCGCGGACCATGTAATGGCGATGCCGGGAAGCTTGTTCGATGCGAGAGTGAGCGCGAAATTCATGCGGTTGACAAGCGCGCCGGTGCTGACCCAGTCGGAAGCGTCCCACTTGTAGCCGGTAGGCGGGATGGCGCCGTAAAGCGGCATGCCCATGTCGCGGAGAGCGTTGATGAGTGGCTGGAAGTTGTCGGTATTCAAATTGCTGGCGCGGGCGGCAGAGACAACGAATTCGAGTGGCGTTTTGACCTTGGCGCGATAGTCGCCTTCGGACCAGAACTCGGGAGAGTGGAAGAGAGTTTTGAGGACCGTCGAAATGTCGCCGCCGCTGGAGAGGTAGGACTTGGCCATGCGATCGACGAGGGTCTGCGGAGGATTGTCGCCTACGAAGCGGATGGCGAGTTTGCGGGAAAGAAAATGGGCGGTTGCGGGACGGGTGGCGAGCATGTGAAGAAGCTCGCGGCCTTCCTGTTCGCCATGTTCCTTGAACTTCTTGCCCATGACCTTCTTGGTTCCGGGCTCGTGGCGGCTTTCGTCGAACTTGAATGCGCCTCCGCGCTGCGGGCGGTCGACGGTCCAGCCAGTGAGGACGCGAGCAACCTGGGTGACGTCCGCCTGACTGTAGCCGCCGTTGACGCCGAGGGTGTGCAGTTCCATAAGCTCGCGGGCGTAGTTCTCGTTCAATCCTTCAGGAGCTTTCTTTTTTGCGTTGGGATTGCGAGCGTCGCGCTCCTTGTTCTTTTCGGCGGCGGGGGAATCGGGGCCCATGCTGCTGGAGTTGTCGAGGTAGAGGAGCATGGCCGGGCTGTGCGCCGTGGCTTCCAGCAGATCTTCAAACTTGCCGAGGGCGCGGGGGCGGATGACGTCGCGCTCATAACTTACCAGGTAGTAGGGGGTTGCCTCGTCTTTGTGAACGTAGACGTTGAAGTGATTGAGCCAGAAGTCGGTCATGACTTCTTCGAGCTGCGCGTTGGAGTAGATGTCGCGGACGAGGCGCTGGCTAGTGAGTTCTTCATTGACGACGCGCTGGGGGCTTTCTAGGGCGGCGACGAACTCCTTTTGCGCGGGATTGAGCCCGGCAACAAGGGCGGCACGCTGCGGGCCTTTGAGAGCTTTACGGAGAGCATCAAGCTCCGGTTGCGGCATGAAGGCGAGGCGAGAGACGCGCTGCTGAGGGGGGAGAGCCAGGACTTCAGTGATGGTGGCCGGATCGACTACAGGCTCGGGTGCACCGGGCGCGGCGGCCATCTTAGTCTGGCTGGGTTGGCCATCCTGCTGCTGGTCTTGAATTGGCTTGGCCGGTGCGGCGTCGGCCATGATGGAGCCGGACATGGCAGGCGGGGCCGTGGGCGGTGGCGCGCCGGGAGCTGTCATAACTGCTACGGGCTGGTTGGATGCCACTAGCTGTTTCTGCTGTTCCTTCTCCTGGCGCTTGACTTCGACGCGGGCCATCTCATCTTCATAGATGGCGTGCAGCGCTGCGGGACGGTCCGGGACAGGGGCTTTGCCGTCGATTGCCTGACGGATAACAGCGTTGCTGGGCAGGTAGTAGAGCAGGTCCTGCGGGTTGCGCTGCATGGCAGGGAACTGACCGAGGCGAGCAGATAGCTCGGCCTGGTCGATGGTATCGGGGCGGAGTTGCTGATTGAACCAGGCTTCGAGACCCATGGCTTTTACTGCTTCGAGATCCCCAGGACGGGGTCCGAAGGTGAAGCGATTGAGGGCGTGAATGATGCGCTCGTCGCCTTGCATCTGGCCGGATTTGTAAGCTGGCCGAGCGGCTAAGAGCTGACTGGAGTTGCTTGTAGGCTGCATGGTTTCCGCCGGCGCGGGGAGGGAAGGCAGCAAGAGACTTGCGCACATGATAGCGGTTATAGGCCCACTGAAGCGTTCCATCGATGGCTCACCTGTGCTCTTAAGACGTCAAGGGGACGACCGGGCATGGCTTGCGTAGTGCGGTCTATCCTCAAATTAAAACCCGAACGGAGGTTGAAAGTTGTTGAATCCTGCTGAAGCAATTGGGATACTTTGGGGACGCAGATAGTTCCCCGATTTGATAGACGACAGAATGGCTTTTTTTGGTCGAACTCACATAAGCGTTCGAAGGAGAACCAAATCCAATGAAACTTCATCCCG
Source organism: Occallatibacter sp. (assembly GCA_049514915.1). GTDB lineage: Bacteria > Acidobacteriota > Terriglobia > Terriglobales > Acidobacteriaceae > Telmatobacter. Next base: position 10,910 of record JBEKUP010000085.1, on the reverse strand, counting down.
GCACACTGATGCTTTCAACACTGCTCTGTCTTTTGGCAGGTACCACTGGGCTTGCCGCTCATGGGAGCGATTTGTCCAAGGCATCCGGCCAGGTTCCCGAGATCCGTTATGAGCGATACAAGCTGGCAAATGGTCTCGAAGTCCTGTTACACGAAGATCATAAACTGCCGATTGTGGCCGTGGATATCTGGTATCACGTAGGTCCCATGAAGGAGCGCGCGGGGCGTACCGGGTTTGCGCACCTTTTCGAGCACATGATGTTTGAAGGGTCAAAACATGTGGGCGAAAAAGCGCATATCAAGATTTTGGAGGGGGTGGGGGCGTCGGAGTTCAATGGCACGACTTCGTTCGACAGGACAAATTACTTTGAGACGGTCCCGGCCAGCCAGTTGGAAACGGCGTTGTGGCTGGAGAGCGACCGGATGGGCTTTCTGCTGGATACTTTGGACCGTGCCAAGCTGGCAAACCAGCGGGATGTGGTGCGCAATGAAAAGCGGCAGGGCGAGGGCAGGCCGTACGGCATTGTGGATGAAGAGGTGTATCACCAGTTATTTCCGAAGGGGCATCCGTATTACGCGGACGTGATTGGCTCGCATGCGGATGTAGAGGCGGTGCGGTTGGCAGATGTGCACGAGTTTTTTACCCAGTACTACGCGCCGAACAACGCAACGATGGCAATAGCAGGAGACTACGATCCGGCCACGATCAAGGCGCTGATTGAGAAGTACTTTGGCCCGTTGCCCGCAGGGCCGGCGGTGCCGGTTACGCCGGTGGTTACACCGCCCATCACGATGGAGCGGCGCGCGGTGGTGACGGACACGGTACAACTGCCCAAAGTTATTCTCGCGTGGCTTTCAGCGCCCGCCTTTACTCTTGGAGACGCGGATGCGGATATTGCATCGGAGACTCTGGGTGGGGGAAAGTCGAGCCGCCTCTATCGGGAGCTGGTTTACAAACAGCAGATTGCACAATCCGTCAATTGCTTTAACTTCTCGCTCACCCTGGCGTCGACTTTTGAGTGCGAGATGATTGCCAAGCCGGGCGTGACGCCGGAAAAGCTGGAGGCCGAAGCGGAGGAGATTATCGACGAGCTGGCGGCTTCCGGTCCAACGGCGGCTGAAGTGGAACGGGCGCGCAACAAGCAGGAGACAAGTTTGATCTCAGGATTGCAGCGGCTGGGGGGCTTTGGCGGCGTGGCCGACCAGCTTAACTACTACAACCAGTACACCGGCGACCCGGGATACCTGGGGAAGGATTTGGCGCGGTACGACGCGATTACGCAGGCCAGCGTTCAGAAATATGTGCAGCAAACTCTGGCGAAGGATAAGCGCGTGGTGGTGTATGGGATTCCCGGGAAGAAGGTGTTGGACGATGTTCCTCGGAGCCCGGAAGATACCGACGCCAACGTGAAGATTGGACCGGCGCATTCGCCGGAGTTTGAGGCGGCGCAGGCGTGGCGGGCCACGCCTCCCAAGGCAGGGCCGGAGCGGCCGCTGGTACTGCCCAAGCCGGAAGTCTTTACGCTTGAGAATGGTCTGACAGTCTATTTTGTGGAACGGCACGAACTGCCGATTGTCTCCGCACAGTTGCTGATTTTGGCTGGGAACGAAGCGAATCCGCCGGATCGCCCGGGACTGGCAGGGATTACGGCGGCGATGCTGACGGAAGGGACGACGCGGCGAACGGCCGACGAGATTGCCAACGAGGCGGCATTGCTGGGCGGGAATCTTGACTCCTACAGCGATCCAAATGGCGTGCGTTTGACGCTCTCGCTGCTGTCCTCCCATATTGGCAAGGGGCTGGACCTGGTGGCCGACTCCGCTGAACATGCATCGTTTCCAGCGGCCGATCTGGAGCGGATAAGAACCAATCGGATGACTGGCCTGCTGCAGCAGCAGGATAACCCGATGCAGTTGGCAATGCGGGCGGGAACCTTGAACCTGTATGGACCGGCAAATCCGTATGGATATGACGCGCTGGGTACTGCCGCATCGCTGCATGCGATTACGCGGGACGAGATCAGCGCATTTTATGCGAAGCACTATGGGCCGAAGACCAGCCTTTTAGAGCTGACAGGCGATGTGACCCCGGTGGAGGCGCGGAAACTGGCGAAAGAGATTTTTGGTAACTGGGCATCGGCGGCTGTTCCGGCCACGCCGCCTGCGGCGCCGACTGCTCCGGAGCGCAAGATTCTGATTGTGGACAAGCCGGGATCGCCGCAGACCGCGCTGATTGCGTTTGGGGTGGGTGTGCCGAGGAGTTCGCCTGACTACCCAGCGGCAACGGTGATGAACACGATGCTGGGCGGTCTGTTCTCGTCGCGCATCAACATGAACCTGCGCGAAGAGCATGGCTACACGTACGGCGCATTTTCAATTTTTCGGTACTACCGCGGGACTGGGCCCTACATGACGGGAGCGCAGGTTCGGTCGGATGTGACGGCGCCGGCTGCGGAGCAGTTATTCAAGGAACTGGACGGCATCCACAATAAGCCGCTGACGGATGCGGAACTGCGGCAGGCGAAGGACTCGATTATTCGCAGCTTGCCGGGGACGTTTGAGAGCGACGCCAGCGTTAATGTGGAGTTGGCGAATCTCTGGCTCTATGCGCTTCCGATCGACTACTACACGAATCTTCCGAAACACATCGAGGGGGTGACGTCGGCGGATGCGCAGAGGGCGGCGGCGGAATACATTCACCCGGAAAACCTTCTGGTGATTGCCGTGGGCGACAAGGCGAAGATCGAGACCGAGCTGAAGGACTTGAAGCTTGGGCCGGTGGAGACTTGGAGTGAAACGCCCACTGCGGGGGCGGATGGTTCGAAGTAGCTGATTGGGGTGAGTGACTGGGCTAGAAGCCGGCCCAGTGGAGGTAGGCGGCGACGATTGGCTGGCCCCAGAGGGCGCTGACGATGCCGCCTATACAGAGGAAGGTGCCGAGGGGGAGCTTTGTTACGGACCAGTCACCGGAGTCTGATGTGGCTTTAGGGATGATGAGAAGGGCTACGCCGACGAGGGCTCCGAGAAGAATGCCGATGAAGAAGGCTAGAAGTGCGCCGGGAAGGCCTAGCCAGGCGGCTAAGAGGGCCATCAGCTTGGCGTCGCCCAGGCCGATGCCTTCACGGTGGCGGATTAGTTTGTAGAGCCAGCGGATCAGGAGGATTAGGAGGGCGGCGGCCAGGATGGCGATAAAGCGATGGAGCGCGCTGTTCACGAGTTCATGCGCAAGTGTCGGTGGAGGTGGGAGCCACGACGTCATGACGTAGTCGATCCGGGTCTGGATGACTGCGCAAATGAATCCTAGTAGGACGCCCGGCAGTGTGAGCCAGTCGGGAAGCCAGAGATGCTCTGCGTCTAGAAACGCCATGGCAAGCAAGAGCCAAATGAAGACAGCCCATCCAAGAGCGCAAGCGATTGCATACGGGCTCCTGAATATGTAGAGATCCTGCTCCAGCGAGCCCCAGTCCCAGGTGGTCCGACTCTGCCACGCTTGCAATGCCCACGCTGCGGCTACCGCTGTCTCGACTAACGGATAGCGCCAGCTGATTGAGGTGTGGCAATTGCGGCAGCGGCCGCGGAGGGCTAGCCAGCTTATGAGCGGGATGTTCTCCCACCAGGAGAGTTGGTGTTCGCAGTTGCGACAGTGGGAGCGCGGGTGGATGATGCTCTCGCCTTGCGGCCAGCGGCTGAGGCATACGTTGAGGAAGCTGCCGAAGGCGAGGCCCAGAAGGCCTGCGAAGATTGTGCCTAGAATGCGATTCATGCGCGAGGTTGAGTATACGCAGTGTAGACGCGGGAGCTGGTGTCGGAGTTCGTGGATTCCGGCTCATTCCGCAAAGAACACGGAATGGATGAGGCGCGGGGCTTCTGTGGTTGATTGAGGAAAGACTATAAAGGGACGTAAGAAACAATAGATAGATGGAGCTGTCCCACGTTAGGCGCGATGAAGCTGCGCCGAACTTGGGGCACCCAGCGGTTAGTGGCCCAAGGGCTTTGTTTCGGGTTGCTTTTGGTCGGCTTGGAGTTTTTCAGTGGCCAGCTTTATCGCGGTATCGAGCGCGTCGGAGGCTTTGACGGGGACGTCGGGCGTAATGCCGGTGCCCTCCCAATCTGTGTGGGTGATGGGATTGACGGCGCGGGCGAAAGGAACTCCGATCATGAAGTGATCGTCGATGCGATGGGGTGCGACGGGGTGTGCGCCTCCGCCGGTGACTTCGCCGACGATGGTGGCGCGCCTCTGCGTCTTGAGGTCGTTGGTGAACTCCTCTGCGCCGGAAAAAGTGCGGTGCGCGGTGAGGACAAAGACCGGCTTGCCGGCAAATGAGGCTCCGGGCACGTAGGGAAGTGTCCAGTACTGCGTGGTCTTGTCTTCTTTGTGGTCGTAGAGATCGTTGAGGTGGGTCGCCTTGTCGAATAGGTACGTGCAAGCCATGGCCACCATTGCCGGATCGCCGCCGCCGTTTTCGCGCATGTCGTAGATGATCGCGTCCACGTGGGCCAGGAATCCCATGGCAGCAATCAGCGATGGGCCACAGACTTCCGGGTCGCCAAAGAAATCGAATTTCAGGTAGCCGATGTTGCCGGCGAGGATTTCAACTTTGCGGAAGCCGCAGTTGTCATGCTCGGTCTCCCTACGGTAATCGGCCTTCTGCTCCGGAGTTGGTTCGTCAGAGTTGTCGGGCGGATTCTTGACTGAGCTGAAGTTGACGTGCAGATGTTTATCGTGACTCACATCGCGCAGGTCAGCGGTGAGCTTGAACGCCAGGGCGTCGCCATCGATGATCCGATCGTAGTCGCCATTTCTCTGATGCGCGTGAACGGCGTCGATCATTCTTTGCCCGACATCCGGGTAGACGTAGTACTCGGTGAGATTGGAGGCTATGCCATCGATAACACGCTGGCGCTCGGCTGCATCGATCTTGATGTTCTCGATAACGGCGCCAGGTGGAATGGCACGCAGGCCGAAGTTGTCTACCATGTGAGGTTCCGCGGTGTTGAGCAGAATGCTTCCGATGGCCACGGTGGCGCTGGACTTCTCCTTGACGCGGAACTTAATTTGCAGGGGCTCACTGCTATCGATGGAGAGGAGATCGAAGCCGCCGGTTTGGGCTCGAAAGCTGCGGAAGAAGTCGACTGTGGTCTTGGGGGAGCGGTCCTTGATGTAGGCATCGATCTTGGCTTGATCGCCGCTGTTGAAGGCGTCGAGCCATGCGGAGAGAGTGTGGCCGGCCGGCGTGTCGGGGATGGTGATAGGCGTCTGGGCGAAGGCGGTGATGGCGCAAAGCAGCAGCAGCAAAGCCAAGGCACCAATGGTCGACGAAGGGATCAATGGCCTTGAAGATTTAGAGCCACGGGTGGATGTCAATAGATCCTCCTGGGATACCGAGCTTGGGACTCTTGTGGTACGACAGGCTGGTAAATGGATTGCCTCTGCAGTCATAGACATGTTTATCATTGGAAATGCTGAATTGAGAGAGGATACTGCAGCAATATGGCAGAGTTTGTGCGTTTATCTCGTTCGGAACCGCTCCAAGCAGAGCAATCTGAGAAAGTCGCCGCGATGGACGGGCGTGACATGCGAATCCTCAGTGAGCTGGGCAAGAACGGCAGAATCAGCTATCAGGAACTAGGGAAAATGGTGAACCTCAGCGCCAATGCCGCTGCACAAAGGGTGCGCCGACTGGAGGCGGTTGGCGTGATTCGCGGTTTTTCCGTCGAGGTTTCTCTGGCATCCCTTGGACTGAAACTGCAAGCCTTTGTCGACGTAAAGCTGCGCCAGGGAACGACCATGGAAGCCTTCGAGAAAGCGCTAGGGAACATTCCGGGCATTCGCGAGGCAGCTTCGATCACTGGGACCTTTGACGCGCGGTTGCAGGTAGACTGCGCGGATCCCGTCGAGCTTGGAAGATTGGTTGAGCAGCTTCGCGTGGAGGCGGGAGTTCAGTCGACGAGCAGCACGGTGATCTGCCGGGAACTGGAAGTCAAACGCAGGTGAGTATACGCAGTGTCGACGCGGAGATCAGGTGACGTTCTGCTGCTTCAGGGTGGTCCATTGCTTCGAGGGCGGAATGATCGGCGGAGGGGCTATGCGGATTGCCGGGTGGTTGGCGTGGGTTGTGCTTGGTGGCGTGGCTTTTGGGCAGGCAGGTTCGACTGCGCCGGTGGAGGTGAACGACGCGCGGATATGGGATCACCGCACGGGGCCGGAAGAGGCACTGCACCGCAGCGCGGAGGAGATGGAGGAACTGAATAAGGATCGGTGGGCATTTGCGCACCAGACCGGACAGTGCCTGTTCGAGGTGGTGGTTTCAGCAAATGGCGTGGTGGAGAGCCTGACCGCTGAAAAAGGATCGGAGCCCTGCGCGCCGCACGAGGATGAGGCGGCGGCGATAGAGCGGGCGCGTGTGTATACGCCATGGCTGGTGGACGGGGTTGCGACGCGGGTGAAGATTCAGGACTGGGTGAATATCTATCCGCCGGAGAAGTGGGGGCCGACGGTGGCGTTTCCGACAAAGGTGGATAAGGCCACGCTGGAGATGGAGCTCAAACGGACCATGTGTTTTGGATCGTGCCCGGCGTATCGGGTGACGGTGCGGGGCGATGGGACGGTGCTGTTTGACGGCGAGCCGAATGTGTATTTGCCGGGTCATCATACGGCGCATGTTCCGGCAGAGGCGGTGACGCAGTTGCTGGATGCTTTCCGCGCGGCGAGTTTTCTGTCCGCGCTTCCGAAGTATGTGGCAGGCTGGACTGACAACCCGACACAGACGCTGACGCTGCGAATGAATAGAACGACGAAGACCGTGGTGGATTATGTAGGGCTGGACGAGGGATTGCCGCTTGCAGTGAAGAATCTGGAAAACTTGGTGGACACGATAGCCGGGACCGAGCGCTGGGTGAAGAAGAATGAGGATTCCCTGGCTTTGATGAAGGCTGAGGGCTGGGATTTTGGCGCGAGCTCGCACGACAACCTGGTGTTGTATCGCAAGGCGATTCAGCAAAACGATGAGCCGCTGATAGACGCTTTTGTGCGGGCGAAGGCCCCGGCGGTTGAGGTGACAGATAAAGGCGCTCCGCCGGTATGCGAGGCCGGCCGCTGGGGCAATGCGGCGCTGGTGGGTCGAATGCTACAGACGGTAAAGACCGTGCCGGCGGCGGTAAAGAATCGGTGCCTTGCGGATGCGGCGCAGTCAGGGAACCTAGCGCTGACGGAGTTGTGGCTGGGGAAGGGCGCGGACCCGAAAGCACATATTCCGCTGGGTGAGACGGATGATGACTGGATCGCGGGACAAGGAACGCTGGCGGCAGCGATTCAGTCAGGGAATCCGGCGGTGGTGAGCCGGTTGCTCGAGTTGAAGCCGGATTTGAAGGCGCGGATCCAGAATCAGCCGGTGCTGCGTTGGGCTCTGGAACGCGACCGCGGGACGACGTTGGAGATGGTGGAGTTGTTGATTGCGGCGGGTGCGGATGTGAACCAGCGCAATTGGCAGGGGGAGACGACGTTGTATGGCTGCATGTATCACCCTGAGGTGATCAAACCGCTCCTGGACGCAGGGGCGGATCTGGGGGCGCATTCGGACTACGGGGATACAGTACTGATTCGCTACGCATTTTCCGAAGCAATGGTGAAGACACTGCTGGAGGCGGGCGCGGATCCCACGGCAACAGGCCGCAAGGGAGATACAGCGTTGATGCGGGCGAAGGAAATGTCGTGCGCAAAATGCGTGGAGATGATTCAGGCGGCTTTGAATAAGCGGAATGGAACGCAGAACTGACCCCAGCGTGATAGGGTGTGCGCAGCGCACGCGTTAGACTGGGGGACATGAAGGTCGTACGCGAGGCTGACAGTCCAGACATCCCACGAATTGCCGTCCCTTCCGATCCGGCGCGGGCGGCGGAGTTGTTTGCGGAGTCGGTTGCGATTATGGCGCGGTTGCGGGCTCCGGGCGGGTGTCCATGGGATCGCGAACAGTCGTTTGATTCCATCCGCAAATACACCCTGGAAGAAACCTACGAGGTTTTTGACGCCATTGAGCGGCGGGATTTTCCGCACCTGGCGGAAGAACTCGGCGATTTGCTGCTGCAGGTTCTGTTTTATGCGGAGATGGCGGCGAACGACGGACACTTCACGATTGCCGATGTGCTTGACCATCTGAATAACAAATTGATTCGGCGGCACCCGCATGTGTTTGGCGATGAGGCTGCGATGGCGGCGGGGAATCGGGCAGTGGTGGATTCGGCGGTGGAGGGGTCGACGGCGGCAGTGCTGCGGAATTGGGAGCAGATCAAGAAGGCCGAAGCATTGCATGGAGCGGACGGTGCCGGGGCGTCGAGGCTGGATGGCGTGCAGCGCGCCATGCCGGCGCTGGCCGAGGCGGCGAAGCTGGGGGCGAAGGCGCAGAAGGCGGGGTTCGACTGGCCAAGCTGGAGGGACTTGCTGCCGAAGCTGGCGGAGGAGACGGCGGAGTTGGAGGCCGAGGCGGCTTCCGACGATCCGGCGCGGAAGCCCGCCGTTGAGGCGGAGTTGGGCGATTTGCTGTTTACCGTGGTGAACCTGGGACGGCATTTGGGTGTGGACGCGGAGATGGCGCTGCGGGGGTGCAATCGGCGGTTTCGGGAGCGGTTCCGGGCGATGGAGATTGCGTCGGAAAGACCGCTGGAGGAGCTTGCGCCGGAGGAGTTGGAGGCGTTGTGGGCGGGGGCGAAGCGGAAGTTAGCGATGAGTGAGGCGCCCCAAGGTGCTGCGGCGTTGGAGGGGCGGGGATGATTGTTTTCCGCACCTGCACGGGCTTGGATGAACTGGAGGCCTGCGTACAGCTCCAGATTGAAACGTGGGGCTACGACGAGGCGGACGTGATTCCGCGCCGGGCGTTCCTGGTGGGGCAGAAGATTGGCGGGCAGGTGATTGGGGCCTTCGATACGGAGATTCCAGGCGCGTCAGCCGAGGGAGGGCCGGAATCGATGGTTGGATTCGCCTTATCTTTGCCGGGATTGAAGACCGGAGATGGAATTCCGCGGGCTTACCTGCACTCACATATGCTGGCGGTGAAGGAGGCGTACCGGAACCGCGGGCTGGGGGCGAAGCTGAAGCTGGAGCAGCGTAAAGAGGCTCTTGCACGCGGGATACGGCACATGGAGTGGACCTTCGATCCGCTGGAAATCAAGAATGCGTTTCTCAACATTCATAAGCTGGGAGCGATCGTCTGTGGATATCGTGTCAATTTTTATGGTGTATCCTCATCTCGACTGCAAGGTGGATTGCCGACGGATCGCTTATTGGCGGAATGGGAGCTTGATTCTCCGCGAGTACTGGCAATTCTTGAGGGTAACGATACAGGCGGACAGGTAGCAGAGGAACGAATTCTGGTTCAGATTCAGGTACCGGCCTCCATCTACCAGTGGAAGGCATCAGAATCAAGCAGGGAACGCGCCCTCGCCGTTCAGTTGGAGAACCGCAACAGGTTTCAAGAGGCATTTTCTCAGGGACTAGCCGTACTTGGCTTCGTCCGCGATGCGGAAGGAAATGGAGTCTTCGAATTGGGAATCCCCACCCGGGCGGAGATCGTTACAGATTCCAAGGAACGCACTTACTAAGGAACTCAAAATTTATGCGAATCGATGCGATTATCCTGCGGGAACTGCACCTGCCATTGGTGCGTCCGTTTGAGACAAGCTTTGGCGTGACGCGCAACCGGAGGATTCTTCTGGCTGAAGTTCAGTCAGAGGGATTGACCGGCTGGGGCGAGTGTACTGCAGGGGAGCGTCCGTTTTTCTCTGCGGAGTCAACTGATACAGCGTGGGCTGTGATTACACAGGAACTGGGCCCCATGTTGGCCGCGGCATCACCGGAGCATGGTGGGGAGTGCCCGAAGCTCTTTAAACAAGTGCGCGGCAACCCGATGGCCAGGGCGACGCTCGAAAATGCGATCTGGGATCTTGAGGCGCAGCGCGAAGGGATTTCGCTGTCGCGGCTGCTGGGCGGTGTGAGGGAAACGATTCCATGCGGGGTTTCGCTGGGAATTCAACCATCGATTCCCGAGCTGCTGGCGGTTATCGAGAGGGAGCTGGCGGCTGGCTACCAGCGAATCAAGCTGAAATGCAAGCCGGGCTGGGACACGGAAGTTTTTGAGCGGGTGCGCAACCGCTGGCCGGGGATCATGCTGAGTTGTGATGCCAACTCCGCGTATAGGCTGGGAGATGCGGACCACCTGGTGGAGTTTGAGGCTTTCGACCTGCTGATGATTGAGCAGCCGCTATGGCACGACGACTTCTATTACCACTCCATGCTGCAGAAGCGGCTGGAGACGCCGATTTGCCTGGATGAATCGATTCGCAACCGGCGGGATGCGCTGGCGGCGATCGAGATGGGATCGTGCCGGATTATCAACATCAAGCTCGGGCGCGTGGGCGGGTTCTCCGAGGCGATTGCGGTGCATAATGCGGCGCAGGAACGGGGGATTCCGGTGTGGTGCGGCGGGATGCTGGAGGCCGGGATTGGGCGGGCGCACAATATTGCGCTTTCGACGCTGGAGAATTTCACGCTGCCGGGAGATGTTTCGGCTTCGGCGCGGTACTGGGCTGAGGACATTGTGGAACCGGAGATTACGGTTTCAAAGGCGGGCGAGATTGCGATTCCGGATACGCCGGGGCGCGGGTACGAGGTGAAGACGGACCTGGTGGAGCGGCTGACGGTAAGGAAAGAGACGATCCGGGCGCTGGAGTTGGTGAGGTAGGACGGGATGACCGCGTTGTTGCGATCGATTCTGTTTGCCGCCTCAGAGATATTGCATATTGCGGTATTCGCACAGACCTCGCCGAATGCAACGCCGGAATGCGTGCCGCATCAACTGAAGGCAAGCACACCTCCAGGGCCGGACGGCGGGGCGGGAAACTCAGCAAGTGTCTTCCAGG
>JBEKUP010000084.1:0-18457 GCA_049514915.1 Occallatibacter sp. | reverse complement strand
CCGCGCCGCCGATGGTGGCCGAGGGCAACATGCCGAGCGAGCCGGTGATGATGGAGGCCTCGTCGGAGAGGATGTCGCCGAAGAGGTTCTCGGTGAGGACGACATCGAAGTCCTTGGGGCGGTTCATGATGTGCATGGCCATTGCGTCGACGTACTGATGCTCGAGCGTGACGTCAGGGAATTCGGCGGCGACTTCAATAACCATTGCGCGCCAGAGTTGCGAGACTTCGAGGACGTTGGCCTTGTCGACGGAGCAGAGCTTCTTGCGACGCTTCTGGGCGAGCTGGAAGGCGATGCGGGCTACGCGGACAACTTCCGCCTTGGTGTAGCGCATGGTGTTCCAGGCTTCATTCGTGGTCTTGTTCCACTCGCGGGGTTGGCCGAAGTAGAGGCCACCGAGGAGTTCACGGACGAAGAGAATGTCTGCGCCGTCGATGATCTCGGGACGGAGCGGGCTGTTAACGGCGAGCTCTTTGAAAGCGAAGGCGGGACGGAGATTGGCGAAGCCGCCGAGAGCGGAACGGATCTGAAGCAGGCCGGCTTCGGGGCGCTTGTCCGGCGGGAGGGAATTGAATTCGTTGCCGCCGACTGCGCCGAGGAGGACAGCGTCAGAGTCGAGGGCCGCGGCGAGGGTGTCTGCGGGGAGGGGCGTTCCGTCGGTGGTGATGGCGATGCCGCCGATGCGCCTGGCATCAAGCTCAAGCGTGTGGCCGCCGATATGGGCGACTTCTTTGAGGACGGAGACGGCCTCGTTGGTGACTTCGGGGCCGATGCCGTCGCCGGCGGTGACTAGGATTTTGAGGTTCATGGTCATTCTTCTTTGCACACCTTGGAAGGTTAGTTGAACGTTGTGTTCACTTCAGCTGTAGCGAGAGAGAATTCTCGGCATCTTGTTTTGCTCTTCGGTTCATTACCATTCTCATCAATCTCACAAAAACGAAAAGGCCAATCCAAACCTCGAAGCAGGCGACGATAAAGATGCCCAGCATGTAGTTTCCCGCCGCCGCAAACCAGCCCGGAGAGGGAAACGCGGAATCGATCCAAGACCCGATCTTGATACTGAGATCATTGAACGGCATCGCGAGAAGCAACGGGATCCACGGGGCAACAAAAAAAAGCACGAGCAGAGTCAGAACGGAAACAGCTCCTGTCGCCGTCAACTCCTTACCGACGTTCATTGCTTTGCTCTTTATCAATCCAGCTCCGATACCGGCACATGCCGTTTTTCGCGAATCTGGTCGGGCAACAGGCCTACCAGGTCCTGGTCGTAAATATTTTTCTTGCGGTCGGCGAGGGCTACGAAGCGGTAGTAGGTCTGCTGCAGTTCCTCGCGGGTGAGGGCAAAGCCGAGTTGCTCCAAACGGTGCCTGAGCGCGGCGCGACCGGAGTGCTTGCCGAGGACGAGATGAGTCTTGGCGACGCCGACGAGCGCGGGCGTCATGATTTCGTAGCAGAGCGGGTTGGCCAGCATGCCGTGTTGATGAATGCCGGACTCGTGCGCGAATGCGTTGTCGCCGACGATGGCCTTGTTGGGCGATGGGCGGAAGGTGATGATCTGGCCAAGCACCTGGCTGGTGGCGTAGAGGTTTTCAAGCTTGATGCCGGTAGAGACGCCGTAGCGGTCGCCGCGGACGTAGAGGGCGGCGGCGATTTCTTCGAGAGCGGCGTTGCCTGCGCGTTCGCCGATGCCGTTGATGGTGCACTCGACCTGGCGCGCGCCATTCTGGATGGCGGCGAGGGAGTTGGCAACGGCGAGGCCGAGGTCGTCGTGGCAGTGCGAAGAAAGGATGATGCCTTGCTTGTCGATGGCGGGGATGCGCTCGCGGACTTCGGCGAACATGCGGCCGTATTCCTCGGGAGTGGAGTAGCCGACGGTGTCCGGCATGTTGATGGTGGTAGCACCGGCTTCGACGGCGACGCGAACCATTTCGACGAGGAAGTCACGGTCGGAGCGGGTGGCGTCTTCGGGGGAGAACTCGATGTCGTCGACGTGGGTGCGGGCGAGGCGGATGGATTCGGCGGTGAGGTCGAGAGCCTCCTGACGGCTGATTTTGAGCTTGTACTCGAGGTGCAGGTCGCTGGAGGCGAGGAAGATGTGGATGCGTGCGCGGTCAGCAAACTGCAGGGCGCGGGCAGCCATCTCGATGTCTTCCTTCTTGGCGCGGGCGAGGGACGCGATGCGCGGCTTGCGAATGGCCTGGGTGATGGTGGCGATGGCTGCGAAGTCACCCTCGGAAGCCATGGCGAAACCGGCCTCGATAATGTCCACGCCAAGGTCCTCAAGGGCATGGGCCATGGTGAGTTTTTCCTGCGTGGTCATGCTGCAGCCGGGGGACTGCTCGCCGTCGCGGAGGGTGGTGTCGAAGAAGACTACATGATCTGAAATGTTTGAAGTCATCTATATGCCTGCCAGGGGAAGCTCTGAACCAACCTAGAAAGTGTCTCTCATTGGGGCGGTATAAGGCAAAGTTATTCTTTTTGGGGAGTCTATTACTATTGCTTATGGAGAAGATGACAGGTTACAGATGACAGTGAACAGTTCAAACGCGAGGCGAGCAGCATGGAACTGAATCAGCTGGAGACATTTTTGGCGGTGGCGGAGGAGAAGAGCTTCTCGCGGGCCGCGGTGCGGCTGCATCGGACACAGCCGGCCGTGAGCCAGGTGATCCGTAAGCTTGAGGCTTCGATCGGAGAGACGCTGTTTGACCGGGCGGCGCGGGATGGGTCGCTGACCGCGTCCGGGCTGCTGCTGCGGGACTACGCGCTGCGGCTATTGGCGCTGCGGCGGGAGGCGGCGAGCGCGCTGGGCGAGCTGAAGAGCCTGGAACGGGGCCGGTTGCAACTGGCGGCGAACGAGTACACATGCATGTACCTGTTGCCGGCGATCGACCAGTTTCGGCGGGAGTTTCCGCACATCAGCGTAACGGTGCACCGGATGCTGGCCTCGAAGATTCCCGAGGAACTGAACCTGCGCACGTTTGAGATAGGTGTGATTTCGTTCCGGCCCGATCCGGCGCAGTTTCGCACCATTGCCGTTTACGGAGACAGCCTGGCGTTCATTGTGAGCCCCAATCATCCGCTGGCGAAGGCGGAGCGGGTTTCAATCAACGATCTTGGTGAGGAGCTGTTTGTTGCGCACAATGTGACTTCGCCGCTGCGGCGGAAGGTGATTGAGGCGTTTCAGCGCTATCGAACGCCGCTGAACATGGGCATTGAGCTGCCGACGATCGAGGCGATCAAGCGATTTGTGGCGATGGGTAATGGGGTGGCACTCGTTCCTCACCTGACGGTGGCGCGGGAGCTGGAGAACGGGGACCTGGTGCGCGTGCCGGTGGACGAACTGGAGACTCGGCGAATACTCAGGCTTGTGCATCGACGGCAGTCGACGCTTTCCTATGCGGCGCGAGCGTTTCTGGGGACGGTGCGGACGCTGGCCAAGGAAAAAGGTCCGCCGTTTTACTACCAGGTGGAACGGACTGGGTGAAAGAGACAGAGATCAGGGATCAGGTGTCAGAGATCAGGAACGTCCCTGGGAGATTTCAGAGTCGGGCAGAGAGTGCCGGAACGGGTTCATGTGCGTCTATAGGCTCAGGACTTTCGTATTGATGGCGGATGGAGTTCCCGGGCCAGTGTTTGACCCGGTTCCGGAAGCTGTTCAGAGGCGGCCGCTTTCCGGCACGGGCCGGTCTGGCCAGTTACAATTCTGAAAGCGGGGCCCGGACAAACCGGCGCGCCGGAATAGACTAGCTCGTTGCCAGCCGGATGGTTGCGCAGTGGTGAGGTTCAGGACCGAATGAAGAAGATCGCATCAGTTGTATTTCTGTTGGCCGTTTGCGTGGCCGCAGGACGGGCTCAGGAGAGCCGCCAGGACATTAGCATCAGTGGAATCGGGCTGATTGAACCTTTCATCGCGTCACAAACCGACGTCCAGGTGAGCTCCAACTATGCTCTGGGCGCATTGGCAAGCTACCGTTTCATGCTTACGCCCTCGAGCGCTCTCGAGGCAAACTATGGAATTACCTACCAAAACAAGATCCACTACGTGATAAGCAACACCAATCACTACGAGATTCCAGTCCGTACCCAGGAGATTTCCGGCGCATACGTGCGGACGTTCAACTTCAAGAAATTTAATCCATTTTTGGAAGCAGGCCCCGGCGCCCTGATTTTTCTGCCCATTCGTAATTCAGGTTTGACGAATATCGACGCGAAACAGCAAACGGGCGTTGGTGGTGTCTATGGCGCCGGTTTTGCCTACGAGATAAGCCCCAGCTTCGACATTCGTGCGGAGTATCGCGGGTTTGTCACCAAGGTGCCTTCATTTGGCCTGAGCGAACTTACCACTAATAAGTGGTATAACATTTATATTCCGACTGTTGGTGTGGCGTACCACTTCTAATATCAAAGGCGGGAATGGTTTGAATAAAAAAGGGGACGGCCTGAGCGCTGTCCCCTTTTCCTTTTTGCCGCTGGAGCGAGATTCCGCCAGGAGTCGACCCCTTCACAATGGGCCTCCAAGGATGCGGTCTGCTTCCTTGTAGCGGCCCAACTCCTTGACCATGGCGCAATGTGGAGTCAACGCCTCGAGCGCCAATGAGCCGGCTTCAGCGGATTCAATCTGGCAATCCACGTAGAAGATATATTCCCAGGGTTTGCCATGGACGGGCCGGGACTCGATTTTGGTGAGATTGGTGCCGAGCTTGGAGAGCTCGTTTAGAGCCTTAACCAGTGAGCCGGGGCGATTCTCGACGGAAAAGGCCACGCTGATTTTGTTTGCCGCTGGATCTGTTACGGCGTCATGGGTGCGCCGGACGAGGAAGAAGCGGGTAAAGTTTTCGGGGTTGTCTTCAATTCCAGCCTGCAGGATTTGTGCGCCGTAGTAGTGAGCGGCTGCCTCGCTGGCAATGGCGGCGGCATGCCGGTCGCGCAATTCGACGAGCTGTTTTACGCTGCCGGCTGTGTCGTAGAAGGCAAACGACTCCATCTTGGGATGGCTGGCCAGGAAGCGTCTGCACTGGGCAAGCGCAACGGGATGGGAGAATACCCGATCGATCTGGACGATCTGCGTGCCGGAAATGGCGATGAGGTTGTGGCGAATGCGCAGCAGCGCCTCTCGCTCCACCATCACGTCGTGGGTAAGCAGGAGGTCAAAATGCTCCGAAACGGAGCCAGCAAGACTATTTTCAATGGGAATAACCGCGGCCTCGACCGTGCCTTTGGCGAGGGCGGAAAAGGCATCGGCTGAAAGGGAAAAAGGGACAATCACCGCGCCAGTGGCGAGATTCATAGCCGCTTCGTGACTGAATGAGCCGGGTTCTCCCTGGATCGCGATCTTCATTGCTGAATCCGATGCTCCCGCTGAGGGGTTGACGACAGGTTTTTGGGAAGAGTCTTGTGTGGAGTGCTTTCTGGCACCATACCACAGCTCGATCGGAGTTTTTTCGTTTGGTGGGTCGAATGGCATAAATTCAGCTCCGCAGCCAAAGATCGGCAGCGACAAAGATAAAGAAAACCATGGCAATGACGCCATTCATGGTGAAGAAAGCTGCGTTCAGGCGGCGCAGGTCCCGCGGCGAAACGATGGAATGCTCGTAGGCTAGCAGCAACGCAACGGCGGTGATGCCGGCCCAGCCGAGCGCAAGGAAGTGAAAGAGGAGGCCGAACCAGACCAGAAGAACCAGCATGGAAAGATGCAGGGCGCGGGCGGCCCAGAATGCGGCCGGGATCCCGATGGCCTGGGGCAGGCTGTGGAGTCCGGCGGTACGGTCGTGTTCGAAGTCCTGGCAGGCGTAAAGCACATCAAAGCCGCCTGCCCACAAAGTGACCGCGGCCGTAAGGACCAGGATGCGCGGGTCCAGGGAGCCGCGAACGGCGATCCAGGCGGCTGAGGGAGCGAGCCCGAGCGCCAGGCCCAGGCCCAGATGCGACCAGCGGGTGAAGCGCTTGAGGTAGCTGTAGCCGAGCAGAACCAACAGCGCCAGCGGGGATAAATACAGAGTGAGGCGGTTGAGTTGGGCGGCTGCCAGAACAAAGATCAGCGAGGCAATGCAGGTGAAGCCGAAAACGAATTGGGGCGAAAGCAGGCCGGCGGGGATGGCGCGGCTGCGGGTGCGAGGATTGGCGGCATCGATTTTGGCGTCGGCCCAGCGATTAAAGGCCATAGCCGAGGAGCGGGCGGCGACCATGGCCACAAGTATCCAGCCGAGGGTGCGCAGGGCGGGCAGGCCGCGGGCTGCCAGCAAAGCCGCGGTGAGGGCAAATGGGAGCGCAAAGATGGAGTGCTCCCATTTGATCATTTCCAATGTTGTCCGCGTTTTAGACCAGATGCCGGGCATGAATGTTCCAGGAAGTAGTTTACTTGAGAGATGGAGGCAGCGCGGTGGTTACGCTCCAGGTTCGGCCTCTTCAGTGGTGGGTCTGAGGGTCAAAATCTTGGCCATCTGAGCGGTTTTCAGCATATCGAGGGCGCGGCTGGTTTTGCTGATTTATTCACCCCAATGACGCACAATCGGAATTGTGATCACGACATTCAAACCCGCTATGCGTAACATGTCAGCCATGTCGCCGGTGCAATCTGTCAGGGATGTGACCGGTCCGTACCACCAGTTACCCCACCCCTCCCCCTCGAAAACCACCGTTTCTCTCGCCGCAGTATACTGGCAAACATATGCAAATAAACAAGTTAACAAAAGCGCCCATGTACCAACCAGTAAACAAAGACCCCTGAAAATGGCGCGTTTTTGCTCAAAAACTGGCACCCAACGGCCAGAAAATGCCCTCAAAGGGCTGTTTTCATCGCAGTTTTGGAGGCTTTTTGGGATGTTCGAGTGAGGAGAGCATCCCCGGAGGATATGTGATCCTCCGAGGATGGAATTTGGGAAGGGCCGAACGTTATTGGTTGACTGAAGACCGCTGCCCTTCGGCGGGTTGGTTGGCGACCAGCAGGTTGTTCTTTACGCTGAATACGCCGGGGACCGCATTGGCGCGAATGAAGGCCGTTTCCTTGTCGCCCTGCGAGTCGACGATGCCATCAAGCTGCACATGCCCGTTGACCACCGTGATGCGGATGGGCTTGGCGGGGTCGACAGCATAGTGGTTGAGGGATGGAAAACCATAAATGGCGCGCGCGACTTCCATGCGAATCCGTTCATCCATGAACGAGACTGGATCGACCTGGATGTTATCGACAACGTCCTTGACGCCGGGGTAGGTGCTCACCAGACCTAGCGCGGAATCTTTCGCCGGGTAGTTGAGAGCATGGCCGGCGAGCGTGACAACTCCACCCTGAACATCGACACTGATGGCATCGAAGACGTTGCCATATCCGACCTGGTCGTATTCGAGCTTCTCAACCAGCTTGGACTTCAGCTGATCATCGGAAACGGTGGGACCGGCGACTTGAATGTCGTTGCGGACAGCGGAGACGCCTTTGGCCCTATGGGCGCGCTTGTCGGCTTCGACTTTGTACTCATAGAGATCGACCGTGCCGGACAGGGTAGCAATGCCGTTCGCGTCGACGTCGACTTTGACGTTGCGAAATTCCTTCTTGTTTAGCCGGGCAGCGACGTCGCTTGCGGCCGGGTTGTCCGAGACGGCCTGCGGGCCGGCGCCCGCGCCGCGAGAAGCCGCGAACGAAGCCGGAGAAATTCCCATCAGGGCTCCGGCGAGTGAGACTGCGATGATTGCATTACGGGTTGTGCGAATTGTGCTTTCCATTGGGGGAAACCTCCACTTACCTCGTGATTTGTGGCGAGCCCGCTTGGATCTCCTGGCGGGGCCTGCCATTCCATTGTTAGTGACACAGATGCGCGAAAAAGGTTCCGGGTTCAGAGGAAACAAAATAGAGTTAGCCGAGATGGAGATGGATATGATGAAAGTGGTTGTTTTTTGAGGCGTTCTTGTAAACTTCCGGAGTTATTTAGGCGTCTAATCGACCAACGCCAACCAACGAAAAGGGCCGCTTGCAAGCGGCCCTTTGTATTGTCTGGTTGAGTGAAACGAGTTACTGCTTGACTAACTCAACGCGGCGGTTAAGTAAGCGGCCGTCTTCCGTGTCATTGGATGAAACTGGAGCGCTGGGACCATCGCCGATTGCATCTAACTGTGCGACAGGAACGCCGTACTTGGTGGTTAGCGTCGAGACAACAGAAGCAGCGCGACGCTTGGAGATATCCATATTGGCGGCCAGTGCGCCAACGTTGTCAGTGTGTCCTACAACGTAAACCTTCAGTTTGGGATTGGCTTTGAGCAGTTTGGCGATCTCATTGAGGGCTGGCCCCGACTCAGGCTTGACGTCGGTCTTTCCTGTGTCAAACAGAATGCCATTCACCACAACGTGGCCATTCCCGGTCAGTCCGCCGGAGAGGGCAGCAGCGTTTGCAACCACCTCCGTGTCCACCTCCTTGGTCACAACAATGGTCTCCTGATACCACCCACCAGCGCTGGTCTCGATCATGATCCACGTTTTGCCCATGTGCACCGTAAAGTCGCCATAGTCTCCGGAGTCGTAGTCGAACGAGTATCCGGCCTTATGCATCGCGCTGTTCAAGCTATGCACAACCAGAGATTTGCTCCCATAACTCGGCCACTTGTACTTGATCTGCAGATAATCGCCCATCAGGTGTTTGGTCTGGTTCTTCTTGTCAACGGTGATGGCGAAGTCGTAGCCACCGAGATTTGAATGCTCGCAACTGATGATGAAGCTTCCAGGATAGCGGCTGACGAGTGGTGAGTCCTTGCAGCCCTTAGCATCCTGATCCTGAGCGACGCAGAACTGCGATATGAGAGGCAGGGCAACGCATAGAAGCAGAATTCGGAATGTTTTCATCTGTTCTCCGTTCAAGCGAACTTGTATTGCACCGAGTCATTGAATGGCGTTTGGAGGTCAATGGCGTTCTTTCCATTGGGTTTCTTTGAGCTGAAAAAACTACTGAGGAGGAGGGACGTGGTGGTTTCTCAAATTGATGTCGGCGTTGGGGTCGCAGACAGGCCCTTTCCAGTTGTAATCGGAGATGGTATCCATGTGGGTGGTGGTTCCGCCTGCAGTGGTGTCGATAGAGCCAACGGAGTGGATGTGGGTCGGTCCGTCAAAACTGAGCTTGACACTCCCCTTCATCTGAAAGCTCTTTCCCGCGCAACTCAACTGGTAACTTCCGCCTGTCAAGCCGATGTTAAGTTGTGCGACGGTGCAGGTGGGGTTTCTTCCTGAGAGCGCCTTGGCCCACGTCTCGTCATTCATGCAGAGCAGCATGCTGAATGGCTTTCCCCCTTGTCCCATGGGGTCGGGCATGGAAAGCGTCCACTCACCGGAGCGGAGAGGGAAATGCTGTTGCGCTGAAGCCGACGCGGTTATCATGAAAGCAAATAAAGCTAGCGTCGCAAATTTAGGGAAAGTCATCCGAGCCCGTCCTTGAGCGTAAGTTGCAGGTGCAAGCTCTTAGGCTGCTGGTTCGATGGCTTTCCTGTCAACGACAAAATGACAACCGCCGCGGCGGAGTTGATTATTTATGAGCCTGTTACACGCCGATAACGGCGCAGAGTTCCTTGACGGCTTCGGCGCTTTTTTTGAGGGCGGCAGCTTCCTCGGGGGTGAGCTGGATCTCGATGATTTTTTCGAGACCAGCCGCGCCCAGCTTGCAGGGTACCCCGATGTAGAAGCCGTCGATGCCGTATTCGCCTTGCAGGTAGGCGGCGCAGGGAAGGATCTTCTTCTTGTCTTTGAGGATGGCTTCAACCATCTCCGTGACGGCGGCTGACGGTGCGTAGTAGGCGCTGCCGGCCTTGAGGTACTTGACGATTTCGGCACCGCCATCGCGGGTGCGCTGGACGAGTTGCTCGAGGCGCTCTGGCTCGATGAGTTCAGTGATGGGAATGCCTGCGACCGTGGAGTAGCGCGGCAGCGGGACCATGGTGTCGCCGTGACCACCCAGCACAAAGGCGGTGACGTTCTCGACGCTGACCTTTAGTTCTTCCGCAATGAAGGTGCGGAAGCGGGCTGAGTCCAGCACGCCGGCCATGCCGATGACGCGTTCGCGGTTGAAGCCTGCCTGGCGATATGCGGCCTGGGCCATGGCGTCGAGTGGGTTGGAGACGATGATGAGGATCGACTCGGGGGACTGCGCGACTACTTTGGCGACCACATCGGACATGATCTTGAAGTTGGTATGGAGCAGGTCGTCGCGGCTCATGCCGGGCTTGCGGGGAATGCCCGCGGTTATGACCACAATGTCGGAATTCGCGGTGGCGGCGTAGTCGTTGGCGCCGATGACGCTGACGTCGCGCTTTTCGATGGGCATGGCCTCGAGCAGGTCAAGCGCTTTGCCTTGCGGGATGCCCTCGACGACGTCGATCAGGACTACATCGGCCAGTTCTTTGGAAGCGATCCAGTGGGCCGCGGTGGCGCCAACGTTACCGGCGCCGACAATACTTACTTTCTTACGCATGATTCTTCTCCTTAGCTTCAAGTTGTTGGCCGCTGATGTCGCTCAACCCACAAGCTGCCGAATGGGAAAGGCGGCTTATTCAGCCGGTCTTTTATCTGAGGGGTTCTTTGAATGCTCTCGCGAAGCCAATGCACTATAGGAGAGCTCGACAAAACCGTTCCTGTAAGCGACTACATCCTTCAAGAGCCATCTTTCCTCGGTTCCGTTGCCAAAGAGCCGGAGGCCGTCACCGAGCAAGATAGGCGCAATCGTCAGTTTGATCTCATCGACGAGGCCGAGTTCGAGAAAACGCTGGGACAACTGAGCGCCGCCCACCAGCCAGATATTGTGAAATCGCGGCGCGAGTTTCTGGCTGACAAGTTCGACCAGATCGCCGACATAGAACTCCACTTTCTTTTCTGGCCTGGGCCACGCTCTTTTTGTTACTACCACTACGGGAGTGTCGCCGTAGGGCCATCCCAGTTGGAGCGCGTGCTCATAGGTATGCGACCCCATTACATAGCAGTCGATGGATTGGACAAAGGCCGCGATCTGTTCCGCGGAAAGGACAGCGCCGGCTTCGTAGCTGTTTTCGTACCCTTCAAACCAGGAGACCGAATTGTCATTTCGCGCGATGAAACCGTCGAGACTTGAAACCACATGGAGGGTCACCTTCGGCCCGTCGATCTTTTCTTGGCCCATGGTTGTCTCCTCCCATTGCTCGAAGCGCGAGAATCCGCACACTTTTGCCTATAATTTGCTGCCGGTCCGCTGGGCCGGGAGCAAGCAAACGTTACATGTTGGCGATGATGCGAGTCGCGAACTCGCTGGTCCCGACTTTTGTTGCTCCAGCGGTCTGGCGCTCGAAGTCGTAGGTGACAAACTTCTGCTGGATGGTCTTCTCCATGGCCGTCTCAATCAGCTTGGCGGCTTCTTTCCAGCCGATGAAGTCGAGCAGCATGACGCCGGAGAGGATGACGGAGCCAGGGTTGATGACGTCCTTGTCGGCGTACTTGGGCGCGGTGCCGTGAGTGGCTTCAAAGACCGCGAAGCCATCGCCGATGTTTGCGCCGGGAGCGATGCCGAGACCGCCTACCTGCGCTGCAGCGGCGTCGGAAATGTAGTCGCCGTTGAGGTTGGTAGTGGCGAGAATGGAATAATCCGACGGTCGGATGATGATCTGCTGGAAGATGGAGTCGGCGATGCGGTCGTTGATGAGAATCTTCTTCTTCCACGCGCCGTTGCCGTGTGACTTGCCGATTGAGTCGAGGACGCCCTTGATCTCCGCATACAGATCGTCACGGAATTTCTGGTTGCCGAACTCGAGGCCGGGCTCGATGAGGGCCGCGTTCTCTTCAATCGAAATACCGGGTTTGGCGTCGACGTTGCCGAGGATCCAGCTTTCGCGTTCGGTAACCGTCTGGTCGCGGAACTCTTCGACGGCGACTTCGTAGCCCCACTCGCGGAATGCGCCCTCAGTGAACTTCTGGATGTTGCCCTTGTGGACGAGGGTGACCGTTTTACGGCCCATCTCAAGCGCAGACTTGATGGCGTAGCGAACCAGGCGCTTGGTGCCGAAGATGCTGATGGGCTTGATGCCGACACCGGAGTCGGAGCGGATTTTCTTCTTGCCGCCCTTGAGCAGGTCTTCGTTGATGAACTCAATGAGGCATGCAACGTCGGCCGAGCCTTGCTTGAACTCGATGCCGGAATACACGTCTTCAGTGTTCTCGCGGAAGATGACGATGTCGACGTTCTCGGGGTGCTTCACGGGGCTGGGAACGCCCTGGTAATACTTCACAGGCCGTACGCAGGCGTAGAGGTCAAGCAACTGGCGGAGGGCCACATTCAGGGAGCGGATGCCGCCGCCGACGGGCGTGGTGAGTGGCCCCTTGATGGAGACGCGGAGGTCGCGGGCAGCGGCTACGGAGTCGTCGGGCAGCCAGGTGGAGAACTGGCGGAAGGCTTTTTCGCCGGCGAAGATCTCAAACCACCTGATGGCACGCTTCACACCATAGGCTTTCTCGACCGCGGCATCAAAGACGCGCTGCGAGGCCTTCCAGATGTCGCGTCCGGTGCCGTCGCCTTCAATGAAAGGAATGATGGGATTGTCAGGGACTTCAAACTGGCCGTTTTTGTAATCGATGGCCTTTCCGTCTTTGGGCAACTCAAGCCCGTTATAGGTGGTCTGCATGGGTTTTAGGGATCCTCTTTCCTTGCGGCTTCAAGGAAGAGGCTAACACCTGCAATTTAGGGGTGGCAATTCGGCCCGGACAGCTTCTATTTGTCTTTAGCGTCTTTGAAGTCGCTGCCGTTGAAGCTTGGGATGCCGAAGTGGCCGCGGAGGTGCAGAAGATCGACAGGGCTGAGATTCCCTGCGACGGTTACAAGGGTCAGGCTTTTTGGCGTTTGGGCCAGGATGACTGCGCCGCGGACGTTGACGCCGTCAAGGACCAACCAGACGTCAGTGGTGCCATTCTGCAACGGACCCTTATTGGCAGCCTCTGTGGTGACCAGATGCTTCCAGCCGCGCAAGTGATAGGCCTGACGGATCGCGTCCACAGACGCCTCATCGGCAATTCCAGCCGCGCCGAAGCGCAGAGAGTGGACGCTGACGCCATCGATCTTGGCAATGGCCTGTTTGGTGTCGGCATCGGAGTCAGGCATGAGGGCGGCGGCTGCTCCCAGCATATTCCGGTCGAGGGTAAAGCTCGATTTAACCGCAGCTTCCGAATTGAGTTGTGCAAGCGCGGGTGGAGTCCAGTCGAGGACGACCGGGCCTGCAGCGGAATCGGGCGCTGCTTGCGCCGGCGCAAGGGCACAGCTCACCATGGCGGTTACGACTGCGATAGACAGCGAGGTTTTCCTGTTCATTTGCCTCATGCTTTGTTAAACGCGTTTCGCGGTAAAAAGTTACGATTTCGGTCTTGCGAGGAGGCCAATATGGACGGTGTTTGGAAGGCCGACGGGAGGGCGTCCGGAACCTTGGGGTGTGAAGGGACGGTGAAATCGTTCGATATGCTGTTTCAATCCGCCCAGATGCGATAGACTCATGCGGGAACGTTCTACAGGTTTGATGATTCTGAAACTCACGGAGGGTACATAGAAATTGGGAAAAGCGATGGTCCCGAAGAAGATTTTTTTCACCAAGGGCAAGGGCACACACAAGGAACGGTTGACGAGTTTTGAGCTCGCCCTTCGAGATGCGGGGATTGCGTCGCAGAACCTGGTGCGCGTGTCTTCCATCTTTCCGCCGCAGTGCAAGGTGATTCCCCGCAAAGAGGGGCTGAAATACCTGCATGACGGCGAAGTGGTTTTTTCGGTGATCGCGGAGAACTCAACGCGTGAGCCGCACCGGCTGATCGTATCAAGCATCGGGGTGGCAATTCCCGCCGACCGCAACACATACGGCTATCTGAGCGAGCACCATAGCTTTGGCGAGACCGAAGACCAGGCGGGCGAGTATGCGGAAGAGTTGGCCGCAGAGATGCTGGCCACAACGCTTGATGTCGAATTTGATCCCGACACCAGCTGGGATGAGAAGAAGGAGATCTACCGGATCTCAAACAAGATTGTCCGCACCAGCAACATTACGCAGTCGGCTGTAGGCGACAAACGCGGTTTGTGGACAACGACAATCGCGGCAGCGGTGCTGATTCTGGATGAGTAGCTTTGCATTGACAAGAAAGCTGAGGCCAACTTCGCCGTGCGGGGTTGGCCTTGCTGCATAAGAGAAGGATTGCGGAGGATGGGCCGGAAGCGATGAGCGAAACGCGCAAATATGTGGTAGGGCTGGTACAGATGCGCATGGGAGCGCAGGTGGAGGAGAATTTTACCTCTGCAGTGCGGCACATTGAAGAGGCAGCACGGCTGGGAGCGAACATTGTGTGCCTGCCGGAGCTTTTTCGCGCCCAGTACTTCTGCCAGCGGGAAGATCTGCGGTTGTTCGATCTCGCCGAGCCGATCCCGGGACCTTCCACAACGAAGCTGGCCGAGGTGGCGCGGAAATTGAGGGTGGCCATTGTCGCATCGCTGTTCGAGCGTCGGGCACCCGGGCTTTATCACAACACGGCGGTTACACTGAATGCCGATGGGGCGATCGTGAGTGTGTACCGCAAGATGCATATCCCGGACGATCCACTGTACTACGAGAAGTACTATTTTGCGCCGGGCGATCTGGGCTTTCAATCCGTGGACACTGCGTTCGGACGTATCGGCACGCTGGTGTGCTGGGATCAGTGGTATCCGGAAGGAGCGCGGCTCACAGCTTTGCAGGGCGCGGAAGTGTTGTTTTACCCAACGGCGATTGGCTGGCATCCGGCAGAGAAAGACGAGTTTGGGGCGGCGCAATATGATGCGTGGCAGACGATTCAGCGGGCGCATGCAATTGCGAATGGCGTGTACGTGGCTGGCGTGAATCGCGTGGGAGCGGAACATGGCGACGTGGAAGGGAATCGAGCTGCGGGGCCGGGGCTCGAGTTCTGGGGTGGGAGCTTTCTTGCCGATCCGTTTGGGCGGGTGATTGCGAAGGCTTCGCACGACGAGGAAGAGATTCTGCTGGGCGAGATCAACCTCGCGCTGATTGAGGACACACGGCGCAACTGGCCATTCCTGCGGGATCGGCGTATCGATGCGTATGCGCCGATTGCCAAGCGGTTCCTCGATCCGGTTAACGCGTGGCCGGCGGATGGAGACCTGAAGTAACGATGCCGTTTAACGCCGAAAAAGCGCCGCGCTTTCTGGGATATCGCATGCCCGCGGAATGGGAACCGCACGAAGCTACATGGCTCGCGTGGCCGCACAATCCTGAAGACTGGCCGGGAAAATTTCAGCCGATTCCGTGGGTGTATGCGGAGATTGTGCGGCTGTTGGCGGCGCGGGAGCGGGTGCATATTCTCGTTGACGACCTGAAGTCCGAGGCGCGTGCCAGGAGCATTCTGGCGCGTGCCGTGGCGAACCTTGATCAAGTTAGCTTTCATGCATGGCCCACCGATCGCGTGTGGACGCGGGACTCGGGGCCGATTTTTGTGCGCAACGCGGAAGGTCGCGTGGCGGTGACGAACTGGCGATTCAATGCATGGGCTAAGTACGACGACTGGCAACTCGATGACCAGGTGCCTGGACGCGTGACGGGACTACTGGGAGTTCCCGAATGGCAGCCGGAGATTGAATTGAAGAACGGCGCAAAGCACCGCCTGGTTCTGGAAGGCGGGTCGATCGATACGAATGGCGAAGGGATTCTGCTGACCACAGAGGAGTGCCTGTTGAGCGAGGTGCAGCAGCGTAATCCGGGAGTGAGTCGCGAGGAACTGGATCAGGCATTTCACGATTACTTGGGCATTGACCAGGTGATTTGGCTTGGCCGAGGAGTGGCCGGCGACGATACACATGGACACGTGGACGATATTTCGCGGTTTGTTGGACCGGAGACGATAGTCACTGCGGTTGAGCCGGATACAAAGGATGCGAACCATGAGCCGCTCGAGGAGAATCTTCAGAGACTAAAGGCCGCGCGAACACTGGATGGGAAGCAGTTCACGGTGGTTGAGCTGCCGTTACCGCGGCCTGTTGTTTTTCGCGGGCGACGGCTGCCGGCGAGTTATGCGAATTTCTATATCGCGAATGGGCTGGTGCTGGTGCCTACGTTTCACGATCCGAACGATCGCGTAGCACTTAACATTCTGGCAGGGGTTTTTCCGGATCGCGAGGTGATCGGGATACATAGCGTAGATCTGGTGTGGGGGCTGGGAACGCTGCATTGCATGACGCAGCAGCAGCCGGTGGGTCTACTTGCATGATTACCGATCTCGAAGCAATGCAGGTGGCTCTGGCCGAAGCGCAGCTTGCTGCGGGGGCCGGCGAGGTGCCGATTGGGGCGGTGGTGGTGCGCGAGGGGGAAGTTGTCGCACGGGGACAGAATCGCGTGCTGCGCGACGTGGATCCGACGGCACACGCGGAGATTGTTGCCTTGCGTGCCGCAGCTGTCTTGGTGGGCAATTACCGGTTGAATGGCTGCACGCTGTATGTGACGCTGGAGCCGTGCGCGATGTGCGCGGGAGCAATGATTCATGCGCGGGTGGACAGGATGGTTTTTGCGGCCAGCGATCCGAAGGCGGGCGCGGCAGGGTCGGTGCTGGGGGTGGTGAATCATCCGCTGCTCAATCACCGGATGGCAATGGAGTCGGGGATTCTGGCTGATGAGGCGGCAGGGTTGTTGCGGAATTTCTTTCGGGAACGCAGATGAATCTAGCTTCGGGTCAAGGCTCTGATTCGCTCTGCTTGTTCGGGCCATTTTTCGGATAACTCGGCATAACTGCCGCTGCGGTAGTCGGCGAAGTCGAAGCCGGGGGTTACACTGCAACCCAAAAGCGCCACCTGACCGTCGCCGATGAGCCGCGTGCCTTGCCACACCCCGGCAGGGACGACGAGCTGGACGTGCTGATCGTCCATCAAATCCTGACCGAGGGTGAAAAGAGCGGAACTGCCGTTCTGGTAGAGTTGCAGCATTTCTACGGGGTCGCCGAGGTAGAAGTGGAAGATCTCGTCGGAGGTGAGGACGTGCATTTCAGAAAACGTTCCCGGTTCCAGCAGGTAGTAGATTGCGGTGCCCATGGGGCGCATGCCACGCGGCAGATAAAGAGTGTTCGCCGAGGTATAGGTGCGGCGGAAGTGGCCGCCCTCAATGGGGTGAGGCTCCAGACCAAGCAAAGCTCTGATTTCGTCAGCGGTCATTCTCATAGATGCTAACAGCGAGATCACAGATCCATGCTGGACAAAGGCTGTAAAATGTCCGCATGACGGTGAAGGTTTATACGGCTGCGTGGTGCAGGGATTGCCGCGCCGCCAAGCAGTTTCTAGATTCGCATGGGATTCAGTACACGGAAATCAATGTGGACAGCGATCCGGCGGCCGCGGCCGAGGTGTTGCGGCACGTGGGAAAGCGGGCGATTCCGCAACTGGTGATTGACGGGGAATGGTTTCAGCCCTACAAACCCGGCAAAGGGCTGCTTTTCGATGAACTGCACGTGCGGTTGGGGATTCCTCGCGGATAGATACTTTCTCTTCTACAATCAAGTGTTGTTGCAGGGCACGGGAAGATGCCTTGATGAGGAGTTCTCCAGTTGATTGAACGCTATACGCGAGCGGCGATGGGCCGGATCTGGACGGAAGAAAACAAGTACAACTGCTGGCTGAAGGTAGAGGCCGCGGCAAGTACGGTGCTGGCTGAGGACGGTGTGATTCCCGTTGGCGCGGCTGAGGCGATTGCTGCCAAGGCGAGCTTTTCGGTGGCGCGGATTCAGGAGATCGAGGCCGAGGTGAAGCACGACGTCATCGCTTTCACCACGGCGGTGGCTGAGTCGCTCAAGAGCCAGGGACTGGATGCCGAGTCGCGCTGGTTACACTACGGACTGACTTCGAACGACATTGTGGATACTGCGCAGGCGCTGCAGATCAAGGAAGCGTCTGGGCTGATTCGCGCAGGGCTGGACGTGTTGCTTGCGGTGCTGAAGCGCCGGGCAGTCGAGTTCAAGCACACGCCGACCATTGGGCGCACGCATGGAATCCATGCGGAGCCGACCACGTTTGGCCTGAAGCTGCTGAACTGGTATGCGGAGATGGAGCGCAACGTGGTTCGCTTCGATGCGGCAGCCGAGGATATGCGCGTTGGCAAGCTGTCCGGCGCGGTGGGGACGTTTGGCCATCTGAAACCCGAGCACGAAGAACGCATTTGTGCAAGGCTTGGGCTGAGGCCGGCGCCGGTGGCTACGCAGGTGATTCAGCGCGATCGGCATGCTGCGTATATTTCCACGCTTGCCATTCTGGGAAGTACGCTGGACAAGATTGCGGTCGAAGTGCGGCACCTGCAGCGGACTGAAGTGCGGGAGGCGCAAGAGTACTTCAGCGAGAAGCAGAAGGGCTCATCGGCCATGCCCCACAAGAAGAATCCCATTACCAGCGAACAGATCAGCGGGCTGGCACGCGTGCTACGTTCCAACGCGCAGGCGGCGCTCGAAAACATTCCGCTGTGGCACGAG
>JBEKUP010000083.1:0-18511 GCA_049514915.1 Occallatibacter sp. | reverse complement strand
GATTTCAACAAATTGCCCCTATATCCGGGAGACACCCTTGATGTGCCGGAAAAAACCTTGCGCCTGACTGCGCTGCGCGGCCTGCTCGATTGGACGCAGATCTTCTCGCAACTGGCCATCGGAGCAGCTGCGGTCGAAGTTCTGCGCCAATAACTTTTTGGAGAATGTTATGAGGTTCACACTTTGTATTCCAACAATGAACGCGCGACAGCATTGGCCCGAATTCTGGGCCGCTCTTCAGGCCCAGACAATTCATCCTGAAGAAGTAATCGTGGTCGACTCTGCATCAACAGACGGCACGGAAGAACTGGTCCGGGCAAGCGGTGCACGTGTAGTCCGCATCGAGAGAAGCGACTTTCGCCATGGAGGCGCCCGTCAGTTGGCAGCTGAGATGGCTGGTAAAGTGGACTTCCTTCTTTACATGACACAGGATGCTGTTCTTGCGAAACAAGACTCCGTCTTTCGGCTCCTCACGCGCTTTGACGATCCGCACATCTCAGCCGCGTACGGAAGGCAGTTGCCGCGCCAAGGCGCAGATCCAATTACAGCCCACGCACGCTTTTTCAACTACCCGGACAAATCGGCTTCCCGGTCACTTGGCGACGCGCCTGTTGTTGGCTTCAAAACAATTTTCTTCTCCGATGCATTCGGTGCATACAGGCGCACGGCTCTCATGCGGGTCGGCGGGTTCCCGGTCGAGGCTCAGTTTGGGGAGGACACTCAGACAGTTGCGCGAATGCTGCTCGCCGGCAGCAAAGTGGCCTACGCCGCTGACGCACCGGTCTTCCACTCCCATGCGCTTTCTCTGGCTCAGGAGTTTCATCGCTATTTCGAAATCGGCTGGATGCACGCATCGGAACCCTGGTTGGAGCAAACTTTCGGAGGCACTGGTGGCGAAGGTTTTCGTTTCGTTCGCAGCGAGCTGAAGTACCTCGCACGCAGGGCTCCGTACCTGTGGCCAATCGCATTAACTCGCACTGCTGCGAAACTTGTGGCCTATAAGTACGGCAAGATGAGTGCTGCGTCCGCCGAAAGGCACTTGCAACAGTTCGCGAGAGCTTTGGAGAAGCTACGTTCATCGGGCGTCCATAGCCACCTGGGCAATCACCCGCATAAGCTGGTATCGAGATTCCATGATTGATCTGGAAGAACCAATAGTGGGCCCCGACCGGACCAGCGAGGTTGAACTTCCCTGGCTGGAGTTCCTCATTGTAATCTCACGTCGTAAGCGGTTTCTCGCAATTGGGACTATGGGGTGCGCTGCAGTGGCGTTTCTCATTTTTCTTTGTGTGCCGAACGAGTACACTGCGACAGCTACAATGCTGGCTCCTCAGCAGCAAACATCGCTGGCTTCCGCATTGCTCAGCCAGGCCGGCGGATCTGGCCTGCTTGGTTCAGCTGCTGCGGCCGGTCTCGGTGTAAAACCCTCCGGCGATCTCTATGTGACATTGCTGAAGAGCCGTTTTGTTGAAGACGACATCCTCGTCAAATTCAATCTCCAAAGCGTCTATCGCTCAAAGCGCTTTTCCGATGCGCGCCGGAAACTAGAGTCGAGAAGTTCGATTTCAACCAGTAAAGACGGCGTGCTTACCATATCTGTCGAGGATAGAAACCCCGGTCGCGCTGCGCAGATCGCCAACGAGTATGGCGATCGCCTGCAATTGCTTACATCCCAACTCGCCATCACGGAAGCGGCGCGAAGAAGACTCGTCTTCGAACAGCAAATCGATAAGACAAAGACCGACCTCGCCCAGGCCGAGTTTGCATTAAATGAAATGCAGAAAAAATCGGGACTGCTGCAACCTGACACTCAAGCGAGAGCCGAAATCAATGCGCTGGCATCGCTGCGTGCGCAGATTGCGGCAAGCGAGGTGGAGGCCGGAGTGCTCAGGTCCTACGAGACCAGCGAGAACCCTGACGTAGCACATGTCGATGAGCAGATAGCAGGAATGCGTGCGCAACTTGAGCAGTTCGAACGCAAGCAAAACGCGGGCGGCGGCGATATTCAGGTGCCTACCGCTGCGGTTCCCGATATCGAATTGGAATATGTTCGCAGGTATCGCGAAGCAAAGTTGCAGGAGGCTCTCTATGAGCTCCTTATGAAGCAATATGAGGCTGCCCGAGTGGACGAAGCTCGGGAAGGGCCCCTCGTGCAAGTGGTTGACAGGGCAGTGGCGCCGGATAAGAAAACCTTCCCAAAGTTGGGATTCATCTCACTGGGCGGCGCGATACTCGGATTCTTTCTTACCGTATTGCTCCTTGTATTCCTCAACGCGCGTCAGCGTGCTCTCCAGCGGCCAGGTATCCGTGAACGGATCCTCGTGCTTGAGGAAGGGCTAAAGTTGAGGTCTTGATTGCAACCAATGAGAACGCCATCATGACACTCAATCGAGCGACTTATAACCTTCGGGTCCGATGGCTTTCTGTGCGCAGCGCAGCGGCGCTCCCCTTCTTCTGTCATCCTGTCAAGCTGTTCTGTTTCGTATGGATCGTGATGCTCGCGACACTTTCCATCCATGTCTCTGAGTCCAGCTATCCAACTCTGGGGACCCCGCTCGGCTTGTTTGCGCTCTCTCTGCTCTCCATGGCAGCAGGATATCTTCTGATCCTCCTTCTCAATACTGGGCGAATCCGCTCGCCTCAAGTCCACGAAGATATCCCACTGGACATAAGAAGGCTTCGGGTTCTTAACTTAGCTTTCCTTCTCGTCGCATTGTTGATCGTCTTAATCAACTTGAAAATCGCAGGACTGCCGCCAGCATTCAGCTTTTTCTCGTTCGACACCAAAGACTATCTCGAGTATGGAAAGCTAAAGCAGATACTCTTTCCGTTTCTCGTCGCAATCCTGGTCAACGCCTCGCTCGACCCTTCTTACTGTTTCAAGTTCTTCTTTGGTGGAATCTCAGCCATCGTAATGGGGCTGTATCTCACTCGTCTCAACCTGATGTTCGCTGCGTTTCAAATCATCATTCTCTTCGCAATCACTTCACGCGTGAAAATCAGAAACCTCTACATAGTCGCCGCCATAGCGGTTCTGTGCGCTCTTATGTTGGCAAATCTTCTCGGCAACAACAGAACGTCGAAGGATGTCTTCATGGAGTTCCTGCAAATCAAGCCGGACTATCGCGACGCTCCCATGCCGTTCCTGTGGGCGGCATCTTACTTCTCCATTCCCATATCCGACATGAGCTGGATCGCGCGTGAATATCATCACCAGCGGCTTTCCCTTACAAGCCTCTATCCCGTCTTGCCCGTATTCCTGGTTCCTGACGATCCTCATCAGACATTTATCAGGAGCGATGCCAGGATCATCGACGGAGCGCACACTTATCTCGCCACTTATTTCATGGACTTCTCCTTCGCAGGCGTTGCTTTCATCAATGTCCTCATCGGGATAGCTTCCGGCCATTTTATGGCCGGTCGAAGAATGACCTCGCCGCTGGTGTTTTCTGTGCTTCTTGCGGGCATCATGTTCATATTCTTTTTTGACCTCTTCAGCCCTCTCTCAACTCTTATCTTGGTCATCGTAATGCGCTTGACAGAGGTTTACGCATTTGCGTTCCGCAAGCCGACAGCCAGTGCTGAAAGGACTCTTACAGCATGATCCGCTCCTTGGCAGACCCATCTATCAAGGAAAGTTCGAGGTCCGAATGCGTTCAGACTCTGACGCCGCCCCAAACTACACAGGGTAAACGAGTAACTCGATTTCTCGCGGTGATTGTGCTGCATAGACTCATGCCACAGGATTCGCTGAGTTACCAAACTCTCTTGGCTTCCGCGGAATATTTCAATCCAGTTCAATCTCAACTCAATCTGCTTCTCATCGATAATTGCCCCACAGTGCCGCTTCCATACGCGCTACCTTCGTGGGTCCGGTATGAGAAAGCTCCACGTAATCTCGGACTCGCTGCTGCTTACAATCGCGCCATCGACCTTGCTCTAACAGAGGGATTCGATTGGATGATTACTCTCGACCAGGACAGCGATTTGCCGGAGAGTTTTCTTGCAAGAGTGGCGGAGATTGCGGAATCACTCCGTTCGACGATCAAAGTCGCCGCCATTGTCCCGCAGCTTATCGGCGACGGAAAGACGCTCTCTCCGCTCTGTTTTCGGCTCGGTGCATTCCCTGCCTGGTATCCAATAGGCTTCACCGGTATTCCGAGCGATAAAGTATTCGCGTTCAATTCTGGTTCTGTCATGCGCGTGAGCGCGCTAAGGCAAGCGGGCGGTTACGACCCCCGCTTCTGGCTGGACTATAGCGACACAAGGCTCTTCTGCCAATTGGCAAAGCACGGAAAACAAGTTATGGTTGCCGGGGACTTGCAACTCAGTCACAACTTTTCGATGCTCGACAAACAGAGGCGAATGCTGCCGGAGAGGTACCGCGAACTCCTTTCCACCGAAACCGCACTCTGGGATATGGAAATGAATAGGTTGGCTGGTCTGGAGCGCACCATCCGGCTGGTCGGACGATACGTGAAGCATCTTCTGAACAAGGATCAGCAGGAGTTTCGTCGCGAGACCTCGCGGGCATTGTTCGTCCGCCTGTTTCGCTCCCGAAAATGGCGCCGGCACGATTGGCAACAACAGTTGGTTCGCCGCTTTCCTGAAATGCGGATCGACGATCAAGCCCCGTCGCGTGGCTTTCGCCCAAAAGTTTCTGTCTGCATGGCCACGTATAACGGCGAAAAGTACCTGGCCCAACAATTGCAATCGATCCTGATTCAGCTCAGTAATTACGATGAAGTGATCATCGTTGACGATGCGTCTGCGGACGGCACTGTCGACATCGTTTCCAACTTTAACGATTCAAGATTAATTCTGATTCAGCATGCAGCCAATCAAGGTGTGGTCGCGTCCTTTGAAGACGCAGTGCGAAACGCGACTGGGGATGTTCTCTTCCTCAGCGATCAAGACGACATTTGGGCTCCCAACCGGGTTTCTCGCACGTTGGAAGCGTTCGCAGATAATAAGGAGTTGGCCCTGGTCGTGACCAACGTCGCTTTGATTAACGAGGATGGAACTTGCTTCGCGACAGACAAGCGTTTAAAGCGTTGGCCATTTGACTCAAGACTGATTCCCAACCTGATCGCCAATCGATTTCAAGGTTCCGCGATGGCGTTCCGATCGTCCCTTACGCAGAAGATCCTGCCATTCCCTGGGAATTTTTTATTCCTGCATGACGCGTGGATCGGTGCACGATGTGCATTGACCCGTACTGGCGTTGGTTACATCAGCGAACCATTGCTCTTCTATCGCCGGCACGCGGAGAATCTCTCTGAGATTCTCCCTGCCTGGCTCATGGTGCGAAAGCGGGTCGAGCTAATTTCGTCTTTGTTTTTCTATTCAGTGCTCCACCCGTTTCACCGCTGAGGAGATAGGATCTAGAAATCGTCCGACTCCATTAGATGGTTGGCGCTAAGTGGATTGGCGCCGTTGAACAAAACCAAGGCATCAAGCCACCCGGGAGAATCGCATGGACCAATTCGTGAAAGACTTGACGGTTTTCGTCAGAAATTCTATCGTTCCGATCGTGCAAAAACGCGGATGGAAGATATTTTGCGAGATTGGAGGACTGACAGGCAGCAGTGCCGATCAGATACTGCGGCTTCCGAATGTCTCTTATACGATTGTCGACCCGGGCCTCGACGCCGACCTGCTTGCCAAGTACGCGGATGACCGGCGAGTTACAGTCCTCCAGGACATTAGCCTCGAAGCACTTCCGAAGATGGCAGGCTTTTACGATTGCATCCTTATAGATGGAGACCACAATTGGTACACAGTTTTCAACGAACTCAACCTGATCTGTCAGCGCGGACTGCTCCGCCCCGGAGGCATGATCTTTTTGCATGATGTCGATTGGCCCTATGGACGGCGTGATTTGTATTACCAACCCGAAACCATCCCCGCGGAGTACCGTCTTCCGTTCGAGCGCAAAGGCGTTCTGCGCGGACAGAGTGCGCTGGCTGAAACCGGGGGCGGAAACCCGCACCTCTGTAACGCGATTCACGAAGGCGGCCCACGAAACGGGGTCCTGACAGCAGTCGAAGACTTTCTGGCAGAGCATCCCTCCGAGTATCAGTTCTGCAGGATTCGGGTCCAGCATGGGCTTGGCATTCTCCAATCACGCAGTGGCGATCCAGCCGAGGATCGAACATTTCTTCCCATCCGCATTGCGGCGGCCTGGCAAAATCTCTGCGGTTTTCCAAAGTCGGTGCTGCGATATGCCCTGAGTAGATCGTTTCCCAGCTGGTGGGGCAAGCGCTATCGTGGGGCTTGCGAGCCCTCGCCCGCCACCAATGAAAAGCATCCTAATACGGCCACATAGGTGAGCTGTTTGTGAGGCGCAGACGCCGCATTTTGTCACCGCACCGCCGTCTGATAGGTCTGGATGTAACTGCCAGCGAACAGTTCGGATCAGAGGACCTCAGATTCTTGCCGAGCCAGCACTTTCCAAGTCCAATACCACAGGAAGAACAGCGTGCTTGCAGTCCAGAGCGATGTTGCCAAAGCGATTCCGGCGATACCGAATAACCGCATCAGGATCAGGTTGAGTACGATGTCCAGCACCAGGTTGACAATGCCCAGGTAAAGGATGACATCCGTTCTTCGCATGGCGATTAGAAATCGGTAGAAGACCCGGCTACAAACAACGAATGGAATCTGAATCGCATACATTGCCAGCACAGGGGCAACCGCATTCGTATCAGATGGGCCGAAGGCTCCGTGTTGAAACGTAACGCGGATGAGAAAACGGGAACCGGCTATCATGAGCAATGTTACCGGTACAGAAACCAATGCCGTGATCCTGAACCACGTGCGAAGAGTGTGCCTGCAGCCAGCCCAGTTCTGCTGAGCGATCATTTGCGAGAAGTAGGGTGTGACTGAGGTAGATACTGCGCCAGCCAGCACCAGCAGAAAAACAGTAACAAAGCGATTGGCATAGGCCAGGGCCGCAACGCTACCCGTTGGGAAGGTCGCAGCCATCGCCTGGTCAACCAGCAGGCCCCCCGAAGTGAGCACACCGCCCAGCAGAACCGGTCCGTACTGCCGCGCGACTTCGCGCATAGCTGGCGTCATCCCATGCCATCGGAGCCTGAACCCGTAGCCATGGGATTCCATCATCCACACCACGAGCCCACAATGAATGAGAGCCCCGGCCACGCTCGCACAGACCAACGACCAAATTCCCAAACGGCCAACTAGCAATAATGCGCCCAAAACAATTGCAATTGGCGTCACCACCGGTGCCAGCGCTGGCAGAGCGAAACGGTCAAAGGTATTCAGCACGGCAGTGCAGTTAGTCGCGATTCCTGTGATCAACACAATGGGGAGCAGCGCGTAAAAGAGATGTATGGAAAGCTCCAGCTTTGCCGCCGGAAAGTTCGACGCCAACAGCGGGAAATATGCACGAGCACTCACGGCCACTCCGCACGACGCAATGCCGAGAAACAGAAAGATCCAGAGCATCGAGCTCGAAAGCAATTCCTGAGCTTGATCGCGACCTTCATGTTCCTGCACTCGCACCAGCGTCGGCACCAGCGCCTGATTCATCGACTCGGATATAAGGTTGATCAACACATTTGGGATCAGGAATGCAGTAAGAAAAGCATCCATGGCGTCGCTGCGGCCAAACACGCCGGCAACTACGAACTCCTTGAATGTTGCTACTCCTTTCACCACGATGCCGACAGCCGTCACCGCAGCGGCAGCGCGAAATATCCGGCGATTGATGCTGGTTCCCTGGAACATTCGAGAGATGGCTGCAATGGAACTCATGAAGCGAAGATTCCCATTCCTAAGATTGCTGAGACGCCGAGAGCTGGGCCTTTGAACACAGCGATTGTGTCGGGCGGTAACGCGACTTCGCCGCCAATCTCTTTGAGCATAGAGCGAGAAGCGAGGAGGAGCTTCGATTCGGGCGGGGCAACAAACGCACGTTCGGACGCTCCGAGATTGCAAATTATGACGATCGTTCCACGCTGAATCCGAATCCAACTCTCCTGCTCGTCGAATGTGACAATGGTATTTCCCGGCTTCGAGTCATTCAGGCATGAGTTGATGCGGCGCAGTCGAATGAGTTCGCGATACCACCCGAGCATCTCGCTGTGTGCGGGCGCAGGAAGTTCATTCCATCTCAACTTCGAGGCTTGGAACGTCGCAGGAGACTCCGGATCAGGGATCGACGCGGAATCCCATCCGAACGCGGAGAATTCCTCTTTTCTACCTTCAGAAACAGCTCGGGCCAGTTCATGATCCTGGTGATTGGCGAAGTATTGAAACGGAGATGACGCGCCCCATTCTTCTCCCTCAAAAATCAATGGAACAAAGGGGCTCAACAATACCAGGACCGCTGCGATTTTCGCACGATCCAATCCAGCGATGTGACTAATCCGATCACCCTCTGCACGATTCCCAATCTGATCGTGGTTCTGAATGTAGCCCAGGAAACGATGCTGCGACAGAGAACCTGAAGGCCGGCCATGGATGCGATTGCGATATCGGGAGTAGATGCCGTCGTACACAAAGGTCGCAGTGAAAGCCTTCGCAAGTTGCCCAAGCGAGCCAAAGTCCTCATAGTAGCCTCGCCTTTCGCCGGGGCAGAGAACAGTGAAAAGCGCATGATGGAAATCGTCGCTCCATTGCGCATCCATGCCAAAGCCGCCTGCTTCCCGCGGAGTCACCACGCGCGGATCGTTCAAGTCGCTCTCGGCAATCAGCACCAGTCGACGCGCGAGACTCGCTTCGAGCGCTTCGACCTCGATGGCAAGCTGCTCAAGAAAATGGATTGCTGACCGGTCGACAAATGCATGCACGGCGTCAAGACGCAACCCGTCGATATGATAATCACGCAGCCACATAAGTGCGTTATCTACGAGAAACCGGCGAACCTGGTGTGAGCCCGCGTCTTCAAGATTCACCGCTCCGCCCCACGGCGTGTGATGCGAATCGATCACATAGGGGCCGAACTTACCGCTGTAGTTTCCTGATGGTCCAAAGTGGTTGTAGACCACGTCAACAAGGACAGCCAGACCCTTTTCATGTGCCGCATTCACAAAGCGCTTGAGACCATCTGGGCCGCCGTAGGCCTCGTGCACGGCGAATAAAGCAACACCGTCATAGCCCCAGCCGTACTCACCCTCAAATGCCGCCACAGGCATCAACTCCACGTGTGTGATACCAAGCTCAACCAGGTGATCCAGACGTGTAATCGCCCCATCGAACGTACCCTCCGGGGTGAAGGTGCCGATGTGCATTTCATAAATAATGCCGCTTGTCAGTGGAATCGATTCAAAGCGCGTGTCGGTCCAGCCAAACACGGCTTGATCATAGAGGCGAGAGGTTTTGTGCACACCGTTAGGCTGCCATTGGGAACGCGGATCGGGATAACACATCGGATCATCATTGATAAGGAAACCGTAGTCTGTGCCCGGGGTTGCATCTTCGACGTCAAGCCACCACCAGCCATAGTGATCCGGCCCATCCATCCTGTGAGGGACACCCTGCACACTGACGGATAGGCGTGTCGCAAGCGGAGCCCAAATCTTAAACCGATGCATACTTACTCCCTTACCAAAAGAGCAACGGGGAAGCGTTGCAGTAAGCTCTGCACTCGCGTTCCTCCACCAATCGCCGCTTCGCCTGTAAGTAGGTTCTTCCAACGGCCGGCTGGAAGCTCGACCGTCGTGCTTCCCAATCCGCCGCCAAGTTTCACATTCCAGCGTGGAGCAATCGCGGCAACGGAGTCACAGCGGAGAAACGCGATAACATGCATCGATTTGCCACCGTTGGTTTGCAACGGGACATAGGATGCTTTCTCATCGAACCAATGAGGTTGCTCTCGGCGAAGTTGCAGCGCCTGACGAACAAGCCACATTTTTGGCAGTCCGCTGTCCATCCGCTTCATGATTTCATCAACCCGCAAGCCAGCCTTCAGTTCAGCTAGCAACGCTCGTCTGATCTCGAAATCGACTGGGCCGCGATTGTCTGGGTCCACAAGCCGCAAGTCCCACAGTTCACTGCCCTGGTAGGTGTCTGGAACCCCTGGAGCCGTGCATTTAAGCAGTGTCTGCGTGAGGCTGTTTATTCGCCCAGGCAGCAGAACCTGCGCAACAAAACGCTCAAGCTCCGAGAGGAATTCCGCTGATTCGAAGAGCCGTTCAATGAATGCCTTCAGTGCGTCTTCAAACTCCTTGTTCTGCTGTGTCCAGCTGGTTTGCTGCTTTGCCTCGCGTACAGCTTTCTCCATGTACATCACAGCCCTCTCCTTTGAAATGGGCCATGCGCCTATGAGCGTTTGATAAAGAAACCACTCAGTGTTGTGGTCGGGAAAGCCTTTCGTCTTGAAAGAGCGGTTTATGCGCGACCAGCGATGAAGCGTTGTCCGCCACTGCGAGGGAATCTCCGACAGCACTGCGAGCCGAGCACGTACATCGTCGGAGCGTTTTGTGTCATGGGTGGAAAGCGCGGTCATCGTAAGCGGATGCTGTGTCTGCATCCTGGCGCAATAGTCATGAAATTGGTCGATAGTGACGCCCTTTTCATTGGGTGCTCCACCGACCTCATTCAATCCAACCATTCGATTGAAGCAATAGAATGCCGTATCTTCTACGCCTTTAGCCATTACTGGAGAGGTGAATTGTTGAAAGCGAAGAAGAAACTCCGTTTCCAGACCGCCCCGGGACTGCAATGACAAAATACTGCCGATAAAGTCTAAGAGCCCGGCATCAATGTCGGACCGTTGCGTCTTCGCGGAAGCGACGGCATTCCTTACTTCCGCTCGATCTTCGTCGGTAACTTCGTCCCGACCCGGGACAACATAGGATCTGTACACCGAGTAACATGCTGCCACTTCACGTATCGCGCGGCGGATTTCAGCGCGTGTGTAATCGCGACGGTCGCGATTGTTTTCGCAGATCTCGACAAAGAGTTGAGCCAACCGGTTCACATCGCTGCCTAACGACTCATGCTCCACGGCAAGCTTCCTCGCGTGGACGAGCGATTCAAAACTCTCCGTCTGGCCGGTGAAAGTTTTGTACATCGAGCTCAGTTCGGAAAGCCCTTCGTCGTATACCAATAGCCCATTGCATACGTTCAGAAAGTCGTAACCGGTGGTACCCGCGATCGGCCATGTCGGGCGCAGTGATTCCTCGGGCCCAAGAATCTTCTCCGCCAGAATCCACGCATCTGGCGCGCTGGCGCGCAATCGTTCAAAGTATTGTGCGGGATCCCGTAACCCGTCAGGATGGTCGACGCGAACGCCGTCGAGCACCCCATTGCGCAGCCACTCAATGATCCGGCAGTGCGTTGCTTGAAAGACGTGCGGGCGTTCAACGCGAACCCGGATCAAGGTATTCACATCGAAGAAGCGACGGTAACCAAGCTCCTGGTCGCCCGTGCGCCAATAGGCCAGCCTGTAATTCTGCAGATTCAGGAGTGCGTCGAGCCTGTCGATGTCCATGTTGATCTCTTCGACGGCGCGCTGTATGGCTTCTGCCACTCCGTGCTGTTCGCTCGAAAGGCGTAGCAGCAGTTCATACAGAATTGCTTTGTCGCGGTGGCGTGCCGCGAGCAAGTCCAGGTGGGCGGAGTCGGGCGAGGGAAGCCGCGACAGGCTGTCGGCAATGAAGTCAAGCATTGGCACATTGATGGACTTTGCTGCCAGCGCTAATGGAATTGCAAGGGAAGCTGGTGCTAAAGGGAATCGATGATCCATGTAGCGAACCTGAAACGATTCGCCCTCATAGTGGACAACTATCTGGTTGGCGCTCAATGCGCGACCGTACTGTTCGCCAAGCACTGGAATAAGAACCTTGTCTTGGAGCTTAACCTCGGCAGAGTTCCAGTCGACATCGAACCAGGTCGCATACCGGCTTGACGGGCCATTCTCAAGCACGTCCCACCAATATCTGTTTTCAGGCCCCGTCGCCATGTGATTGGGCACAATGTCCAGCACCTGCCCCATATCGAGCGACCGCAGAGTCTCGCAAAAATGCGCGTGGCCTTCTTCACCGCCAATCTCGCTGTTCACCTTTTCCGGATCCACCACATCGTAGCCATGCGTGCTGCCTTTGGCCGCCTGGAGATACGGCGAGCAATAGATATGCGAGACGCCCAATTCCTTCAGATACGCTGCAAGATTGGCCGCATCTCCGAACGTAAAGCCCGCATGCAATTGAAGCCGATAACAGGACGAGATAGGACGCGCCATAATGAGGTTTTTCCACGCAAGGCAATCGAGCAAGACCTGCGCGTTTGCGTGTGCTGCGCGAATTGCGAACAGGCGTGCGTGATTGTGCGGACTTGGAGGACTTCGAAGCCTTCAACGCACCGCGCAGTGCCAGGCACTTGCGGTTATGTCATGAGGCCTTAGATGTTTGCGAACTCAACAGGGGATGCATGATCCGTCTCCGGAATACCTTAGAAATTTCTCTATATGACTCTTTTATTTTGAGTTATTGGACTCGCGAAGCGTTGCTGCGGCGGGTAGGACTCAATCTTACGTCCCGACCCATCTTCTATTGCGCCACGCGCCTCACGTTAGATCCCCAGCTTTCGGACCTCGTCGTTGTAATACTTCCGGTACAGAATCTCCCACTCCTGCGAGCCTTCCATAATAATCTTCCGCTGGTTCGCAATCTTCAGCCGCGCGGCCGTGTCAATCCGAGCCTCTTCCGTCAGCAGCGTCTCCAGAATCTTCCGGGCCTCCTGCCGAATCGTGTTGCGGTCTTCAAGGAACCCAACCTCGTCGATTTCCGCCAGGGTGTCGGCCACCGTATGGGCCAGCTTGTTCAACTTGTCGCGGCTGACTCTCATAAGACCGCCTTGTATTTCTTCGCCAGCTCGGTCTTCACCTTCTTGAACATTTCGGCATACTGCGCGCCGGACTTTCGCATCTCCTCCGAGTACGCCTCCAGAATCACGCGTACCTCATCGTTGATCCGGTCTTCAAGAGACATCTCTTCAATCAGTCCATCCGCAACTCGGCTTTCCACCGCCTTGATGTTGCTGGTGGTGACTAACTTGACGTCGATGAGGTGCTTGACAGTGCGACGGGCTAGATACCCGATGTAATCGCGGGAGAAAATCATGGGCTAAAGCTCAGGATACCCCATCCCCCCGCCCCGTGTACATCCGCCAACAATTCAGACGGTTGCGCCGGTCAGCACGGTCAGCCTCCGAGTGCCCATCCGTCTTGCATTCTGCGACGAGTGGGAAAGGAAGGGGGCCGTCCCTCACCCCCGATGCGGGCAGCTCTTTGTATTCAAGCATTCCTCCGCCAGCCGCAGCCGTTCCACTGGCCGTCCGCCCACCAGGTGTTCTTCCACAATCTCTGCCGCATCCCCGGCCTGCACGTTCCCATACCAAACACCTTCCGGATACACCACCACCGTGGGTCCGTGCTCGCATTGGTCCAGGCATCCTGCCTTGTTGATCCGCACCTTCGACCCCAGCCCCGCGGCCTTGGCCAGTTGATTCAACTGCGTATGCAATTCGCTCTTTCCATCCGCACTGCAAGACGGCCGCGGCGCACCCTCCGGCCGCACATTATGACAAACAAACACGTGGCGCTCAAACCCAGGCAATCGGTATTCCTCCTAGTTCCAGATAAATCCAGACTAAAGCACAACGCGCACTCCTGTTCCCCGTTCCCTATTCCCTGCACTTTCCACAATCCCGCACCCACACCCGCCCGCGTCTGCGAGAATAGATGCTTGACAACCATGAGCACGGAAAACCTCCTCTCCCTGAAAGACGACATGGTGGCCTTCATTGAAGGCCACGGTATGCACCGCCTCCCCGGTTACGTCACCGAGGACATCCCTTCCATCGTGTGGGAGGGCAACGGCAACCCCGACGCCTGGAAAGATTTCGTCGAGATGGCCAAGCACGTCGGCGCTCCCTTCGTTACCTTCAGCGAAATGACGCTCGAACGCGAAGAGCTCGACGCCCTCGCCGAAGAAGCCGGCGAAATGAACTTCCCCGACGAAGAGTCCACGGAGCTCGTCGAAGCCCAATGGCTGCGCAAGTACTCCGGCATGCTCGGTTACATCCAACTGGGATTCGTCTATCAGGGCCTTGTCTTCCTGCATGAAACCACCACCGAGTGGTACGAGCGTTATCAGACCCTGCTCGAAGACATCGAAAGCTTCCAGGACATCGTCATCGACGATGCCCACAGGGATGAAGAGGACGAGTAGGCGCCCTTGGCCAGCCCACCCACCCCGGCAGCCGACCCGCGACATCTGCCTGCCCCGCCCGGTCAGGCCTCTTCAATCCTTCTGCCCATCGCCCTCCCGCCTCACCCACCCAAACGCCCCGTCCAGCGCTGGCAAATTGCCGAGTCCCACGCTGAAGAAGCCGCGGCTCTCGCCAAAGCGGCTCACCTGCCGCAGGTCCTCGCCGAGCTGCTCCTCGCCCGCGGCATCGCAACCGCTGACCAGGCCCACACCTTCCTCAATCCCGAGTCAGCCCACCTCCATG
This sequence comes from Occallatibacter sp., assembly GCA_049514915.1. Taxonomy (GTDB): domain Bacteria; phylum Acidobacteriota; class Terriglobia; order Terriglobales; family Acidobacteriaceae; genus Telmatobacter. Next base: position 4,027 of record JBEKUP010000083.1, on the reverse strand, counting down.
ATCCATTTCTGATGTACGGCATGGCCGCCGCCGCCGACCGCCTTGAAGCCGCCATCGCCAACCATCAGCCCATCCTCCTCTACGGCGATTACGACGTCGATGGCACAACAGCAGTTGTGCTGCTCAAAACCGCAATCGAGATGCTTGGCGGCGAAGCCCGCTTCCATGTTCCCCACCGCCTCCGCGAGGGATACGGTCTCCAATCCGGCGTTCTTGAATCCGCCTGCGCTGACGGCGTCCGACTCGTCATCACCGTCGACACTGGCATGCGCGCATTCGCTGAAGCAGAAACCGCGCGCCGCCTCGGCCTCGACCTCATCATCACCGACCACCACCTTTGTCAGGCGGATGACTCAATCCCCGACGCCCTCGCCATCCTCAACCCAAACCAGCCCAACTGCACCTATCCTGAAAAATCCCTCTGCGGTGCAGCCATCGCCCTCAAGTTCGCCCAGGCCATCCTTTCCCGTCGCGACCCCGTCCGCCTGCGCGAAAAAATTCTTCCGAGTTTCTTGAAAATGGCAGCGATTGCTACCATCGCGGACGCGGTGCCACTTAAAGGCGAAAATCGCGCTATCGCTGCCCTCGGCCTGCGCGAATTGCGTTCCCCGGTCGGCGCTGGCCTCCGCGCTCTCTTCGCCGTCGCCGCCCTCGATCCCGCTGCTAAACAGCTCACTGGCTTCGACATAGCATTCCGAATCGCGCCGCGTATCAACGCTGCGGGGCGCATGGACATTGCTTCTGAAGTCATCGAGCTCTTCGGCACCCGCGATTCAGCCCGCGCTACCGTCCTCGCCTCCAAGCTCGAACGCCTCAACCGCGAGCGCCGCGATGCGGAGACCGCCGCCCTCGCTGCCATCGAGATCCGACTCGCCACGTCTGCCGAGCTCGCGCAAAGCCCTCTGATTGTTGTAGATGGGGAGGGCTGGCATCGCGGCGTCATCGGCATCCTTGCGTCGCGCGTCGTCGAGCGGACGGCCAAGCCAGCGATTGTCGTCAGCGTGGAAGACGACATCGCTCACGGGTCTGGGCGCTCTGTCGATGGCTTTCAGCTGCTAAATGCCCTGGAATCATGCGCGGACCTCTTCACCCGGTTCGGCGGCCATGCCTTCGCTGTTGGGTTTGCCATGCCTGCGGCCTCCTTGCCCGAGCTACGAAGACGGCTGTATCTCTATGCTGAAAAACATCTTATGACGCGACAGCCGGAGCACGTGTTGAAAATTCATGCCGAGCTGCCGCTCGACCGCATCACCCCGGTCCTTGCCGGTTGGCTTCGCCGTCTGGAGCCCCTCGGCCACGGCAACCCTGAGCCTGTTTTCCTGGCTCGGCGCGTCCGGCTTCTGGCCCGCCCCCGCATCATGAAAGAGCGGCACGTCCGGCTAGAACTCGCTCAGAATCAGGCGGATGGCGTTTCTGATTCCTTCAGTACCGGCTCCAGCGCAGCCATTCGCGCGGTGGGATGGAATCTGGCTGCCCGCGCAGCCGAACTGGCACTCAACCAGGGCTCTCTAATCGACATCGCCTACCGCATCCGGGAAAACGACCACCCGGAATTCGGCGGCTTGGAAGTGGAAATCGCCGGCATCGAACCGTCCGTCCCCTGAACTTCGACGCTCCAAATGGCTGCTTACAGGGTTGTTCTACATAGCCCAAAAGGTTGCTTGCAGGGTTGCAAACCAAGGCAAATGGCCGCTCGAAGGGTTGCGTTTCTTCGCGACATGAACCTACGGGGCAGCCCGCGCACACGTTTCAGGTTGCTGAGAATTGAACTAAACGACGGTTTGGGTTGCGGAGAATTAGCCGCATTTTTCGGAAATGCGCTGATTTTGCATGGGATAATTTCTTAACTGATTGATAATGCATAAGTTATTTTGATTTTGTTTACTGTGCAATTGCGTCTAAGAATAGGATCCATTGGCGCGATACGTGGGTTGCACCGTCGCAGGCCAAACGTCCCTTGTTTCCCGCCTTCATAAAAAGCCAGGGCCCACAGTCTCCCGTGGGCCCTGCTGTTGTAGTCGATTTCCGTTTGGCGCTGCGTTTACTTATGGTGCCCGCTGGGGCTGGACTTCGGTGCCGATCCACCGCCTGAACCGCCGCTCTTCGGCGCGGTCGTCGGGCGCGCAGGTGCGGCAGCAACAGAATGCGATGTCGAAGCCGAAGCCGCAGGCCGCGACGTCATTGCGTGCGTCGAACCAGCCGTGTTCGTGTGCGCTGTCGAAGCCGTCGTGGTGGTGTGCGTTGTCGAAGTGGTAGTCCGCGTCGTCTGCGAACTGTGTGTCACCGCTGTGTGTGACGAAGAACCCAGTGGGTGCGATACAGCCCCGTTGGCCGGATGCCCGCCGTTGTTCTTCGCATAGCTGGTCCTGTCCATCCGCGCGGCTTCGGCGTGATGCTGCTGCACGTCGCTCGGTCCGCGGTGCTGGTCGTGCTCGGCAACCCGCTCCTCGGGGCTCGGGTCGTGATGAATTCCACCCGGTCCGCCGGCAAATGCAACATGGCTGTCGCGGGCCACAAATCCCCGCTCCACAACCGCATGGTCCACGTACACCCTGCTACCCCATGCACCGCCAATGCCCACATGCATGACCGCTGTGTTGTAGGAGAAGAACCCTCCGCGCCAGACTCCGCCGGCAAATCCTATTCCGCCGTAGCCGAACCCGTAATTCACGCCGCCGTAGTAGCCAATGTGCGGTCCCCAGTAGCCGTCATGGAAGAGGTAATGCCCGCCTTCCCAGCCCCAGTAGCCCGGGGTCCACAGTGCTCCCGTATAAGGAGCAGGCACCCATGCGCCCGGAACCCAGTAGTAGCCGTCTGCGCCATAGGCCCAGTAGCCCGGTGTCCACATCATTCCCGGCTCGGGGCAAACTGGCTGCACGTACACCGGCAGCGGCGGCGGTGCAATGCCAACGCTGATAAACACCCCCGCAAACGAAGCGGCGGGTACAACAGAGAAAAACAGCGCCAGCAAAATCCAACGCGCAGTTCGGGCAAGTCGCATGAGAATATCCTCCTGAGAATCTTTTGGCAGATGGGCTTTCAATTGTCAGCGGCCAGTCTACGATACTGGGAACCCATCCTGCCACAAGAAGTTGCAGCATCTGCCCTGGAATCGTCAACACCTCCCTCCGTCTTCGCTGCCGCACACGCACAAGGCCCACGGCTGACCGTGGGCCTTGTGCAATGAAAAACAGCGATTGCTACTTCTCTTTTTCTTTCTCTTCAGGTTTCGGGGCTGGCTTCGACGCCGGCTTCGGAGCGGGTTTGGGAGCCTTCACTTTGGGAGCTGGCGCGGGCTTCGGTGCTTCAGCCTTGGGTGCTGGAGCGGCCTTCGGTTCAGCGTGCGATTCAACCTTGGGCTCGGCGTGCGTCTCCGCCCTGGGTTCTGGCGCAGTCTTAGGTTCCGGCGCAGGGCGCGGCTCGGCCTTAGGCTCAGGGGCAGCCTTGGATGCTGGCTCAGCAGCCTTGGGTTCAGGGCGCGACTCAGCCTTGGGTTCGACTCTCGGTTCTGCCTCCGTACGCGCAGCCGGAGCAGGCTCTTCTCGTGCTGGAGCCTTCTCCTCAGTTCTTGGTTCCGTTTCTGTACGTGGCGCAGGCGCTGCTTCTTCGCGCGCCGAAGCCCGTGTTTCAGCCTTCGGTTCAGTCTCCCTGCGCGAAGCAGTCAGCGTGGACGATCTTGACGGTGTCTTTGTGGCGGTTTTCGGCGCAGTCTCAGTCCGCGGAGCAGTTTCTGTCCTGGGCTCTGTCTCCGTTCGCGCAGTGGTCCGCGTGGTCGAGCGCGCCGGGGCTTTCGTTTCGGTCTTCGATTCAGCCTCAGTACGCGAAGCAGTCGTACCGCGCGACGCAGTGGTCGATCGTGCAGGAGCCTTCGCCGTTGTCCTCGGCGCAGTTTCGGTCCGAGTGCCAGTTTCCGTCCGCGCTGTAGTCCGGCTCGTCGAATGTGCCGGGGCCTTCGTCTCCGACCTCGGCGTAGTCTCCGTTCGCGCTGCGGTCGAACTTGTCGTCCGTGCCGGGGCCTTTGTCTCTG
>JBEKUP010000082.1:0-18974 GCA_049514915.1 Occallatibacter sp. | reverse complement strand
TGGCATTGTCGATGGGTTACAAGCCCCCGCACCCGCGCCGTTAACTAACTCTGAATACGAGCGGCGTAATGTGCGAACACAGCCACTACGACCGCACTCATTAACCATGGCATAAAAAGGTCTACGATAACAAGCTTGACGGAGTGATCCCTGCGAGTGTTCCACTACCACGAGAAGCAGCGTGCTCATCATGCGCGAGAGGATCAGACGAAAACGCCTATTGCACAGAGATTTACACAATTGCCCTTCACAGTTCCTACACAGCCAAAACTTGTGGAATTATGGTCATTTGAATCAATAGTTTCCAAAATCGTTCTCACTCGCTCAGGATGACACGTTCTTTGGGGGTAAATGTTATCCGAAATACGAAGCGGACTTTAGACTCAGGGCACTAGATCGAGGTTGCCTTTGCGAAGTTGGATTGCGCGGGCGGTGGTGGGGACTGCGGCGGGGGCGGACCGGGTTGGGAGGCGTCGCCGGGCGGGGCCTGGGTGACGGCGGGGGGAGCGGGCGCGGTGTTGGACGGGGCGTGGGCGACGGGTGGCTGGTCGTCTGGATTTGGTTTGGGGAATTGCACGGGCTTCATTTCGCCGGTGGAGATGTCGGGCAGGGTTTCGCCGGGCTTGCGAATGCTGGGTGGGGCCGCGGGCGCCTGGGTGTTGGGATCGCGCTCGACATCACCGAGCTTGATGGTGTGGGTATTGGGCACGCTTGCTTCAAGGGGCGTGCCGTCGGTACGCATGAGGCCTTCGACCTCATCTTTGGTGAAGATGATGGGGGGCACGCCGACTTTGGCGACTTCCACGCGGATGACGCGGTTACCGTTGACGCGAACAAAATCGACTTCATGGGGAGGCTTGCCGTAGATCCATTCCTCAAAGGGCATTTGGCCGTCCATTTCGCGCGACTTGTTGTCAGGCGGGCCCTTGGCAAAGAGGAGCATGTCGGTGCTCATTCCGACGAGAACATGGTGGTTGAGAATGGCTTCCTTGAGCTTGGTGGGAAGAGTGTCAGTAAACGCCTGTATGGGAGTCTTGACATCGAAAGAAATGAGGGGAGCGAGGAGGTTTTTGACATCTGATCCGGTGAGTTCGGGGATGTGACCTTCAAAGGCGAGCGAGAGACGAGCTCCGGTTGGCTCCTGATCGTTTCCTGGCTGGATGACGGGGTTCAACTCCGGGCCGCCGCCGATTTCGACGTGGCGGAGGAAACGGTGTTTGGGATCGGGGCCGCCGTTGATGTCGAAGATGATTTTGGAGTGCTCGATTTTGACGTCGGTGAGGACGATGCGATCGCCGGGCTTGGCGCACATGCCCTGGCTGGTGACCATTTCGAGGTATCCTTCTCCGGCGGGCTCAAGCTTGCCATTGGCTACGAGGGTGAGGCCCTTGTGGCCGCGGGGAAAGGGACGCATGGCAAATCCCTGTTCCGATTGCAGGACGCGGATCAACTCGAGGCGGGTTTTGGCGTCGAGCTCTGACTTAGTGAGGGGCACCTTGGTGGGGGTGATTTGCTGATAGCGGCGATCGACGGTAGCTGCTTGCGGTTTCCCATCGCTGACCCTGCCGGTGCGGGAATCGATGGTAATGACCTGAGCCGTGGCCGGGACAGCAATCAGCACCGCGGCAAGCGCGAGCAGAGCCGGCGTGCGATTGGAACGGCTGGAACACTTGATGTTTGCGGACAACTGTCGATTAAGCCGTGACCCCAGAGACAGGCAAAACCGGATCATGGGAGCCTCCCATGCGCTTGCAGCATTGAGCAAAAGATATTCCGGTGAAAGAGAAAGGTCAAATTCCCCCGGTAAGTGGCTTCGATGTGGGAAGAAAGCAGCGGGGATGCCTGATCAGGAATCGGATGGTTCGGACGGAGCGGACTCGTTGGGTAAGCGCGGATTAGGGGGCTGGGGCGGGGCGAGGGGAACGATTTGGACGAGACCGGGGGGCCCGGGGGCGGTGGGTTCGGCGGGCCCCATGGCGGCTTCATGCTGCTTGCGGGCGGCCGCGTCGAGGTCGACGGGGATGCCGGCGGCGACGATGACGGGAGCGTTATGGATGTAATCGAGGTCGCGCGTGATTCTGAAGACGAAGGGTAACGCAAGGAGAAGGATGATGAAGGCAAACCAGCTGGCATCGAGGCCGTAGCCGCCACCGGTAAGCCAGAAGGCGCCCATGGGGTCTCCCTGAACAATGGGGGAATGGCTACCGATGCCGCTAACCGCGAGACCAAAGAGCAGAGCGCGACTGGCCTTCCAGCCGAAGTTGAGGCCCCAACTTAGCCAGAGAGCACGGGTGCGTAGGTAAGCGCTGGAGAGCAGCAGGCTGAGGGCGACGGAGACGGCAAAGCTGGCATGAGATGCGCCGTGGGTGAGGGTTTGCACGATGGCGAAGTAGGCAGCAAAGCCCACTGCGGCACCGATTGAGCCGACGGCCCTCTCAAAGCGCTGAAATCCGTAGCCGCGAAAGGCGATTTCTTCGGCCAGGGCGGCAAGGGCAAAGAAAGCGGCATCGGCCGGAAGCCAGAGCCAGGCGGAGGGCTGAAGAACGAGAACGACGGCGATGCCTCCGACGACGGTAAGCGGGAGCACGCAGACGAGCGCGATGGCCCAGCCGGTGGCGAGGCCGAGTCCGGCCTCACGGGGCCAGCCCTTCCTGAGGGGCAAACCCTGCACGCTGACTGGATCTGCCTGGCGGTTGACCCAGAATCCCATGCCCGCATAGCCAAACAGGAGGAGGAAGACGAGCATGGCCTGATCGACCAGCGGAACCCACTGCTCGCTTGCGAAGTTTTGCGCGGCATGGCGGGCGAGCGAGCGGGCGAGGAAGAAATAAAGGACCGCGGCGACGAACTGAACGTAGGCGGAGAATCGGCCACCGCGCGTTGCGGGTTGGTTCATGCGCATGCCCCGGCTGCGGAGCGCAATGGGAGTGACGCGACGCGGAGGCCGACTCGGGAGCGGGTGCGGGATGGACTCGCCAGGGGATGCACCATGAAAAACTAGCCTTCGGTATAGAACTGAGCGATGTTGCGGAATTTTTCCTGCCGGGCGGCTACGAGATCGCCGATGGGGATGGCCTTGATTTCGGCCAGATGCTGCTGGAGCTTTTCGCCGAGGAAGCCTGCGCCCGCGGCGTGGTCAGTATGCGTGCCGCCGGGCGGCTCAGTGACAATGTCGTCGACGCAGCCAAGAGCAGCTACCTCGGGGGCGGAGATGCGCATGGCGTCCGCAGCCATTTGTTTCTTTGTGGGGTCGTTCCAGCGAATGGCGGCGCAGCCTTCAGGGGTAATGACAAAATAGACGGCGTTTTCAAGCAGCAGCACGCGGTCACTGACGGCCAGTGCGAGTGCGCCACCGGAGCCACCCTCGCCGGTGATGACCGAGATAGTGGGCACGCGGAGGCGGGACATTTCGAGTATATTGCGGGCGATGGCCTCCGCCTGACCGCGCTCTTCGGCGCCGAGGCCTGGATATGCACCGGGGAGATCGATGAAGGAGATGACGGGGCGTGCGAACTTCTCGGCAATCCGCATGCAGCGCAGGGCCTTGCGATAGCCCTCTGGATGGGGCATGCCAAAGTTGCGGCGGACGCGGTCTTTGGTGGAACCGCCTTTGCGGTTGCCGATGACCAGGACTTCGTCGTTGCCCAAACGCGCCATGCCGCAAGCGACAGCTTCGTCGTCGCCATAGGCGCGATCCCCGTGAATCTCGCTGAAATCAGTAAAGATTCTCTCGATGAAGTCCATGGGATACGGCCGCTGGGGATGGCGGGCCCGCTCGATTCTGATCCACGCCGGCGAGGGCGGTGGTGTTGGAGTTCCTGATTCCTGTTCGCTCATCGGTACCTGGGATTGACCGGGCATCGCTGCCGCCGACCCTTTTGTGATTCTACTTCAGCGGGGTGAGTCAGATGACAGAGGACAGGTTACAGATGACAGTGGGCCGGGGACGGGTTTTTGTACATTGACATCAGCTACGGCTTTGTTTGGGGCTGTTCTGGTGCTGGTTCGGGCTCTTGCGCCCGCGACGGAGGCTCTATGGGTGGCTCTGGATCGGGCGGGGTGATAAGAAGATCGACGCGATAACCGGCGGCTTCGGCGGCGGCGAGTGCTTGATGGATGGCGCCGACCATTTGAGCGACGGCTGGGCTGGCTGGGGCGGCTTCACCTGCGATGCGGAGAAGGCTGGGAAGGAGTAGCCACCAGAGGAGCTCTTCGTATGACTCGCGGAAGAAGTAGTTGTGGCCTTCGGCGGTGTGGACGCCGGTGAGCCAGCGAACGTCGGGGTCAGACCAGAGGGCAGGGGGGATTATGGGTTCGGACGGGGCGGAGGCAGGGGCTAAAGCCCCGGTCTCTGTTTTTGGTGCTTGCGGCACGACTGAAGTCGCCCCCTGATACAAAGCTCGTCCAGAAGTGGGTGCTTTTTCGGAAATTGCGGATGCGAACACCGCAGGGGCTAAAGCCCGCGTCGATATTGAAGTCTCTTCGGCACGACTAAAGTCGTGCCCTGACGCTTGTCGTAGCTCCGAATGGCTTTCTTCCTCATGGCCTTCTTCTGCAGCATGTACAGCCCGGGCGTCTCTTGTTAGGGTTTGCGGCTCTTCCCTGCCAATTCCGGCGCCGGTCAGCAGGACGACTTTGATGCGAGCGGCGACGCGCCAGCCGGTTTCACCGTCGAAGCCGAGAGCGGAAAAGGCTTTGGCGAATGGTTCGCGGAAACGGAGGCGGTCGAAGATGTCGAGCGCTACGGCTTCCGGGTGGTGTGGATTGATGGACTCGGCGAGGAGTTGCAGGGCGCACCATGCGAGCAATGGGCCCCACATGGCGGTAGCGGTGAACTGGGGGCTGGGGCTGGGAAGGACGCGGCGGGCAGCGGCGGGCCAGGGGGTTGGGAACATGGCTTCGATTGCGGGGAGGCGCATGGCGGCGCGGATACGTTCGCGGAAGACGGGGCTGAGTAGAACCGGGTTGGTGGGCTTTTCGGTTGTTGGACGGCCTCCGCGCGAGACATAGGCGGTTTGGGCAAGGTTGAGGAACGACTGACAGCGCTGCCAGGCCAGCTCGTAGAACTGGCTGCGCGCCGATTCGGATTCTTTGCCGGAGCCACCGGCGAGGGTACGGGGGTGCTCGGCCAGGTCGCCGAGCATGCGAACGAGGTCGGGATCGAGCTGAAGTCGAAGGGCCTCGTGAACGGAGCGCAGTTCGAGATTGATGAGGGCATCGTCGAGAGAGGGAACGCCCGCGCCGTTGAGCTGGGCGCAGAGGCGATCCCAGGGGTGTTGGGCGGTGGCGTGGAGCTCGCGCCAGTCGAGGAAGACATGGCACTGATAGGCGTGGAGGTCGAGGGTGAGGCCGTGGCCGGAGACGGTTTCGGCGGTACGCAGGTATTCGAGGCCGGTGAGTGAATCGCGGAAGGCGAGGATGGCAGCGGTGTTCCCTGAGAGGCCCAGCCCTTCGCGAAGGCGCTGCTGGCGGAGTTGCGCTGCGCCCTTGTCGGCGTAGGCGGCGGAGTTATCGATGGTGCCGTGGGTTGCGCCATAGCGGTTGTTGAAAACGACGAGGGCGCGGTCGTTGCCGTTGCGGTTGGAGTAGGCGAAGACGTTCTCATCAACGGAGCCTGAGGATTGAAAAAAGTCGTAGAGGAGGAAATTGCTGCTTTCGGCAAAGAGCGACCGGCGCTTGAGGAGGGGTGCGATTTCGCGCTCGTGTCGCTCGACGAGCCAGTGGTCGGGGGTCTCGTCGTAACGGGGGCGCTGGTACTCCATGCCGTACTTCTCGGTAAAGCCTTCGATCTGGCCGTGACCGAACATGGGGAGGCCGGGAAGGGTGGCCATGAGGGCTGCGACGCCGAAGCACTTGTCGCCCTTGCCGAACTGGTCAATCGCTGTTCTTTCATCGGGATTACTCATGAAGTTCACGTAACGCTTCATGATGTCCGGATCGAATTCGAGGGTGTTTTTGAGGACTGAGCGGTACTTGGCATTGTCCTCGTCGCGGAGCATGACCATGAAGGCGCTGTTGTAGACGCGGTGCATGCCGAGGGTGCGGACGAAGTAGCCTTCCATGAGCCAGAAGGCCTCCGCGAGCAGCAGGGTGCCAGGGACTTCGACGGCGACGCGGTCGACAACTTCCCGCCAGAATTCCTGGGGCATGTGGCGATCGAATTCGGCCTGCGACATGCCGTATTCCGCACGGGACGGAATGGCTCCCGTGGCGTTGGGGCCGGGAAACCAGAGGCGGTGGAAGTGGCGCTTGGCCAGGGTCATGGCGGCGTCGAAGCGGATGACGGGAAAGAGGCGCGCTACGTGAAGGATGGTCTGGATGACGTGCTCGCGGACGGCGGCGTTGAGGTAGTCGAGCTGGGCGGTGTCATTCCACGGAAAGCTGGTGCCGTCGTTACCGTGGTAGATGTAACGGGTTTCGCCGGACTGGCGGTCGACGCGGCGGAAGACGACGGCGGCGTCGGACTGCTCGAAGTAATGGTCTTCGATTTTGATTTCGACACGGGGGTCGTGGGAGAGATCGGGGCCGTTGAAGGAGTAGACGGGATAGGGCGTGTCCTGGCGGGAGATAAACCAGTCGGGGTGCTCGATGACCCAGGGCGAATCGATACCCATGTGGTTGGGCACCATGTCGCTGGCGAGGCGGATGCCGTGGCGATAGCAGCGGTCGCGGAGGTTGATGTAGGCGGCTTCCCCGCCCAGGTCGTCGGCTATGCGGTAGTCGAAGAGCGAGTAGGCGGAGGCTACGGCATCGGAGTTGCCGCAGAGCTGCTTGATAGTTTTGGAGGCGCGGCTACGCTCCCAGACGCCGATGAGCCAAAGCGAATTGAGGCCGCGGTGGGCGAGGGTGGCTAGCTCCTCGTCGGGAATTTCGTTGAGGCGAGCGATGGGGCGGCCGTACTGCTTGCTGAGCTGCGCGAGCCAGACGTAGGTGCTTTTGGCGATGAGCACCGTGTTGGGCATCCAGGCAGTGTCTGGCGAGAACTTCTCGTATTCGAGGGCTGGATCGTTGATTTGAAAGTGAGGAACTTCGGCGGTGCTGACGATGGAGTGCCATTGCTGGGTGCCGGATTCGCGGCGGCGCTGGGCTGCGGCTTGTGCGGCGGCAGCAACTTGCGCAGCGGCGGCGGCTTGCGCGGAGGGAGGGTTGAATTGCATCCAGATGGCGACTTCTTCCTCGTGGAGGATTCCCTTGGCGACGAGAAGGAAGCGGTCGAGGTCATCGCCAAGCAGCGGCTTCCAGAACTGGCGGATTAGGTCGAGTTGCTCACTGAGGGAGCGCGGAGCGGTGGCGGCAGGGGCGCGAAGCAGGTCGAGCAGGTTGACGGGGGCAGCGCCGGCGAGCGGAATGAGCGGGCGGGTGGCGAAGTAGTCCGGCAACTGCTGGGTGACTTCGCGATAGACAGTTTTTTCGGCGAGGGTTTTGTCGCGGAAAAGCTCTTCGAAGGGCTGAAACGCTTCGTTGCGATTGGCAGTCCAGAGGAGGAGCAACTCTTCGAGGGCGGCGGCGCGGTGGGGGGTGCCGTCGGTGGATTTTTCGAGCCATTGGCGGGGAGTTTCTTTGCCGGCAATGATGGTGGCGCCGGGGAAATGCTCGACGAAGGTGAGGAGCATGGTGTCGAGGGCGTCGGGACCGACTTGCGTGGAGAAGAAGTCGAGTGCGGAGGTCATGACCTCGGGGTCGAAGTTTTCGCGATAGCGCGCCATGAGGGCGTGGCTGGCTTCGTCGATGAGGCCCATGGCGTACAGGGCTCCGGCGTGGACGGCAAGCTCGGGATGCTTTTCGGCATCGCGCACCTGGTTCATGCGGTGCGCGAATTCGCGGCAGGCAGCCATGTTGGCGAAGATGACGTTGCCAGTGTAGGAGAAGAGCGACGCATTGAAGGAATACCGCTGCCGCGCGTCCTTCGAAATGTGGAATTCCATCATGAAAATCGTAGCTCCAAATAAGTACAGCGGTTCATGGGCCCGGCAAGAACCACGGCCGCGCGGGCCGGAACTTTCAGTTCCCTACTCCGGTTTGATGCTCGTTGCCGATATGGCTCGATCTAGCGGCTGGAACGAGGTCAAAAAGTAAAGTAACACCTCTGGGGGCGGGGACGCTGGAAGCGGCAATTTTATCTCGCGCGGGGGGATGATTGGATGCACTCTCGGCTAATGTGCGGACGGATTCTTGACGAGCTTGACGGTCCAACCATCGGGATACTCGGGCAGGGTGACTGTGGTTCCGGGCGGGGCGGCCTGGAAGATTCGCAGGGAGTCGGCCAGGTGGGTCTCATTGAAGGCGGGGTGACGCCAGTCGCGGAGGACGCCAAGGCACATGAGAAAGACAACCGGGGCGGAGATGAATTTGAGTGGAGCGATGCCACTGCGAAAACACCAGACGATGGACCAGGCGAAGGCGAGGGTGGGAAAGAACCAGTAGCGCGTGCCGCCGGAGTAGGCCAGTTTTTGCCATGCGGAAACGCCGGTGGGTACGCCGGTGTTGGGGGAGATGAGCGAAGCGGCGAGAAGTGCGGCGGAGAAGAAAAGGAAGAGCTTGAATTCCAGCGGGGCTTTGAGGAGAGTTGCGGAGACGAGAAACGTGCCAATGAGTGCAATGACAAGGAAGAAGGCGAAGAGGGCGGGATTGCCACGGGCGGCGAGGGCGTTGCCGCCGATGACTGCGCCGAGATAGACGTTGCCGGCAAGCAGGTTTACGAACATCGCGGGGCTTGCGCCGAGGACGTTCGCATAGTGGGAGCGAGCGGCGGGATTGACGATGAGCAACTGCCAGGCTTGAAGAGCGCAGCAGGCGGCAAGAATAATGGCGAGGATAAGGCGGCTGCGGTCGCGGCGCTGCCAGGTGAGAACCAGGGCAACGGGCAGGAGCAGAACGCAGAAGGGACCGGTGAGGGCACAGAGGAGGATTACAGCGGCCTCAATGAGACGGCCGGCGATGGATTGGGGGACGCCTGCTACGAGCAGGAGGAATGCACAGAGCGCGAAGGGCCATTGGGACTCGGTGATGCCGAAGCTGAGTTCGAAACAGTTGGGGAGGGCTAGATAAATGGCGGCGAGGAGGGCGCGCGTGCGCAGGTTGCCCCAGGCTGATGAGCGGGTGAGCAGAAGGAGATTTGCCGGGAGAGCCTGGATGACAATGCAGATGAGGTTCAAGGTGAGAGGGACAAAAGAAAGCGGGACAAGGAGCGCGAGCGCTGCGCCAAGGCGCGGGAGGGTCTGAAGATAGCCGTCCTGGGTGCGGAACAGAGCGGCGAACCAGCCGTAGTTGTAGGCGTCAGCGAACCAGATGTGGCCGTCTTCGGCAAAGAACTGGGGATGGAAGACGGCATCGGGTCGGCGCGAGATGACGATGGCACAGGCGAAGAGAAAGATCGCGACCTGTTGCCAAGGCTGGAGGGTCGCCGGCTTCTGTTTCGGGTTTGAGGTCGAGTTCATTGAGTGAATGACGTGCGGGCGCTTTCTTATTGGGGATACGGGGTGACGGTTGCGGGCTGCTGGTCGGATTGGTCAGGCTGAACAAGCTGGACCTTGCGGCCCTTGTAGTGGTCTATCAGCTCGAGGTTGTTTTGGGTATCCATTTCTCTTGCCCAGATGACTTTGGAGTTGTTGATGTCGGCGGCGTTGTAGACCCATTCATCGAAGGGGACGTGGGTGGATGAGTACCGCACGAGGACGAGCTGGTTGCCGGGTTGATTTTCAAGGCTGCGCTCGACGCTGTCACGTTGCACGCCGAAATGATTGGGGCCATACCAACTGACGTTCCAAGTGGGCGGCCACTCGTTGACCTGGAAATGGAAGGGGCCGGAGTAAAGACGCAAGGCGGCCATGACGAGGCAGACCGTGACCATGAGGCGGACCAGTGCTTTGCCGACGGGACGGTTGCCGGGGCTCCAGAGGCGCATGTGCCGCATGGCCTGCAGGCCGATGGCGTAGAAGGCGGCGGTGAAGGGAGCGAGATAGTGGATGACGAGGAAGTTCTCAATCAACATGCCGGCGATGAGGACTGCGACACAGATGACAAGGATGCGGATGCGGCGGTCGTGGAAGACACGCCGCAGCATGAAGGCAAGGGGAAGAAACGCTATTCCGCTAAAGAACAGAACCGCGGCCAATGATTTGACGAATGTGCCCATGAGGAAGCCGGGGATCGAATGGAAGCGGTTGTACACGTCCATTTCAGTGGCGTAGTAGTAGTTGCGCATGGCAGGGTGGCGATAGGCGGGCTCGGGGCGGGGCTTCTGCCAGATGTAGTAGGGCGCCATGGCGTAGGTTGTGCGATTGATGGTGTACGGGAGCGTGGTGGGCGAGCCGTTGACGCGCATGTCGTAATAGCCGAGCCAGGACGCGCTTGCAATGACGAGGAGCAGCGGTAGGGCGGCGAGACGAAGAAGCGCGCGCGGCGAGGGACGATTGCGCCCGGCGATAAGCCAACGGACCAGGACGACGGTGACTGGGATGGAGAGGAGCAGGCACTCGTATGGGCGCGTGATGCCGAGGATGGCTATGCCTGCGCCCAGCGGAAGCGTGTTATGGAGACGCGGCTTGCGCAGGATGCGCGGTAATGCTCCGAGGATGAGCGCGCCGCCAGCAGCGCCGATGCAGCCGGCGGCGTGGTAGGTGTTGATCCAATAACTGAAGAGGCCGATGTGAATGATGGCGATGATGCCGCCGAGGAACGCCCAGCGCGCGGGTAGCCAAGCTTGCAGCATCCAGCAGATGGCGGCGCACATGCAGGCGCTGGTGATGAGCAGGCCAAACCATGGTTGTCCGAAGAGAAGCTTTCCCGCGGCGAGGACGAGGCCTTGCGCGGGAAAGTACATGGACATGTAGGTGGGCTGCATGGTGATGTGGATGCTTTCAAAGTGGGTCCACATGGCGGGGGTGGGGTTGGTGAGACGGAAGTGCGAGAAGGTGTCCGCGGCGAGAAGAAAGCTGAAGTCGTCGGGGACGAACGGGAGCGGAATGGGAAAGGCGGGAAGAATGGCGAGGCGCAAAAGCAGAGCGGCCAGGCCGATGGCGAGAACAGCGAGGCCGCGGCGTTGCGCCAGAGGACCAAAGACGCGCTCGATGCGGGCGAATGCGGCCACACCAAGCCGAGGAGCCGCGAAGGCCACAACGATGGCGATGAGAGTGACTGCGAATTCGACTCCCATGGCTGAGGTGGTGGGTTCGGGGCTGGAAGTCACGATCATGGTGAGCCGTTGGCCTCTTTTGCGATCTGAGTAAACAGCAGGTGCGGGTGGAACGAGCTTGCGCGGTTAAAAGATGAGGATATGCCTGTTACTGCGGCGGATGATAGACGCCTAAGCGTTCTGATTCAGCCAGGATGGGACGGGCATCCAGGTTGAATTTATCGGTCAGCGGGTCGGGGTTTCGATTGATGAGATGAGGAGACGGTCCGGTTATGGATCCGGGCGAGACTGGGTGCTGGTAAGCAGACATTGCCTGGGCAAGATCCTTTGTGCGACTGGAGATCTCGAGGTAGCCGAAGGCGTCCATGCAGAGCGAGAAGAGGATGGAGACGGCGACGACGGCGAGATAGAGATTGTTGGCAAGAAACGGAACGCGCTTGTGCTGAAGGAATTCTTCCACGACGGCGAACCAGGCGAAGGTGAGGAAGAGCGCGGAATAGATGGTGTAGCGCGAGGACATGGCCTGGGCGAGGCCGAAGTCGGAGCGGAGGCCGGCGACACCGATGGCCGTGAGAAGAAGGAAGAGCATGCAATAGGCGACGAAGGGATTGCGGCGGATGTAGCCGCGGCGGGCCATCCAGATAAAGAAGACGCAAAGAAGGGTTCCGAGAACGAGGCTGCCAGACTTAAAGGGGAAACCGGCGGCGCTGCCGATGAAGGCGATGACATAGGCGGGGGCCAGTGGATGGAAGGTGGAAAAGACGGAGTGATGCTGCTGGACCTGCGAGGAATTGATGTTATAGCGATACGCATAGGCGGCGATGCATCCCGCTGCGGCAACGAGCCAGAGCACGATGCGCTGGTAATGACGGTGGAGCACAAAAATCAGCAGCGCCACGGGGATGAGGAGAAAGCCGTTGCCTGAAGTGGCGACCGCAACGACGAAGAGTGCAAGCGCGAGGCAGAAGGACGAGCGTGAGTCCTTGAGCAGGAAATAGATGGTGGCCAGAGAGAAAAACAGGATTGGATCGTTTTGCAGAGAGGCCATAGGCCAGTTGAGCGATTCCCAATATTGAAGCTGGAAGAGTAACCAGGAGATGGGAACAAACCAGGCAAGGCGCTCGGCCAGCGAGTGGTGGTGAGGGAGAAACATTTTCCAGAGCAGGATGGCGAGGAACAGGACAAAGGCATCGCCGATGAGGGCAAGCGGGCGGAACTCGAGATGGCCGATGAGCGCGTATTGCAACCATGCGATGGCGTGGTCGAAAAAGAGCTTGTACTCGTTGTGCTGCGCGGCGAGGAAATACATGACACGCGAGGAGAAGCTTGGCAGTGGGATGAGTTGATTCACAAATCCGAGCAGCGTGTAGTAGTCGTCGTAATAGGGGATGGTGGAGACATTGGTGACAAGAATCCAATAGAAAAGGATGGCCGGGAGCGCGACGAAGAGCAACGGAACCGCGAGGTCGAGAGGCTTTGCGGCTGGGCCGGGGGCGGGTTTGGCCGGTTGACGCGGCGGTGCGGTGGCGCTCATGCTTCTCCTTTCATTAAGTATCCGCGAGTTGGCGGTGGGGATGCCGATTTGTTTTCTGGTTCGAGTGAAATCGAAGAGCAGAAAACTATAGAGGCGGAGGACGGTAGACGCCTTGCTGAATGGAGTCGGCGAGGATGGGGCGTACGCGGCGGTTGAAGTCGTCGGTAACCGGGTCAGAGGCAATTTTCAGATTAAGGAGTGGCGGGGACGGGCCGGTTTGCGTGGCTGGAGAGTTTGGATGCTCGTACGATCGCATTGCCATGATGAGGGCGTGATCGCGGCGCTCGAGTTGCAGCCAGCCCAGGAAATCCATGCTGAGGGACCAGGGGATGGACAGCAGAACCGCGCAGAGGAGGATGTCGTTTTTGAAGAGCGATGAGGGCCGGTGCTGGAGGAACTCCTCAGCAATGATGAACCAGGCGAAGATGAGCAACAGCGCGGAATAGATGGTGTAGCGAGAGACCACTGCCTGTTCCACACCGTATCGAGAACGAAGCGCAGCGACGCCTGCCGCGGTGAGGAGCAGGAAGAGGACAGACCAGGAGACAAAGGGGGTTTTGCGGATGTAGCCGCGGCGCGCGAGCAACATGAAGAAGACGATGAGGAGCGAGCCGAGCAGGAAACTGCAGGCAAGGAACGGGAAGCTGGCGGCACTGCCGACGAAGGCGAGTGCATAGAGCGGGGCAAGCAGACGGGGATGCGCAACTACAGGGATGGCGAGTCCGACCTGAGGTGGGCGCACGGTGTAGCCGTATGCGTAAGCAGCGACACATGCGGCGGAGACGAGAAGCCAGGCTGCGACACGCCGGTAGTGACGGGCTAAAGCAAGGATCGTGACGCCGATGGGGACCATTATGAAGCCGTTGCCATCAGAACCGATGGCGAGGACGAGAGAGAATGACGCGACGATGAAAGCGATGCGACCACCGCGAAGAAGCAGATAGATTGCGCCGAGGGAAAACGGGAGGACCGCGAGGTGCTGCAGACCGGAAGCGGCCCAGTTGAGGTTCTCCCAATTTTGAAACTGAAAGAGCAGCCAGGAGACGGGGATGAATAAGGTGAGGCGGGTGGTAAGGTCCTTCTGGTTGGGTAAAAAGGTCTTCCATAGCAAGATGCCGAGAAGAAGGATGAAGCCGTTGCCGATGGAGGAGTCGATGCGGAAATCGATGTGCCCGAAGGTGGCGAACTGCAGCCAGGCAAGTCCGTGGAGGAGGAAGAGCTTGTACTCGTTATGTTGCGAGGCGAGGAAGCAGGAGAGTTTGGCGGCAACCCCATGGAGCGGGATTAGCTGATTGAGGAAGTCGAGGAAGGCATAGTAATCGTCATAAAACGGGATGTTGGAGACGTCGCGGAACAGAAGCGTGCAGAAGAGCACGGGTGGGAACAGCACGAAGCAGAGCGGCATGAGCAGCCTGAGCGGAGTAGCGCGACGCCGGGTGTGAGGTGCAGAGATTGCTTCCGCCTGTCGGGCCGTATCGCTCAATCTTCACCTTTCTTATAATCTCCGCGGCTAAGATGCTTTTCGAGCCAGAGATAGAGGCAGATGAAAAGATAGCGGCTGCCCATCTCCTGGATTTTGAGCTTGGCGACGCCGGTCCTGCGATTGCGCCAGGTGATGGGAATGACGGTCCAGGAGTACCCGCGGATGATGGCCTTAAGCGGCAGCTCGACGGTGAGATTGAAGTGCGCGGCGAGCATGGGCCGGGAGCCTTCAATGACAGTGCGGCGGTAGGCCTTGAACGCATTGGTGGTGTCTTTGAGCGAGATGCGGAAGAGCGCGCGGATGAAGAGATTGGCGAGGCGATTGAGGCGAAGTTTGAGCCATGGGTAGTCAATGACGCCGCCGCCCTTCATGAAGCGCGAGCCGAAGACGGCATCCCAGCCCTCGTTGAGCTTCTTCCAGTAGCGCACGACGTCGCGGCAATCGTCGGATTCATCGGCCATCATGACGACGACAGCGTCGCCGCTCATTTGATTGAGGCCGGCGATGATGGCGCGGCCAAAGCCGTGGGGAGGGCCGCTCTGGACGAGACGCGCTTCGGGGATGCGTTCGGAAAGTGCGGTCATGATGGCCACGGTGCTGTCAGTGCTGCCGTCGTCGACCACGATGATCTCATGAGGAACCTTGTGGAGGCGCAGTTCCAGATGGAGATGCTCGACGGTGGAAGCGATGCAACCCTCTTCATCGCGCGCAGGAATAACGATGGAGAGGAGCTTGAGTGGCGGAGCGGCGGACGATGGCTGGTTCATGCACCGCACCGTGCGAGCCAGTCTGGATGGGCGGCTGCGTGCTCGGCGATTTCGTCAAGAATCTGAGGCAGGGTGACCTGCGGCTTCCATGGAGTTGAGGCGATTGCGTTGCTGGAATCGAGGATGAGCCAGGGAACGTCGTAGGGGCGGTCAGAGCCATCCGCGAGAGGCTGATGCGGGCCGAAGCGATGGTCGCACCACGCAGTCAATTGCGCGAGCGACATGGAGTTTGCCTGTCCACCTGAGACGTTCATGAGGCGCCCGGGCGAGCCGGAGTGTAACTGGTAGTCGACCATTGAGGCGAGATCGCGTGGATGGAGAGCGTCGCGCACCTGATGGCCGTGGCCGCCGAAGCCAAGATACTTGAGCGGGCGGCGCGAGGAGTGTGCGTGAAGCCAGTAGGAGAAGATTCCCTGCTCCGCTGTGCCGAACTGGCCGGCGCCGGCGAGCACTCCGCAACGATTGATCCAGACAGGAACTTCAAAGCCTGCGGCGTATTCCTGCGCAAGGCGTTCAGAGGCGAGCTTGGTGGCGCCGTAGAGTGATATGGGAGCCTGGGTGCTGAAGTCCTCTGTAACGCCGGCGGCGGTGACTGCGGGCGGCAAGGGCTGGCTCTCGTCGATGACATAAGCGTCAGCTTCCACGCGGAAAGGCAACTGCGACAGAACTGGAATGGAGTAGACGCGGCTGGTACTGAGCAGAATGAGTCCGGCGTGAGCGGCGCGGCAGTATTCAAGCAGATTGATGGAGCCGAGGAGATTGTGCTCAAGGAGCTGGCGTGCGCTGGTTTTGCCGTCGCGGCCGGCGAGAACGCTGGGTTGGGCGGCGGCGTCGATGACCCAGTCTGTCGCGGGCAGCGTCTCGAGATCGCTGGCCATGCGGATGTCGCCGTGGAACAACTGCACGCCGAGCTTCTTTAACGCGAGACGATTGGTTTCGCTGCCTAGGCGGGCGAGGTTATCGATACCAACAACAGTGATGTCCTGATGCGATTCGATGAGAAAGCGTGCTATGTGACTGCCAACAAATCCGCAGACGCCTGAGATGAGGATCTTCATGCTATTTTTCGACGGCCAGCCGTGACTCCCATGAAGTTGCGATTTCTGCCACGGTTTGCTTGAGGGTCTTGGTGACGGTCCAGTCGGGATAGTGGGTTTTCATCTTGGTCAGGTCGCTGTAGTAGCAGATATGGTCGCCGATACGATTGGTGTCGACGTAGGTCCACACCTGTTTACGGCCGGAGAACTCAGCGGCCAGATCGAAGGCTTCGAGGATGGAGCAGGAATTATCTTTGCCGCCGCCGAGGTTGTAAACCTCGCCACTGCGTGGGTTGCGCGCGAAGGCCAGCATGAAGCGGGCTACGTCTTCCGAGTGCAGGTTGTCGCGGACCTGCTTCCCTTTGTAACCGAAGACTTTGTATTCCTTGCCGGTGAGGTTGCAGCGGACGAGATAACTGAGGAAGCCATGGAGCTCTACGCCGGAATGATTTGGTCCTGTGAGGCAGCCGCCGCGCAGGGCGCAAGTGGGCATGTTGAAGTAACGGCCGTACTCCTGAACCAGGACGTCGGAAGCTGCTTTGGAGGCGCCGAAAAGTGAGTGGAGGGACTGGTCGATGGAAAAGGTCTCGGGGATGCCCTGGCTATATTCCGGATCGGCATAATCCCAGCGGGTCTCTAGCTCAACAAGAGGTAGGGTGTTGGGGCGATCGCCGTAAACCTTGTTGGTGGACATGTGAATGAATGGCGACTCGGGACAGGAGCGGCGGGCGGCTTCGAGGAGGTTCAGAGTGCCGACGGCGTTGGTATCAAAATCGTCGAAGGCAATTTGTGCAGCTCGATCGTGGGATGGCTGGGAAGCGGTGTGGACAGTGACTGCGGGCTTTATTTCCTGCATGAGAGCGAGAATGCCTTCGCGGTCGCGAATATCGATTTCGCGATGCTGATAGCCGGGGATGGTGAGGCGCAGTCGCTCGAGGGTCCAGGAAGTGTCGCCGTCGGGTCCGAAGAAGACTTTACGCTGGTTGTTATCGACGCCCAGCACGGAATATCCAGCCTGGTAAAAGTGAAGGCAGACCTCGGAGCCGATGAGACCACAGGATCCGGTTACAAGGACTGTCGGCTTTCCCATACAATTCGCCTCTCTTGCCCTGCGATGTAGCGCCCGATTGATGATCTCACGAGCGGTGAACGCTGGGGGAGTAGTAGCCTTGGGTCACTTTTCTTCCGGAAGCATCGAATCCAGCCTTGTGGATGATTCCCCATTTGTGCGCGACGAAGCTGAATGAAGTAGCCAGCACGCCGAGGCCGTATTTGACGCTGCGACGGAAGTTGATAGAAGAGGCTTCCTTGAAGTACTTGGTGGGGCAGGAGATTTCGCCGATGGTGAAGCCGAACATGACGGCCTGGGCAATCATCTGGTTGTCGAACACGAAATCGTCAGAGTTCTCAAGCAGAGGAAGGGTCTCGAGCAGTTGACGCGAAAACGCGCGGAAGCCAGTGTGGTACTCGGAGAGCTTCACACCAAGAAGGAGATTCTGGAAGGCCGTGAGGAAGCGGTTGGCGACGTACTTATAGAGCGGCATTCCGCCCTTGAGCGCGCCCGCGCCCAGGATTCGGGAACCCAGGACCATATCGTAGACACCGCTGGCGATCATCCCTGCCATGGCGGGGACGAGGGAGGGCGTGTACTGGTAATCCGGATGGACCATGACAACGATGTCCGCACCGGCAGCAAGGGCTTCGCGATAGCAGGTCTGCTGATTGCGGCCATAGCCGTAGTTGGCATCGTGCACAAAGGTATCGACGCCGAGTTGGCGTGACAGAGCCGCAGTTTGATCCTTGCTGGAATCGTCGACGAGGATCTTGATGTCTACGACATCAGAGAGCTCCCGGACGGTCATCTCGAGGGTTCGCTCGGCGTTGTATGCCGGCATGACAACTGCGATTCGCTTCCCGTTGATCATGAATTCAGCTCCTGTCGCACTCTTTTTTGATGCCAGAGACCGGCGCTCGACTCAATGCGTGGCGGGGTTTGGCTGCGCGGTGGAAGGGTACGGAAAAACTGTTGGCGGCTGCAAATCTGGTTGGACCAACCAGACCTTCCTATCCCGATAGTAGTCAATCAACTCCTTATTATCTGCGGAATCCATCTCCCTTGCCCATACGACTTTGGCGTTATCAATGTCGGCTCCATTGTAGACCCATTCGTCAAGCGGGTAGTGGTTGGGCGTGTAGCGGACAATGACCATCTGCTTACCGGAGAGCTGTTCGAGGCTGGCCTGAATTAGAGCGCGTTCCGTGCCCCAATGTTCGGGGCCATACCATTGCCAGACCCACTGGCTCACGGGCCATTCCGCCGGCATGAGATGAAGAGGGGCATCGCACAGCCGGAATACAGCCATGATCAGACAGACGGTGACGGTAAACCGGACGATTGCCCTGCCGGCGGGCTTGTCTTTCCCGCCCCAGGCGTAAAGGTGACGCATGCCCTGCAGGCCCAAGGCATAGAACAGGACGGTGAATGTGGCCACGTAGTGAGGAATGAAGTAGATCTCAATGCCCATGCCGACGACGACGACGAGCAGACACACAACCAGGAAGCGGATGCGGCGATCGAGCAGGACCCGGCGCAGCATGAAGAGCGGCGGGAGCAAGGCGATGCCGGCAAAAAACGAGAGCGTCTCCACGATTTTGAACGAGGTCTGCTTGAAGAATCCGGAGAGTGAATGGATGCGGGTGTATTGGTTGACCTCGAAATTGGTATAGAAATCGCGCAGCACCTGATGGCGATAGACGGGCTCGGGATGTTTGGATTGCCAGACAAAATAGGGAGCGACGGCATAGGTGGCGCGATTGACGGTATAGGGAAGCGTCAGGGGGCTCCCGAAAGCGCGGTAGTCGTAATACCCCATCCAGGCGCCTGCAGCGACAACGATGAGCAGGGGAAGAACGGCGCGACGGGCGAGGACACCGGGACTGGGCCGATTTTTTCCGAAAATCACCCAATGCAGGAGAACGGCAGCAACCGGAAGGCAGAGCAGCAGGCCCTCATAAGGTC
>JBEKUP010000081.1:0-19761 GCA_049514915.1 Occallatibacter sp. | reverse complement strand
GGTCCGAGTTGCTGAACCGCCTGCAATTGCAGCGGCCCGAGAGCAAGGGTGACGCCGAACACGCCGATGCCAGCCAGAAGATGCCTGGACCACTCCGTCAGGGTTTTCACATGTATGCCCCATGGAAACGAGTCTCGACGCCCGCAGGGTTATGGGTGCATTTAATTCCAGAAAGATATGCAGACCATGCAGCTTGAATGCGATTCACAAGGAATGATCGCTTCTGTGATTGAACCACTCGCAGGGAACCAGCTTCTGCGCTCTTTTGCTCACCCTGCTCCCGGTCACGGTCTTAGAACAGTGGCAATCAGAACGGCGAGTCCGTTCCATGCGATTTGCACACCGATGCAAAGCAAAATAAACGCAACGACCCGCAGAATGCCATGCGCAGTAGCCGGAGGAATGATCTTGGTGATCTTTGGAGCATACGCGTAGCAGAAATATACGAGCACACTGAGAACCACCACAGCAAGAAACACGCCAATATGGGCCTCAACATCTCTCGAAATATCACGATTCGAGATGTGTGCGGTGAGTGTCAGCAGCGCGACAAGCGTCCCCGGACCCGAGGTTACGGGAAAGGTGAATGGATAGAACGTTGCCTGCTGAAGGTACTCTGTACGCGTTTCGGCCCGTACCTCGCTCTCCTCCTCCTTGTTCTTAACAATCGCGCGTGCATCCCTCTCGTTCAGTACCGACCATCCCATCGCCGCTATCACAATGCCGCCGGAGAGTTGCACGATAGGCAAAGAGATTCCGAAGAAATTGAGAATGGCCGCACCCAGAAGCTCAATGATAGCCAGAAAGATGATGTTATTGATTGCGATCTTGCGCGCCAGAGACCGATAGACGGCAGGTGGCGCTTCCCCGGCGAGGCCAAGAAACACGAGAGCCGACCCAAGCGGATTGATCAGCGGCAAGAGCACACTGAATGCGATAAGAAACGCCTTCCAAACGGGCAACAGCAGTCTCCTTACTTGAACTCAGTTTCTCGGCCGCAGCCAGAGTCGACTTGGTCAGTCTCAGCTCCTGCCGTGTTCTCCGGTCTAGACGCCGAGTTCGTGCAAGGCTTGAAAAGCCTCGAGCAAAACGCGGGGATTGAATTGTCCCTTGTATACGGGCGGCGGTTCACGCTCCAAGCCAAGCAACGAGTAAACCGCCATCTGCGCAGAGCGGATGGAATACTCAACGGTGAACACCACATCCTCTGGGAGTTCGCAATACTGTCCAATGAACGCCAGATTCTTTGAACCGTCCGGTCTAACCATCGCTCGATCGCCATTACTTCGAGGAAGAAACTGACTGGTGATGAAGGGCATCATGCATGGGATGCAGGTACACGCATCGAGAATCGCGGAGGCGTGTGCCTGGAGGCGCAAATGGCCCAGGATCTCCGTCATGATTTCGCGCCCCGTGCATGCGGACATGGGCTTCTTTACGAATTGTCCGGGTATATCGACAAACAGCCCATACCCCCAGAACACCTGCACACCCTCTGGCTGCCCAATGAAATGCGGCTGATGGGGCAACACGATTGAAGCCAGCCAACTGGACTCCGGAAAGGTAATGAGTCCGCCTTCTCCAGGTACGTTGCCGGTCAAGTCTCGGATTAAATCGAAAAACAGGGGGTCGTGAAGCGTGGTCGTAAAAGACATCCACTTCGATTGTTCAACGTGTTCGGCAAAGTTCGAAGGATGCCCGAATTGTGTCTGCCCGGCAGCGATCTTCGCCCAAAGAGCCCATGAACCACCGTCGGTTTTCCCCAGCTGGGCGGCGGGCGAGTCCATCGACCCAAGGCTCGATCCTTCGGTCATGGACCCGAGAGTCACGATGACTTTGTCGTCTTCAGTAACACGAATGCTTCTGGGAACACCGTTTTCCTGAACCACGATCTTATCGACAGCGAAGCCGGCCCTGTCTTGAAGGAGAACGAGGTCCGTGACTGTTGTCTTGAGCGTGAACTTTACGCCGCGTTCTTCGAGCCACTTGTGAAGCGGGCGGACCATCGAATCGTACTGGTTGTACACAGTGCGCATGATGCCGGTAAGCGTATTGAAACCGGAAACCATGTGGGTGAAGCGCACCAGATAGCGTTTGAACTCGACTGCGCTATGCCAGGGCTGAAAGGCGAACGTGGTACACCACATGTGCCAGAAGTCCGTCTCAAAGAACTCAGGCGCAAACTGGTCGGAGATCGTGGTCCGTCCAAGCAACTCCTCCGGCTCCATTGCCAGACGCTCGATGTTGAGAATATCTTTCTCGCTCAAGCCAAAACTTGGACCGTCGACCCTTTGACCGTCCCGAAACAGCCGCGATTTGGAGGCGGTCTTCATCGTCTCGTTCCAGTCAAAAATCTCCTGGGTTACCGTCCTCGACCCATCCAGAGTTGGAATTGACGAAAATAGGTCATAGGTGCACAGGTATTTGCTCTCGATCATGCGACCGCCGCGCATCACATAACCCTCGGTCGCGTTTCCTGCTGCGTCAAGGCTACCGCCAATCCTGGAAGACTCTTCCAGGATCGTGATCGTGTGCCCTTGGACATCACCGTCGCGAATGAGAAAGACTGCAGCGGCAAGAGAAGCAATGCCCCCGCCTACAAGATATATTGCTGAATTATCATCAGGCTGTTTCACAGGGATCACGTCACACTTTCTCTTTGCGCGGCGCTCGCGCTAATGGCGCTCTAAACGTCAGTGCTATGAACGCCCTATGAGATTGTCATTCTGCAGGCTTGGAATGACTGTATCTAATTGATCAGATGGTCGGTGGTCCCAGGTCAGAGAATCATCCAAAGCGCGCGGGAAGCCCCTTTATGGTTGGCCAATAGTGTCCATCACAAGAGCTGTTAGCAGGATGGCTCTAACTCCGCACTTGCCGCAATCCACGGCAAGCCAGCTAATTTGAAAGACCGGGAGAAAGCAATGTCAGCAACAAACTCAGTTGTCGCCGTCTACGACTCTCACGACGAGGCGGAACGTGCCATTAAGGCGCTCCAACAGGCCGGAGTCGATATGAAGAGCCTCTCGATAGCGGGCAGAGGCACACACACCGATGAACATGTGGTCGGCTACTACAACACTGGTGACCGAATGAAGTACTGGGGTAAGGTTGGAGCATTTTGGGGCGGCTTCTGGGGACTGCTCTTTGGATCCGCGCTCTTTGCAATACCAGGCATCGGACCAGTGCTCGTCGCGGGTCCGCTGGTTGGCTGGATTGTGGCAGGACTTGAAGGAGCTGTTGTCGTCGGCGGGGTCAGCGCTCTCGGAGCAGGCCTCGTGAGTATTGGCATTCCGAAGGACAGCGTCATCAAGTATGAAGCAGCATTGAAGACTGACAAGTTCCTGTTGATCGTCCATGGTTCGCCTGACGCTGTGTATGGTGCGCGATTCATTCTCGACGGTTCCGGTACCAACAACTATTGTGTTCACGGCCAGCCGATGCTGACCAGTTGAACCAGTTCGGTCGATTTAAGCAACCGAAAGATCTCTTTCATGCAACCCACCAGCCTCATGCTCATTAAGCGATTCCGGATCGGAATAGGACGAAATCAATATGTATCCAGACTTCAACGCACAGTCCTCTGAGCCCTTTGCAGCGCGGAAGAAGCAAAAGTGCCCGGACGTACTACCGAATCCAGGTCTTGCCGCTGACGGATTCAACATCTGGTGGCAGAAGACCGCAGCACAGAACATCGCAATGGTCTCAGAAGCAACTGACCTTATGCGTGCACACCAACTCGTCAGCTCTGCGCGCCAACCTCGCGCCCGGCAAGCGCATTGATCCCCGTTTCCGTCGAGCGACGCTCTGCATGCCAATCACCGGCCAAGGCGCCACAGAAGCGCCAAGATTCCAGTCATGCCGACAAGCTGGAGCCCGAGCCGCCACGAAGCTTGCCGCATGATTCTGTAATTGCAGCGACGGGATTAGCGCTGCTGCTGGTTTCGTGTCAGCTCATTGTCGGATGCCGTTCACAACCGGCTGTCGTGCCTCACATTGGGAGCAGTTCAGTGGACGCCGGAGCCGTCGCCGAGAGATTGCGCACGTTGACATCTGCCGCGACACTCCCTGAGAGCCATTCGGCAAACTTCATTGACAATCACCAGAATGCTCAGAAGGTGTATGAGGCGATCCAATACTCGCCTGCTTGGGTGCGCGAAGGACAAGCGACCCCCCAGGCACTCGCTATCATTACGGCACTCGAGAACAGCCAACAAAAGGGGCTCCAACCCGAGGACTATGATTCATCGCAATGGGCAGCGCGACTGGCTGCACTCAAGGCCGCGCCGGGAAACGCGGATACCGTAGCGAACTTTGATGCCACTTTGACGGTCAATGCGATGAGGTATCTCTCCAATCTCCGAATCGGCAGAGTCAATCCGAAACCCTTGGAGTTCGGCATCGATCTCGATCAGAAGCACTACGACCTGCCGCTGTTCCTGGTGCAGAAGGTTCTGACGGGAAGCAACCTCCCTGAGGTGTTGAACAAAGTGGAACCTCAATATCTAGGCTACCAACGGACCGAGACCGCATTACAAAACTATCTGACTCTGGCGGCACAGGATCATAGCCAGCCGCTGCCTGATCTGCAAAAGGCAGTGAAGAGCGGCGATGCGTATTCCAGTGCTCAGCAATTGGGTGAGAGACTTCGCCTGCTCGGCGACCTGCCCCAAGTCGCTGTCGTCGATCCCAACGCAACTACGTATGATGACCCATTGGTAGAAGCGGTTAAGCACTTTCAAGTCCGGCATGGGTTAAAGTCCGAAGGGAGATTGGACAAAGAAACGATTGCACAGCTGAATATCCCGTTAAGTACTCGCGTAATCCAGTTGGAAGATTCTCTTGAGAGATGGAGATGGCTTCCGGCAGATTATCCGCAATTACCTGTCGCGGTGAATATCCCAGGATTCAAATTGCGGGTATTTTCTGACGATCACACCATCGCGTTGCGGATGAATGTTGTGGTGGGGAAGGCTCTCAATCATCAGACGCCGGTCTTTGCCAAGGAAATGAAGTACATCATCTTCCGGCCGTATTGGAATCTACCCCTCGACATCGTTCGCGCGGAGATTGTTCCCAAGCTTCAAAGGAACCCACGCTACCTCGCCCAGAAGGGCTTCGAGGCCACGGACCAGAATGGCCATAACGTTGGCGCGGGAGTGGTAACTCCAACCATGCTGGCAGAGCTAAAGTCGGGCAGGCTTCTGGTACGGCAAAAGCCCGGACCACGAAACGCGCTTGGCTTGGTCAAATTCATGTTCCCCAATGAATTCAACGTATACCTTCATAGCACGCCGGCACCGGAGTTATTCAATCAGTCTCGGCGCGACTTCAGTCACGGGTGTATTCGTGTGGAGGAGCCGGCGGAACTTGCGGCGTGGCTGCTCCAGGATCAGCCCAAGTGGACACTGGAGAAGATAAAAGCGGCCATGCAAACCGGCCCTGACAACCAGCAGGTGAATCTATCGAAGCCACTGCCGGTGGTCATTGTTTATCTAACGGCAATCGTCGAAGAGAATGGCGAAGTCTATTTCTACAACGACATCTATGGACTTGACGGGACCCTCAACGATGCCTTGGCAAAGAGCCAGGCGAACCGTTGATCGGAGGTTCGGCTACCAGCGCCGCACCGGGCCCACGTCCACATGGACAAAATCGGACTGCGCGTAATAGCCAACGCCTCCGCGCTTTAGAGACAACGCAGCATCGCGAACGCGAGCGGTAGGCACTCCGGGAATGCGAATATCGATTGCCTTGGCTTCCATGTGCTGGCTGTGCAGTGCAACGCCATTGCTATGTTCGCGGAGAAAGTTATTGCTCCAGGGAGTGCGATACCCGCAAACAATATCGATCTCGCTGTCGAGATGACCCAGTCTGGCCAAAAGGTCATGCAGGAGGTCGAATTCCCTGATGTCATAATCCTTCTCGTCACCCGTACGGTGGTCGCGAAGAAAATGGTCCAGCGCCGCAACGCCTTCAGGAAGGTATTGATCACCTATCCGATAAACAACATCGAGATGTTCTCCGGTATGAAGGTGATAGAGGCGAAGCCGATAGGGCTTGGAGTCTTCTGAGTTTGTCGTGCCTGCCGCCCGAACAGCGGGAAGGAAAGTGAATGCCAGTGCAGATACGAAACTGATAAGCAGGGATTTCCTTAGCAAAGTTGGTCTCGTTTCCAGGTTATCTCTATTGTAGGCCTCCCGGCGATACGATGTCGGCCGAATGGGGATCGCGCATACGCGCTGCGCTCATATGTCCAAAAGAGCACAGCCTCTGGTCTCAAAACAAAGGAGACTTGATGGTAATCATTCTGATTCGAAATCGAGAGCCATCATGCCCGAAGTCAATCGTTTCCCATCGATCCCGACGAAGATTCTTTTGCCCATAGACTTCAGCCCGTCATCCCAGGCTGCGCTGGATATGGCCGCGGATCTTGCCCAGCACTTTCAAGCGGAACTCTATCTCGTGAACGTGATCCCGGAGTTCCCGACCACCACAATTCCAGACCTCATTCCAGAGGCAGCCTTTCTTGAGAATGCAAGAAAATACGCAGAGGTCCATTTGGCCAAGTGCAAGGCTGCACTTCACACCAGAGGAGTGAAATCAACTTTCAGCGTTGAAGTTGGAAATGACGTAGTCGGCAATATTATGGAAGTCGTTGATCGCGAACATATTGACATGATCGTCATCTCCACACACGGTATCTCGGGCTGGCATCCGCTCGTATTCGGCTCGATTGCCGAGAAGGTCGTAAAGCTCGCACAGTGCCCACTCCTGCTTCTTCACTCAGCCAAGCCGGAATCAGAATTGAAGACGACCTCCGGCCGCTTAATGGAATGGTGGTAGCGAGAGTAAGTATCCACCGGCAGAGCCGGTGGCTTTACGGTTGCTGGCCCCTCAAAGGGGCCTTTTCGCAACCGTCCGAAGCAAAAGCAAGAACAAAAGCAAAAGCCTTGTGCTGCTATCTTCACTGCTGCGTCACAGGCAATTTGAGGGAGAACATACTCCCGGAATTCTCAAAGTTCTACTGCCACCCCGGCAGAGCCGGGGGATCTCCCTTTTGGATTAGCGGTACAGGTGGCCAACTGTGAGCTCGACTAGCCTTGTCGCCCCGGCATCAATCAGTCCGGCCGTAAAGCTGGCTCCGGATAGCGCCCAAGTAGGCCTTACGAACGTAGAAGCGCGCGTCCGGCTCGAAAAGGACGGTCCCAATGCAATGCCGGACACGTCTGCTCATCCACTGCGCAATGCCTTGGCTAAATTCTGGGCGCCTGTACCGTGGCTGCTTGAAGCGTCCGTCGTGCTTGAGATCGTCCTGCACAAGTATTACGAAGCTGCTGTCATCGCTGCTCTGCTCCTTTTCAACGCAGCACTTGCCTATTTCCAGGAGGGCCGCGCTCAGGCCACCCTCGCTGCTCTCAAATCCCGTCTGGCACTTAATGCCTCGGTCCATCGCGACGACGAATGGAAAACTGTACCCGCGGCTGAATTGGTATGTGGCGACCTAGTCAAACTGTCGCTTGGCGGCGTGGTGGCGGCGGACGTGCACCTGACGGGTGGATCAGTTGAACTCGACCAATCGATGCTTACCGGCGAATCGCTGCCCATTGACGCTGGTACCGGAACAGATACGTTTGCAGGTGCCCTGGTTCGGCGCGGCGAGGCGACCGCCATCGTAACGGCTACCGGTACCCGCACCAAATTCGGCCGAACGGCGGAACTGATTCGGACCGCACACGTAGTGAGTACACAGCAAAAGGCTGTCCTCAAGATTATCCGCAACCTCGCGGTCTTCAATTGCCTCATCATCGTTGCGATGGGAGTCTACGCCTGGCACCATGCGATGCCATCGAGCGAGATGATTCCGTTGCTGTTAACCTCGGTTCTGGCGATCATCCCGGTCGCGCTACCGGCAACATTCACCCTCGCGGCCGCGATTGGAGCTCGTGCTCTTGCGAAGCAGGGCGTGTTGCCAACACGGCTTTCCGCCGTAGACGAAGCAGCATCGATCGATGTGCTGTGCTCGGACAAGACCGGAACTCTGACCTGCAATGAACTCAAAGTCACGAGCGTTCGCCCGCTGCCTGGATTCGACGAAGCACATGTTCTTGGGATGGCGGCGCTGGCGAGTTCTGATGGAGGCCAGGACCCAGTTGATGCGGCGATTCGACTTGCCGCGTCGCAGAAGACAGCCACTGGCTTGCCCAAACTGACCTCTTTTGTTCCGTTCGATCCGGTCAAGAAAACCTCGGAAGCAACTGCAACTGATTTGAATGGTAGTTCAGAGCGAATCATCAAGGGCGCGTTCACTGCGATTGTCGCCCTCACTGCGCCTTCTCCCGCCGCGGCCGCTATTTCCGACGAACTGGAGAAGCAAGGTTTTAGAGTTTTGGCGGTTGCAGCGGGACCGGCGGCATCCAGCCGGATCATTGGACTGGTTGCCCTCAGCGATCCGCCGCGGACCGACTCAATCTCTCTCATCTCAGAGCTGAACGGTCTCGGTGTGCGCACAGTGATGGTGACAGGCGACGCTCCGGCCACAGCCGCAATCGTCGCCCACGCAGTCGGATTACAAGGAGCAATTTGCCCGGCCGGCAAACTCCCGGGCGGCATTAAACCGGAAGACTTCTCGGTCTTTGCGGGTGTTCTTCCCGAGGGCAAGTTTGACCTCGTTAAAGCATTTCAGAAGAGCGGACATACGGTTGGGATGTGCGGCGACGGCGCCAATGACGCGCCTGCGCTGCGTCAGGCACAAATAGGCATTGCCGTCTCAACCGCAACCGACGTAGCCAAATCCGCCGCTGGCGTGGTTCTAACCGAGGCAGGCCTCGGCGGCATTGTGGCTGCCGTCAAAGAGGGCCGAGTTACTTTTCAACGCATCCTCACCTACACGCTCAACTCGGTTCAGAAGAAGGTATTTCAGGCGCTCTTGCTGGCTGTTGGCCTGGTCATGACGGGACACGCGGTGCTGACTCCGATGCTGATGGTCATTGTGATGATCACCGGCGACTTCCTCGCCATGTCGCTCACCACTGACCGAGTACGGCCATCAGCGATGCCGAACTCCTGGCAGATCGGCCGAATCACGAGCGCAGGAGTGATGCTCGGGCTCTGCTTCCTTGCGTTCTCCACGGCAATCCTGGCGGTGGGTAAATATCAGTTGCATCTCGGCATCGAAGCGCTTCAAACGCTGACCGTTGTCAGTATTGTGTTTGGCGGCCAGGCCACGACCTATGTGATTCGCGGACGACAGCATCTCTGGGGTCTACGCCCAAGCATTTGGCTCGTACTTTCTTCAATAGCTGACGTTCTTATCATTTCAACTCTGGCAACCTTCGGAATCGCAATGGCGCCGTTGCCCCTTGCAGTCATCGCCGCCGAGTTTGGCGCCGCTCTTGCCTTCGGTGCGATTCTGGACATGGTAAAGATTCCAGTCTTGGCCCGTCTTCGTATTTCCTAAATAACCTAGGTGCATCAAGCACCTAGCGGCATATGGCAAGCAGAGTTGAGGGAAACACATGAAGATCGCTTTTCTCCATACCAAGAACTTCTTTACATCGGAACTTCTGCGACACTTTCGTACTGCGCTGGCGCACCATGAAGTGGTTGAGTGGATCGGCGGCAAGGACGTCCCTGCCATCGATTTCGATGTGCTTCTCGCCATGGGCAATGTCGGACGCGAGGTGCTTCTCGACCAGCCTAAGCTCAAACTCATCCAGACGGCCAGTGACGGGTATGAAGAGGTCGACATCGATGCTGCGAGCGAACTGGGCATCTGGGTTTCTTATGCCCCGGCCGATCTTACCGGGAACGCCACTTCAGTTGCAGAGTTCGCGGTGTTACTTCTGCTCGGCGCTGCGCGACATCTTGGAGAGGCTTTGGCATCCCTTCACGGAGGCCGGGGCAGCGCGCCTACGCTCAGTCTCGCACTCAGCGGGAAGACGGTTTGCATCATTGGGCTGGGGACCATCGGGCAACAGCTCGTAGATCGCTTGCGCCCTTTCGGCCTGAAGATGGTGGCAACAGACGAACATCCCGAAAACGCGCCCGCCGATGTCACCACCTATCCTGCCGATCAGCTGAACACCGCAGTCGCGAATGCAGACTTTGTAGTCATCTGTGTTCGAGCCAGCAAGGAAAATGAGAACCTGATCAATATGGCTGCGCTTGCTGCGATGAAGCGTGGCGCCATCCTTGTCAACATCGCTCGCGGTATGCTCATCGACGAGGCAGCGCTTGTCAATGCAGTTACGAATGGGCAACTTTCGGCCGCCGGGCTCGACGTTTTGAAGAATGAACCGCCCGATCGCAAGGACGCTTTGCTTCAACTTCCTCAGGTGCTGGTCACTCCCCACATTGCAGGGCTAACTGATCTCATGCTGAATGGAACAGTGAACTACGTATGTCACGTTATCGAGGAATTCGCCGCGGGCAAGAAGCCCAAGTCAATACTGAACTCTCCCGCGGAGCCTCGATACCTGCTGCAAGATTGATAGGCGCTTATCGGTCCTGAGACGCGGACCAGCGGCCGCTCGGTTTCAAGTTGAAAAACTGAACTTAGATGTGATGCGCTTGCGGCGGACTTCCCTTGGCCGGCAAGGAGGTGAAGTGCGGACTTGGGCTCGCGTGATGATTCTTGCCGAAAAACGACGCCACCCACTTGACGATCCATCGGATTGGACGCACCCAGGGACTTGGTGTGCCGCAACTCTCGCAGCCAAATACTGGACGCACGTCTGCCAGGATGGCATAGGCCAGGTTGAGGATCGCCTGGAATGGCCGAACGCCGAAGGCATTGACTCCAAATGTCCAGGCGAGCCATCTGGTACTGGGTAGATTTCGCAGAACCTCGGCAACGGCCTCCCCTCCGAGTTTCATCGAGCCATCCGGCATCAGCAGATGAATTGTTGCGTAGGCATCCCAGATGTTCAGGTCTTGATTGAGAGCCCGCAACTCCTCGGGGTCCTGGCCAATCGGCCGTACCACAATCGAAGCATGGCCCGAACCAACCTCCACCTGTTTCTTCACCCATCGGGCAATGCCTCGACAGACTCCACACTCGTCATTGAACAGTAGGACTGGCGCGGTTTGATTTCTGCTCTGCATAGTCCAAACTCATTTCATGACGCGTATGGTTGACTCACCACAGCCAGTAGATTCGACACGTCTGGACTTGGACCCTCTTCGCGCCCGACGACCGCTCCATTGAGAAACATGATCAGGGTGGGTGTCCCCTGTACCTCGTAAGCATCAGCAAGTTCCCGGTCGAGGGCAATGTTGACCCTGAAGATCTTCTCTGTGGACTCGACCATCTCCGCAACCTGCTGAAGATCCGGCTCGATCACACCGCAATGTGCACATCCGTATGACATGAATTCGACAACAATCGGCCCTTCACCATTCAATACCAGCCGGTCAAATGTGCTGGCGGTGACGGTTCTAATCCTGTCGATCGATTTGTATCCAGGCATGAAATCCTCATCATTTTTTGTTGAGCGGTAATTAGTGAACGGACACGTTCTTGCCTAAAAAGCGCTGGCCTGCTTTGGACCGCTTGCAAAGCAGCTCAGACACATACACGGATGATTGTCAGGACAACGCAACACAAGATCGCGGGTGCAAAGATACACCATCCAGGAACGCGGCCGACCCATTCAGGCTTCGTGCGCGCGAGTGTCACTCTGCCCGATCAGGCCGGTATAGGGACTGCACGAATGTGCTTCTTTGCGATCTCCTCGATCTCCGGCTCGGTCAACGCGGAGAGATCCACCGTCTCGGTGGCGATGATTCGCTTGAATGTCTCAGGATGATGGCTCTTCAGGTATTCGCTTAGGAACTCCATCGCGCTACTCTTGCCCGTTGCATGGCCAATGAGGATAATTGCTTCGGCGTGGACAAGATCCGTGGCTATCTCTTCGTAGTAGGAATCCTCCTCGGGAACATGATCGCCCTTGTAATGTGCTTCCTTCCGATGGATCAAATGATGCTGGAAACCGAAAGGATCATACGGTTTGACACTGACTTCATCTTCAGGCCGGCTGGCGCCGAGATCGTGATAAATATGGGCCGCATGATGATCGATAACGACAACCATTCGTCCGATCTGATGCGCTTTCGCGGGTTTCCCAAGGACACCAGCTTCATTTAGAAAGCTACGAAGCCTGGATATCTCTTCAACTTCAAGGTTATGGGTGCCGGGACGCTTGAAGAATCCCCTCTGGGAACCCACCACAAACGCAAATTCGTCGTTTCCGTGCGGCTGGACCTCGCCAATCTGTCCGATGAGGTCAACTACAGCGCTCCAAGTCAAATTGCGCGGCAATTTGCCGCCGACGAGACTAGCAAGAAGGTCTTCATGGTCGGGACGAATATGATCATTCATCCTAAGAGGATTTCACCTGCCAAGGAGAGATACTGTTCCGGTTTGCTCATAGCATCCTGCCCTTCAACATGGAATGCTGCAAACGAACTTCCTGGGTCGGTTTTTCTAAGTTTTGGGTTCGTGGGCCGCAGAGAAGATTGTGAGCGTCCATCTCGCACACATCCGCAGAGCAATCCGGCACAGTTCCATGACCTCAACCCTGCAATGATTTAGCCACGATCCCGTGTAGGATCACGAAGATCAATTGATAGCCTAACCAGGAGAAAAGGTGCTCGAGTGAAAACAGCGGAAACGATCAAAAACAATGTGGAGCAGGAACTGCGCTGGGAACCAAGCGTTTGCGCAACCAAGATTGGCGTCTCGGTCAACAATGGGGTTGTTGAGCTTGATGGGCATGTCGGTAGTTTGTACGAGAAGTGGGCAGCCGAGCGGGCGGCGCTCCGAGTTGTTGATGTCACCTCGGTCGCAAGTGAGATTATTGTCGATCTGCCTTTCGAGAGCGAGCGCACAGATGAAGAGATTGCGTCTGCGGCTGCGAATCACTTGAACTGGAACTCCCAGGTGCCTGACACCATCAAGGCCAGCGTCTCAAATGGCTGGATCACGCTTCAAGGAACGGCCGAGTGGCAATATCAAAAGGAAGAAGCTGCAAGAGCTGTACGGTCCCTTCGCGGCGTCAAAGCAGTATCGAATGAAGTCGCACTCAAGCCGACCTTAAATACCACGGACATCAAGATCAATATCGAGGACGCACTCAAGCGCGATGCCCAGATTGAAGCAAAGGATATCACTGTCGAAACTTCTGGCACCCTGGTGATCTTGCGCGGACGCGTGCATTCATGGAGAGAACACGACGACGCCGAGCACGCGGCTTTCTCCGCACCTGGCGTTGGCAGCGTTTCAAATCTTCTTACCGTTTCCTATTGAGCCCGGACGGTCCCGTCATTACAAGGTATCGGAGCGGCACTTGCCTTGGTGTTGCTCCGAGCACTCTGACATGCATGATTGGAGGGACACATGGCCAATGAAGTGTTGACCGACGGTAAGCTTGCGAAAGTCCTCGCGGCACTCGATGCCAACTGGCAAGCTGAGATGGAGGGACACTGGACCTATCAGACCTTGGCTGACCGCGACAGCGACCCTGTGCGCGCCCAGGTACTACATCACTTGGCCGGCGCCGAATGGGAGCATGCGGCACTGTGGGCCGGCCGCATCCGCGAGCTGGATGGCCCGGAACCTCTTTACAAAGGCAGTGACCACGGCGACGCAGACTCATTGGCCAATCGCGCAGGCGGCATCCAGATGGCGCTGCGCCGATTGGAGATCGACGAAAGCCGCGACATTGCGAAATACGGCGAGCAACTAAAGGCTTTGGGGGATGCGGGGTCTGTCGCCATCCTCAATCACGTCATAGAAGACGAAAAGGACCACTACCAGGAACTTGGATCTCTGCTGCGTGGTCACTATCCAGTCTCCGCCGGTTCGCCAAAACTCGACATCAAATTGGCTCTCAAAGAGTTGCTGGCAAAGAGTGATCAGGGTCGCAAGCGGCCCGGAGCCTGGATCGGCGATGCCATCTATGGCGTCAATGATGGTCTCGGCGCCATCTTCGGCATAGTCTCCGGTGTCTCAGGTGCAACCGCCGGCGACAGCAAATATGTTCTCCTCGCGGGTCTCTCGGGCATGATCGCGAGCGCACTTTCGATGGGCTCCGGCGCTTACCTCGCCGCCAAAAGCGAACGCGAAATCTACCACGCCGAGGTTGCACGCGAACGCGAAGCCATCCAAATGAATGGTCCTGAAGCTCGAGAGCTGCTCTCTCTCTACTATCAGGTCAAAGGCCTCCCAGAGGATGACGCCCAACACATGGTCAACCACATTGCTAGCGATCCCGATCAGTTGCTGCGCGCGCTAGCCAGCGAGCGCCTTGGCTCCTCAGAGGAAGCCCTCTCTAACCCGCTGGTCTCAGCGGGTTCCGGTGCTCTTTCCACTGCCATTGGCGCGAGCATTCCGGTCATCCCCTTCTTCTTCATGCATGGGATCGAGGCGGTCATCGCCGCAGCAATCATCTCGCTAGCCGCCCACTTTGCCGTCGGCGCCGCAAAATCGCTGATTACAGTCCGCTCCTGGTGGTCCTCCGGTCTGGAGATGACCTTTGTTGGCGCAGCTGAAGGCGCAGTGACGTACGGCATCGGCATATTGCTTGGTAAAGGCGGAATCTAAGTAGAAGAGAAATGCTGCAACACACCTGCCCGAACTGGTCTCCAATTCGGATGGGGATGATGAGGGCAAAGCAAGATGAGCCACAGACCGGTGCGGAATCACGGTCTGTGGCTCATTCTTCTCCCAAGCGCACATTCAACACGGAACTATTCTGGCGACCTGCCGAAATGCATTCAGACGGTCGTGAGTTCCTCGACCCAGTAGCCTTCACGATTGTAGTGCCCGTACAGGCCTGTTTCGTAATCCCGTGTGAGCAGTGACTCGTCGTTGTATTCCGGCGCAGCCTTTATGGTCTCACGAGAAAGGCCGATTGCAACCTCCCTCTCCTCCCAACTTACGTTCTCTATCCACTTCGGCGAGATCAGTACTTTCTTGCCAGGCCACCAATTCTTTGTCGCCACGACGAGATAACGAATTGCCCAGGTCTCTTCGTCGACGATGAAGTCATCGACATGGCCGATCTCGCCGTCAAGCGCAGCGAAATGGTAGCCCGTTACCTCGTCGCTGCTGCGAAGATGTCGATCCCATCCCATTGCTTCAGAAGCGGCCAAACCCCATCTGCTGCGATCCCGGACAATGTATGGATTTCCTCCCCACATGTACGGACCACCCCAATAGTTAGGGAAGCCATAATATCCGTTGTATAAGCCCTCAAATTGACGGGATACTGGCTCGTCCATGTCGATAGACGGACTCTCCTCGATCTGCTTCCTGTTCAATAGAACGAACACCTTCTCTTCCGCGGAGTTGACACCGTCCAACGAGTAAGGCGAGATCAGGACCTTCCTGCCAGTGAGCCAGGTTCCTGTATTTGCGACGAGGTAACGAACTGCCCAATACCGATCGTCGAAGTAGAATTCGCTTGCTGACCCTATGTCTCCATCGAGGCTCGCGAGTGAGTAACCCTTTAGCGCCTTTGCTTTGATTAACATTGCATCTCCCTTTGTAGGTAACCTTTCGATGAATTGTCTCTTGCAATCTATTCATGCCGCGACGCAAGAGAGCGGGCTCCGCACGATACGTTGGAGCCCCGCCACAGTCGCACCGCAGGCTGGCCGCTCCTTAGACGAGAACTGCCTGGCCATAAACCGCGTAGTGGCTTTGTTCCGTGCCGGCAATGATGTCCTTGGCCTTCTCTACCTCATCCGGCGTTCCGTGGACGACGAGCACGTATTTGTCAGTCTTTAACGCGACATCGTACTTCAGGACGCTGTCCTTCGGGATGCCGATACTAACCAGCCCCGCCCCAATCGCGCTTACGCCCCCAAGAACAACTGCGCCTTCGAGTCCAGCTACAATCCAGGCTACGATTGGGCCGGCGGCAAGGATCGGACCGAGTCCGGGTATGAAAAACAGACCTGATCCGAAAAGTAAACCCCAGAATCCACCCCAAAACGCTCCTACCCCGCCCCAGTACTTCATGCGATCACCCGCAGTGTAATAGCCAACTACGTGTTCCTCCGTATGCGTATCCCGCCCTACGATGGACAGGCTCTGCATATCGACGCCTGCCTCCTGGAGTTCCTTGATAGCGTGTTCTGCTTGTTCGTGAGTGTCATAGATTGCCGCTACAGAGTTTTTCGAGTCCATTTCGATCCCCTTTTTCATGTTTGATTTGATTTAGGTTTGTGCGATTGCTCGCAGTGCACTCAAGCAACTACTGCCTTGAGCGCCGCGCTCTTCGACGCGATGCAATTCAGAAGATCGTTCCATGAATCGGCGAACGATTCGACGCCTTCCCCGAGTAACTGGACAGCAACAGCCTCCGTGTCAATACCAGCAATTGCAAATTCAGTGAGAATCTTGTCGTTCTTCTCGCGTGGAGCTTCGCCGAATTCCGCATGAGCGGCGAGGGCATTCAAAGTTGCCTCAGGCATCGTGTTGATCGTGGATGGTAAGGCTAGAGCCTGGACGTACAGGATGTTCGAGGCGTTGGGATCCTTGGTTCCTGTGCTCGCCCAAAGTAGGCGCTGAGGGCGGGCTCCAGCGTTTTGGATACGCTGCCACCGCGGCGAATCCAACAGCGTGCGATACATCTCATAAGCATCCCTGGCGATGGCGATGCCAAGCTGGTTGCGCAGAATCTCCGGCACCTTCTGGGCAACGGCTACGTCCCATCGACTGACAAAGAGTGACGCCACGGAACCAACATCAGGATTGAGCCCAGCGCCTATGCGCCGCTCGATTCCGCGCATATAAGCTTCGGCAGCTGCGATATATTGTTTGCCCGAGAACAGCAGGGTTACATTCACGGGGATGCCAGCGAAGATTGCCTCCTCGATAGCTGGAAGACCCGCGCTGGTACCTGGAATCTTGATGAAGAGATTGGGCCGCGCCGCACGATTGTGGAGAGCCTCGGCCGCGGCGAGGGTTCCAGTCGTGTTGTGCGCCAGGAGCGGCGATACCTCCAGCGAGACCCAACCATCCACACCGTCGGATTGGTCATATATAGGCCGAAAGAGATCGGCCGCCTGCCTCAAGTCCTCGAGAGCCAACTCGAAAAACAGCACCTCGCCCGACTTGCCTTCATCCAACTGCCTGCGGATGACGTCATCGTAGTCGTTGCTGTTCTTGATGGCGTGATCGAAGATGGTTGGGTTCGAAGTGAGGCCAGTGATTGAAAGCTCTTGAATATAACTCAACAGTGTGCCGCTGGCGAGAAGACGATGTGTGATGTTGTCGAGCCATAGACTTTGGCCGATGTCGCGCAGTTTCTTGGTCGTTCGATTCATCTTTTTCCTCTTGGAGACTAGTCACTCCATTACTGGTTGACTTTCAAGTGCGTTCACTTTGTCGACTCTACGCTGATGCCGAACTGCACCGCTGAAGCGAGCCTTCAAAAACGTTTGAATCAATTCCCATGCCAATGCAGGCCCGATAACCTGTCCACCCAGTGAGAAGACATTCATGTCGTCGTCTTCAACGCCCTGATGAGCGGAGAAAACGTCGTGGATGAGCCCGGCGCGCACGCCAGCAACTTTGTTGGCACAGATGGATGCACCCACTCCACTGCCGCAGAGCGCGATGCCGCGATCCACTTTGCCGGTGGCTACAGCTCTGGCCAGTGGGATTACGTAGTCGGGATAATCGTCTTCTGGGTTGGACTGAAGCGCTCCGAAGTCGACGACATCATAGGCAGCATCGCGCAGCAACTTCGCAATCTGCCCTTTCAGAACGAACCCTCCATGGTCTGAGGCGATTCCGACGCGCATGGTGCTCCCTCCTTCTTGTTGTCAAGTACGCGATGAGCCTGCCTGCAGACATTCTCGGCAGTGAAGCCGTAGTGCTCCATGACCTCTTGTCCGGGTGCCGACGAGCCAAAGGTGTCGATCCCGATGACGGCGACCCTGGGCCCGACAAAGGGCTGCCATCCGACCGGGGAGCCGGCCTCAATGACCAGGATGGGAACGTTCGTGGGCAGAATCTTCTCTCGGTAGTCGTCTGACTGTGCTGCGAAGAGATTTGTACTCGGCATACTCACGACTCTCGCGTGAACGCCTCCGGCGGCGAGTCGTTCGCGGCCTTCGAGTGCGAGATGGACTTCTGATCCTGTGGCGATGAGAACAATATCTGGTTGTCCACTTATCGGAGAATCAATGAGGATATAGCCACCCAACGGAACTCCAGCCGGAATGGCAGGATAGAGGCTCAAATCCAGCACAGGAAGATTTTGCCGTGTGAGCACCAATGCGACAGGCCCTTGTTTCCTGCCAATCGCAACGCGCCACGCGGCGACTGTCTCGTTGGCATCCGCTGGCCTCAAGACAACCATGCCTGGGATTGATCGCAATCCAACAAGTTGTTCCACTGGTTGGTGAGTAGGACCGTCTTCTCCCATGCCGATGCTGTCGTGCGTGAAGATGTAGATCACCGGAAGCGAGTTCATGGCCGCAAGGCGCATGGGAGGTCGCATGTAGTCGCAAAAGACGAAGAACGTACCTCCATATGGAATCAAACCTCTGTGCAAGGCCATTCCGTTGAGAATTGCCCCCATCGCGTTTTCGCGAATACCGAAATGCATGTTGCGACCAGCCAAGTCCTCCGGTTCGAAGTTGCCGGTCCCATCAATGTTTGTATGGGTACTTGGAGCGAGGTCTGCGGAGCCGCCCATCATTTCCGGCAAACGAGTGCCGAGGATCTCGATCACTTTGCCCGAAGCGACGCGGGTGGCCATCGGTCCATCCGCCGGAGTAAATGCCGGGAGATCGGTGTCCCAACCTTTCGGTAGCTGTCGGTGTATGACTCTCAGGAACTCAGCGGCAAGGTCAGGATTTTCATGCGCAAAGGTTTGGAATCGCAACTCCCATTCCGCTTGCGCAACGCTTCCGCAGGCGACAGCTCTTCGAAAATGCTCCAGCGCCTCCTCGGGGATAAGGAAGGAAGGCGAAACGGGCCAGTCCATTGCTTCTTTGGTAAGACGCACCTCTTCGACGCCAAGAGCTTCTCCGTGGGCGGTGGCAGTGTCCTGCTTATGAGGGCTGCCAAAGCCGATGTGCGTGCGGACAGCGATCAATGACGGACGGTTTGTTTCCTTTCGGGCGTTCTCAAGTGCCTGCGCAATAGTTTCCACATCATTGCTCTGTTCCACTCGTTGCACCTGCCAGCCGAAGGCGGCGAACCGAGCCATGCGATCCTCGGTGAATGTCAGCTCTGTGCTTCCCTCAATGGTGATGTGGTTATCTGCGTATAGAACGATGAGTTTTCCAAGATGCTGGTGGCCTGCGACCGATCCAGCCTCCGAGGAGATTCCTTCCTCAAGATCGCCATCGCTGACAAGAACGTAGGTGAAGTGGTCCACGATCTGGTGATTCGGCCGATTGAAACGCGCCCCAAGCGCCACCTCGGCAATGGCCATTCCCACCCCGTTCGCAAGCCCTTGACCCAAAGGCCCTGTGGTAGCCTCGACGCCCGGAGTCTTGCCATACTCCGGATGGCCCGGTGTGCGACTGCCCCACTGGCGAAACTTCTTCAGCTCTTCAAGAGGCAGATCGAACCCCGTGACGTGAAGCAAAGCATAGAGCAGAGCGCACCCATGGCCGGCCGACAAAATGAATCGGTCGCGGTCAGGCCAGCGTGGATCGCGCGGGTTGAACTTC
Source organism: Occallatibacter sp. (assembly GCA_049514915.1). Classification (GTDB taxonomy): domain Bacteria; phylum Acidobacteriota; class Terriglobia; order Terriglobales; family Acidobacteriaceae; genus Telmatobacter. The sequence goes on along the minus strand of JBEKUP010000081.1, from coordinate 60 downwards.
AGCGATCTGTCCCAGAGCGCGTAGGCCATGGCTGACGACCCCATGGGCAGCCCAGGATGG
>JBEKUP010000080.1:0-20531 GCA_049514915.1 Occallatibacter sp. | reverse complement strand
TGAAGAGCGAACACCGATTGGAACGCAATCGGCTGAAGGGTGCTGCTGGAAATGCGATCAACGCCATCCTGGCTGCCGCCGCAATGAACTTCCACAAGCTCCTCAGAGCTTTTGGGCGCATTCTTCTGTTCTGCATGATGAACGTATGGAACCGGCTGCTCACCCTGCAAGCCCCAAAAGCCCGCAATCCTCAACTTCAATATGCCTGAAAATCACTTTTTCAGGATCGACGAGTTAATCTCGAAACGCGGCGGAGCGAAAGCATGGTCACTTCTTCTTCGTTTGCGGATGACTGCGAACCTTGACCGGTAGAGCTGATCGATCCCGTTGAGCTGAATGCGTCGCGCCAAATTCAGATAGACCTCCAGCGCGTGGTCGGAATCCGTGGTGTTCACAAACACCTTAGGCTGGATGGCCAGCAGGTTGTCTTCCCGCATGATCCGCGCCGCTCGCTCGTGGTTTACCGGCATCCCGCAGCGTCTCAGCTCGGCTGTAACCCGCCGGTAGCCATATCGACGCCGATGCTCAAGTGCGATCCGCTGTATGGCTGACCCCACCTCGGTATCTTCTTCCCGTGGTAGACACTCCTTCAAGAACCGGTAGAACCCTGCCCTGCTCACCGTTGCCAACTGGCACAGCGCTCGATACTCAGGCCGCCTTGCATCGACACTACTTCCCGGATCTGGTCGTAGGCGCCGTCCCGCCAGAGCCTTTGTTGCTCTGGCGCCGAGCCTCGTTTTTTTTGCAAGGCACATTTGAAAAAATCCACTTCCAGAGTCTTCTCCGCCAGAACGCGTTTCAACTCGCGCCCCTGCTGGCGAAGTTCGCCGACTGGGGACGTCGCCCTGGCGCTGGAATCACCGCGGCCGCAAGCTACCGCTGCCAGTGATACAGTACAGTGCGGTGGACGCCGAGTTCTTCGGCCAGCGCTGACACGCTCGGACAGTCTTTCATCTGCTCCATTGCCATCTGACGGAACGATAGAGCGTATTTCCCAACTCGCTTCTTTGCCACTTGCAGTTCCTTTCCCTGCCAAGTGTCGCAAATGCAAGCGTCTTGCTCTGTGGGGTCAGTCCACTCAAAATCATGATCGCTTTCCGTCGGATGAAATTTCGCAAGACACAAGATGCAAAGGAGTGATCGCTGAATATAGCGCCTAATTGTTATCGAAGCTTCAGGTGGGAATTGTTTTCAATCAGGGACCTCTAGCGCAACGCGAGCTGTTTCAGCGGGAATCGATTCGCCTTGCCATGGTCGAAGCATACCAAATTAGCGGAGTGTCAGAGCGGCTTCAGTATGTCGCGAGGAACACGCGAGATTCAACTTGTTCAGTCGGGGAGAATGCGCCTTAACAATACGCACCGCGTTGCGCTGTTCGTCAAATCGAATGTAAAACACTGCATCATATTAATTTACATGCATCGAAAATCGGGCCGCTCCGTTTATCAATCAGTTACTCACGATGTTACCATGCCGCCGGAATGTGCAAATCTTTTAACTTGACAAAGGACTTGACCGAACATAGATTAATCGCCAGAAATGACCGCTTATGATGCTGATTATGCTTCTTCAGCTCAGGACGACGATTGTTTCACTTTGATTCGCGCTTTTCATATCTCGAATGAAACTGCTGCCGCGGTCTACATTTCGCAGTGGCATGTTTTTTCGGGAATCCCCGGATAATACGCAAGAAACCGCTATTGTGCTGAACTCTCCGTGTGTAGGCACCAGCGACACTGCGGGCCTAGGGAGAAGTTGTGTGCGCATCAATTACCTTGCACCAATCCTCTCTAGTATCGCAATGGTCTCGCTCGGCGCCCAAGAGACGCATGTGCTCATGGGCGCGCAATTTTGAACAAGGAAGATCTCTCCGAGGTCTCCCTCAAGCGAAAGGATAATGCCATGACAGGTGAGGCACAGTTGAATCGGTCGATCGGTCAACGCCTAACCAGGCTGCGTGGATTTTACTGGCTCACGGCATTGTTGCTTGTTTGGTTCGCGGTCGGGGCACGAGGTGCCTACGCCCAATCCTTCACAATCTCAGGCTCCAACTCTCCCGTCGTGGTATGGTCAGGCGGCTCCGCCGTATTAGTGACGATTACGGTCACGGTCTCGGGCGGGGGCAGTACTGGCGGAGCGGCGCTTAATTATAGCAACGCCCCCACGGGTCTTATTGTCAGTCCCCCTCCTTGCTGGAATGGCGGTAGCACACCCTCCGGCGGCACCTGAATGCCGCAACTGGTGTAAAGCCCTGCACGCCCTTTGTGGCCTGCAGGTATCCTCTTCAGGATTCCGATCGATGCGGTATCTTCGTGCCGATAAGACAACTCCGTCGTGTCGTGAACAAGAAGGGGAAAGCCTCGGCTAGCGGAAAATCTCTCGCGTGTGCATGCAAAATGACCAGCGAGAATATTGGATTCGCTGACCCGTTCGTTGCCAAAGAAGCGGTACGCCGCCTTGGTGTTAGCCCAGTCCTGACATGCCCACGGCGTTGTCGCCCCTACTCTATGTGACAACTGCTCCAAAAGCTGTCGCAGTCGCTTGCCATGCCGAACATCCTCAAACTCGCATCCCACTACTTCATTGTCTATCCATTCTTCCGACCGGAAATCCGCAGACGGCTCCCGGCATTGCACACCTTGACCCTCTCGCAGTTTCCTCACGGCAATCACTTCGCCATGCATCGCCCTCACAGCGTAAGTATCTGGCTTGAGGCAGAATACGATCCATCAATAACTAACCAAATCCACCCCGAATTGTGGGTAATTGAAAGCCTGTGTTCCCCAGTAGCCGAAAGGGGCGGCATGTGGCGACGTAGATTCATGGCAAACGGTCGGAATGCGGGTGCGTAAGCACGGTTTTCTGAGCGCCTATACAGGGCGAGGTGGCGAGGTCAAGTTTTTCTTGTGGTGGTGTGCAGCCGAGGAGAAGCGTGTATGGAAGATGCTCTGGTCTCTGCCAGTGATAGATCCGGCAAGCGCCGCTATTAGAGTATAGAAGAGAAGAGGAGGATCGTCGAGGAGACATTGTCCTCCTCGATATCCGTCGCTGCAATTGTTGTTCAGCTGTGCTTGAGAACCTGCGCGGATGATTCCAGCCAACACACATATCGGGATCGTCGCTAGTGTGACTGACTTGCGCCGCGGCTTCACAGGCCTGAGCGGATTGGTGCAGACCACACTTGAGCAGAACCCACTCGGCGGTAGCATCCATGTTTTCAGAGGGCGAAGAGGCGATCTCGTCAAGATCTTTTGGCACGATGGCGATGGGCTATGTCTGCTTTACAAGAGGCTCGACCGTGGACGGTTCGCATGGCCGCAAGCGACAAGTGGAACAGTATCGCTGACCCGGGCACAGCTATCCATGCTGTGCGAGGGGACAGATTGGTGCCGGCCAGCACGCGCATTTGCGCCGTCGATGGCGCTATGAAGAGAGTGTTTTTATTGGGTAACTTATATCCGTGTTAGTCGATATTTATCGCGTTCCAAGTTAGATTCCAGGGCATACTTCCGTCATGATTCCGGTGTGCGTCAAGCAGACCGACCGCAGCGGGTGCACCCATGTTGCATTAAGTCGCACCTCGCAAGCCTGAACGCGGCGCAAAGCGCTTTCCCAGCTCTTCTCTAATTGAGCAGCAATCAAGCGGTTGTCCGGATCGCAGGCGGCATAGCGTCGCTCGGTGAGCCCAGCTTCGTAGCCTGCCTGCTGCAGTTCAAGTTCCAAGATACGCTGCTGTTCGTTTAGAGCTTGCATATGCATACGCTCCGCCTCCAGGGCCACTTCGATAGGCATCGGCTGCACTGCTCGCAGCAACGCTCCAACGATGGCAGCCTCCACAAGGGAACCTCCAAACGAAATACATCGGGCCTCTGCGCCGATCAGATCGAGGCCACTGCATCGATAGACGGTCTGCCTCGGCGCACGTCCCCTGTAGGCTATCGACAAGCGGCGTCCACAACGCGCGCACTTCCGGATGACGGTAATACGATTAGAACCCTAGTGTTGTATCTGTTAGTGGCTCGGCAATTCCGCATTGATCCAGATGAATCGCACCAGGTTGTTTGCGAATTCGCCCGGCCACGGACGGGAACTCTGCCGCCGACTTCGCTGAATTGTCCGAGGCCATCGGTGTCAAGAGCGGCCATGATTTCGAAACCTGCGGTTCACAGCGGAGCACCAATGCAACTGAATATTCATATTTGCCCTGCATACTGGAAACCATGATTCGCGTGACGCGTCAGGCCGTTGAGATTCTTCTTTGTGCAATAGTCACAGTATTGCCCTTATCCGTCCTTTCCCAGACTGGCGTAACTGCAGTCCTGCCCAACGGCCGCGAAATTCATCCCGCCGGCACCTGGATTTCAGTGGCTCCGTATCCTTTTGCCCTATCGGTGCGATCCGACGGCGTTCAGATTGCTGTTCCCTCCATCGGTTTCCCCTTCGCTCTCAATGTGATTGATGATCCGGCCAGTTCAAGTCCAATGGTCCGGCGTTGGCCTGCAACAGGAGACAACAATCCTTCTGTCGAGGTGCATGCCGGTCTTACTTATTCGCCCGATGGCTCGCTGCTGTATGTTGCCACCGGCGACTCGGGCATGATCCGCGTATACCGGACAAGCGACTGGAAGCCGGTCGGCGAAATCTCGCTCGACGGCGCGGTCGCCATTGCCTCCCCAGGAATGCCGAAGAAGGATTTCCAGGAAAGCTTTGCTGCCACTCTCTTGATCGCTGCTGACGGCCGAACCCTCTATGCTCTGGATCAGGGTGGGTGGCGCATCGTGATTCTCGATGCCGTGAAGCTTACACGCTTAGCTTCGATTCCCACCGGAAGTTACCCCTACGGGCTAGCCCTTTCTCCTGATGGAACAAAGCTCTATGTCACGAACACAGGCCTCTTCGAGTACACCGCTATCCCTGGAAGCAGCGAGAAAGACCCGCTCGGTACAGGTCTGCATTTCCCACCCTTCGGATACCCTTCGAAGCAAGCCCGCGAAGGTGCCCTTATCGAGGGGAAGCAGATTCAGGGCCTGGGAGACGAAAACTCCGATCGCGGTAGTTCGCTGTGGACTATCGATGTCCGTGACCGTGAGCATCCAGCGCTGATCGGGAAACTGCGGCTTGGAGAAAAGATCACGGAAGCCAGCGGCCAAACGGTTGGCGGAGCTGCTCCCAGTGGCGTGGTGGCTGACGTCGGCGCGATCTATGTCGCACTGGCTCATGAAGACGCGATCGCTAAAATTACCACCGACGGTGCGCGGCTGATGGCGCAAGCTGAGCTTTCTCCATTTACCGAGCCACGCTTTCATGACGGGCTCGGCCGCCCATTGCGCGGCGTGATGCCGAGCGGTCTCGCTTTGCACGATGGCCGTCTCTATGTTGCTGAGTCGGGCATCGACGCAGTCGGCGTCCTCGACGCGGCTTCGCTCAACGTTATCGAGCACATTCCGACCGGATGGAATCCGTCGGCTGTAGCCGTGTCGCCAGACGGCAAGACGCTCTACGTAGTGAATACCAAGGGCAAAGGGGCAGGACCCAATGGCGGCAAGCAGCATGAACCCAGCCAGCCCACTTATGTTGGTGCTCTGGAGAAAGGCAGCGTTAGCGCGATTCCACTTGGTAAGCTTCCCGCCGCCGACGTTCTCACACAAACCGTTATAGCCGCCAATTCTGCGGCCATCGCCAAGCACCCTTCTATACTCCGTTTAAAGCACTGCTTCTTGGTAATCCGCGAAAATCGCACCTACGATGAGGTGCTTGGCGATGTAGCCGGCGCTAACGGCGACCCCAGTCTCGCCCGCTTTGGCCTCGACGGATGGGCGGAGGAGCTGAAGACCGCGACCCATCTCAAGGTCACTCCAAATTTGCACGCCCTTGTGGCCCGCTTCGCCATGAGCGACAACTTTTTTGTTGACAGCGACGTTTCGGCGGACGGACATCGATGGGTGGTCGGTATCGATCCCACGCCGTTCTTCAATACCGCCTGGACATCCGGCTACGGTGGCCGCCGCCATGATTACCCCGGTGCGTCCCAGCCTGGCCGAAGGGCGCTGTTTGGCGGGGCGGACGCACCCATGCCCGAGGATGAACCGCAGTTCGGCTCGCTCTGGGAGCACATGACCGCGAGTGGGAAGGGCGTTCTCAATTACGGCGAAGGCCTTGAAGTCGAGGGCAACTCTGAGCTGGAAGGATCTGAACCAGAGGGTCAGCGCCTTTTCCTCAACTCACCGTTGCCGAGGCCCATCTTCGAGTTCACGGACCGTCGTTATCCAACCTTCAATCTTGGTATTCCAGATCAGTTTCGCGCGGATGAGTTCGAGCGTGACTTTGAGCTCAAACTCGTTGCCGGGAACGTTCCCGCGCTCGTCGTCATCCGCTTGCCTAATGACCACACTTCCGACCCTCGCCCCGCCGACGGCTACCCCTATCGCGCTTCCTTTGTGGCCGACAACGACCTTGCCCTCGGTAGGCTCGTGGCGTTTCTCTCCAAGACCTCCATCTGGAAGGACTCCGCGCTCTTCGTCACCGAAGACGATTCCCAGAGCGGCGTAGACCATGTGGATGCGCACCGGAGCATTTTGTTGGTGGCCAGTCCATGGGTCAAGCCTGGCTCAGTATCCCATGAGCACACCAGCATGGGTTCCATAACTCGCACCATTGACGAGTTACTTGGATTGGGTCCCTTGAACCTTGAGGATGCGCTCGCTGGCGACATCATCGGAATCTTCGACACGGAACCGCATGCGGAACCTTTTGCCACGCTTCCGCCGGATCCACATGTCTTTGATCCCGCCAAAGCCCGGTTTGCAAAACCTAAAACCAAAGAAGAAGCTGCCGCTCTGCGAGACGTAGACGACGCTGACAAGATCCGCAGGGAAATTGAGAAATCCGAGCCTGGCCTTCAGAGGCCCGCAGGTCCTGATTAATAAATTGGTCCTGTGGAAGGATATTAGTTTTCACCAGACTTAGTGAGTCTCTCCCTACGCTGGATTTTTACCTGCCTCTAACAAAACGCCGGAAGTTCTGTAACGAAAGCCAAATAGCCTGAATCCATCGCCAGACGCGAATTCGCAGGACCCCTCAGCCTTCGTGCGGGCGCTAAGTTCAGAAGAATAACTTGCCTTCATCACGCTGTGGGCTGATCGGCCCAAGTCCTACTGATTCATTCAAAGCCTTTCAACACTAAACAATCATTGGCCATTCTTAGGAGAAAGTGACCCATGCAAAAGCTCATGCGTATTTTCCGGCAACAGTCCCCGCAGCGGCCTGGTGCGTTAATTGGCTTGCTGTTAGTGCTGGCCTGCGGTCAAGGTCAGGCGCAATCCACGCAAGGTGCAATCGTTGGCTCGGTTAAGGACGCCTCCGGCGCGGTTGTCTCCGGTGCGACCGTCACACTGACCAATACCGACGAAGGCGCGGTTCGCACTACCAAGAGCAACGGTGTAGGTGATTACCGTTTCCAAGACGTGAAGGCCGGCCGCTACTCGGTTGAGGTCGCAGCGCCTAATTTCGAAAAGTGGGTTGTCTCCGGTGTAGTCCTCGAAGTACGGCAGGAATTGCGTCTGGATGCGAAGCTGGCAGTGGGCGCCGTGCAACAAGAGGTTCAGGTCAACGGCGATAGCGTGAGCGCGATCGAAACCGATTCGCCCACCATCAGCGGCGACTTCACCGCCGACGATGCCAACAGTCTTCCGGTGAACACACGCGCGAGTTTCAGCGGAACGAGCGCCGCGGGGATTCTGGGCACGCTGCCGGGCATGCAGGCAGACAGTTCTGGCGTTTCATTACAGGGTGCGCTCCCTTACCAGGTAGATGTGACCATCGATGGCGTCACCGTCAAGAGCGCGACCGGCGGCAACTTTATTCCCGACACATTCCCTTCCACCGAGTCAATCAACGAGATTCGTGCCGATGGCGTGCTGGCCAATGCGGAGTTTGGAAATCCCGCACAGGTAGTAGTTACCACCAAAGGCGGATCGAACCAATTACACGGATCGGGCTTCTGGTACTACCAGAACTCCGGATTCGACGCCATCGCATACACCTTTCCGACCACCACCACCAAGCCCAGTGTTACTGGCAACACATTCGGCGGCAGCGCAGGCGGACCGGTGGTTATTCCGCACCTTTACAACGGTCACAACAAGAGCTTCTTCTTCGGCGCATACGAGGGCTGGCGCCATCCTGCGCAAACCACCATCAATGAGGTGGTACCCAGCACGCTGATGAAGCAGGGCGATTTCTCCAAGTACAACGCCACCGGTTTCACCGGCCTCAAGAATCCCTACACCGGCGGTAGCTACGGTACATCCATTCCCAGCGGCTCCCTGAGCCAGATCGCTCTGAGCACTCTTAAGCAGTTTTATCCCGACCCGAACATCGGAGATCCCACCACATACACCGACAACGGCGTAGCCAACTACCAGGCGAATGTCGATAACAGCGGTCATTCGAATCAGTTCGATGTGCGCGGCGATCAATACTTCGGATCGAACCAGAAGTTTCTGCTTTGGGGCAAATTCACCTGGAAAGATTTCCCCATCAGCAACCCTGAGGAACTGCTGGTTCCTTCGTATCTGGCGATCAGCCAGAACCGCGGCTTCAAAGTGGATACCAATTGGACGATCAAGCCCAACCTCATCAATGAAGGTGGCTTCGGATATACCCTTTACACCAGCGGACAGAGTGACAGCTTTAATGGCCTGGCATGGACCACGAGCGAGGGCTGGCAGGGCTTGCAGAACCTCTTCTACAACGGCATCCCTGAAATGGACTTCAACAACCTGCAGAGTTTGAACGCGGACCGATTGACGAGCCTGACCAAGTCCAACACTTACGATTACAGCGATGTGTTGATATGGACCAAGGGCAACCATACCGTCAAGTTTGGCGGTGACATACAGATGCTTGAAGCGATTACGCCACTCGGCTTCAACGGCTCCGACAACTACGGCACTTACCAGTTCAATACCAAGGGAAGCACGGGCCTGTTCACCGGCGTCGACTTCGCGGACTTCCTGATCGGCACCCCGTATGAAACCTTCTACGACGTGGTCAAGCAGGATAACGACGGCATATCGGCTCACTACCACTTCTTCGGTCAGGACGAGTGGCGTCTCAGCCCGCAGCTAACGCTCTCCTACGGCCTGCGCTACGAACTGCATCCCGGCTATTACGACAAGTACGGCGACATCGGCAACTTCGATCCCAGCGTCCCCCTTGCCGGGCGGGTCATCTATCCTACCGGCAAGCAGGACTTGCTGGCGCAAGGCTTCCTGGCCAGCGCCAATGCATGCGATGCCGACGGCGTCAACAATTCCAACTCGGCCACTGTCAATGGCGCTCCCTGTATGCAGGTTGAAGGCAACCAGGCAGCCGATTACCCGTCGGGTCTGAAGATGTACCCACATAAACGCTTCATGCCGCGTTTTGGGTTTGCGTATCGCCCGTTCGGTAATGACAAGTGGGCGGTACGAGGCGGCGTGGGACTTTACAACATCAACATGCTGGGCTCCAGCTTCTACTCGCTCACCGGCACAGTGCAGGCCTATACGCAGCAATTCCAAAACAGCTACAACCCAAGTACCCATGCCATCGGCTACCAGTGGCCGCAAATCTACGCCGGAGCAGGCGGTACATCTGCGCCCGCTTACGGTACTGACTACTTCGGAACCGCCAACAGCACTAACTGGAAAGATCCCTACACCGAGCAGTGGTCGCTAAGCGTGGATCACGACCTAGGTTCGGGCTACGCGATGCGTCTTTCCTACATCGGCTCCACGACCCATCAACTGGTTTGGGCGCCAGATGAGAACACGCTGCCTTACTCGACCACGGTCTCGGCCTTCAATGCACCCATCTCTTCGCGCTTGTTCCCCAACTGGGGCCGCATCAACACCCGTGCTACTGGAGCCAACGAGAGCTACAACTCCCTGCAGGCGGAGGCGAGCCATCGCCTACAGCGTGGTCTGGAATACCACTCCGACTTTACCTGGGCCAAAGCACTTGCCGACAACGAAGGGCCGTCCGGAACCGGCTTTGGCGGCGAAGGTGGCGGAGCGCGCGCAACCTCAATCCTGAACCGCCACGTCGACTTCGGCAATGTGTACGGGACGCGCCGCCTGCGCTGGAACACGACAGCTCTCTATGACCTTCCTGTGGGCCGGGGCAAGATGCTCGGCGCTGACATGCCGAGAGCGGCTGATCTTGTGGTGGGTGGATGGCGCATGTCCTCCATCCTCACGCTGCAGACCGGACCATTCGAAACACCATACTTCCCCGACGGGCAGGGCGATCCCTCAGGCACAGGCTCAGGCCTAGATGGAGCCTTTGGAAATGGGACGGGCAGCTTCGATACGGGCCACCGCAACCAGCATGCTGACCAAGTGTCGGGAATCAGCGTCAGCCCTGTAGGCAAGAACCGTTTCAACTGGACCAACTCTGCGGCATTTGCCTGCCCAGGCGACTCGTCATGGACGGTCGGCAACCCTTGCACTACGGGTGCCGGCTATACGCCTCAACAGAATGGAACCTTCGTTGCAAACGGCCCTGTTCCACTGCCCATCGGGCGATTCGGTAACAGCCAGGTTGGCTCAGTCGCTGGACCGGGCCTGGTCAACCTGTCAGCTGGGTTAAGCAAGACGTTCGCAATGACCGAACGATTCAAGGCAAAGGTGGAAGGAACGTTCACCAACGTGCTCAACCACACCAACCTGAGCGACCCTAACATGAACCTCAGTTCGGGCAGCTTCGGTCTCGTTTCCGGCACCATTGGATCCGACTACGGCGGAGCGCGTACCGGCCAGATCGCGGTGCGGGCCGAGTTCTAAGCCAGCGGAAATTCACCATCCACTTCGGCGTGGACTCTCCGGTCCACGCCATTTTTCTCGCTTTTATGCTTGACAAGGCTCATGGGCGACATCGGTTGGATCGTGGCTATCCGGCAGTGTCGTCAGCAAGTGAAAATGTCCGCCGTTGAGAACAAATGAAGTGTCCGGTTTCGTCAGACAGTAAAATCATCCAGCAGTCGTCGAGACGGTGGGAACGTCTTTTCCACGGCCTTGATCTGTTTTTTCGTCAGCGGCGCTAACAGCTTTCCTTGCGCGTTATAACCCGTCTGGGGACTCGGGAACTGAACTCCATATAACAATATCCTTGTCGACTCCAGTAACTGCCACGGTTTCAGGTATGGCAGGGATTGCGGGGAGAAGCCGACATCGCGATACACTTCTATTGTTTACTGCAGTCCGCACCACTCCGGTCATGGGAACATCAACATGTCCGACTGTATTGTGGTCAATCCGGAAGTGTTCTCGGCAAGTGCGAATCTTCGGTATGAACCTGCTCAAATCCGATGAAACAATCGGTTTCGGTTCTGGATACCCAAAGCCCTCTAACAGGTTCACATGATGTTCATTTCCGCTTAATACCCCTTGCAATCTTGATCAGTAATAAATAGCGAAGCATCTTGTTGACTCTGCTCGCGTGCGTTCGCAATTCTCCCTTGATTCCGTGTGCGCTCCGATCGGACCATACCCAGGCGGCAAGCAAATCCTGACCTAGACGATGAATGAGAGCCGGCCCGGGATCTGGATCACCCCAAAAAGAAAGCAACGCTGGAGGACGAGCGAGTTAGACCTTCTCGTTCCGAAAGTCATTCCAAAACCACCAAAGGAGTCAAAGAAAAATGGCTATCTTGAATTCATTCCAGGGGTTTACCCGCGTTGTTTTCATTCTCATCCTCAGCGTAATCGCCGGCGAGCTTGCCTACGGCCAATACGAAACCGCTTCAGTTCTCGGCGTTGTTCACGACGCTTCAGGAGGAGTGATCCCGGGTGCAAAGGTCATTCTCATCAACATCGCAACCACCCTGGAAACAACGGAAACTGCGGACTCGCAAGGACAGTTCGAATTTACCAGCGTCCGCATTGGCCAGTACAAAATCAAAGCCAATGCACCCGGGTTCAGCGAAACCCTTACGGAGCCCTTTACTGCCGAAGTGAACGCCCGTCAACGCGTGGATGTGAACCTGAAGCCTGGCGCAACCAGCGAAACAGTCAACGTAACCGGGGCTGCCGTCCTTCTCGAAACGGAAGACAGTGAACGAGGGCAGGTGATCTCCGCGCGCGATGTGAACAATCTTCCGCTGAACGGGCGCGCCTACGCCGACCTCGCGTTGCTCACCCCCGGTGTGCGCGCCAATGTGCTGGAAAACCAGACGGTCACCAGTCGCGACGCTTCGTACAACGTGAACGGCAATCGCAGTGAGCAGAATGAATTCCTGCTCGATGGTCTAGACAACAACGCTTACGGCACATCGAACCAGAGCTTCTCCAACCAGGCCATTCAGCCCTCGCCGGATGCCATCAATGAGTTCCGTGTGGAGACAGATAACTACAGCGCCGAGTATGGGCGCTCGGCCGGCGCAGTTTTTAACGTGAGCATCAATAGCGGTACCGATCATCTCCATGGCAAAGTCTGGGAATACAGCCGTAATACAGACTTCAACGCCGTTGGACCTTTCACTCCGCCGACGGACGTCCTCACTGGAAAATCCGTCAAGCCGGTGTTGGTAAAAAACCAGTTCGGTGGCGCCATCGGTGGACGGGTGCCTAGGTTTACGAATCACAAGATCTTCTATTTTGGTGACTTTGAGGGCAATCGCCAGGTGCAGGGCCAGTACACCGCGTCGACTGTCCCCAATGCCAACCAGAGGCAAGGCATCTTCACAGACACCCTTGGAAATCCTGTTTCCCTGCACAACCCTCTCACCGGGGCGGTGTATGCCAACGGTGTAGTTCCACAATCTGATTGGAACGCATTGGCAAAGTTGGTGATTCCGGCCCTCCCGTCTCCGAACGTCACGACAGCGGGCGCAAGCGGCTTTTCCAACAACCTGGTGAATGTACCCAAGGCTAACTTCACCGATAACAAGACCGACGCGCGCTTGGACTTCTTTGTGAATCCGCGCACGACGGCGTTCTTCCGCTGGAGTTGGCACCACCTGAATATTCAGGATGCCGAGCCTATTGTGGGCGCTGCTGGTGGAAATGCAAACGGAACGATTCACGACTACAACAAGCAGATTGCAGCCGGCTACACCTACTTGTTCAACCAGAGCTCCATCATCGATGCGCGTGTCGGATTCACCTGGACGCTTGGTGGCAAGACACCCTATGGTCTTGGGCTTCCCAGCTTGCTCGCACAGGCAGGCATCCCCGGCTTGCCGACTTCTCCTCTCATCTCGCGCTCGCTGAATGACCAGGCCGTCTCAAGTTTCTCGCAGTTCGGTGCGCAAAGCAGTAACCCGCAATTTCAGAACCCGTTTGTCATCGATCCGAAGGTCAACTACACCCTGCTGCACGGCCGTAACAGCATCAAGGTCGGGTACGAATACCAGGCGATCAATACTGAGATCGACGACTTCAATCCTACCGATGGAAATGACAACTATGGTGGCGGCTTCAGCGCCGGCGCATCAAATGCCAACGCGGGCGCCTATACCAGCAACAGCGATGCGGGAATCAAGGAAGCTGCTTACCTGACCGATTTTCTGGTGGGGGCTCGCAGCAGCTATACACTGAACAACTTTGTCATCGTCAACTACCACCAGATGATGAATTTCTTCTATGTGCAGGATGACTTGAAAGTGTTCTCCAACCTGACGATCAACGCCGGACTGCGCTATGAGCTGGTGACCCCGCAATGGGTTACCGGAAATCACCTAGCGAACTTCATTCCTCCACCGGGGACCGCGTCGCAGGCGCCCTACCTCGCAATCACGACCGGCACTTTGCAGCAGGCAAGTTATGGCGGAGTATCCGCCCGCGCCCTCGTCAACATGCCGACCACCGATTTCGCACCGCGCCTTGGCTTCTCTTACGCGTGGGACCCCAGGACTGTGATCCGCGGCGGGTATGGGATCAACTATATCCAGTTCAATCGTGAAGGTGGCGAAAACCTTCTCGCGTACAACGGTCCCTATATCGTCAACTCCGCAATCACGCAAACTATCGCCAAGACATCAGGCGGCGTGACCACAAACACGCCCATCTGCTCCGCCAGCGTACAGACAACCTCATGCTTTAGCCCGACAATGCAGGGCTACAGCCCAAACTTTGTCAGCGCTGCTGGCTTCAGCACCGCTCTTGCCGAGACTCGCTATATCCCAAAGAACATCGCTACCGGCTACGTGCAGGCATGGCATTTCGGATTGCAAAGGCAGCTGGGTAAGGGCACCCTCATCGATGTTGCGTACGTTGGAGAGCACGGTGTCAAGATCTGGGTGCTTGACGATATCAACCAAGCCCCGCCAAACACCCCGAGCCCAACCTGCGAATTCAACACCACTACCAACAGCTTTGTAACCACCGGCTGCGTCCCACTTCTGCAACGCCGACCCATTGTTGGCTTCACGGGTATCGAGGGATCGGCCAACCTCGGCATGCTCATTTATCACGCTGTGCAGGCCAGGCTTGAACACCGTTATGCGAATGGTCTCTATCTGCTCAATGCGTTCTCCTATTCCAGGGACATCGACAACGCATCGGGTCATCTGGACACTCCCAACAACGACAACTCGCGCGTCAACCTTGCCAACCTCGTCGGAGAGCGCGGACAGTCGGCTTACAACCAACCGCTCAACGATACCTTGACCGCAATCTGGGACCTGCCCTATGGCCAAGGCCGGCGTTGGGGTGCAAGCGCCAACCGCGCCATGCAAACCCTGGCCGGCGGCTGGCAGTTTACGCTCATCAATACGGCTACAAGCGGTGCGCCTGTCAACCTCATCTACTCCGAACCTTCGCAGATGGATGTAAGCGATTTGCTCAACTACCGCCCCAACGTGTCAGGCAACCCCAGAAACCCAAGAGGTCTATGGGTCAAAACAGCCACGTCACTGACCGGGTATCTCAGTTCCTCCACGGTCACCATTCCAACCAACGTGGCCCAACCCTACGGAAACGCCGGCAGAAACCCCCTCCGCGACAATGGCTTCTATTCGACCAATGCCGGCCTGCACAAGGCATTTCCGCTTTGGAGCGAGTCCTCCAACCTGGATTTTCGCTGCGAGGCATTCAATGCTCTCAATTCGGTGAACTACGCCAATCCTGACTCCAACCGTTCCGACGGCGGGTATGGCGCCATCACGGCGTTCTTCCCACCTCGACAAATCCAGCTGGCGCTCAAGTTGACCTTCTAGTTCAACCACGGTGGAGCCCTCAGGAATCCAATCGGCCAGTGAGGGCTCCTCATCATCAGTGCCTGCCCAGGTTCCCATTTGCGGGCTCACCATTCCATCCTCGATTCGCTGGAGCCGACATGCCTTCGCAAAGAATCGCTCTGCTATCATTTGCATTCTTTCTCGCTTTGATTGTGTCATCGGCTCCGGCCCAACAGTCAGATCAAACCCGCCTCAATCAGATCCAGGTGATCGGGACACATAACAGCTATCACGCAGGCTTCCAGCCCAGCGCAGAGGCTCTTTGGCAAGCCAAATACCCCAGAATTTACCAAGGGCTCGATTACCGGCACGCGCCCCTCCAGCAGCAACTGGACAACGGCGTGCGGCAGATTGAGCTGGATATCTATGCCGATAGCCAAGGCGGCCGGTATGCGCATCCCCTGGGACCGAAGATGGTCGCCGAAGCCCATCTTCCCCCAGACCCCGACTTTGATGCCAGTGGGATTATGAACAAGCCAGGTTTCAAGGTTATGCACGTCCAGGACATCGACTACATCAGCACCTGCCAGCCTTTCACCGCATGCCTCAAGGAGGTTCGGCATTGGTCGCACGCGCATCCAGGCCATATTCCCGTCTTCATTCTCGTGGAGACCAAGCAGGGAACGGGATCGCGCGGAGAGCTTCAGCTCACCGAGCCCGAGCACTTCACGTCCAGCACGTTCGATGCTCTGGATGCGGAGATTCGCTCCGTCTTCCCGTCCGATGAGCTGATCACTCCTGATGATGTTCGCGGCCATTACGACACGCTGGAACAGGCTGTGCTTGCGGGCAACTGGCCCACACTGGCGAGCGCGCGCGGCAAGGTCGTGTTCCTCATGGACCAGCGTCCGGTTGGTCCGGTCTACCTCGCCGGACACAATTCGCTGAGGGGGCGCGTTCTGTTCACCAATGCCGAACCGGGCGAGCCTGATGCCGCCTTTATCGAACGCAATGATGGGCCCGAAGAAGACATTACAGCCCTCGTTCGCAAGGGATATTTGATTCGCACCCGCACCGATGCCGATACAAAGGAAGCACGAGTCAACTTGACTTCCCGCCGCGACGCGATGATAGAGAGCGGCGCCCAGATTCTAAGCACCGACTACCCAGCCAGCGAGCCAGCGCGCTGGCCTGGTCACTTTGCCGTTTCACTTCCCGAAAATGCAATAGCTCGCTGCAACCCGGTCAATTCTTCCCGAGCTTGCAGTTCAGAGTCATTGAAATGAATGGCAGTTGGACATTTGGGATCTGACGGGCAGTGAACCTTCCGTTTATCCCGCAGTGCAATCGAAGATCGCTGCAGGGGGCATCGAATTCACCCGTCAGTGCGCGGCCGCGTTATGAAGACGGCAGTGGACGCGTCATTGAAGTTCGTCTATTCAAAGCCAGTCTCTTCCGTTGTCGATTCGTCACTCGACGGAATACTCCGCGGCGAACCGATCTGCTTCGTTATTCAGATCGCTGGTTGAAGGCTTCCCGGATATGAGAAGAACGCGATAACGAAAGGTTGTGCTCTGGCCCTTATCGAGCGTGAAGTTAACCTCAGGCTCCTTGGGGTTGAAGATGTGCCGGCCCAGCGGATTGGCAGCAAAAAGTCCATAGCCGCGGGCATGCCAGTAAGTTGGATAATCTGGGTTCTTTGGGTGATCGAGAATGGCGATGGTAACGGGGTGGCCGGCATTGTTGCCGGTGAGAGCACACCATCGCCCGCGAGTTCCCCAGACCGCCGGGCCCTGAACCGCTTCGCTCGTGGTATACACGCCGGTGGCTGGATTTGAGCCAGAGGGATCAGTCGGAGTGGCATCGACCTTGGTGGGGTTCCCATTGGCATCCATGAAGATGCCGCCCTTTTCATCGGGCGATTCGAGCCAGCGGGCGACCCGCATCCCGAGCAGGCCCTCCTTGTCGTCATTGAATACGGCACGGTCGAGCGCCTTGAGAGTAACTAACTCATCGATAACTCGGGCATGACTGCGACGCGTAAAGATATAGCGCGTGGTTTGATCGAGAATCTGTTTGTTCTCGCCTGTTATCCAGACCGATTCAACGACTAACTCACCGCGATCGGTTCCGCTTTTTGTGGACACGATTGTGGTTTGAAGAATGGTGCCCATCTTCGATCTGTTTTCCGGCTTGATGGCGTCGGAGTTATTCCAAAAATCAAAGCCATTGACATTTCCGTAGTTGAACCACAGACCAGCGTGGTGGGGATGGTCGACGCGTTCGCCGGGGCGAGGATCAAGCGGATAGCCGCGCGTAACTGTGACTCCTTCATCGTCGATGAGCGGATAGAGGACTGGCTTTTTGAGCGAGGTGGGCCAGATATAAGAAGTGAATGGAGCACCGTCAATGGTGATATCGACACGTCGGTGCGCTTCATCTGCGACAACCTGGACGCCCTTGGGGGCTGCAAACACGCTCGCAGAAAATGTGAAGATCGCTGCCAGCGCAATCAGGCTACGCATAAACTTTGCCTCCTGCGATGACTTGCTGCGTTTTATCGTCGAAGGTGACTTTCTGGCCGGTCTGGATGGCGGCAACGTTCATGCAAAGAGCGATGGAGTGGCTGTAACCGGCTTCGATTGAGGCATTGGGTGTTTTGCGTGAACGAACACACTCCATCCAGTTGCGCATGTTGGCGGAGGTCTGTGGGTCGCTATGCGTGTCGGCATCGGTGGAGACGGACTCTACCTTCTCTACAAGAGAGAAGCTATTCAACAGATTCGGCTTCATGCCCATTTCGGCGGCTGAACGGGCACTGAGGCCTCCAGTTGAAGTTACCGTCTGTTTATCCATGTCAATCATGCCGCCATTGGAGTAATAGAGTTCCTTGACGCCACCCGCTGAATTTGTAAAGCGCGAGGAGTACTGAACCTGGAAGCCTTTGCTGAGATCGTCGAGTGGGCCGTAATCGAAGATCGCGGTCATCGTGTCCCAATTCTCACGGCCATCCTTCCATAAATAGATACCTCCGTTAGCGACTACGCTGCGGGGGTGCGGCAGGCCGGTGAACCAATGGACTGTGTCGATCTGGTGAACGAGCCACTGATCGGGAATGCCGGAGGAGTAAGGCCAAAAGAGGCGGAACTCAAGATACTTTCGTGCATCGAACGGCACCATGGGGCGGTTGAGGAGATAGCGCTTCCAGTCGGTGTCTTCTTCTTTCAGAAGAGGCACAACGTCAGGGCGGCGCCAGCGGCCGGGCTGGTTGACATTCCAGGTCATCTCAACCATGACAATGTCGCCGAAGGCGCCGGACTTGATATATTCGGCAGCCTTTTGATAACTGGGCGTCGAGCGGCGCTGTGTCCCGACCTGCACAATCTTGCCGGACTTATGAACGGCTGCGCGGAACTTGCGGGCATCTTCCATGGTATGCGCGGTGGGCTTCTCAACATAGGCGTCGCGACCGGCGTTTACGGCCTCAACCCCATGCAAAGCGTGCTGAAAATCGGGGGTCGCAACGAGAACTGCATCGACATCTTTACGAGCATAGAGTTCATCGTTATTGCGGACTGGATTCACTGGACTACCGCTGAGTTTCTGGATGTAGGCAGCGCCTTCTTCGCGGCGGCGATTCCAGATATCAGAGACGGCAACAAACTGGAAATTGGTATCTTTGGAGTTTTGCAAAAAGGCGGGAATCAAGGCCTGCTTCATGCGGTCTCCGCAGCCGACAACGCCAACGCGGACACGGTCGTTGGCGCCGAGGATCTGTGCGTAACTGGAGGCGTTCCACGAGACGGCAGTTGCGGCGATAGTTGCGCCGCCTGCTTTTAAAAACTCTCTGCGATTTTTGTTCTCGAGTACCATTTTTCTCCTCGTTGGGATTGCTTCCAATCCGGGCTGCGAATGCAAAGCGGTTCACATATCTACCAGGAAGGCTCTTTGTCCACGCTTGATATTTATGACGAATGGAGCTTTGAAAGGGACGCATCGTAAGGCTCTTTCCCCCGATGTTTTCAATCGCATGTCGGGGGATATCGAATGAAAAAGTTGCCCCGATCCATCATCGAACCGGGGCACTTTGAATTCCTTCAGTTCCTTACCATTCTAGAAGATGAACTTTATGCTTCCCTGGAAGACTCTCGCTGCATTGCCGGCGGCTGTGGATGAGACCTGACCAAAGGTTGAAGACGTGAGAGACTGATTGGCACCCAGATTGCCCACGCCAAAATCAGGATGATTCAGGACGTTGAAAGCTTCCAGCCGAAGATCCAAGTTGAGTCTTTCGTGGATTGGGAAAAGCCGCGAGATCTGCGAATCGAATTGCAAGTAGGGAGGCGTCCGGAAAGCGTTCCTGCCGATGTTACCGTAGCCGCCCAGCGCAGTGCATCCATTGGCAACGTAGGCTCCATTCGGACCTGTGTCGCAAGGGGTGGTGATTTGAGCAAAGGCTGCGGGGTTAAGGTATTCGCGGTTTGCTTCGCCTGACGTATTTCCCCCGTGGAACTTCACCTCGGCATAGGGGCTCACTCCCGGCACCAAGTTGGGCCGATCGTTGCCGATATCAGTCAGGGAGTTGTCCTGCCCGGATACTACGTTGAGTGCGGCACCGGTTGTGATGTGAATTAGAGGCGCAATCTCCCAGTCGTTGGCAATCAACTTCTCGACCCGATTGAACCTAGTGAAGTTGCTCTTGGCGACAACAACCACATTTTCGATGTGGCGATAGTCGAAGCCGCACGGACCGTAGTCCCCCCGCGGATTATTGGGATTCTGAACCAAAGTGGCAGCGATGTCGCCTTGCCCGTCGGCGATGTCAAGACACTTGGACCATGTCCAATTTGCCAGAAGGCTGAAGGTGGAGGACAGCCGATGCTGCAGGGTAGCCACCATGCCGTTGTAGTTGGCGATTCCGGTGTCGTTGACAATGTTTGACCCAGCACCGCCACCCTGAATTTGATTGCCCTGCGCGGGGTTGGCGATAGTGAGAGCAAGGCGGGAGTTCTGGTTTCCGGTGGTAGAGCAATTGGTTCCTGCCGCGCCGGGCTTTACCGCGGCTGGGCCTGTGGTCACAATACCCGTGCAGCCGGTGCCGCCTGCACCCCAGACTCCAGGTATGAATACGGCTGGGCTGAGCGGCGTGCCCATGGGGTCATGCAGGGTTCTGTTGCCGATGTAGTCCACTTGAGCCTGCCAGCCATGACCAAACTGATGCTGGACACTGAGTGTCCATTGAATGGTGTAGGAGGGGTGAAACTGGTCGGGCATGACGATGTACTGCGACTGCGCGAAGAACTGGGCCTGAGACGGATTGGGGATCTGAGGCTGCGGGAAAGGGTTCGTAGTTATGGAACCGACGGACCAG
>JBEKUP010000079.1:0-20549 GCA_049514915.1 Occallatibacter sp. | reverse complement strand
CGCCGGCGAGACGTGCTGCTGCGGCGAGAATGTCAGGATCCCTCTGTACGGGCACAGCGGTGTCCGGTCGGTCGAGGGTTGCGCGGCTAGCCATTGTTGTTGTCTCCGAAACTGGGGGTGGCGGTGCGAGCTGCGGTCTGCGTCGAGCTGGCAGCGACCGCATGTTCAGTGAAGATTTCGTCGAGGGCGGCGATGGCTGTGTCGACGTGGGCGCGTTCCAGGATGTACGGCGGCAGGAAACGCAGAACGGTATCGCTGGTGCAGTTGATTAGAATGTGACGCTTGAGCATTTCCGCGACGGTGAGTTTGGCGAGATCGGCGGAATCAAGCTCGGCGGCGATCATGAGGCCCTTGCCGCGGACGTCGATGATGGCGCTGTGGCGTGCGGCCAGGGAACGAAGCTGCTGCTGGAAATAGTCGCCAACTTCGGTTGCATTGGCGAGGAGGTTGGTCTTCTCCATGTGATCGATGACGGCAATGGCGACAGCGCATGCGAGCGGGCCTCCACCAAACGTGGTGCCATGCATACCGGCGTGGATGGCGCGCGAAGCTTCTTCCGTGCAGAGGACCGCGCCGAGGGGAATGCCGCCGGCGAGGGGCTTGGCGAGCGTGGTGATATCTGGCTGAATGCCGTAGTGCTGATAGGCGCACCACTTGCCGGTGCGGCCCATGCCGGCCTGAATCTCATCGACGATAAGCAGCGCGCCGGTGGATGTTGCGAGAGCGCGGGCCTCGGCAAAGAATTCCTGCGAGAGGGGACGGATGCCGCCTTCGCCCTGGATGGCTTCGACGAGGATGGCGCACACGTCGTTGGAGAATTTTGCGCGCAGGTCGGCAATATCGTTGAAGCGAACGAATTCAACTCCGGGAACAACGGGACCGAAGGGTTCGCGATACTTGGCCTTGTGCGTGGTAGACATGGAGCCATAAGTGCGGCCGTGAAAGCTCTGCTCAAGGGCAAGAAACTTGGTGCCGATGTTGACGCCTTCGCTGCGCAGCAGACCTGCGTGGGAACGGGCAAGCTTGAGCGCGCCCTCCCAGGCTTCGGTGCCGGTGTTGGCGAAGAAGCAGCGGTCGAGGCCGGTGCGTTCAGTAAGGCGCAGAGCGAGTTCAGCCTGTCCCTCGTGATAGAAGAGGTTCGATGTGTGGATGAGCGTGTGACTCTGTTTGGCGATGGCTTCTTGTATAACCGGATGGTTATAGCCGAGCGCATTGACGCCGATGCCGCTGAGCAGGTCGAGGTACTTCGTACCGTTCTCGTCCGTGATATGAACGCCTTCACCACTCACGAAGAGGATGGGGTTGCGGTCGTAGGTGGAAAGCAGAAGCTTTGCTTCCGCGGCGCGAATTTGATCGAGTTTAGTCAATTCGAATTCTCCTGGTCCGTCTTTTCTGCGGACGGTTAGGCCACCATCACTTCAGTGCCTTGGGCTACGCGGGAGCTGCACAGGTCGGGAAGAAAACCTGCAGCCCCGGCGGGCAAAATTCGTACGCGCTTTACACCGTTGATCAATGCTTCACGGCAGGCGCTGAGCTTGGGCAACATGCCCCCGGAGATGACGGCATTCTTGGCCATCTCGGCGATCTGATCGATTGACAGCCATCGGAGTACTTCGCCCGTTGCGCCTTTGACTCCGGGTACGTCGGTGAGGAAGACGAGGGCGTCGGCGTGGCAGGCGATGGCGCAGGCGGCGGCCATTTCGTCGGCATTGATGTTGTAGTACTCACCATCGAAACCGAGGGCCATGGATGAGATGACAGGCACGCCACCCAACTGCCAGATGGCTTCAATCCAGCGAGGATCGCTGGAGACGATTTCGCCGACATAACCGAGGTCGGGAGCGGTGCGTTTTTTGCGGGCGCGGAAGAGCAGGCCATCGCCACCGGACATTCCTACAGCGGGCTGGCCGAGAGAGCCGAGCGCGGCGACGAGACCCTTGTTGACTTTGCCGGCGAGCACCATGAGGGCGACGTCGCGGGTCTCGGAATCGGTGATGCGGAGGCCGTTGATGAATTCGCTTTGCTTGCCAAGGGCTTTGAGCATGCGGGTCAATTGCACGCCGCCGCCGTGGACGACAGCAACCTGATTGCCGTCGCGGACGAGATCGGCAATGGCTCGGGTGCATGCCTGAAGAAGCTCCGGCGATTCAAGGCCGGCCCCACCCAGTTTAACGACGTACTTCATTCCTGGCCCTCCGCCCCGCACATTACGCGAGACCTTCCGCTTCGCTAAAGCCAAGCATCACATTCAGATTTTGCACGGCCTGCGAGGACGCGCCTTTCAACAAGTTGTCGAGACAACTGACGATCACGGCGCGGCGGCCGTCGGGAGCCAGATGGAAACCAATATCGGCGTAGTTGGTTCGCACCGAGTATTGAATCTGCGGCAGCGTCTTATGATACAGACGCACCATGGGACTGTGAGCAAAAAAATCACGATAAATGTGTGAGATGCGTTCCGCGGTCTGTTTGCTGCTGAAGCGGACATAAATGGTGGAGAGAATTCCACGGGGAATGGGCAGCAGATGGGGCGTGAAGACAATCTGGGACGAGTCGACGCCGATCTGTTCAAGGAGTTCGCCGGTGTGGCGATGGCTGAAGACGCTGTAGGCGGAGAGATTGTCGGCTGCGTACATGAAATGCGTTTTGGGAGTAGGAGTTTTGCCTGCTCCGCTGACACCGCTTTTTGAGTCGGCAACGATGCCGTGGTCGAGATCGAGGAGGCCTGCGGCAACCAGGGGGCGAAGCGCAAGGATGACGGAGGTGGCGTAGCACCCGGGGTTGGCGACGAGGCGCGCGTTGACGATGTCTGCGCGATGCAACTCGGGCAGGCCATAGACGGCTTCGGACTGTGTTGCGTCCGCCCGTTCCGAACCCTCGTCCTGGAAACTATAGACGGCGCGATTGGCAGCATCATTGAGCCTCCAGGCGCCGCTGAGGTCAATGACACGCAGACCGCGGTCGAGGGCTTCCGGCACCCACTCGCGAGACTGCTCGTGAGGGGTGGCGAGAAAGAGAATTTTCACGTCAAGATCGGTGAGCAGATCCCAGGAGAAGGCCTGCTGACGCAGTTCGTTGCCGCCGTGAATGCCGGCCAACTGGGGATGGATCTCGGCGAGAGGAACTCCGCCGCGCGCTTCGTCTTTTGGGTCAAGCCGACCGGCAAAGACCGGGGGCACGGCTTTGAGGCGAGGATGGTGCAACAGCAAGCGGGCTAACTCTGCGCCGGCGTAGCCTGTAACTCCTACAACTGCGGTTTGTATCGTATCGGTCATGACTCCAGAAATGTCCTTAGCCGGGCTTCGACTTCGCCTGCCCGGCGCGGGTCGAGACAGATCACCAATACGGTGTCGTCGCCCGCGATGGTGCCTACCACCTCCGGCCATGCTTCGTGGTCAAGGGCGGCGGCGAAGGGTTGTGCTCCGCCCATCACGGTGCGAACCACCACTTGATTCATGGCCTGACGCACACGCAGACCGAAGCTTTCAATCATCTCCGCCACAGAGGGCGGGGCATCATCCTCCACGACCGTGACGGAACCATTCCCGTTGCCGTTGGGCAGGGAGTAGCCACCGGGCCCTTTGGAAAGGCGCAGTTCATGAATATCCCGCGAAAGCGTGGCCTGAGTGACCTCAAAGCCGCGGCGGCGGAGTTTGCGGCGCAGTTCGTCCTGATTAGAGACAGAAACGCTGGCCACCAGATCCCGTATCGCGTTGTGCCTTTGAAACTTCATTGCCGTCTGCCACCGTTTGGATTGCCGAATTTCAGGCAAAGGGAAAGCGCGGCTCGCAGTGTTGCGGCCGCGCTTGTATAAATATACGAGGAAAACGCATAAGTATGCAACGCTTTTTTGAATGGTTTGGAAGAACTTTTAAACAATTTGCGATTATTCCGATTCAAGCGATGCGCGCCGAGAACTAATGGGCTGAAGGATTCTTGCTGGAGGTCTGCTTCTTTCGGCGTTTATTGTCATACATTGCCTGGTCGGCCAGGGCCAGCAACTCCTCGAGGGACTGGTGCCCGTGCTCTTCCGCGGTGGCATAGCCGATGCTGAAACTGAGGGGACTTTCGTTGGCAGGCTGAGCATTGCGATTTGCAGAGGCGGCTTCAAGGCGATCGGCGGCGATTGAGATGGCAACATGACTGCATTGGCAGACAACGGCAAACTCGTCTCCTCCGATGCGGCCAATTACATCGGTGTCACGAAATGTCTGCTTGAGGATTTCCACAGTTTCGATGAGAATGGCAGAACCAATTGCGTGGCCCCTGGAGTCGTTGATCTGTTTCAGGTTATCCACATCGACGAACAGGACAGAGCACGGCAATTGAGAACGCTGCGCCAGGCTCACCATATGCTCGCCCAGCAAAGAGAAACCGCGGAGATTATAGAGGCGAGTCAATTCGTCGCGCAGCGAGAGATCGTGTATCTCGCCCTCCATGGTCTTGATATACCAACAAATGACGATCAAAATGACGAACGTCATGGCCGCGTTGAGGGAAGCAAGGATCGCAGTGGCGTAGTGCTCGGGGAGCATCTGCGTATGCACCAGGCGCTGTCGTCCGATCTCGCGCAGGAATGGCATAACCAGGAGAATGGGGCCAAGGAACCTGGCGATCCGGCTGCCTATTCCGCGGCCGAGGAAGATGGAAAAAATGCCAATTTCGGACCGGCGAAGAAAGGCGACAAAAGTGAGGATCGCGAGGCAAGCGAGAGTTTGCGGCGAAGTGCGGGTAACCGTTGACAGCCCGAAGATTCGCAATGCGCCGAAGATTTCTCCCGATACCAGCACCAGCACCAGAAGCCCGAGACAGATGGCGACCAGGTCGGCAATGCGGACGGCAATGCGCGCTCGCACCCGGATCAGCGCCAAGCTAATCCCCAGCAGGGCCAGTCCGGAAGCGGTCTGTGGCGAGGGCCTGTCCGGCCAGGGGGACGCGGATTTGGGATCGAAGGGGAAGAAGCGCTCGAGTCCGGCGGAGAGGTGAAGCGTGTACTCGGCGAGAATGGCCATGCCCAGCAAAGCTGCGAGTAGGGCCAGCAACTTGCTCAGCCAGTTGACGCGATTGGAGTAGTGGGATTCGGAGAACTCGAGGCTGAGGGCGCAGAGCAGCAGACCGACCGCAGATGCCGCAGCCATCATCCGCCAACTGCCAGGTAAAAGACTGCCCAGCACGGGGATAAACCATGCTAAGAGTGTGTCGCCTGCGACGAGGATTACCGCTGCGATGCAGACGCGCTTAATAGGATCCAGCTTATGGATGAGTGCCGGGTCGACGCCAGCGAGGGACAGGGGCGGGTCGAGTTTATGCATCTTTGGCAGGCGGAGGCCGAAATTTGACGAAATGGAGACTCATTCTGTGCCAGAGTTGAAGTGTAAACTGTCAGGCGTCGGGGATGAAACTCTGGTAGGGACAGGTTTGCCACATTGGGCAGTGGGCCAATCCGCTCACTCTGCCGGGATGAGAAGAACACTCAAGCCGTCTCCGCTGATACACTCCGGACTGGCCGCGGTGCAAGAAAGACCGCGTCTCCGACCACTAAAGAGATGACTGAGACCGCACAGATTTCAACTATCAATGACCTGTTTTGCCGCATTTCTGCGGCGGCCAACCCGCGCGCTGTGCTGTGGCAGGACGAGTTTGGGCAATGGCAACCGATCTCCTCCGAGCAGATTTACCAGCGTGTGCGCGCGCTGGCTGCCGCCTTTCTGGGCTGGGGTGTGAAAAGGGGCGATCGGATCGCACTGATTTGCGAAAACCGTTGGGAGTGGATGGTGACGGACTTCGCAACGCTCTCGATCGGCGCCGCCGATGTGCCGATCTATCCGACGCTGACCGGAGAGCAGGTGGCGGAGCTAACTCGGGACGCGGGATGCCGGATTGCAGTGGTTTCGACGCGTCAGCAATTCGACAAGCTCAACGCGGTGCGCGGACAGACGCAACTTGAGCGGATTGTGATGATCGATGTCCCCACTCCGGCAGAGGGAGCAATCGCGTTCAGTGAGTTGCTGAAGGGTGCCGATGAACAGGGAAGCGAACGGGATCCGGTGTTCGACGCGCTGGTGCGTTCAGTAGAACCGAAGGACCTGGCGACACTGATTTATACATCGGGGACGACCGGCGAGCCCAAGGGCGTGGCGCTGACTCATGGGAACATTGCCTCTAACCAGAACCTTGCGGCGGCGGACTTCGACTTCAATTCGACGGACGCGTGCATTTCGTTCCTACCCTTATCGCACATTACGGCGCGCGCATTGGACTACGTGATGTATCTGTATGGAGCGCAGGTGGCTTATTGCTCGCAGTTCGACAAGCTGCCGCAGGCGATGCGGGAGGTGAGGCCGACGGTGATTGTCGGTGTGCCGCGGGTGTACGAGAAGATTCGGCAGGTGGTGGAACAGAGGTCTGCGGCTTCGCCGGTGAAGAAGCGGATGCTGGCCTGGGCGGTTCGGCTGGGTGCGAGGCACATGGATACGGTTTACAGCGGGCGGAAACCATCGTCGGCGCTGTGGAAGCTGGCCTCGAAGCTTGTCTACTCAAAGGTGCAGGAGGCTTTTGGCGGGCGGGTGAGGATTTTTGTTTCCGGTGGCGCACCATTGGGAATCGACACGGCTCGCTGGTTTGCCTCAGTGGGGATTGCGCTGTGGGAGGGGTACGGGCTGACGGAGACTTCGCCCGTGATTGCGATTAACTCCCCGGTCAGTCAGCGCATGGGAACCGTAGGCCGGAAGTTGGCCAACGTGGAGCTGAAGTTTGCGGAAGACGGGGAGTTGCTGGTGCGCGGGCCGTCGGTATTCGAGGGCTACTGGCAAAAGCCGGCGGCGAATGCGGAGTGCTTCGATGCGGAGGGGTGGTTCCGGACGGGGGACATTGCCGCGCTGGATGCTGATGGATTTCTCTCGATCACCGATCGGAAAAAGGAGCTACTGAAGACATCCGGCGGGAAGCTGGTGGCGCCGCAGCCGATTGAGAACAAGCTGAAGAACAACGTGATGGTGGCGCAGGCCGCGCTGGTGGGCGACAAACACAAGTTCATTTGCGCGCTGGTTGCGCCGAATTTTCCTGCGCTGGAAGCGTGGGCAAAGGAACACGGGATCGAGGCGGGTTCCCGGGCTGAACTGGTAGCCAATGAGCGCGTGAGGGCACTCTATGGCGAGATTGTGCGCGAGGTGAATGGCGGGCTGGCCAATTTTGAAACGCTGAAGCGGTTCAGGGTTGTAGCGGAGGAGTGGACGCAGGAGTCGGGCGAACTAACGCCCTCAATGAAACTGAAACGCCGTGCGATTATGGCTCGTTATTCGGGGGTAATCGCCGAGCTTTACCATGACGAAGCAACCGCACAAGGCGGACAGGGTAGGTGAGGCCCCGGCCGAGTTCCTTGCCTACGAAAGCACGCTTGGTCCACATGCGATGCAGGCCGCGGAAGAAGGGCGCGCCCCATGCGCCGATGGCGAGCAGGCTTCCGAAGAGGACGACGGCATCGATGCTTTCGCGCCCGGCACTGGACCAGTAGGCGCCTGGCTCGAGATTGAGCCAGAGCGCGAATTCGTCGAGAGTCAGAGCTGCGCCCACACCATAGCCGATGGACATAAGCCGGCTGTAGAAGATAGAGAGCTCAGTATGGTTGTGCCCGAGGTCGAGCAGCCATCCGTAACCGACCAGGAGGAGGATGATGATGCCCCACACAAGGTGATGGATGTGATGGCCGCGCACCGTGACCCATTGGAATGGGCCGGCCTGGTGGACGATGGAGCGGACCAGAAAGCGTACGCCAGCGAAGGTAAGAAAGAATGCGACGGAGGCGAGAAACGCGCGCCGGCGAGGCCTGTCTGGGATGGTGGTGCGGATGAGGAACCCAACCCGGGTGAGTTGAAGCAGCACGAGCAGAACAACAATGACAAAGGCGGCAAAGGCCAGCAGTATAAGGGCTCCGTTACTGGGCATAACCTATTATGGCTGCACTGTTTCAGGATGGGAATGGGCGGCAGGAATATCTTGAATAAGCGTGCGCTTTGTCACGATTTTTCTTTACAGTGGCGGGGTACACTGGTTAAGGCGTCAAGACCGGACAGTTTCCGGAACGGGCGCGCACTGTTGAGTGGATTGGTTCATGCACGTGTGATTTGGCACGGGTCATTAGGGCACGGACTGTTAGCAGCCGTGCGATTTCGATTAGGAGATTTACGATGCGAGTTGCTTTGTTGACCGGTGGCGGCGACTGCCCCGGATTGAATGCGGTGATCTATGCGGCCGTGAAGAAGGGCATTAACCATTATGGCGATGAGTTCATTGGATTCCTGAACGGCTGGCGCGGCGTGCTGGACAACAACTTTATTCCGCTGACCCTTGAAAACACAGACGGCATCCAGTTAAAGGGCGGTACGATTCTGCACTCTTCGCGGACCAATGTGAAGAAGATCCCGGGCGGGATCGAGAAGGTGCAGGAGGTTTTGAAGGCCAACAAGATTGACGCACTGATTGCGCTTGGCGGCGACGACACGCAGTCGGTGACATTGTTCCTGAGCGAGCACGGCGTGCCCAGCGTGGGCGTGCCCAAGACAATTGACAATGACATCAGCGGCACGGACCAGACCTTTGGGTTCGACACGGCGGTGATGATTGCCACCGAGGCTGTGGACCGGATACATACGACGGCCGACTCGCATAATCGTGTGGTGGTAGTAGAGGTGATGGGACGCGACGCAGGTTGGATTGCGTATGCAGCTGGCGTGGCGGGCGGTGCTCATGTGATCCTGGTGCCGGAGAAGGATATCGACATTGACCACGTGTGCGCGCTATTGAAATACAACTACGACCACGGCAAGCACTACGGTGTAGTGGTGGTGGCCGAGGGTTGCCATCTGCCGGAGGTAGGGCAGGTGATTGGCTCGGCACAGGTGGACTCATTCGGACATGCGCGGCTTTCGGGAATCGGCGAAGCGCTTGCCGAACTGATTGAGAAAAAGACCGGCTTTGAGACGCGCTCAGTGAACCTGGGACACACGCAGCGCGGCGGAGTTCCGACGGCTTTCGACAGAGTGCTTGGGCAGAGGTATGGATTGCATGCGATTGACATGGTGCACGACAAGAAATGGGGCCGGATTGCCGTGCTCAAAGGTTTGGAAGTCACCGATATCACGATCAAGGAAGCTATTGCCACTAACCGTCGGCTGGATCAGCGCTTCTTCGATGTGATTGCAGATCTGGAAGCGAAAGTCTAACCGGACAGCGCTTTCCGACATGAAAGAGCCATCCTCATAGCGAGGGTGGCTCTTTTGCTTTTGCGGGTTGCGACCGGCATTGGTTTACCGTGCGGTAGAGTGGGGCTGTGGAGTATCGCCTGTATTCGCCGAGTGACTTTGCCGCGCTTTATGCGATTGAGGAGGTGTGCTTTCAACCGCCGCTTCGGTTTGGGCGAGGGTATATGCGCCAGCTTGTGAGTGCTGCGGACACGGCAACCTGGATTGCGGAGCAGGATGGGCAGATGGCTGGTTTTTCGATTGTGGAATGGGCGGAGGGGACTGCGTATCTGCAGACGCTTGAGGTGATGCCGGAGCGGCGCGTGGGAGGTGTTGGCGGGGAATTGCTGCGGCTCGCGGAAGGGTCGGCGCGGAATGCCGGTGCCGAGTTGATGTGGCTGCATGTGGATGCGGAGAACGATGGGGCGATCCGGCTTTATGAGAGGAACGGCTATTCGTTGAAAGGGCGGGAAGAGGATTACTATGCACGGAGCCGGGCGGCGCTGGTGTATGCTAGATCGCTTGTAAGTTGATTAGCATGAATAGTTTACGTATCGACTCGCAGTTTCACAGGCTGGAATCCCGGCATTCATTTTCCCTTTTGCGGATTTTCTCACTGTGGATGCGCGCTGCGACTTGGACATGTGTGGACGCAATGGTTCAATCGGCGATGCGGTAGTTCATTACCGGATAGGGGATGTTTCGTTTTGAATTTTGCGGCAGGTAAAGGATACAGAGAGACGAGCCGACGGTCTGGGGGCCTTCAAACAAGCTGCTTCCGGTTCCGATTTCGCCTTCCCTGGTGCGAAATTCGTAGTGTGCGCCGTTCCCTCGTTTGGGGTTGTAGTAAGCCTCAGTGATGGTTGCGATCGCCGGCAGGCCTTCTGCCAGCAGGCGCCGGTCCCGGTGGTTGGTTATTAACATCGAGATACCAATGGCTATCGGGAAGAGCGGGGCCATGAGTGGGACGGTGGCGGAAAGGTTGGATTTTTCCCAGGCTGCGGGGTAGTTCACTTCGGGATTCGCGGGGAGATAGCGGATGGACAGGGTGCTGGATTCGCGCACGTTTTGCTCAAGTTCCTTCGGGATCGTGGCTTCGCCGCTGAAGTCTGTTCCATTGACGGTGAACGAGTAATGGGCGCGCGGGACACGTCCTGATTTGCCTGAGTGCGAAATCCCGGTGACCTGGCCTGAGGCTTCGATGCCGTCGCGGCGCAAGGCTGCTTGATCCTGAAGCTGGCGCACGCCGTTCATGGCGAGCCAGGAAGTGCCTGCGAGCGCGAGGATGACTACGACTACGGCGATGATGGCTGATTGGATGCCGGTGGGCGAACTGCATATTCTTCGGGGCGTGAGGCCATTGAGTTCGCTGGGAATTGTCGTGGCTCCGCCCTGAGGCGAATTGGGTTCCATGATGCGGATTCCTTGAATAAGAGCGTTGCTGGAATTGTAAGGCAGTTGTCAGTTTTCAGTTGTCAGTGGTCGGTTATCGAGAATCAAATGACTGCTCCGAGGGTTGTGCTACATAGGGTAAAAGGCTGCTCAAGTGGTTACAAAACATGCGAAAAGGCTGCTCAAGTGGTTGCATTTCGTTGAGACATGCACCTTGCGGGCAGCCTTTTCGATGTGTTTCGATTGCCGAGAATTGAACTAAACGAAGTAAAGGATTGCTTAGAATTGAACGCTTTTTTTGAAAATGCGCTGATTTCGCATGATTTATTGGCTTAACTTATTGACATTGTGGTGTTTATTTTGGATTTGTTTGCTGTGCGGATGCGGTCTGAATCGCGCGCTGCCTCAAGTGTGAGATCTTGACATTGGGTGGGTATCTATCACGTTTTATATCAGGGGTGAGCCGATGGCACAGCTGGAGAAGGCAAAGGTCTTTATGAGCGGTCGCAGGCAGGCGGCGCGGATACCGGCGCAGTCGCCAGCGAGCCTAGCGGATATCTTTGCGGCGCTGGATGAAGTGAGTGTTCCGGAGGATTTTTTGAGTCCGGTGGGCCGTGCGCAGGGGTTGCCTCAGAAACGGCCTGAGGTCTGACGCCCGATCCATCGAACTGGATTGAGATAGGCTTTGAGCAACTGGCCGCATGCGATCCCAGGTCCGAAAAAGCGAGCCCGGGTGCGCCTGGCATGCTGGCCTCATCATCCTCATGCGACCTTTTCCGAAGACTCTTTCATCACAATGATAAAGTCGCGATGAACTGGCACAGCCCCTGTACCGGAATGAGTGGGCCGCCCGCCCTCAGGCGTCCTGAGCCAGTCGCAAAGGTTCGCCGGTAAGGGATTGCCCCCTAGAGCGATACCAGCTAAGCAGCTCATACCTTTGCTTCGCTGTGAGATTCACATTGATGAATCCCCAGAGCACTTCGAACTTACTGTCGCTGGCGATCGCCGAGAGGTTGTATGCCAACATTGCTGGCAGATCGGGAGTTGCGTTCCTGAGATATTGGTCCCACGTACTCGCAGAGTTCAGGCAACATTTTGTGAAGTCGATCTCGTCTAGATTTATCCGCTCATCCCGCACTTGCCGCAGCCCCGCTGTAATCGCGATACCCAGGGGCGCAGTAACAGACCCATCTAGCAACTGCTCAGTCATGGAGACGATTAGCCACCTCGTGCCATCATCGATGAGCGAGTCCTCCTTTGAGATAAGGCCGATAATTCTATTCACGTTCACCTCTTCGAGATCACATCGTTTCATAAGGGCGTCGAGCATAGCGCGGCTTTCTTTGACTCGTGCTTCGCTGAAGTTTATTCCCCAGTACTGCGTTGCAGTGGACATGATTTGGCGCACGATTTCACGACATCCTTCGCGCAAGAGGGATTTCCTTTTGTCCTTCGTAAAGATGCCGATCAAGTCCCAGTAAGGGAAAAACCAATCAGCGCTCAATAGCATGACCAACTTGTCAAGTTCATAGGATGGCATTTCTAATTTCCTCGCGGTTGATTTGGGATTGGCCGTGTTGCGAGATCCCATGCGCCTGGCGGCCGCTCTGCACCCTCCCAGGTCCCTGAAGGCGACGGACCGGGGGGACCCGCCCCAGGTCTGAATTTTCAGACCTGGGAGATTCGAAAGCCGGCTTCCTGCTATCCCATGTCTCAGAATCGAGACATAGGCCACCCAGATATATTGGTCAGATGTGGGCCACCCGCCTCTTAAGGCTCAGACTGATTTTCCGGGGCTGTTTACCGGGCCACCTGCCATCTCCACGGTGTACTCGGGATGCGGGTACAGAAGATTTAGACGAGGATTCCGTGGCAGATAAAGGATCCATATCTCTGCGCCGATGGACTGGGGAAGTAAGGACCATCCACCACCATCAAAAGTCGTCCCGGTCTCCGTGCGGAATTCGAATTTCAACCTAAATGCTCGTCTGACAGAAACGCATTTCGTCACCACGCCGACCGCCGGCTTCCCCCAGGTTAGCAACTTTCGCTCCTTGTGAAATTTGTATAGAAAAAAGGATGGCAAGAAAACAATCGATGCATAAAGCACCAGAACAAAAATATCAAGCCAAAGCGGTTCATGTTCATACGGGTATTCCCATGCTGCGGGATGATTGATGGCGGGGTTGGACGGAAGATACCGCACTGCAAGAACCTTTGATTCCCGAAGGGTCTGCCTCAAGTTTAGCGGCGCCCCGGCCTTGCCAATAACAGTTTTTCCGTTAGCAGTGAATGTGTAGCTGACAACATCTGTCGGGCGACCGTGCTCTTTGAACTCGATGATCTCGCCCGGGACGACTTTGGTGCCTTCCTGGCGCAACACCGACCTCCGATGCACCTGTAGTGCCGGGTCTATACAGATATTAAGAGCTCCGATGACGACGAGTCCAAGCATGAACGCGGCGTTCGTATTTGTACGGCGTCTACTGTCCGATTGTCGAATTATTCTCGGCACCGGGGTTGAAAGTTCCGGCGGCAGATTCTGGACTGTTCGAAAGTTGTTGTGCATCCACTCGGGCAATTGCAAGCCTCTCCACAACGCTGTCCATTCGGATTTCGATCTCCACGGTGCTGACGGGTGTGCTCAAGAGCATCTTCAAAGAGCTCTCTGGCTCCGAGCGCCGCGAAGCAGCTGCGACATCGATAACAACTGAAGGTGTGAAAGTGAAACTGCCCCGTTTGCTGTTATCAGGTGCGCTGGCCTTTCATAGACTACAAGGTTACTCCAATGCCAAATGGCTCATCGGGAAAAGTGCGGCCACCTCCCCGATCCCCAAAAGCGCGGGACCGAGGCACCCGCAAATAAGGCTCATGCTGGGCGGCAGGCGATGGCTTGTTAGTTGAGATAGCTTCGCGGCTTCAGAGCGAAGAGGTACTGCTTTCCCAAGTCACGAAATTCGGATCCTGAGCCACCCAGAGGTTATTGATCGATCCGGTAGTCGAATAAGGGGTAGGGAAGATTTCGCCTTGGATTCTGCGGCAAATAAATGACACAGAAGCTTTCGCCCACTTGCTGGCTGTCGTCAAACGGAATCATCCCGGTATGGATGTCCCCGTCTCTCGTGCGAAACTCGTACTGCCAGTAATGATGGGCTCTGCTGCCGTAGAGGCGAGATTCCGTGATTGTGGCGATTGCGGGCAAGCCTTCGGCGAGCAGATGCCGCTCTTTGTGATCGAACATTAGCATCATAATGCCGACTGCTACCGGGAGGATCGGGAACATGAGGGGCACCACGGCGGAAAAGGGGGGTTCTTCCCAGTCTGCGGGGTGGTTTACAGCAGGGTTCGCGGGGAGATAGCGGATGGAGAGATTGCTGGACTCATTGAGATCGCGCCGCAACACCTCCGGGACTGTGCCTTTGCCGGTGAAGGGCAGCCCGTTGACGGTGAATGAGTAATTGGCTACGAGAGTCTTGCCCGAACTGCCCGGGTGCAAGAATCCTGTGACTTGGCCGGTGGTCTCAATGCCGTCACTTCGCAATGCTGCTCGATTCTGAAACTCATGCACGCCTCTCATGGCCATCCAGGACGTGCCCGCGAGCGCGAGGGCCACTACCGCCGCTGCGAAGAAGGCCGATTGGATGCCGCCGGACGAGCCGCGCACTTTTCGGGGCAGAGGCCCGGTGAGTTCGCTGGGAATTGTCGTGGATCCGGCTTTGGCCGAATTGGAATCCACAGCTCGTCTTTCATGTATATGTGCGTTCTTCAGATTCTAACGCCCTTGAGGCGCGCGTTGGAATCAGCTTTCCAGGTCAGGAGAGTGTAATGTGGAGGCACACTTCTAGTTTTTCGAAGATGCCAGGATCGCTACAGCTACACCAACAGCGACGCCCACGATCAAAAGAAAACCGACTGCGTGGTGATTGCGCTCAATACCAGGCCCCGTTGCCACTCTACCTTCACAATCGACCCGGGTCACTTGATCGTAACGAATGACCCGGGGCATGGACGACTTTGGGTTAAGCAACTCGAATGAGGCTTCCGAGAGGGTTCCCAGATCTCCAAAATCGTTGGTTTGGTCCTCAAGCGTGAGGTGCAGGTGGCTTCCTGGTGGGCACGTGGCAAGAACCTTGTGAATCTTACTCGCGTGCCTGTCGAGGTGTGGTGACGCTGCCTGGGCATTACACATAGGAACCAGGGTCAGCAATGTTAGCGCGGTGATGAAGCGAAGGATCGAATTAGGGCACATACGTTACCTCCCACTGGACTTACAAGGAGAGCTGAATGTGGTCACGCATGCTTGCCGAAAACTCGCTTCCTATTTGGTACCGGCTAGCGTGCTTTTGATGAAGGCGGAGACGCGGTCGTGGAGTTGCTTGAGGCTTTCGTCTCTTACGTAGACCATGTGGCCGGATTCGTACCAGTCGTACTCGATGTTCTTGGCCAATGACTGTGGGATGGGGAGATGCTTCTCCTCATACTCGGCGGCGAAGAAGGGCGTGGCCAGATCGTAGTAGCCACCATTGACCATGACCCGGAGGCGGGGATTGGTCTTCATGGCTTCAGCCAGATCGTTGGCTACGTTGACGCTGACGGGATTGCCGGCGTGCTTGAAGTCCCACTGGGCGCTGCCGAACAGAGCCATAGGCAGGTAGGTTTGGCCTTCGCCGTATTTGAGTTCTTTGCGGACGTAGTCGTTGAAGAGCGAGACGTAGGCGGAGGAGATGGCGGAGCTTTGCGGATCGTAATCCGCGCTCTCGCTCAAGGGGTTGATGTTGGGGCCGGAGAAGCGGGTGTCGAGACGGCCGGTGGTGAGGTCTTCGTCTTCCTGAAGGGTCTTCTCGAACTCACCGCCATTGACGCGGAGGTTGGCGCGGAGCAGGTACTTGACGGGCAGGCCGATGTACTCGTGCAGCTTTTCGGCGACGGACTGCTTTTCTTCCGCGGTGATGTCAGTGCCCTGGGCGAGGGCGTGCGCGTAAGGGCCGGTGGCGAAGGTTTCAACGTCTTTCAGGAATGGCTCGAGTGCGGCCGGCTGGGTGGGCAGCTTTTTGTGGTACCAGGCGGTGGCGGCGTAGGTGGGAAGGCCGAGGACATAGGGAAGGTCGACGCCGGGATTGGCGTTGGGAACATCGATGTCGGCGGTGAAGTTGAAGATTTGCGAGAGCAGGATGACGCCGTTGATGTCCATGGAATGGTTGTTCTGGAGAATGTCGACGAGGACGGCGGAGCGGGTGGTGCCATAGCTCTCACCAAAGATGAACTTGGGCGAGTTCCAGCGATTGTATTTGGTGATGAAGCGGGCGATGAAACGGGCGAAGGCGTTGCCATCTTCGTCGATGCCCCAGAAAGCCTTCTCAGGATCTTTGCCGATGAGGCGGCCAAAGCCGGTGCCGGGCATGTCGATGAAGACGACGTCGCTGACGTCGAGCAGGGTGTAGGGATTGTCGATGAGTTTGTAGGGCGCGGCGGGCAGGTGCTGGTCGCCGTCGGTCACTACATGCTTGGGACCGAGCGAACCCATGTGCAACCAGACAGTGGAGCTGCCGGGGCCGCCGTTGTAGAAGAAGGTGATGGGGCGGTCTTCGGCCTTCGCGTCCTTCTTGAAGTAGGCGAAGTAAGACATGCGGGCAATGGGCGCGGCGTCCTTTGGCTCCTTGGGCTCGTTGAGGGCGAGCTGGCTGCCGGGCTGGGGCTTGCCGTCGGGGCCAAGCTGCGCGTCTTCGATGTCCGTTGCGCCGACGGTGAGGGTTCCGGCGATGGCGGTGTAGGCGATGTGCTGGCCGCCCGCGGTGATGGAGCCATCAGTGGTGACTTCAGTGGGGGTGGGCTTTTCGGCGGGCTTGTCGGACTTGTCCTTGTCTTTGGTGGTGGTCTCGACGGTGGTCTTGGTCGTGGTGTCGTCTTCCGCGAGGACCAGGGCGGGGAGGGTGAAACAGACTGCGGCGAGGAAGGCTGCGGGCAGCAATTTGGAATAGTGCATCAGTGGGTCTCCGTTGAGGGAATGGGGCGAAAGGTCAGTATAACGCGTGCTATAGAGGAGCTGGGGTCGGGCATGAAAATGGAATGAGCGGAACCAGCCGGTGCATGCTTTTGTTTTGCCGCGAAGAATTCCTCGTATGATTATTGATCATGATCCGATTCAACTTCGCTTCACGCTTCAATTTGCTCGTAGTGCTTCTGCTCTGCGCGTTCCCACTCTTCGCCAAGGACGCTCCTCTGCAGACCATCGATTGGCCGTCCACCGGAACGCCGGCGGTGCGCTTCACATTCAGCAGATTCAAGTCCCTGCCCGAGATGGGCAATCTGCACGGCTACGTCATGGACATCGCTGCCGAGAATCTGTCGGCACGCGTGATCCCCTCGGCGCGCTTCAATGTGTATCTGTTCGACAAGAACAAGGCGCGCGTTGGACAGGACGTGATTGCGATCCAGAATGTTGGCCCCGGCGAGGTGGTGAAGTTTGAGACAACCGTGTCCACCTCTGGCCAGCCCGTCTCTGTGACCCTGGAGGAGATTACTGCCGCGGCGAAGACGGTATCGATTACGGTGAACACCACGCCGCAGGGGGCAAATCTGGCGGTCGACGGAACCGAAGTGGGCGTCACGCCACGCATGATCAAGGTCGGTCCCGGACACCACACGCTGACGTTCGCAAAGGAAGGGCTGTCCACCGGTACCTTTCCATTGGACATTAGCGAGAACGATCTTTCTGGCGGGTCGCTAAGTTACGAGCTTGGCGCTCTGTCGTACGACACAATCGAATTGCGCGACGGAACTATCCTGAATGGCGACCTCGTTTCTGTTTCCGGAATGGATGTGGAGATCCGCGTCGGCGGCGTCATTCAGCACCTTGATCGAAACAAAGTGAAACGAGTGCTGTTCGTGCATCGCGACGCGCCTACGCCGGACCTTCCGTCGGCCAGCGCGCCAGCTAACAATTGAAAGGCCATGAGAGGCGATGGATGTATGGACAGGTGGAGCTATCCCACGGATCGCGAAAAGACGCGATGAATGGGGTACAGGCTGATCTCGGATCTCTGGTAACTTCGCGTTGGGGTAGTAATGTCCGGATTGCGGATCAACCGATCGATGAGATGAAGCGATAAGGACAGCATCAGTTTGCGAGAGGGCTCGGGCTAACTTCAGCAATGTAACTTGCCATTGACTGAGCTAACTGCGAATCAACTTCATCGGCAATGGCCATCACGTCAAGCAGAAGCAGGCTGAAGTCCACGGTCCGCAGATTGTTCTGCAACGTTTGAAAAATGCTGACTTGCAGCATCCGCGATTCTTCTACCAACATGGCGGCCGTATAACCTTGCCGGCGTCTTATTCGCCCGTGTTCAGCTGCGGCAGATGACACTTGAGCATGCGTCCCCAGGGGCAGAGGATGGCGAAGGCGCTCCACAATATCGCGGAAGACCGCGGGCAGATGTGCGCATCTTTCGTTTCTCTCCAGTTGAACGGTGTTCACTCTGGAATCACACTCTGCAAGGTTATACCAGTCATCCACTGTGGTCTTCGACTCCCGTTCGAGTATCGTGGCCACATCTTCGATCTCTTTGAATGAGTTGATTCTGCCCTCCCTCAGCAACTTCCAAATTGTTTCAACAAGCGCGCGCGGGGCCATCGGCTTCAACAGCACCTGATCTGTTTGAAGAAGAATTGCAGAGGTTGCTGCAGACATCTCTGGATAGCCGCTAAAGATGAACGTTACAGCTTTGGGATGGGAATGCCGCATTGCGCTTACAACGGTCAATCCGTCGCCGGGATACGGCATATGCAGATCAGTCAATAGAACATCGAAAGCTTCAAGGCCAATCTGCCTGAGCGCCTCAGTTACACTGGCCGCAGTGACTACTTCGAATCCACTGATTTGAAGAACCATGCCGAGAGAATCGCGGCTTAACTTGTCATCGTCTACGACCAGAACCCTCGGTTTAAGAATTGGCGGATCCGTAGTTTTAGGTGCTTCATTGTAAGCCGGTATCATCGTGTTCCTTCTTCCGCATACGCAGAGTATGGCGGAATCTAGTTCCACTATGTCATGTATCGCGCATATAAAACTGGTCGTAATGGCTCACTGAACCGATGAAGCTGCAACGTGGCAGACGCCTGGTTGTCAAACCGGTAGTCATTGGAGAGGAGATTCGTATTTAAATTATCGAAGTTGCAAAAGCAACTGCGGATCTTTCGGTTCCGCTGCGCTCAGGATGGCACGCAAGGGGCAAGCAATTTAGAAGCAGTAAGAGGCTGTAGATTGGAGGAGCTATCCCACTCATCGCGATAGGGCTGCGGTGAATGGGGCACAAGCGGCCTCTAACCGCCAAAGACCTTTTCCGGATACTGACGGG
Organism: Occallatibacter sp.; assembly: GCA_049514915.1. Taxonomy (GTDB): domain Bacteria; phylum Acidobacteriota; class Terriglobia; order Terriglobales; family Acidobacteriaceae; genus Telmatobacter. Next base: position 1,561 of record JBEKUP010000079.1, on the reverse strand, counting down.
CGTACTTTACCCAAGCGTCATAGATGAGAGACTTGCCCGGCCCAAGGTCGTCCAGATCCCAAGCTCGCCTATCAAGCGTGTCAGCTGCTGCTCGGACTCCCTCGCGCTCTAAGATCTCGTACGGGTCGCCGTCACTTTCAGTTCTATTGGCCAGCAGTGGGAGCATCAGTTCCTTCGCATCGCAAAAGCACGACGCGAGATCATGCAGGCCTAATTCGTGGAGTCCGGCCTCGGTCTGCGCTACCAGGTTCGGCTCGCCGAAGTTGCCGAAGTGCCAAGTAATGCTGTCCAAGGTCATGCTTATGTCCAGCCAGTGCGTCGCTGCCATAGCCCTTAGCCCCGAAGGAAGAGACTCAAGGCTTTCCGCAAAGTCACCGTCGTCGCTGTAAGGGTTGCCAACAGCACATGCGGCTAACATTTGTAGAAGCTCAGTCAGGAGGCCATCATCGTCCTTCTGTAGCGCCGGATGATTTTTAGCTTTGAAGGTCTCGTCCATATCTGCATTCCACGCGAGAGGTGCTGAATGTGCGGCTATTTTTGCGGTTTGTCGAAGGGCTGCTTGTCGGTGATTCTGGGGCGGTTCTCGGCTTGCAGTTCCTTTGATACGGCTTCTACTTCGCGGAAGACGCGGAGGAGATTGCCGCCGAGGATCTTGCGGCAGTCGTCTGCGGAGTAGCCGCGGTCCATTAGTGCTTCGGTGATTTTGGGCAGGTCGGCGGGGGAGTTGAGGCCTTCGGGCAGCTGGCCGTCGACGCCGTCGAAGTCAGAACCCAGGCCGACGTGGTCGATGCCCGCTACTTTGACGATGTGGTCGATGTGGTCGATGACCATGGAGAGCGGCGGGCGGGGAATGCGGTCGGCAAAGGAGCGCTTGAGCTTATCGATTTCGGCTTGAGGGGCTTCCTTGCCTTCGGCTTTGTACCTGGCTTTGAGGTCGGCGACGGCTTTGTCGACTTCAGGTTGCTGGGCTTTGTCGGCGTCACGGTAGGCCTGGGAGACGAAGGCGGAGTAGAAGTTGACGTCGACGACGCCGCCTTTGGAGTTGGGACCGCCGGAGTTGGCCACGGCGCGGAGCATGTCGTCAGTCATGTTGCGCGGGGCGTCGCAGAGGGCGCGGGCAGAGGAATGCGAGGCGATGACAGGGGCTCGGGTGATGACAAGGGTGCGGTAGAAGGTGCGGTCGGAGACGTGGGAGATGTCGATCATCATGCCGAGACGGTTCATCTCATAGACGACATCTTTGCCGAACTCGGTGAGGCCTTCCTTGGTGTGCGGGATAGAGGTGTTGTCGATGTCGCCGGAACTATCTGCCCAGTTGTTGGAGTTGGACCAGGTGAGGGTCATGTAGCGCACGCCGAGGGCATAGTACTGGCGCAGCAGCGGGATGGAATCCTCAATCGAATGGCCGCCTTCGATGCCCATCAGCACGGCCAGTTTGCGCTCGCGGTGAGCCAGCTCTATACCTCCGGGAGTGGCGACGAACATCAGTTCTTTGGGGTGTTTGATTGCCTGTTGCTTGACGGAGTCAATCAGTTCCAGCGTCCGGCGGGCGTACTGGCCC
>JBEKUP010000078.1:0-20945 GCA_049514915.1 Occallatibacter sp. | reverse complement strand
GCCATGAACGCGAAAAAAGTCAGCCGCATCGTGCTCGTCCGCCCCGCCGTCGAAGCCGGCGAGAAACTCGGCTTCCTCCCCGGCAGCCTGCAGGAGAAAGTCGATCCCTACTTGCGCCCGCTCTACGACGCGCTCTACGACCTGCTTGAACCCGAGAAGGTCGACAAGATGCTTGAGAAGAACGTCATTGAAGTTGCGCCGCTCGCCTTCATGCGCGGCCGCACCCTCAATGACGCCTTCATCATCATGGACGAGGCCCAGAACACCACCATCGAGCAGATGAAGATGTTCCTCACCCGCATGGGCAACAACTCCAAGGCGGTTATCACTGGGGACATTACGCAGATCGATCTGCCCAACCCGCGCCGCTCCGGCCTGGTCGACGCCATCAATGTGCTCGATGGAGTGGAAGGCATCCACTTCTGCCACTTTGAGGACACCGATGTCGTTCGTCATGCGCTCGTCCAGCGCATCGTCCGGGCCTACGAGTCCGTCAAGCCCGCGCAGCAGGAACTCCCGCTGGCTCTCGGCGAAGCCATTGATGTGAACGCACAGGCGCGCGAAAATCGCACTCAGGCGCAACCCCAGCAAGCGCCCAAACCGCAGTAGCTTGACCTGATATAAAACCGGGTGCCCCACCCTCGCGCGTCTCCTTTTTACGGCTAGGGTGGGATGCCGCAAACGACTCACCGCGGCATGCTATGCTTTCGCCCATGGTTCGATTGTTTGCAGTTGTCTGCGCATGTCTGTTGGTACTGAGTCAGTCGGGTTGCAAGGCCAAACCCCCAGCACCCAAACCTGCACTCTCTGAGCCGGGAATTCGTGACGACGCCTCCGTAAATTTTGATATCTCACCGCTTCCTTCGAGTGATGGGAAGCGGCTTTGGTTTGCCACCTACGCATCTCAAGGCAAAGTGGCAAAGTTCGAAATTGAACTCGGCCCTTTCGAGGTCCCGGATTCCAAAAGTGCGCCTGGCCTCAACTTTCGATTCGGTAAAGGTTCGATCAATGCCGTGGCCGGTTCTGACGCGAGCGGGCTGCTCATCGATCTAAAGAAGGCTCTCGCAGCAAAGGATACCCCATCCATTATCCGCCGCGTGACCCGTCTCGATTTCACGTGCGTGATCATCGGAGAAAATCAGTCACTCAGCAGCGGAGGAGGATTTGCGGACAATCCGTCGGGCGACTGGACGGCGATGAAGATTTTCCTGCCCACTGGCGATGACAATGCGGAAGTCTTTTTGAACTTTAACGCGAAAACGGGCAAGGCGCAGTTTTCCCAAAAGGACCCGGACTACGGGGATCCTGTCCTTGCTAAATTGGCGACGGTGCTTTGAGTCTCGTCCCGCCCAAACCGCAGTAAACGTGCAATTCGCGTAGAATTGAAGATGAAGCGTGGCCGTGCAAAGCGGCCACGTGCACGATGATCCTCCTCGACCCAGATCTGGACCCCGACCCCTCGCCGCGCGCAACTGCGACGAAGCGAACCGCTGCCGGGCTTCCGTCAACTCCCCGCGACCTCCGTCTGCCCACCGCGCGCACCCTCGCCCGTTTTCTCAGCGTCGCGCAGGCTGCCGTTCGTTTACGCAGACAGGTCACCGTCCTGCTCACCACTGATGCCGCGATTCGCAAGCTCAACCGCCAGTTCCGCGGCAAAAACAAGGCCACCGACGTGCTCTCGTTCCCCGCCGAAGGCCTGGGCGCGCACGGAATCGCCGGCGACCTTGCCATCAGCGTGACCACCGCCCTGAGTCAGGCCGCCGAACAAGGCCATTCGCTCTCCACTGAAATCAAAGTACTCATCCTTCACGGCCTGCTCCATCTGGCTGGCTACGACCACGAAATAGACGATGGCAAAATGGCCCGCCGCGAACGCCTGCTTCGCGCCAGGCTCAAATTACCTCAAGGCCTGATCGAGCGATCCGAAGCAAAGGCTCCCGCGACCAAATCCGTCCTCAGGGCCAAACGCCCATGAGCACCCTCGCCATCCTCATGGTGCTTCTTCTCGCCGCGGTCGAGACGCTGGCCTCCTACATCAGCCGCGTTTACTCCGAGTTCGGCAAGATCCTTACCCGCGAAATTGAAGAAAATCTCGACGCGTGGGAAGAGTTGATAGAACCCCAACTCGGTCTTACCCGGGAGCACGCGGCCATCTGCGCGGCGGTGGCGCAACAACTCGCGCTCGGCATCATCGCGCTCGAGTTTGGCACCGTGCTCTTCGATCGCGTACCGCATCTGGCACGCCCAACCTACGCGGAAATCGCCCAGGCAGTTCTCGGCGTGGTTCTGGTCGTGGTCTTCTGCAATCAACTCATTCCTTCGCTGCTCTTCAATCGTACGGAGGGCAAGTGGGTGCGGCGTCTGGTCTGGCCCATCCGCCTGTTGCTATGGCTCATGACGCCCGTCACTGTCTTCGTCCGTTTCTTTTTCTCCGTGGCCTCGCTTGCTGAAAAGCCGGCCAGCCCCGCTGAAGAATCGGCAGTCGATGTCGAAGCGTTGCTCGAAGCCGGCGAAGAAGAGGGTATTCTCGAAGAGAACGACATCGATCTGGTTCGCTCCGCGGTTGAATTTGGAGACAAGCTGGTTCGCGAAGTCATGACCCCACGCCCCGAAGTGTTCGCCGTTCCTGAGTCCATCACTCTCGAGCATTTCCTCGAGCAGTTGCGCGATCACAACTTTTCCCGAGTCCCCGTCTATTCCGGCACGCTCGACAATGTCACCGGCATCGCCTTCGCGCACGACCTGCTGCAAATCACCGACGAGGAAGCACGCACCCGGATCGTGGCCAGCATCCAGCGGCCAGTGGAGTTTGTGCCTGAAACCAAGCGCGGCTACGAGCTGCTGCGCGAGATGCAGCGCGAAAAGCAGCACATGCGCATCGTCATCGATGAGTATGGCGGCGTCTCCGGCCTCGTCACCATTGAAGACCTGCTGGAGCAGATCGTCGGCAACATCCGCGACGAGCATGAGGAAGAGACGCCGGTCGAGGAGCCCCAGCGCGAGCGGGGCGGCGTGTGGCTGGTGCCCGGCGCCTTTCCGGTTGATCAGCTCAACGACCTCTTCGGCGATTCAGAGCTTCTCGCGGATTTGGACCACGCCTACGAAGCCACCACTCTCGGTGGCCTGGTCAGCGAAATCGAAGGCCGCATCCCCCACGCCGGCGAGGTTGTCACGCTTGAGCCGATACGGCTACGGATAGAGGTTGTCGCGTCGACTGATCGCCGCATTGAACGGCTGCGTGTGTTTCCGCCTGCCGCAGACATTCCGGCGGAATCGGATTGAAGCCGAGATTTGCTGCAGCGCTGAATTGCTACTTGTGCGTCTTCCACGCGCGCCACTCCTCAGCCGTAATTTCCCATATCTCCGCCGCCATTCGGCTGGCAACGTAATCCCGCTCCTCCACCCCCGCCACGCGCATTCCCTGCTTTTCTGAAATGCGCCTCGAAGCCGCGTTGCCCATCGCCTTCGCCACCCGCAGAGTTGAGAATCCAAGCGTATCGAACCAATAGTCGTTCACCCACGCGGCAGCCTCGCTCATATATCCATGCCCCTGCCACGGCAAGCCCAGCCAGAAGCCGCGATTCGTCTCATTGCCTTTTCGCAGGTTGATGACGCCGATCAACTGATTTGGATCGCTGCGCAAACGCAGGCTCCAGTGCCACGCTTCATTGCTCTCCGCCTGGGGTATCGCAACATCCCTCAAGAACTGGACCGCACCATCCGCGGGATAGGGCCACGGTATCTTGCTCAGCATGTACTTCACAATCTCCCAGTGCGGAAACAGCTCCTGAATCTGCGCAGCATCGGCCATCTCCAGCGGGCGAAGAATGAGGCGTTCCGTTTTGCCTTCATGAATCATGCGGAGATGATACCAACGCCAGACTTCTGAATCCGCGATAATAGAAGTTGGAGTCTTCATTGAAATCTGGATTTGTCGCAATTCTGGGCCGACCCAACGCCGGCAAAAGCACGCTGCTCAACGTCCTCACCGGCGAAAAGGTGGCCATTGTCTCGGCCAAGCCGCAGACCACCCGCAACCGCATCGCCGGTGTGGTGGAAGTGGAGGCCAAAAAGGGCGCGCATCCAGCCGCGCAGATCGTTTTTGTCGACACACCCGGCGTCCACAAGCCCGGATCGCATCTCGACCGCCGCATGTTGCAGGAAGTCTACGAAGCACTGGAAACGCGCGACCTGGTGTTGGTTCTCATGGACGCGACGCGCAAGGTGCAACTGGAAGCCGTTGCGCAGCACGCGGAAAAAATCGGTTCTGTATCAGGGCACGACTTCAGTCGTGCTGCAGGCGAAGCTGAAGAGGCCGGGGCTTTAGCCCCTGCGGAACAAGCTTCCAAGACCACTCCAACTCCCAAGCATGACCGCACCAACTGGGCCAGCGAAGACGAGTTTCTCTTCGGCCTCATCCGCAAGCTCGACTGCCCGGTGTTTCTGGTCCTCACCAAGATCGATCTCGTACCCAAAGACAACTTGCTGCCGCTGATTGACACGCTCACCAAACAGTTCAATTTCGCGCAGATGATCCCCGTCAGCGCCCGCAAGCGCGACGGCCTCGATATCCTTGTTCGCAAGATTGTCGACGTGCTGCCCACCGGCGAGCGCTACTACCCCAAAGACCAGTACACTGACCAGCCGCAGCGCTTCATGGTTGCCGAGCTCATTCGCGAAAGCATTCTTGTTGAGACCGGCGAAGAAGTTCCTTATGCGTCGGCGGTGGTCATCGAGCGTTTCGAAGAACCCAAGCCGTTTGTCCCGCGCAAGAAGGGCGCAGTCCCTGCCCGGCCGCCGCTCACACGCATCGCCGCTGCCATCTACTGCGAGCGCGATGGTCAGAAAGCCATCCTGATCGGCAAGGGCGGAGCCAAACTGAAAGAGATTGGCACAGCCGCACGAAGGCAGATTGAGTCTCTGCTGGGGACGAGAGTCTATCTGGAGCTGCATGTCATCGTCGAGCCGAATTGGCGCGAGTCGAAGGCCTTTGTCGAGTCGCTTGATTGGCGCAACCAGTTGGAACGGCTAGTCGGCGATCAGATCACCCAGAAACCCGCGGATGAAGAGGAATAGACAGTCTGCACCGGATCAATCAGAAAGGGGATCGATGAGACGCTGTCTTCTCGCTTCAATTCAAGTTGGGTTTCTGTGCATCTCGGCCAAAGTTGCTATCCCTCTCGATGCCCAGCAGGCGAGCCACTCGAATCCCCAGCCGTCCGAAGTAATTCTTGGTGTTCTGGAGGACCATCCCGGCAATTACAGTGGCGAGCCCCACTTGCGAGTAGTCCGCGCGGTGTTTGCGAAGCAGGGAAGCGAATGGCGCGCCTTCCCCAGCAATTGCCAGAACGAGGCCTGCCTTAAATTGTTGCCGAGCTCCTATCCGCAAGAAGTGACTTGGACAATTGCGTTCGACGGAAGGAATTTGGGACAAGTAACGGCTCACACGCCGATCAAATTCGATTTCTATGCTGATGCAGGAGTCGAGTATATTATCAGCGCCGCAGTGGTTCCTACGGTAGGCAAGATATCCACAGAGTTTGCCGGTTTTCTTGGCGAACCGGTCTACAGGCCTCTCGCTGCTGTGTCCCAACCCAATTTCGAAGACCCGGAAAAGTGGAAACCAGCGCGTCTTTCGCGGGAGCAGGTCGAGGCTGTGCGCAGGCAGTTCCGTCTCAAATTTCCAAAGGTTTCGAATTGCTTAAATTCCAATGAAGACACCCCGAAGCCTTGGACTTATGGCAACGAAGACATCGAAGTCAGTTCAACGTATTCCTCAAAACGCGGCTGGTCGCTGGTTCGACTTGGGCTGAATGGATACGCCTGTGACGGTCCCGAGGATGACGATAGTCCATTCATCGGCCATTGGTATGTCATCGATCCTTCAGGCGCATCCCGGCTCCTCGGAACCGGGATGATTCTCATTGACGCGGGAGATTATGACGGCGATGGTAAGTCTGAGATTCTTTTTTCAGTGAGCGGGTACAACCAGGGTGGTTATCGGCTTTTCTATAACGATTTCAGCCGAAGCACGGAATTCTTGTTCAGTTTTCACTAGGGCCAGATTGCGCGTTTGCAGATTATTTCGTCTCGATGGCACAAGATCTCTTCAGGAGAAGGCCCATGTATCAGCTATTGCCCTTCGTACCCGTTTCACCGCTTATCAGCTCGAAAGGTGAGAGATTTGGAGTATCAGAATTAAATACCCCACCCCCACCCCCTTGTTGATTCCCCTTCTATTCGCCTTGTCCGGGTCCGCTGAATATTGCATAAAACCTATATTGCCATGAGCTTATGGCTATTTTTCGGAGTTCCTCTGTTGCCTATTTGAAGGAAAACGGTCTCAAAAACAGCCCTCTTTTGACAGTTTTTGGCCCTTTTATCGGTCCTTTAGGCGGGATTTGGCGCCCATTTGAGCGCAGAGTCACGCACTTTACCTGAACCTTTTGCGCTCTCCTGCGGTAGACCGGATGCATTAGCTCTTGACCAGCACCACATCTTCTACCTCCGGCTGCACAGGCTTCTGCCCTTTGTAATCCGAGAAGTGGACCACGTTGTCGTAGGCGTCCTTGATCAGATCCTGCAGCGGGATCACGCTGCCATTGACGCGCTGTTCGTCGAGCAGATCGAGATCCACATCAGCCACAATCATCTGTTCCTGGTTGATGGTGCCCTCGGCAGCGATCCCGTCGCGCGCGAAGAAGTAGTCCGAAGGCGTCAGGATCGCGGCCTGGCCGTAGTTGCTGTTCATGTATGGGACCAGCGGCAGATTGCCAACCGTCCCAGTCATCGCCACGTAGACCTGGTTCTCAATTGCTCGCGCCTGTGCGCAGTAGCGAACCCGGCAAAAGCCCTCCCGGCCATCCGTGCAGGAGGGAACAAACAGAATCTCCGCGCCGGCTTCGGCCATGACGCGCGCCACCTCGGGAAACTCCACGTCGTAGCAAATCAGAATCGCGATGTTGCCGAAGTCCGTGTGGTAAAGATAAAGTCCATGTCCACGGCTGAGTTGGTATGGTCCGCTCTCTGTTGGCGTCAGGTGAACTTTCTTCTGCCGGAAGACCTGTCCATTCGGCGTAAACAGGTGCGCCGCGTTGAAGACCTTCCCGCGTTGAAACACTGGATGTGTTCCCCCAATAATGTAGATCCCGGTTTCCTTGGCCAGCCGGGTAAACAATGCTTCGTATTCCGGTGCCATGCGCGCCAACCGGCGCACAGCCATGGCGGGAGCCGGCTCCTTGATATAGCTGAGCAGTTGCATGGTGAAGAACTCGGGAAACAGCAGGAAGTGCGCTTTGTAGTCCTTCGCACTGCGCACAAAAAACTCTACCTGGTGCTCGAAGTCTTCAAAGCTGGCAATCGGCCTCAACAGGTATTGCACGGCGGCGATCCGCACGCGCCGCGGCCGCGGAGTGCCCCGCATTGACTCCGCCGCAGCCTGCTCCAGAGCCGCATGTTGCAAGCTTGCCTGCAGGCTGACCGAGGAAGTGTATTCCGGGTTCAGCCATTCCAGGACAGTCGCAAATCCGCAGGACTCCGTGTCGTGCATATAGCCGGGAACAACATCCAGCACCACAAGATCATTCTCGAGCTGGAAGCTGAGCGCTGGATCCCGCCGCTTACCGTCCACAACCTCGGCCACATACTCCTTTGCCGTCATCTCGTCGGCCACCGCCGCGTAGCCTGCAATGCGGCCGCCCGTCAACAGCCTCTTCAGTCCTCGCTCCCTGATCAACTCTTTGCGTGCTTCATAGAAAAGTGTTCCGATACCGAGGTGTCGCGCCATAGGGTCCACGCCCAAATCGGCGCCATAGAGGGTCATGCCCTGGGGGTTGTGTGTGCTGAACGATCCATCCCCGGTGATCAACGACCAGTTGGCCGACTCGGCATAATCATCCCAGTCGATCAGCAGAGAGCTGGCGGAGCCAAGAATAGTGCCCGTCGAATCGGAAACCACAAGCTGCCCCTCGGGGAAGACGCCCAGATGGTTCTGGAGCTGCTCGGCCCTCCATGGCGGTAGACCGGGAAACGCGCGCACCTGCAGGTCGATGACCGCTGGAATGTCGTCGAGTGTCATCTCCCTGACGCAAAAGGGTTGAAATGGGGTGGCCGTCGTATTCATCGGGTATGCTCCTCGGCCCTTTAGAAGCCGCAGACAGCCAGTCTACCGATCATTTGTTACACGGAATGTAATAAACAGCTCAATTCTTTTCCTGCGAGGGGAGATCGTTCATGTCGTCAATTCCGGATAAAATGCGGATTCAAGCTCCTTGGACTCGCCCGCGCCCGTCATTCTTCACTCTGTACATTCGTGAATCGGCGGCGCCGATCACGGCATGGACTGTCTTCCCGTCCACCGGGGCCGTCGCCACACCCACGCTCGCGCTGACGGTCAGGTCGAGCCCATTCTTCATCTCGAAGCGGGTCGCTATCAGTGCGCGGTGCACTGCATCGGCTTGCGCCAGTGCCGTCTCCGGCCCCGTCTCCGGCATCAAGATTACGAACTCATCTCCACCGTAGCGGAAGCACCAATCCTCCTTCCGGCTCAGTTCCTTCAGCCGCTCTCCGATCCGGGCCAGCAACTCGCTGCCTACCAGGTGCCCGTGCACGTCGTTGACGAGCTTGAAGTGGTCCAGGTCGAGAAACGCCAGGCTCACCGGCAAACCTGTCCGGTGCGTACGCTCCACCTCCCGCCCCAGTACCTCGTAGAGTGAGCGCACGTTGTAGAGCCCGGTCGTGTCGTCCGTAATAGTCAATTGCTGAATCCGCGTCACGTCGCGCGCATTCTCAATGGCAATTGCCGCGTGATCGGCCAGAATGTGCAGGAAAGCGATCGTATAGTCCGTCATCTGATCGTTGCGCGGATTGAAAATCTGAATCGCGCCATGCGTGCCCTTGCGTCCCCGCAGCGGCATGCAAATCACTGACCGCACCCTTCGCGATGGCACCACTGGTTCCTTCGTCAGCCGCGGGTCCTCTGCGGATTCCGGCACAATCAATGTCTCTCCGTGCTCCACCACCCAACCGGCGACGCCTTCCCCTACCTTCACCCGAAAACCGCGGAGCGCTTCTTGTTCACCGCCCGCTGCCAGCGCATAGTAAAGCTCATTGGTGGTTTCGTCCAGCATCAGAAGTGCCCACAGTTCCGCCTCGATGATCCGCTCCATCTGTTCAAGGATAGTGCGCAAGATAGCGTCCAGATCAAAGCTTGAGGTGAGCGAGCGCGTCAAATGGTGGAAGACAAGCAAATCCTTCAGGGGGATGCGGTCTTCATTCTCTTGCTTCATTGCCGGACCCTTCAGGGGAGGTTCTTGGCCAATCGCAGGCACTCCGACATTCTGTCACAGGCACCTGCGGCAGCGGAATCAACCCCCGATATGCACCATCGATCGAGAGGGCTTCAGAAATCCTGGCTCTCCGATATGATGGCGCGCTTCTTTGCCCTTGACCGTTGTAGCAATGTAAGCACGGAGTTCAGCCTCGCCGGATCCGCCTCGCAGGCGTCCGTACAGGTCGTGCTCGACCTGGCTGAACAGGCAGGTCCTGATCTTGCCATCTGAGGTCAGGCGCACCCGGCTGCAGGCTCCGCAAAAGGCTTGGCTGACCGGTGCAATAATCCCGATCTCGCCCACCCCATCTGCGAACGTATAGCGGCGCGCCGTCTCGCTCGCCTCACGCGCAGGTAACTCCACCAGAGGCAACACTCGCCCAATGCGCTTCACAATCTCATTCAAAGGGACAACAATCTCCGGCGTCCACAGCCGCCCCTCCTCCAACGGCATAAACTCGATGAATCGGACCACGACGTCTTCTTCGCGCGCGAATCTGGCAAAGCTCTCAATCTGATTGTCATTGAAGCCGCGCAGTAGAACGCAGTTTACTTTGAGCGGTGTCAGTCCCGCCGCGCGTGCTGCGCGAATGCCTGCGAGCACTGCTTGAAAGCTACCCGGGACGCGGGTGATTCGCTCGAAGGTCTCTGCATCCACCGCGTCCATGCTCACCGTTACGCGGTTCAGCCCCGCGGCCTTCAGCGGAGCGGCTAGCCCTTCGAGCAAGTGACCGTTAGTGGTAAGCGCCAAGTCCAACGGATCGCCGTTTGTGGTGCGCAGACGAGCCAACTCTCGTACCATCTCTACAAGCCCACGCCTCAGCAGCGGTTCGCCGCCTGTCAGCCGCACCTTGCTGATCCCTAGATCAACGAATAACTTAATCAGCTGCAGGTATTCTTCAATGGATAGCTCGGGATATTGCGCGCCAACCTCGCCTGTGCGGCAGTAGACACACTTGTAATTGCAGCGGTCGGTGATGGAGACGCGTAGATCGTGAATGACTCGCCCATGGCTGTCAGTCAGCCGTGTGTTGGCAGTCGTCGGTTGGGCAAGAATTGGGGAAACAGCGGCCATCGGCAGCCTCTAGGCTATACCCTTTTGGATGACTGCGGGTGGGATCGGTTGCAATGCACGCTCAGTCGAGCCGCGGTGTTCCTTTGCGCAGCACCACCCCTGTCAGACCGAACACCACGATAATCGCAATCGCAATCACAAAATAATAGGCGATGGGGTGGGCCCAGCCCGGCGAGTAGGTAAGATCCTGGCCGACCCAGAGCAGGAGGACGGTTGCGATGACGGTAAACTGGCCTGCGATGACGAGGAATGTGTGTCCCAAGTCGCGCCGCTTATCTAACGCTTCCACTTGGTCGGGGGTCAGGTTGCGCTCTTCGGGGGGAAGCAGTGAATTCGCCATCTCGTTCTCTCCTCTTTTGCTCACTCCTTCGATTCAAACACAGAGTCAAGGTGTTGCGCCAGTCCGAGATTTTGAACGTCGAAATGGCTGCTTAAAGGGTTGTTCTACATAGCTGAAAAGGCTGCTTAAGTGGTTACAAAACATGCGAAAAGGCTGCCCAAGTGGTTGCATTTCGTTGAGACATGAACCTTGCGGGCAGCCTTTTCAGCATGTTTCGGTTGCAGAGAATTGAACTAAACGAGGGAAAGGGTTGCTTAGAATTAGCCGCTTTTTTCGAAAATGCGCTGGTTTTGCACGAGATAGCGGCTTAACATATTGATCCTGTGTGGTTTATTTCGATTTTTGTTTGCAGTGCAATTGCGCGCGGTTTGTTGGAGCCAGGGGATTGCCAGTTGTTTACACGTTCTTGATCGCAGTCAGGGTAAAGTAGGTGCAGTCCGATCCAGTTTTTCGCAATTCAAGAGCCGCAATTTACTCGATGGCCACCTTCAATCCACCATCCCGATCGCAGCAAAACTCCTTTCCCCTGTGAGCGTAATCCAACCGCAAATGGAGGTCGTGATGCGTGCTCCTTCCCCCGCAAACGATGGCATGGGTAGCCTGCTCAGCAATGGAACGTGCCGGTTCCGCGTCTGGGCCCCGAACGCCAGCCTTGTGCAGGTCTTTGGAGACTTCAGCAACGGCCAGCCTATCGACCTCGCCTCTGAGCCCGGCACCGGTAACTGGTCAGCCGACCAGATTCCCGCGCAAGCCGGCGACAAGTACCAGTACATCATTACCAACATGGGAGGCACCGATAACAACAACTCGCAGCCCTGGACCCGCACGGACGCCCGTGCGTACCAGGTGCAAAGTTCCGACCCCACTGCCATGGGCTACATCGTGGGACCGTTTCCCGCGAATCGCGTGCCCTTTACGACGCCCGCCTTTGGCGACTTCCTTATCTATCAGCTCCACATCGGCTCCTACGCAGGCCATAATGATGGCATCGCCGTTACAAACAATACAGCAACCTATGTCGATCTCATCGCCAAGCTCGACTACGTACGAGGTCTGGGTTTCAATGCCATCGAGCCCCTGCCTATTACCGATTGCCTTTGCGACCTGAACGGCGCTGGGGAAGGTTACGGACCGTCCGACATGTTCGCCTCCGAGGATGCCTACGCCACCAGCCCCGACAAGGCGGTCACCGAACTGATTCAGCTCATTGATGCGGCCCACAGCCGCGGGATTGCCGTCATCCTCGACGTTGTCTATAACCACGCTGCCATCACCAACAACCGCTATTGGCAATACGACGGCAACTTAGCCGGAGACAACGGCGTCGAGGGCGGCATCTACTTTGTTCATGGACATCCCACTCCCTGGGGTGCTGGATTTGCCCTCTGGCAGCAGGAGGTCAAGGATTTCCTGCTCGACAACGCGCGCATGCTGCTAGGCCAGTACCAGGTTGATGGGCTGCGGTTCGATGCCGTCCAGGCCATCCAGCCCGATGCCGTCGAATATGTCGTCCAAGCTCTACGCCAGGAGTTCCCCGACAAGTATCTGATCGCCGAATACAATCCGAATGACTCCTCCACATCCGCCGCGCCGGGCGTCGACCCATACGGCACACTTGGCTTCTGCGCCACCTGGGACATGAGCAGTCCATGGGATACGTTCAGCCTGCTCAACGGCAACAACACCGTCCAGTTGCTACTGGCCCGCATTGGCGGCTTCTCCGATCCGAATAACTGGCACCTGATTACCTATCTCACTGGATCACACGATCAGATTTATGGCGGACAGGGAAACACCGGCATCTTCTTCACCCAGCGTTTTGGAGGACGCAGCAACGGGTGGGCCACCGCCAAGGCGCGCCTCGCGTGGGCTCTGAATGCCACGCTGCCCGGGACGCCCATGCTCTTCATGGGAACCGAGGGCCATATTGACGGGACATGGGATCCGGCGGTTATTACCAACGCTCAAGGTGTCGTGACCACCGATCTGCGCATCGACTGGTCGAAGATCGGCGACGCAATCGGCGCTCCCATGCAGCAGATGGTGCGCGACGCAAACAACCTTCGCTGGGCACATCCAGCGCTGCGCTCGCCAGCGGGAATCGTTGTGCATGTTGACAATCAGAATCAGGTAGTCGCCTTCACGCGCTACAACATGGAAGGCGATGTGCTGCTCGTGGTGGTCAATGCGGGCACTGGACAGTGGGGTTCAAGCGATTACGGCGTCAACATGGGCGGCGAATCCGGAAGCTGGATGGAGATCTTCAACTCGCAGGCGCCTGTGTATGGGGGAGTGAATACGGTTGGCAATTATGGATATGCGATCCCTGTGACCAACGGGCAGTTGAACATTAACCTGTCGTGTTGGAGCGTCGTTGTCTTCTTAGCTCAGTAAAGGCCGGGCGTCAAGGCCGGAATAGGAGACGCTTCTCTCGGGCTAAAGCCCGGTGTTCTTTTTATTTGTCTTATGGCACGACTGAAGTCGTGCCCCTTCGCACATCTACGTCGAAGTTATGCTCCTTCGCAGCTTAGCCGATGTCGCGCCCGCCACACCTCTACGCCGATGCCATGTCGCTTCACGCATCTAGGTTGATTTGGTTCTGTTCAAAATCGAACATTGGTTCTCGCTTTCGCACAACCGTTGCCTCGGGAACCCCGATATTTCCCTCGCATTCTGCTCAAAACAAACTGCTTTGCTCCTACACGGTTTGGCGGATAAAGTGCATCCTTGAAGGCACGTATATATGTGCCCGGAGGTTCGGATGAATTCCTTGTTGCAAGACGTGCGGTATGCGCTTCGGCAGTTGCGGCGGTTGCCGGGGTTCACGCTTGCTGCCGTGCTGACGCTGGCTTTTGGGATTGGGGCCACCACGGCTATCTTCTCCATCGTTGAAGGCGTCCTGCTGCGTCCCCTTCCGTTTCTCGATCCGGCTTCGCTGGTGACCATGGGTGACAAGCTGGAGGGCGTTGCGTACGGCGAGGGAGAGGCTCCTGGCGTTACCGCTCCCGGCGTTCAGATCTACATGCGTGACACCCACGCGTTTTCGAGCGTGGGCGCTTATCAGGCCTCGGCCTATGAGCTTTCCGGACTGGGCGAGCCTTCGCAGATTAACGCAGCGCGCATGACTGCCAGCATGTTTCCGGTGCTCGGTGTCTCGCCGCTCATGGGCCGCGTTTTTACCCAACAGGAAGATGAGAGCAGCCAGCAGGTGGTCCTGCTGAGCTATCAGACGTGGCAGAGTCGCTACCATGGCGATCCGCGCATTCTGGGGCAGAAGGTTCTGCTCGATCGCAAGCCTTACGAAATCATCGGCGTGATGCCTCGCAGTTTCGAGTTTCCGCTCACTCCGGGGCAGCTGAACCGCAGCGAACTCTGGGAGCCGATGAGCCTTACGCAGGCGGAGATTGTTCAGGGAGCGGGCGCATGGGCTTACACTCTTGTCGGTCGTCTCAAGCCGGGCGTCACTCCGATGCAGGCTCAACAGGATGCCGAGGGCGCGGCGCATGAGATCATGCGCAACTTTCCCCCGGCTCTGTCCAGCCGGCGCATCCATCCATTTGCTCAGCGGCTCGATGAGGTCACGGTCTTTGAGGCTCGGCCGTTGGTCCGCATGCTGTTTCTTGCTGTTGTCGTGGTGCTCTTCATCGCCTGCGCCAATCTTGCGGGGCTGCTGCTGGTGCGGGTGATTCGCCGACGCCGAGAGATCTCCGTCCGTTTAGCCCTGGGCGCCAGCGCAGCGGCTGTTCTGCGCCAGTCCCTTGTTGAGGCTCTGCTGCTGAGCATCACAGGTGGCGTATTCGGCCTGATTCTGGCATTCGTCGCTCTCCGCGTCGGCGTCAGCTTTCTGCCTGAAACACTGCCTCGCGTCAGCTCCATCACTCTTGATTGGCAGGTGGCCGCTTTTGCGTTTGCGCTGGCGGTACTCACCGGCCTCCTCTGTGGAATTGTTCCAGCAATTGCCGCGGCGCGCACAAGCGTGAACGATGCCCTGAAGGAAGGTGGACGCACAGGCTCAGCGGGCGCCGGCCATGCGCGAATTCGCTCCGTTCTGGTGGTGGCCGAGCTGGCTGTAGCCCTGGTCTTGTTGACCGGCTCAGGGCTGCTGCTTCGCAGTTTTCAAAAAATGCGCAGCGTCGACCTCGGCTTCCGCGCCGATCACACGCTGACAGCCTCCTACAGCCTGCCGCATCAGCAGTATTCAACGCAGACGGCGATTGATGCGTTTACTTCGTCTTTGCGCTCGAAGCTGGAGCAGACCAAAGGTGTGGAGGCCGCGGGACTTACCACGCTGCTGCCGGCGGCGAGCAACGAGTATCGGGCGACGTTTACCCCCGACGGATATATTCCGCCCAAAGGCGCAGGATTGAATCTGGCCTGGGTTCCGCAGGTCATTGGAAACTACTTTCAGGCGCAGGGGATTCCGATTATCCGTGGCCGCGGTTTTACGGGCTCAGACGATCTTCCGGGGGCGCCGCTGGTGGCTGTCGTCAACCGCTCCCTGGCGGAGAAGTTCTGGCCCGGTCAGGACCCCATAGGCAAGCGCGTGCATCGCGGGCCGGCACAGGCCACGAAACTGCCCTGGCTTACTGTCGTGGGCGAAGTCGGCGAGGTGAAGCAGACAGCGGCGGACCAACCGACGGGGATGCAAATCTACGTGCCGGCGAGCCAAGTTAGAGCGAGCGCCGGCTCTTTTGTCACGGCCAGTTATGTTACCGGAAACCGTGGCTCCATCGTGGTGCGCAGCCAGATGCCGCCGGAGGTGATGGCCGGCTCTCTGCGTGCGATTGTCCACTCCATTGATCCGCAGCTTCCACTCACCGATGTTGAATCGATGGATCGCGTGGTTGGGGAAGGGCAGGCCTCGCGGCGCTTCATGACCGTTCTGATTTCTGCTTTTGCCGGCGGGGCCTTATTGCTCGCGCTGCTCGGTATTTACAGCGTGATTGCCTTCTCCGCTGCTTTGCGTGCGCACGAGATGGCCATCCGTTTGGCTCTCGGTGCGCAGCGTGCGGGCGTGATGCGGCTGGTTCTTGCTTCCGCCGCAAAACTTGGCTTGCTCGGGTGCGGGATCGGAGCGGTTGCGGCTGTCTTCGCCACCCGTCTTTTGCGCTCGATGCTCTTCCAGGTGGATCCCGTCGATCCTGTGGTGATCGCACTGGCCACGACTGCCATTCTGCTGCTTACGCTTGGCGCTTCTGTTGCTCCCGCACGGCGCGCCGCGGCTATTGAACCTATGGAGGCGCTTCGGACCGAATAGCGGCTGACTCGCAGGCTAAGGCTGTTGTAGCCCCGAGCGCGCCTATTCGCAGCTCCCGCTTTATTCAGACAGGAAGGCGAGAGACTGCAATTGGGTAATCTCAAATGGCTTGCGGCAGCGAACATTGGTGCAGGAGAGCTTGTCGTCGCGGCGCACCATGTAGGACTGTGCCTTGGCAAAACGGGCGCGGTCCCGTTCGTCGGCATTCCGAGGAAGTTGTGCCCGTTTCCGCCGTACTACCCAGCTCACCTGGTACTCGCCGGCTTGCCCGCACTTGGGGCAAGTTAGCGTATGCTTCCGCATTTCAGTGGTCTCATTGAAAAACTCGCGCTCTTCCATTTGATCCGGCCCTCGGATACGCCACCCCGCCTGGAACTCAATTGCGGGGCTGCGCAGATTTGATTTCCCCGAAAACAGCTCACCGGGGCTTTCGCTTCGCTTCAATCTATTCCATACTCATCCTTGCCATGACGAAACGCAAGCCAACTCCCTTCTCGGCCACCAAGGCGGTGAAGGCCAATGCGCGTGAGCGCGTAGGCCAGCCGAAACCGGCGCGCGTGGTGGATTCAGAGCCCCGCACCGGTCGCGAAACGAAGCATAAACCCAAGCTGGAAGAAATTATTCGGCAGGAGGAATAGGCGCAACGCCAAAGGCCGATGGATGGGGCACAGTTTCATCCACCTAGGGTTGGCGAAGCCGGTGCGCGACTCAAAAGAGATGCGCGTGAGGGAGCCTGATTCTTCCAGGCTATTCACTCACAGGTTTCAGACTGTACGGTCCTGGTAGCTGCTTCTCAGCCTTCTTGTCCTCTGCTTCCGCGTCAGGTTTGCTGTTGGCCGCGGTCCTGTTGGAATAGATCCGGAATGACACGTACAGGTCCAGCATGACTGGAACGGGCTTTCCGTCTTTGATTGCGGGCTCAAAGTTGGCTTTGCGAATCGAGTCCACTGCGCTCTCATCGAGGCCGAAGCCGATGGGACGGGCCACTGCAATCTCGCCGGGCTTGCCATCGGCTTGGATCACAGCGTGATAGAGAGCGGGGCCGGCGATGCCGCTGGCTTGCGCCCACTCGTTGGACGGCGGTTCAAACTTGGAAAGCAGCACGGCCTTCTTGTCCACCGTATTTTGACGCAGGACGGAAGGATCTTTGGGCCGGTAATCGGCTTTGGCGGCCACGGCCTGATAGTAGAGCTTCCAGAAGTCAGGCATCGCGGCCATCATTCGATCGTCGAGGCCGGGAGCAAAGATCTTGTCGAGTGCGCTTTTCAATAGTTTGGCGGCGTGAGCGGGGGAGGTGGTGGTGGTTACACTGCTCGGATCGGCGGGCCGTTCGGCTACAGGCGCGGCAGCCATGTCCGCCTTCGCCTGATCGGCGTCGCTCAGTTCCTTTTGCACTGGAGCAGGTGGCGGGGATGGCTGATCATTTGCGGATGCTGCTTGCGGCGCGGGGCTCGCGGAGGGAGGATTCGCGGTGTCTGCAGGCTTGGTTTGTGCAGGAGCGGCATCGGAAGCAGCAACGGTGCTGGGCGCTACGCTCGCACTGGGTGCTGCGGCCGGTCCGGCTGCGATCGTCGATGGGGCACCTGGAGACGGCGCCGCAGCTTTGGCGGGCTGATTTTGTCCGTTGCCCTTCTGCTTTTTCTTCTTGGGAGTTACAACCAACTCGCGATCAATTGTGATTTTGACGACTTTCTTTTTTGGCGTGATTTTGACACGGTCCAGGGCTTTGGTTGGGTCTTCGTAAGGCAAAGCTCCCAAAAAGTGGAGGCCGTAGCGCGCGCCCTCCAATTCCACTTTGTGCTTGGTCAGATGCACTTTGTCGATCTGGATGGCGCTGAGGGTGTAGGAGCCCTGCGGCGAATGCCCAATGAGACCGCCGTTCTCGTTGAAACTCAAGCTGTTGTCGAGGAAGCCGCCGCGCAGATAGAGGGGCTTGCCGATGAGCATCTGCCTCAGTGTCTCTTCGGTGATGGCGCCCGGCTGCGGGGTTTCGGGGCTGGATGCAGACGGTTGAGACTCCGCCGCCGGAGTTGCGGTGCCGGGAGTCAGCGGCTGAGCGGGCTGAGTTGTCTCTGAAGGAACTTGTGCCGCGGCGGGTTTCTCTGGCTCCTGGGTCGCGGACGGAGCTGGGGGCGCAGTTCCGGTTGGAGCGGCGGCTGGCGGCACGGCGGGTTGTTGCGTTGTGCCGGGTTGTTGTGGCGGCTGCGGCTCCTGAGCTGCTCCAGACCCGGTGAAAGACAGAATCGCGGCGCAGCAGATTGCCGCGAAGCCAATACGGGCTCTGGCTGCTGCCGAATACTGATGACCAAGGCAAAGGTTGCAAGAAATCATGTTGAGACCTTTGGACGCCACTTTAACAGGAATTCGATAAATAGTCGGCAAAAAGAATCACCTCTCAGCTTTTGCAGGAGGCTTGCCACTTCAATCATGTCCCCGGCTGCGGTTCAAACGCCAAACGATCCTTCGGAATAGCCCGAGAAGCTTTCGCGTATCCGAGGCGCTGGGCGCCAGCCTGCGCAGCATCAGACGCAATTCGTGCCGGTTCGCCTCGCCCATTGAGCCGCGGGAGTAATCGGCAGAAACCATTGCTTGTTCCACTATGGTGGCCAAAAGCTCCAGATCGCCGCACGGAGCCGACGGGCGGATTTCAGTGTTGGTGGGCGCATCGTTGGCGGCGCGGCGCACCGCAAGTTCGTAGAGGCAGACTGCGACCGCCTGGCCGAGGTTCATTGAAGGTTGCCGCGGGTCGGTGGGGATCTCCAAAAGTATGTGGCAGAGGGAGAGGTCGTTGCGCGTGAGGCCGTGCTTCTCCGGTCCAAAGACGAGCGCGACGCGACCGCTCCGTTCCAGTTCAAGGCGGACCAAAGGCGCGAGATCGGGGAGAAAAACCACGCGCTGTCCGGGCTTGCGGTAGGTCAGCGTTCCTGTGCCGATGACCAGGGTGCAGGCTGCAACGGCGTCGGCGAGGGCGGGATGCTGTTGCGCGTTTTCAAGGAGATCCGGCGCTCCGACGGCGGACCGGGCTTCTCGCCAGTGGGCTTCGAACGGAGCGACCACGGCCAGATGCGAAAAGCCGAAGTTCGCCATGGCCCGCGCCGCTGCGCCAATGTTGAGCGGGTTGCGGGGCGAGACAAGCACGACGTCGAAGCGGTCGCGTTGGAGATCGATGAGCAAGAGATGATTGTAGAACGCACAGAGACCAAACGCCGGGTTCGAGGGGTTGTCGACGGCGCGGCAAATCCGGACTGTTTAGTTCATCGAGGCCGGGCGCAGACTGCAGGTGCTCGTAACGCTGCGGTCCGCTTGAGAGGCGATGAAAATGTTAGCCTCAGAAAGTGATCTGGACCAACCCTGCGGAAGTGGCGCTGAGCGAACTGAGTACCGCGCCCCTGGTGCGCTTCTCGGTGCTGGCGCTCAGTTCCATCTTCTTTCTTGTGGATCCGTTTGCGGCGATCCCGTCGTTTTTGGCGATTACGGCGAGCATGGACCCTGTACGCCGCAAGCGGATGGCCAAGAAGGGCGCAGTGACCTGTTTCATTGTCCTCACGACTTTTGCCTTGGCGGGCCAGTACATCTTTGAGATGTTCGGTATCAAACTGCCGGCCTTTGAAGTGGCAGGGGGCCTGATTCTGCTTTTGATTGGGCTGGATATGCTGGAGGCAAAGCGCTCGCCGACGCAGGAAGCCCACGGGGACACGGAAGAAGCAGCAGCCAAGGAGGACGCGGGGATTGTGCCGCTGGGGATTCCGATGCTGGCCGGACCTGGTGCGATTTCTTCGGTGATGGTGCTGGTGGGGCAGGTGCCTTCGATCTGGCACTGGGAGATGGGCGCGATTCTCGGTTCCATCGCGGTGACCTGCCTGATCAGTTATTGGGTTCTGGCCGGGGCCGGCCGTGTGCGCAGTGTCATGGGTGAGACGGGTATCCGCATTCTGGTCCGGATCATGGGTCTGCTGCTGGTGGCCCTGGCGATGCAGTTTTTTGTGAATGGGCTCACGGATTTGGGACTCATTCCGCGGCATGCTCTTTAGGAGACGTTTCCCACAGAAAGTGGCGGCCTTCCACAGGGTGCGAGGCTTGCTTTCAGGGTGGGTGGTTGCTATGATCGTGAAGTTGCAAGCGGGAAGCACTTGAATGTGCGGCTGGATGCAATAAAAGTCAGTCTGCGAGTTGCAATGGGCGGCTGACTGTGTTAAGGTTTGGAAGTTGCAGTTGAGCAGTAAGTAGCAGTGGAGCCTCCCGGTGGCCTGTATGGCCTGCCCCGATGAGGGAAGTGGGAAGCTGGTTCGTTGGATCAGGTGAGGCAAGAGCCCCTAGATCCGCTGTAGGGAATCCCTAGAGAGAACAAGCCATTGCAAGACCCGGGAGTTTATCTCTCGTGAGCCCTAGCGGCTCGGGCAAATTTTGCTGGTTGTTATTTGATATTTGGCGCTGTGCGTTGCTTCTGGACGGAGAGTATTGCCAAGTTGGTTAGGCCTTGAAAAAGGCATTGACATGAACGGTAAACTTCGGTAGGTTTAGAAGGTTCGCGCAAAAACGCTGGGAGCTGCGGTAATACGCAAAACCGGCGAGCGCAACAAGTTCGAGGACACCCTGACTTTCGGGTCTGGGCCTCGATCCCAAAGGGACCGCTCAGGCGGACAACCCTCAAGGATCTTTGACAAATTGGTTGAACATGCCAGTCGTGAGATGTGATCGAGTTTGGCTTGATCATTCTCACAAGGTAAGCGCATCTGCATGCACCCTGTTCTCTGAAGAGATTCGAGACAGATGTGTAGATGCCGTCGGTCTCTCGCTGACCTCCGTCAGAGGAGAGCCGACAACAGGTTTCAAACGAGAGTTTGATCCTGGCTCAGAATCAACGCTGGCGGCGTGCCTAACACATGCAAGTCGAACGAGAAAGGGTAGCAATACCTGAGTAAAGTGGCGCACGGGTGAGTAACAC
>JBEKUP010000077.1:0-21064 GCA_049514915.1 Occallatibacter sp. | reverse complement strand
ATTGACGATCTCTACTTTTGGTCGAATGTTGCAACGCTGCTTTTGCTCAGTGGTCTGGTCGCAGTCGTTCTCTTTCAGTGGCGCGCCATGGACAAACGCGAACTCATCGCAGCGTCTCTCATCGCGCAATTGTGGAACGGCCGCGTCAGCGACAGGATCGAGATAGAGCACCGGACCCAACAGTTCAATCAGTTGGCCGAAGCGCATAATACCGAAGCTGAAGCAGCCCTGTCCCGCAAGTCAAGGCCCTCAGAACAGGAGACCGATACGAATGGGAGTTTGACGAGAAGCGTTCGCACCCTGTCGGACAGCAAAGGGATTTCGCCTGCTGAGGCGGAGAAGATTGCAGCCGCTGCGTCCGATGCGACCGCAGCCAGCACGCAACAAACCAATCTATTGTTACAACGGCGCGTGGAGGCGTTGCAGAACAGTGAGCAGAATCTAAAGCAGCGCCTCAACCAAACAACAGTGTTGCTTGACCAGGAGAGGCGCCGTAATGCGACTCTCAAGGGCGCATAAGAGGACCACAATGACCAGAAAACCCCCTTCCGATTTCGAGAGTCATGACGATTGGCTGACGCACGTCCGCAGTGATGTTCCGGCGCAGGAACGGCGCAATACGCTGGCCGTCGGACGCATGGAGCTCTTGCGGAGCTTCTACCAGTTGCAGGGACTCCAGTTGCCAGCGCGATTCGCGGAAGAACTGGAGCGTATCGAGAGCCTGCTTGATCCCGCGCGCACGATCGCGTTAGAAGGCTTGAACGACTCGATCTTCAGAACCATTACTATGCATCTCAGCAATCAGGCGCGGCTGACAACCGCACGCGACGAGCGGCAGGCACGGACATCTCCTCGAAAGCAGATTCAGGAATTGCTCGACCACCTCGCGCAGAAGAACCGCTATTTCGCGCTATGGGCAGCGTACAAAAGAGGGGTTTCTGATTGCTCGGTCGCCGAGAAGTGGGATGAGTATCTCGCCGAGCAACTCGAATCGCAGTGCGACGAGGAGATTGACTTCGCCCGCGCGATGGTCGAGTTGGATAGGCTTCTGGCCCGATTTCGCGCCGATGACCTGCCGCTTCCCAGGCTTCTATTCGAGCGGATCTGGTTCCTCCATTCCCTCCGAGGCCGGGAGAGAATGGCCCAGACGCGTGCTGTTCTGGGCACGCTTATGGCGGAATTGCGAGCATGTACGTCCGCGTAATCAGCTTCGGAACGAACTGGTGGGCGATGCGTTCACGCGACGTGAGTGATCCCTATTGCTTCAGGCGGAAGGCTGCGTACTTCAACGCCGCGGCACTCATGTCGGGAAGCCGTCTCCACCATAGCGCCATCTTTCCCGGGCAAATTCGCTTCAACGCGAAGAGCGGGTTCGATCCGGAGTTCCCGTTGCGTGCGGTCGGCAGGACATTTCTTTGCTCTCTGCCGCGTCAGTTTTCCGGGAAGGTGCACTTGCTGTTCGAGCGACGTGCCGGCGAAATCACGCCCGACGCTTGGCTGGTCACTCTCAGATCAGCCGAGCATGGCGTAATCGAGTTCGCTAAGGCCGGTTGGAAATCGGCTGGAATTCGTCCAGTTTCGATCAGCCTGCGCGGCGAAAGGTACGAGGCAATGTTGCTCTTCGGCGCTGACGATTGGGTCGAGAGTGATCTCGGGCGATGGCGGATTGATCAGGGTCAAAGCCGACTTCGGCTCAATGATGACAGCCAAGGAGCGATCCGATGAGGTATTACAAGGGCTACATTTCTCTTTCTGACACCTGCGACTTGCCGGTTCTGCTCCATGTCCGCAACTCCCGTGCGATCACTTTCGATCAGCTTCGCGATCTGCTGACCCACGAGATGCTAGAGGCAATCGTCCGCTCTTTGCGCTGGCGGGTGACACGACTCGAAAAGGCTGGCCTGATAGTGAGGTTTAATGGGCAGCGGTTCCTGGGTAAACCTGTCTATGGAATTACGCAACAGGGTCTTGAATGTCTCGAATCACGCGGTCATTACCTGGTCTCCTTGCCCAGCAATACGGAACAGATTCTTCATCCCTCGAAGGTCGCTCATGCGCTGGAGTTGGTCAATATCCATTTGGCTTTTGCCCGATCAGGCCTGCTTCGATCATGGAAGAGTGACGTCGAGATCACGTCACGGAATCTTGTCGCCGCCGGCGCAGCGACCAAAGACTATGATGCCGTCGCGGAAATAGGAATCGACCGATGCACGCGAACGATCGGGATTGAATACGAGAGAAGCGCGAAGGCAGCATCCCGTTACGCCACAATTCGCGAGGCTCTCGACAGGGACGGCACCACAGATACCGTCTTGTACCTGACATCTAGCGACGACATCCTGTATCTGCTTGCCATGGAATTGCGCACGACTCGGAAGCGAATCGGCTTTGCACTGAGCGAGGCCTTCCGCCATTCGCTGCTCGATACGCGCACTCTGACCAACACGGCGAGCTCGGAAATTGTGCCCCTTAGGGAACTCTTCGATTTGCGAGCGTCGTAGTTCGATTGCGCTGGGCAAGGCATTTCTTCGACTGTCCTTTGTGGTTGCATTCACGTCGCATTGACGTTTCATTGAATCTGCTTTGACATCCTTTGCCTCGTTATTGAACGGAATCGGCACTTCCTAAGTTATGACTGTTCAAGAACTTCCTTTCTGACTATCCCCTTGTTTGGTTGGGAATGTTGGGTTGGCGAAGTGAAGGTAAGGGGTAGCGAGGGTGAAGTTGAGCGATCTTCAATCGGGCATACATGCCAGGAGAAGCCAGCCTGGCAGATTGTCTTACCAGGCTCCTCAACTGTGACGACCGCCTGCACGAATCCTATTGCCAAGCGGAGTAGCACTCGTAGTACACATTCCCAAACAACTAAAGCCTCCCAGGCAAGCTCAAGGTGTCAGCCGTTCTTGACCTCGTCAAAGTCCCCCTGCACGCAATCAATGAACGACAACCGGCACATCATGCCACGAAAGGAAACGACCGCCATGCGCCCTTATGTCTCCGCCGCCTCCGACCAGCCGGCGGGAAGAGGATCTCTCTCAAATCCGTTCCAGCGCCGTTTAACGATCTGCGTTGTGCAGACCGTGGTCAACGCGATCATCGTTGTGCGATTCGCTGGAACGCTCTACCTCGTGACTGCTCATCACGCGCTTCAGCAGATCGGGGTGACGTTGATGTTCGCAGCCCTGCTCGGATCTCTGGCTCGGATGTGGTTCCTCACCGTGAACAGCAGGTCCCGCTAACCCGCAATCGATCCCCAAACCCAACAAAGAAGAAAGGAGAATCGTGCCATGCAAGCCAGCTTGGGAAAGATGTCCACATACAAGATGTTCAGTTGGCGGGACCGCGCCGCCAGTTCCGTCGAGCAAACTGTCGCCGCATTTCTCGAAGTCGGAGAGGCAATTGCCACCCGGTGGATACAGACGGCCAAGGGTGTCCTGCTCCTGCAGATGGTGCCGGATAACGGCGCATCGGGAGCGATCTACCTTTTCGATAGACAGCGCGAGCAATGGTACATGCTGTCGTTCGAGGACTGTGAAGACCAGTTCACGTCGGAGAAGTTCGACCGCGCGTTCTCCGAGTACGACTTGTTTCGTCTGGTTGAACAGCCCGGCCTGCTGCTCACAGAGTTCCAGCCGGCCAACGCCTAGCCCATCCCGCAAGACTCCCAAAATCCTAAACCACCGCCACTGAAGGAGGAAGTCCCCATGCGCCTGTCCGCAAGCCGCATCCGTTCGATCAACCGCGCCATCGCCAGGGTTCAGTCGTCCGCCTGGTCCGCGCCACAGAGAACCCCCGGCCATTCGGCCGTCAACCCGGAGCCAGCCCGGCCCATCAACCGGTCCCAGTTCGTGAGGGTCGTGGTGGTTCCGAACAGGAAAGCCGCATAGCACCAGCAGAGGGAATCGGCGAGCAGATGCAGAGACAGTGTGCTCTGCTCGCCGTCTTCCTGAATTTGACCGAGTTTCGGACCCGGGTTACAACCACACAACGGATGAAGGAGGCGGGACGCCATGTATGCCAAGTTCTGTGTAAATCGGGAAGCCGCGGCAAGGTTCACGCGCCTGTTTGTAAACCGGCGCGCGTATGCAATCCAGGGTGAGCGACCGTTGCCGAACGGATCTGTCCCCTATTACCCGGCGCGCGACTGGAAGACCAAGGAACCGAAGCCGCTCGATGATGGCGTAGTACGGATGCACCTCAATGGTGACGTCACGATCAGCCTCTACGCAATCAACCCCGAGACGCAACGCTCAAAGTGGGTCGCAATCGACGCCGACTTTGATGGAGCGTTGGAATCGCTGTTCCAACTGCAATGGGAACTCAAGCAGGATGGAGTAGACGCAGCGCTTGAGCAATCGCGCCGCGGTGGCCATCTCTGGGTCTTCGGTGCCGAGCCGCTACTGGCAACCGAATGCCGGATTTATGTCTATAACCTCGCGCTCCGACTCGGTGTTCCGGTCAAGGGCGGTGGTCTGAAGGAGGGCATAGAAGTCTTCCCGCGCCAGGACAAGCTCGACCATGGCGAGTACGGCAACGCGATCCGTGCTCCACTTGGCGTGCACCGGAAGACAAATCGCCGTTACTGGTTTTACGAAGCTGAGCCTGCTCCAGAAGCGCAGCTTGCATATCTCGAGCGGCTGCCGAAACTGACCGAGGCCGAGCTGAAGACATTTATTGAGGGTATGAGCCTGCCCGAAGCGTACCGGCCAGCCGTCGCAATTCCGTATATACCGCCCGCCTCATCTGCCCGCAACCAGGAGTTCAGAATTCTTGACTATGTGCGGACCACGCGCAAGGACAGCCGGAATTGGTGGGCCCGATGCCCCTCCTGCGCAGCTGCCAGCCACGATCGCTCGGGTGACAACCTTGCCATTCAGATCAAGGATCCCCGGTTCTACAAATGCTGGGCCGGTTGCACGAAAGAAGATATTCGCGCCGCGTTGGGGCAGCCGATTCGAAACCGCGCCGCGGTGTGAGGAGCAAGGACTATGAATACTTCCGAAAAACAGAAGCCCGGATCCGCCACTTCTCGCCAGGCTCTTTATGGGTTGGCGTTACCGCCAAGCGTGCTGAAGGCGCTTCAGAAGAGGGGTATCTACTGCACGCCTGGAGTCTCGGTCGAACATCAGCACCTCGCCAGTCGCTATGTACTGCGTGGAGTCGAGTCTGGAGGCGCAGTCTCTGACATGGGACGGGTCTGCGCTTTCGTCGCGGAGGACGGATCGCCTTTGCCATGGCTACAATCCATCCGGTCGATTGCCGTGAACGGCCGTCATGCCATACTGCTGGCCGAAAGAATGGTGCGCATTGAGATGCTTCGCAGCGAACGGACCTTGGAGCTAGCGATCACGCTCCATATGCTATCGGGGGTTTCAGACCGGGACCGCCCACAGATCGTCTCGAAGACGCTCTTTCGTGGCAGGGATGGAATCCTTTCGGTGGACCTCTGGAAGGAAGAGAATCGTGGGCTCCGGGGAGAGCTGGCTCCCGTGTTCTATAGCCGTGGCGGCGAGGTGCTGCCGCACCCACCGCCGTTTGAGGAGGCGATCAGGAAAACAACCGCAGCCGTATGCTGCGTTGGCTGCAAACACACGCACGTCGGAGTGTCGCCAGGCGCCGTGTCACTTGAAACATAACTTTGCCGGGTTGGAAACATAATCTTGCCTGGAAGGTCTTCAAAAGGAAGAGCGTCCTCGATTACTGGATTGAAGGTCCGGGGTGGTGGTCGAATGCAGCGCGTGGCCTCTCTGATTCTCAGGTTTGATATAGACGGATAGCGTCCTGATAGCCCGCTAGCCACCCAGAACTCTAAGTCCGGAGGTTTCTCTACCCGCAGTGATCGCTGAGTAGGTCATGACAGATTATGGATTATGCACTCAGATAGCTGTTTGTGCCAATCATCCTCGATCTTCCGTCAATCCGATCTGAAACGCGCTCGCCAATGGGCCAAGGAGCCGCCTACGCATCCGTCTGTTTAAACCTGTAGGCTGCCACCCAATCGAAAGTGGCACCAATGGCTCTTCTCAGCGGGCCAACTCTGATTGGGTAGTAGTAGTCTGAGTGAAACCAACCGTGATCGCGGTAGTACGTGTAGTCTCGATTGTCTTCGCCAAGCGTGAGCTTCATGCTGGTACGGCTTATCCTGAACGCCATGAGTTGGAAGATCGACGGTGCCGGATGGGTCGGCTTCAAGAGCTGCCGGTGAAACTGCTTGGCGTGCCTCGAAAGGGCCTCGGCCATTTTCAGCCGGTCCTTCTCGGCCATCGGCTCAAGCGCTGTGATGCAACTGCCTCCCACGACATTGAATCCCAGCCCGCCTCCCACAAAGTCGAGGTACTTCACCACCTTGCCGCCTCCGTAGATTCCCTGGGCGACGATGTTGGTGAAGGTCTTCCCGTGGAAGCGTGGACGGTGGAACACGAACCCGAGCCGGTCAAGAAACGTCTTCATGATTGCGGAGACTTGGAACGAGTAGTTCGGCGAGGCAAAGACGACCGCATCGGAGGTCATCATCTTCTCAATGAGCACGTCCCGGTCGTCCTTGAGCGGGCAGCACTCTTCCCCCCGCAGGAAACATCGCTTGCAGCCGCTACACACTCGAAGGTTGTACTCGCTGAGAAAGACGATTTCACTCTGAACATCTCCGAACGACTGTAAGTTGTCGAGGAACTGGCGTGTGGCAGCGTAAGTGAGGCCCCTCCTCCGCGCACTGGCGACGAAAGCGGTGACGATCTTCACGTGTATTGTCCTCCTTTAGTTGTTCGTTTGTGCGCTCCCTGTAAAACAATCAAGCAATGGAAGGAACCAGCCCTCAGCTCTGGCCCGAAATATACCGCCTGCAGGCTGTAAGCTCCGTGATGGAAGTCACAGGCTGGAGCTGCACCCGGCCAATGACACTCTGTGCAAAACTCAAGTGCCATGTAATCTCGCTGTTGGTGGCTCCCAAGTCGCCGGAGATGCGCGGCAATGCCACATTGGCAATGCTCGAGTCGAGAACCTCCAAGAAAGCTGCTACCAGACAACGACGGCGATCAGCCGCGGGCTAAAGCGCGGCATCCATTCCGAGAGATCGATCTCCGTCTGCCCGTTCACCCTCGGATGCCTATCCATGGCGGGGCATTGAGTCATTTGACAGAGATTGGACAGGCGGCAAAGATATGCTTCCACGAAAGGCAAGGTTATGGTTCAAGTGACAGCCGGGGGATTGAGACCATGACGCATCCCATCAAAGCTGCGATTACCGTCGGCGAGCCGAACTGGGCTCCCCTTGAGCTGGCCGTTCCAGTGACGGACCTGGAGAACTTCATGTACATGGGCTGCGCCGGAGAGATTGAGTTCTATAAGCACCGGATTACGCGGCGCTATCTCAATATCGGGCGCAACTCCGGAAGGTTCTACCGGTACCTCAATGGAGAGTACGTCGAAATCTCACAAGCAGCGGCGCTCGAACACGTGCGCGCCTAATTCCCCAATAAAGGAGGACGTCATGTCAAAGGGCGTCAACAAAGCAATCTTGCTCGGGCATGTGGGCAAGGACCCCGAGATCCGTTCAACAAACGGCGGAACAATCGTTGCTTCATTCTCACTCGCCACCGCCGACCGCCAAAAGGACGGTCAGGGCAACTGGCAGGACAGGACGGAGTGGCACAACCTGGTAGCCTTCAACCGCACCGCGGAAGTGATTCGCGACTACGTGAGAAAAGGCTCGCAGCTTTTGATCGAGGGCAAGATCCAGACCCGCACGTGGGACGACCGGGAATCTGGCCAAAAGAAGTACCGGACCGAGATTCTCATCTACGACCTCACACTGCTGGGAGGCCGTCCAGGAGAGGAAGGGCGGAGCCCCAGCGGAAAAAGTCATGCCCGAACGGGCAACGGGAACTTTGGTTACACAGAATCTGGCAACGGCGAGGAGTACTCCGATCAGGAGATCACGGCGGGCGAGATTCCGTTTTGACCAACTCTTGCGGCGGGGCTGAGGCGCTCTTCGGGGCGCCATTTCTATTTGAGGAGATACAACGATGACAACAGAAGATGTGAAGCCGAACCCGGAACCGGACGCACTGTTCGCACGACTGGCAGAGCCCTTTAATCCATCGGAGATCAAGTGGCGTGTCACACACACAAATCGGGATGGCAACCGCGGAGCCGTGATCGCGTTCGCGGACCCACGGGCTTACACTGACCGCCTCAACCAACTTTTCACTCCTAATGGCTGGACCCGGACCTACGCCGTCTCCACCGTGTCATCCGTGACGCGGATGAAGAAGGACAAACTCATCCAGACGGGTAAAGTACTGGTTACCTGCACGCTGACCATTACCGGGCTGGGTTGCCACGCCGGCAGCGGAGAAGACTGGGCAGATGAAGAGAACGCGATGACCGCGGCTGAGGCTCAGGCTTTCAAGCGAGCGTGCAGTTGTTTTGGTCTGGGTCGGTATCTCTACAACTTCACCGAAATGTGGGTTCCGCTCAATGAATACCGGCAGCCCACTGAATATCCGAGGCTTCCGCAATGGGCAATGCCCAAAGGGGCCATTTCCTCAAAGGGCCATCCTGCATCTGGCCCGCGCCCACCGGCGCAACGTGGCCCGATCGATCAGAAGGCAACGGTGAGGATCGAGGGGTTTCAGCGCATCCTGGGAGACCCGATCTATGGAGAGATCCTCTGGCGCGTCGCGCATACGCGGCTGGCAAGTGCCATCCCGAATGCACAATTGCAGGCGGATGTTGCCGAGGCGATGGAGCGGGCCTCCCGTGGAGTTAGCAAGGCACACACCTTGGCACGGCAGATTGGCGAGACATCCTTCATTGCCATCGTCGACAGGTTGCGGATCGAGTCCATTACGACGATTCCCAGACTGGAGATGCTGAAAACTCTGGTCGCCGAGCTTGAACAGGAGGCCGCCCGAACTGCCGCGTAACGCCGAATCTTTCACCTTGGATCTACTGGAGGGCACATGCGCAACGTATTGATGATTCGCCGTGAGCCGGGTCTGGTTTCGATTCCTGTCGAGAGCGCCGTCTACTGCGATAACTGCGAAACAGTCTCGACCTCATCGGGGCGGCGCTGCGGACTCTGCGGGTCGGAGGAGATCGCTCGCTTGATTCCCCCGATCCAAGGGCCGTGGGATCCGGGCCCAGTTCCCGCCGCAGTTTTGGCCGCATAGCACTCACGGCTAAATGAACCAAGGAGTCCGCTCTAGCACTGGATGAAGTTTGAACGAGGATCCATTTTGTCGCAAAAATGCCGATGTCAGATACGCTATGTCCCCCGCATACTTCGTCGTAATGGGTTCGCCGCAAAGCGAATCTGTTGAAGCCCAGTTCAACTTCGTGAGGCTTAATATCTGAAATGCCAGGGCTCGGAGGTCATGCTGTTTTCGCACTCCTCCGTTTGCTTCTTCTGTATGGATATTGACTTCTAAAGTCAATGGAGTGCCTAAACTCCTTCGATAAGGGTTGTAGCCTGTTGTGGAAACATATGCCTGAGATGGAGAGGCCGCGATATATGTTCCTCGTCTTAAGCTGCCATCTCCTTCGCCGGACCGATCGAAGAACCGTACATTGTGCTGCGTATTGATCCATACGAAGGAATAGGTTCCTTTGGGCCGCACTTCGCGCGCGGCCCTTAGAATTGCATTCCGGTCGTCTCTCGAGAATTTAGCGGAATAATGGAAATAGACAGACGGTGTCTCAGAAAGCGAAAGCTTTTCGAGCGTGGACTTGACCAGCCTATAGAAATATTCCGCTTTATCGTCGTAGGGGAAGGCTTCTGTATTCGCCGAGTAGAATCCCCACCGTCCATACGCATTGAAAACATTGGCATAGCCCATGATTCGCGTTGCATCTTGCCTGCGGCTCTTCGTGTATGACAATCCAACGAAGAAATGAGCATCTGGAATCGCATCTGGCAATACCCAAGGCACAATGCCACATTTGGCAACGATGTTCAATCCAAGATTGAGATCCTTCCAATCTGGATTGATCAAAGTGGGAGTATCGACCATTTGGCAGGGGATTCCAGTCTCCAGCAGCAATCGTTTTACGCGATAATAGGGCGATCCCTCATCATCAAGTGAGTATCCCCGTTCTGGCGTATAGACCAAGAACAACCTGTTCAAGTCCTTGTTACCGGCCCATCCTGGATGTTCTGCGATAACCCGTTCGCATTCGGAAAAGAGGGACGAGACACTTTCCGTCGTGATGATCGAACCATACGAAAGACGAGATCCAAACGTTCGTTCGGAACCTTTGTATTTGTATTTTCCTGACTTCAACCGTTCAATCAGCGCCCCCATCTGCTGCCGGTATTCCGAAGTGCAGACAGGAACCAATTCAATATCATGGGGGTCTTGGTTGAATGCGCCAAATCGCGTAATGCCATCGCGAATATCCGCTGATTCATGATGATGATGAAATTCGACATTGGGTTCTGGAATACCGGAAGCGTGTAGGGCGCTAATTGCTTCTCGGTCGCGGGATAATACCGCCGACGTTGGTTGAAACAGGACCTTGATATCATCGGAGATGGTGATGGGAAATACTGTGTGAGTCAACTCTTCAGCGATTGCCTGAATCTTAGCTGAACGCAAGCGCGAGGCGTTCGGCTCTAAAGCGAGGCTTTCTCGTTTGATGGCGGCGTTCAGGTCGAAACGAACTCCGTTCGCGGCCAAAAGCGACTCCAGCAGAAAGATCGGAAGATTTGGAATCACCTTCGAGCTGGCAATCCGTTCGATCTTACCGAATTCAAAAAACTCGACGTCAGTCCATTCGGGATCGACGCTCCGAATGCGTCCTGGTCGCCAACGGTCCCAAAACGCAACAGCCGTTCGACCTACGAGATCATCCTTTGCGACGCTTTTCAGCAACTCATTCGCAGTTCGAATGCTCTTGACTTCGAGCGAATAGTCAACCGCGAGGTAAAGTACTTTCCAGTACTCTCGAATCTGTATTGAATACGCCGGATAAAATCGCAGGTATCGTGCGACATCTGTCGGTAGCGGAAGCTCTGTTCCCCGTTTATGTGCCTGAAGGCGGAACCCGGTTCGATCCAAAAACCAATCGGCCGATTGAAGGGAGTCGGCTAGAGCGAAGGAGAGTTCCCGTTTGAGTTTTGGAAAATCTTCTACCTTAAGGTGTCGAATGTTTCCCATCTGCAGCGGAAAGAGGTTCGAGTACTCTGTCGACGTTTCTGCGCCGCTGACAGTTGAGCGCAGGAGCGCCTCCCTTTCTGCTGAATTATTGAAGAGTGTGACCCGTGTTTGAGATGACGTCACGTGAAAACGTGGCGCTGGGAGACCGAGAGATTGCATCTCATCTCTCATGCGCCTTGTGCCTTCACTCAGCGCCCGGACGAATTCGGCCCCTCGTTCGTCCTTCACCAGCTTAAGCCACGCAAGTATTTTCGGATTGCGTGGACTGTGATCGAGGGCTGTATCAGCAAGGGTAAAGTCCGATGGAACTTCTCTCTCGCGCTGCAGAATGCGGCCCGAGTTGTTCACTATAAAGGCGTCGGAAAACTTCCGGCATTCGATTGGATACTTGGCCGCATATTCGCGGTGAACGACTGCATTTACGATCGCTTCGTCAATGGCGACAAGCGGTAGTTCAGGCTCGTCGGTGAATCCCCCAGAAGCGTTGCGGCGTTGGTATTTCTTGAAAAATCCCGACTCTTGGAAGTAGACACGGATATTGCGAATTTGCTGCGGCAGAGAACCTGTGAACTCCCTGTCCAAGCTGATGACGGCATTCTCAGGCGGCGTATTCGAAATAGTCTCGTAACGAATAAGGCGAATGGCAGCCCAGCTCAGGATTCGTTGAGGATTTGCGGCGAAGAAAAGGAACCCTGCATTGTTAAAGAGATAAGCATCTCCGTTACGAATAAGAGCTCCGGCTTGAAATAGCAATTCTTCGTTGCTGTAACTATATCGGGCATCAGCATGGTAAAGCTTTCGGAATTCAGCCAGCAGCGGTTGATCGACGTCGCGGAGGTCGAATGCACAACAAGCTTCGTCCTCAAAGCTGACGATCTTCTTGTCCCTACGCAGTTGATCCTTTTGGTCCGAACTGAGAAGCGCGTTTTGGGCGCCCTGTCGACGCCACGCGCTTGGGGATGCGCCTAGCGTTTCGCAAATGGCATTGGGAACGTATGGAACGTAAATAAGGCAGATTTTGCCCGGCTGGCCGCTTGTGTCGGTGCAGTCATGGAGTTTAATGCGAGCATCGTGGTGCAAGAGCCAATTTGATGGTTGCGCTATGGAATTTCGTTGAGCGTCCGTCAGGTGGGAAAGCCCCATGACCTCACCGGCCTTGGATATCCCAATGACAAGCAGACCACCATCTCGATTTTCGTTGGCAAACGCCGAAATCGTGGCTTTTGCGTGGTCGATTAATGAACTAATTTGGCTGGACGATACCTTGCCGTTGGAATCCGTGGTTCCAGCTTCTTTACGGTCAAAATGCTGGTCTTCCAGCTCGACGTCTTGGCTGGAAGTAAGCAACGACCAATGTTGGTCCGGGTTTTCAAATACCTCCAGCGGCTTTGGCATCAATCACACTCGCAAGTGGTGGAAAGAACACGCCTTATGCAGGCTCCTACAAGTATAGCTGCCGGTTGGAGAATTTTCCGAGTGGACTTCTGTTGCACTTCGGCAGCATTGCCTGACGCCCGGTTGGGAGTCGGTATCGCCCAACGAATTCATGGTCATAGCGGTCAGAAAAGGAACAAGTTCATTCCACTGAGCGAGGTAAATTTATGAGGAATGTCGCGCGTCTGAAGATGGGTTATTACCCTTTACCAGAGATGGAGGGTGTGAAACTTCGCTCGCTGCTGTCTTTCGCCGGGCTGGCCTCAGTCATCGATCCCTGTGCCGGAAAAGGAACTGCACTCGAACTTCTGACCAGCGACGCTCCTGTCCGGCGTTATGGCGTCGAGCTCGATGCCGAACGGGCTCGCATCGCCAGTTCCAAGGGCATCGAGACGATCCAGGGGAACACATTCGACGCCATTGCAAAGGCCGAGTCGTTCTCGCTCTTGTACCTTAATCCGCCTTACGACTCCGAGATCGGCACGATGGCGAACCGGCGCATGGAGGCTGTGTTCCTGGAACACACCTACCGCTGGCTGCGTATGGATGGGGTTTTGATTCTGGTGATCCCATTTGAGCGCTTGCACGACTGCGCTGGAATCCTGAGTTCTCACTTCTCCGAGCTGAACGTCTTTCGCATGACGGATCCCGATTCGGTTCAGTACCGGCAAATCGCGGTCTTTGGTGTTCGCCGCGAGGTGAGAGGCGCGACGATAGAGAGCAATAAGCGTCAGCTCCACAACATGAGCCTTTACGGGAGCTTCCCGCAACTCGCGGAATTAAAGCCAGGCGCGTGCGCGCCATATTCCGTTCCTCCGTCTGACGAAGCGACGCTGAACTATCGTGGCCTCCCGTACGACATCTTGGAAGACCTGCTTCCGCACTCGGGTGCATGGAGACAGGCGGCGCCGTTGTTGATGCCGAACGACGATGTGGCGACCGGAAGGCCCATCACGCCCTTGCACGGTGGTCACGTTGGCCTCTTGTGCACGGCGGGACTGCTCAATGGCGTCCTCGGCGAAGGGGAGAACCGGCACATCGCAAGGTGGCGGTCGGTCAAGCATGTGACAACCTTTGTTGAAGAGGATGGCGACGCCGAGATCATTCATCATCGGGAACGGTGGACCAACGAACTCCGCCTGGTCTATGTAGACGGAAGAGTGCTCAAGCTCACGGAGACCCCACTGAAGAAGGAGGGCGAAGACGATGGAGAATGCACACCTTCGACTCGGGCTGCTTGAGTACGTGCGCATTACGGAGAAGGCCTCAACTCGGATTCGCCTGCGAGTCGATCGATATATAGGTGAAGATCGGCAGGCGCATCTTCTTAGCGTGTTCGGCAACGATTCGGATGTGGGCGCGATTACGGCCGCCGTCCACGAAAAGGCCACCTTCAATCTGGCCTTTCCCGATGGCACAACAAAAGATGTTTCCCTGGGCGAACATGCCTCTTGCTACAAGGGGGCTGTGAGCTTGCCGGACCGAAAACAGCCTGTGCGTCATGTGCTGGCTGTCTCGCAGGAACTTCATACCAATGGGAGCGCTGGACGAACGATCCTGTTGCGTTACAGGCGCGAGGAAGCGTGGGCGACGCTGGTGAGCTTCCTGGGATTGCCCGCCGACCCGTCATGGGCAGAGCACATTCTTCAAATCGTCGAGCAAAAGCGCAGAATCGAAGAACTCGACGGCATCGGGTGCCAGCCAGTTTTGATTTCTGCAACGACCGACGAGATGCTTGAGTGGATTGGTCATGGTTTGCGCTCACAGGCGCTGGCGTTTCCGAGTTCAAACAATCCCGTTCACTGGCCGCGCTATTCGATCGACTCGCTGATCGCTGCGGCGTGAGGCAACGTTTCAGCGGCCTGGGAGTTCTTTCCCGCTGAGCCGAAAGCGGCCAATTCTGCTGCGCGAAGAGTGCTTCTCTCCGGGGTATTGACCGTGCCGGGAATAGCATCTAAGATTTAGATGGTAATGGAGGGCATATGGCACTGCGAGCCCTGAAATTGAAGCAAGCGAGCGCGGTTCTCCGGGTTGAGCCGAAAGAACTACAGAATCTCGTGCAATTTGGCGTAGTCAAGCCGAAGAGGGTGGACGGTACCTATGTCTTTGACAAAGGAACCCTTCTCACCGCAAAAGTTGCCTTCCGTCTGAAGGAGTCGCTGGGGACGCGCGCAAACGTTCTGTCGAAACTGATTGACGTCTTTCGCGCGTCCGAGAAGGGACTCCGCATCAAAAATCCGGAGTATGTGATCTTTACTTGCCGCTTCTCTGCCGACGAGGAGCCGATCAAGTTGGGAGTTCCTTTTCGATCGCTTGGCGAAGAAATAGACCTGGGAATGAACAGAGCTGATCTCTATCGCGACATGCCGCCCGGACGGAAGCGTGCGGGATGGAAGAAAGAGTTTCTTAAGACTCTCTCTGAGGCGGCCAAGGACATAGGAGAGATCTCCGCGGAAGAAATCCAGCGCACGGTCGGCAGTTATCGTCATGAAAGCCGCTCCCCGGAGATCACCGTTGCCGCCGAAGTCTAGGAAACGAAAACAACGCGCCGTAGTGGACACGAACGTTGTGGTGGCAGGCATCTCCGGTTTCCGGGACCAATATGAAGCCGGGCTGATTCCGAGCGCGGATTTGCTCTACCGCTGGGCGGACGAGGGCCACTTCGTGTGGCTCTACTCGGAAGATATTCTCGCCGAGTACAAGGAAGTCCTGAAGCGTCTCCACGTTCGTCCTGCGGCAATTGGCACGCTCATCAATTTCATTCGAGAGCAAGGGGAGTCGGTCGAGATTCGTTTCTCGGCCGAGATTTCGCCCGACCCCAAAGACGATGCATTTTGTCTCTGTGCCGAAGCAGGAAGCGCAGATGTCTTATTCACTCTCAACCCACGAGACTTCCCGCAGAGCCGCCTGAAGGCGAAAGTCATTCAGCTGGAACATAAGGGCCGTCAGGGCCGCTAAAGTTTAAAATCGATCTACGGCAGTCCATCTCTCTTCAAATCCACAAAAATTCAATAGTTGACAACTTTCAGGAGGTATCTCCATGGAGACGACCTTCGACTATTTGCGCCAATTCGGCCCCGCATTGGCCGAGCGCATTCTCGAAACTTATCCTCCATTGCAGAGCACGAAAGACGCCGTAGCTCCGTCTATCGCAGCCCTCTTGCGCAAGGCGCTTCCGGCTCAGGCGCTCGCAATCACCGGTACTGCAAAATATCTCCGCAAAGCAAAAGCAGCGCGCATCGTCGCCGAGTGTGGCGCCGGGAAAACGTTCATGGCGCTCGGCACCATCCATGTTCTCGCAGAGGGAAGGCCCACGGCGACCCTGGTGATGTGCCCCTCGCATATCACCCACAAATGGGCCCGCGAGGTCCTACTGACCATCCCGCGAGCTCGTACGTTTCTCATCGAAGACATGCGCAACGGCGGTGATCCAAGCCGGCCGCACGGTATCTGCGAAGTGAAGCTGAGCAAAGGTAGGACTGTCTACGAGGGCAAGCGTTTGACTTTGTCCGAGATGCGGCGCATGGGCCGCAAGGAGTGGAAGAGACGCTTTCCCGGACAGACCTTTTTCATTACCGGCAAGGACAAAGCGAAGCTGGGGTATTTCTGGGAACATGTCTTCCTCAAGGCAAAGTCAGGACCGAATCTGGGCGGCGTCATCAACCCGGACTCCGGCGTCGCCATTCTCGATTCCGAGATGCAGAAACTCACTTCGCTCGACTTCACCGATAAGCTCAAGGTTGCGGAGATCCTGTCCGCACCGCGGGGCGGTGCTACACGCTTCTCCGCATTGTGGCAGGCGGACCGCGCGCGCATTCAACGGATGGCGCCAATTGAGTATGTGGGGCGTTATATGCGCGGCTGGTTCGATTTTGCAGTCGCCGACGAGTTGCACCAACTGGCCGGAGACACGGCGCAAGGAAACGGGCTCGGCGTGCTCGGGCGTGCTGCGCAGAGACTGATTGCGCTTACCGGAACGCTGATGGGCGGCTACGCCGACGACCTCTTCAACATCTTCTACCGCATGGAGCCGCGCGTCATGGTGCGTGAGGGCTTCTCTTACGGAGGCCAGGGAAGACGGGACTTCCAGGAGCAGTATGGCGTTCTCGAAACGATCGAGAAAGTGGAAGAGGCGGACAACGCCTGCTCCAGGGCCACCAAGAAGACGGTACGTGTACTTCGCAAGCCTGGAGCTTCACCGCTGCTCTTTGGCAAGTTCCTGATGAGCACGACGGCCTTCCTGGCCCTTGAAGACATCTCGGACAATCTCCCGCGCTACGACGAGAGCGTCGTCTCTGTCGATATGGATGGGGCTCTCCAGCAAGCCTACGAGCAACTGGAAGAAGAGATTCGGTCCGCGATGAAAGCGCATCGCGGCAACAAGAGCCTGATGAGCATCCTGCTCAACACGCTCCTGCTCTATCCAGATCATCCTTACGACTTTGACCAAATCTGGGCGCGCGCGTTCGATCCCGAGGCACGCGAGCATGTGAAGTTCCTGGTGACTGAACCCAAAAATCTTACGCGGGAAACTCTGTATGCGAAGGAACGGGCTCTCGTTGCCGACGTGAAAGAGGAACTGCGGCAGGGGCGGCGTTGCCAGGTCTACGCGACTTACACAGGCGAAAAGGACGTCACACTGCGCCTCGAAACCGTGTTGCGGCAGGAGGGATTCCGCGTGGCGGTTCTTCGCTCGTCGGTTCCGACCGATAAGCGAGAGGATTGGTACGAGCGGCAGTTAAAGTCCGGCGTGGAGGTGGTGATCTGCCATCCCAAGTTGGTCGAGACGGGATTGGACCTGCTGGCGTTTCCGACACTCTACTTCTACGAAACAGGTTATTCGCTGCACACACTGCGCCAGGCAAGCCGAAGATCGTGGCGCATAGGGCAGAGATTTCCGGTGCGGGTGAAGTTCGTCACGTATTCGGGGACAATGCAGGAAACCTGCCTCCGTTTGATGGGCAAGAAGATGCTGGTGGCTCTGATGATGGAGGGCAAGTTCTCCGGCGAAGGATTACAGGCGCTCGATACCGACGAAGACCTGATGAGCGCGATGGCACGGGAACTGGTGGAGAAGGCCGGGGTGGGAGAGTCCGCCGATGCAATCTGGCGCGAACTTGACCAGGAGAAAGAGAAGATCCAGCCACGTCCCGCTGTTATAGAGCCTGAACCGGAAGAGGAACCGATCATGGTTCTCCCTCTGTCCTCGCCACCCAGCACTCAAGCACAACCAACTGCGTTTGGCATTCATCTGTCGGAGAGGTCTGTCTCTACGAAGAAGCCCAAGAAAACGGCTCTCTGGCCAACCGCAAAAGAGGCAAACGCGCAGCTCAGTCTCTTTGACTGAGCCAGTGCCATTTCAAATTGCGAGGTGATTCAATGGACGAGGAACGCGAAAGAGTTCGATGCCGGAATTGTGAACTCACTCAGTGGGCCGATCGAGCCCACTGCCGGCGCTGTGGGGACGCGCTGCCGCAGCCGATTGTGAGGTTTGTGGAGCGCGTTGTCGAGAGGGTGGTCATTCGGCAAGACCCACAATTTCTTGAAAACCTCGAGCAGGCGCGGCAACTTATTGCGGCAGCTTCAGAACGTCTATCGAACCAATGCGCCGAGCCCGAATCACAGCTCGAATTTGAACCCGACTCACTGGCCGGCCCATTTCCGACAATAGCTGACATGGAGCGGGCGATGATCCTGGCTGCATACCGGAGATCGAATCGCAGACCGCTCGAAGCGGCCCGGTTGCTCGGAATCGGAAAGACTACCCTCTATCGTAAGCTTCGCGAGTTGGGCCGCGCGGCAGCATGATGCAGTCTTCGCAGGGGCAGCATCCTGAACATCGGCCAGACTGTTCCGCGCCTGAATAAGTTGCTCCTCAACAGAGACCAACGATGATAGTGTGTTGGGTGGGAGTATAGGTCCAACGAGGCCGTGGTTCGGCCTTATCAAGGCAAGGCAAGAGGTCAGCTCCGGCTGGCCTCTTGCTTTGCACGAGGAAATTATGTCGAAAGGTCCATTCCTCCCCAATGAGTTTGTCCCCACACAGTTCTCAACTACAGTTGAAAAGGCAAACTTCGGGAACGCGCTACTGCGTTTTCTTGATGCCAACTGTCTGCGAGAATTTTTCACGAAGAGGTTCTATAACAGGCTTTCGATGACTTTCGGCCACATTGCTCACTGCGACATCGAGGGCTTCTACTCTACGTGGTTTACGGGAGACCGCCACCGACTCGGATTCGTCCAGAAGTTGCTTCATTGGCCCTGCCACGGGGACCCGAAGTTTACGTTCAGTGACGTCGAGCACGCGGTCCAGCAGGTCATGCTCAAGCGCAACTATCTGGAGCGTTACGAACTTCAAGCCGCCGAAGCACTGCGTGTTGCCGAGTTGCGCGAACTTGAGCATCTGGAGGCGAAATATCGAGTGGTGACCGACTCTCAAGAACGGCCATCGGAAGCGATGACGCCCTGTACGGTCGAAGCCGAAGATGTTCCGCCCACCACCTCGGTTCAGATGAGCCTCTTTTAGCCTGACCGAAATCTCATCCGTACGCAGATTCATAAGGAGAATTTCCATGACCACTCTCAAAGCTGAAGCGCTGGTGCGCGAATTCCACTACAACGGAATTCGGATTCCCGATCCGGGTCCGGACCTTACCGTTGAACAAGTTCGCGACTTGCTCACGCCCAACTATCCAGAGATCGCTACGGCGTCAGTGTCGGGCCCCGAAGCGACAGGCTCAGTGTTGCGTTACACGTTCAACCGCGCGATCGGCACGAAGGGGTAAGCGATGCGATCGAAAGTGACGACTCCGGCAGATCTCGTGGCACTGTTCGCAGCGAAGGCTAGCGCTCCGCCTCCGGAGTCGAGCCAAATACTTGTGAGGCACTTTCAATGCAAAGAATCTCTCAAAGCCGCTCACAGTCTGACAGAGGCCATGGATCGCTTCAGCGCAGGCGACAGCCATCCGCTCCCATCTCCAACAGAACTGTTGCCCCCACTGGGATAACCACATTGGCGCCGGTTTTCACGCAGGCTCTGCCTGTGCTCGGCAATGTGCCAACAAGCTACGGCCACGAATTCCGCGCCGAATTGCTCTACGACCTCTGTGCAGCATTGGTGAGAGAAGGGCTTGGAGGGCCGGAAACATGGCAGAAGTGCGAAGGAAGCGCACAAGTCTTTGCCCAGCGCGCCATCATGGAGTCAATCGGCGAGGAGTGTTGGAGCCTGCTTCGGCGCAACGCTGAATATCACCTGAACGTGAGCGACGTTGCCGAGCGGGACGGCGAGGACAAGTTACTCGGGGAAGGCCGCCTGGCTGTGACGATCGAGTGCAGCGGCTGCGGATTTCTCAAGATCGGCCCGGCGATTGCGGCTCTCGAAGAGGAGGCAGCTGGACTGGGCGCAGCATTCTACTGGACGTTGACTTACGCGCTTTATCGGGTAATGCGGATCTATAACCACGATGACGCTCTGCAGTATGAGGAGCGAATGCGCGAGTGTGCCGAGGACGACGAAGAGAATCGCGAGCAGTATGAGTTTCCCGAAGTCGAGAAGGCGCTGCCAGAGTGCATTCAGAAAACCTTGAAAACCGAAAACCATCGCGCATTCACTCTCGGCGCGCGGCAACTTCTTATGAAGCACGCAAGGGGGAAATTCCGGGGCTGGATTGAACGCCTGCGGTCGATCCAGCGTCTGTCACGGCTGAGGCTGCCAGCAGACGGATATTTCCGAGAGGCTGGCGGCTATGACACGATCCCGTTGCCCTCCCTGGTCGTTGCCTTCAAAGAACACGACGCGATCGTCGCCTGTTTCGATGAAGAGGGCCAGTACATGTTGGAAGGTAGCGCGGAGCCGACGTTGGGAGTGGTCTTCTCTCCGCAGAAGCCTGAAGAAGTGCGGCAAGCGCTGCGTGTGGTTGGCCGGTTCATCGCCATCAATGACGAACTTTTCCAATTGGTGGAAGCTCTTCAGGCGTGGGAGAAACGCGATGCAGATACATGTCTCGATCGGGGAGAACCAACGCTTCGAGCTGCGTGAGGCGCTACTGGTCTATGGGGACCGCC
Organism: Occallatibacter sp.; assembly: GCA_049514915.1. Lineage (GTDB taxonomy): Bacteria > Acidobacteriota > Terriglobia > Terriglobales > Acidobacteriaceae > Telmatobacter. Next base: position 410 of record JBEKUP010000077.1, on the reverse strand, counting down.
AACGCAGCTTTGTCACTCGACACCAGGTGACAGTTCACAAAAATGCTTCGCCAACACTCGAACCGGCCCAGCCACTCACCCTTGGGTTTCTCGAGTCGCTGGTGCGCTCGCTCTCGGGCTCATCCTCAGCCGAAGTTCTTCCTGAGAATGTGCTCGCCAAAGGCGACCGAATGATTGTTTGGTGGACGGCTGCATGCCGCCGCCAGATGTTCTACGAGAACGCCGAGCGGAAAGCCACGGGATTGAATGGCCGCATGTTTCCGCAGCCTGCTTTGGTATGGCGCGTCGATAACGGCGATCTCAAGATTCGAGCTCTCGCCGAGAACAGGCGACCGGCGGCAACGACGGCGCTCGCGGTGGCGCCGTTCTGGAACCTGTCGGACGATGGCCGTGTCTGTACGGGCACCATG
>JBEKUP010000076.1:0-21148 GCA_049514915.1 Occallatibacter sp. | reverse complement strand
CGCTCCACGCTTCCTCCCCACACTCGGTCGCCCTCATGCAGTTGCGCTTCACTTCACTCACTGTGACCAGCTTGTGACCGGACTTGCACCCGTAAGAGTGCGCCCATGCTGGGCGCACAACAAAAAGGGAGAACGCAATCAGCGGCCTCCCTTTTCATTTCACAAGTTCATCCTCCTTTACTCGAACAGCATTACCTTCAACTGATTCACCGGCGACCTGTGAAAGGCCTCCTCAAGGCTCTGTGAATCGGGAAAGAATTTCTCTTCCACATGCCGTGCGGGGAATGTAAAACTCATCTCCGGCTTTGCGAACGGCCATGGCTCCAGACGAAAATGGCGCGGCCCAATTGGATGCACCTCCACCTCGGACGCCCCGCCCCCATTCAGTGGCAGGGGATGCAGCAAGTGCGCCGCCGATCCAAATGCCACGCACGTCAGCAGCGAAAGATTGTCGCACGCCTGCAACAGCCTGAAGTGCTCCGTAATCGTCTCCTCAGTCTTGTCCTGTGGCCGAAGCGAAGAGTCCAAAGCAATCGCCGTCTTCAGTTCCTCCTGATAACTCCGCTGCCGTTCCAGAAATGCATCCAGCAGCACCAGTCCCTCCGCTGCAATCGTCGAGCGGTCGGCGTGCGCCGTCAGCAGATTGTATGTATGCATCGAGATCAGAAGACCGGCGTAAGCATCCTCTTCCGCAATCACCCGCACTGCGCGTTCGCGCACCGCCAGGTACTCCGCCAAATCGATCTCTTCGAACGCCGAATACTTTCCCACCAGTTCAATCGAGAATGCAGACGGTCTTCCCTGCCGCGTAACCGATGGATGCGCATCCCGCACCGCCCATCCATCGTCGTGGCACGCAATTCCCTTCAGCACCCGCGCACGTGGTTCCGGTTTGCGGAATCGAGCATTGCCCCACGCTGCCGCAAACTCGCCCGCCAGCCGCGCGTGATCAGGATGCGTAATCAGCCACCACCCGGTCTTCGATTCCATCCGTAACATCCGCTGTCTCCCTGGTGTCCTGTCTCCAAAATCCATTACACAAAATGACCTGTCATCCTGAGCGAAAGGGGCCCCGAACGTTTTTCAGTTCGGGGGTGGTGAGCCGAAGGATCTGCTTTTGTTCTTCAATGAACTTCAGAGACAGCGTACTAATCCGCCGTCTGCGCCCGGCTTGACTCATGCCAGTTGTGCAATGCCAGCCACTCCACAAACATCACGATAAAGAAGAATGCAAACCCAAGCACCGTCGCCGCCAGCACCAGCGCAAACATGTAACTCGTTTCCATCTGGTTATTCGCATAGGTAATCGCATAACCCAACCCGCCTTCACCCACCCGCGTTGAACCCGCAAACAGCTCGCCCGTCAGTGCTCCAATCACGCTGATGCCAGACGATATCCGAATGCCCGTGAACAGATTCGGCAGCGCATTCGGTAGCCGCAGTTTGAACAGAATCTGCGCCGGAGTCGCCTTGTACATCAGAAACAGATCAATCAAATTCGCATCCACACTGATCAACCCCTGCGTTGTGTTGGCGATAATCGGCGCAAGGCAAATAATGAATGTCACGATGGTCACCGAAAGGATCCCCGCTCCCGCCCACAAGATAACTAGCGGGGCCAGCGCCACAATCGGCACCGTCTGCAGCAGAATCGTGTAGGGATAGAACAGTTGCCGCAGCGGTCGCCACTGTGCGAACAGCATGGCCACAGCCACACCTATAACAATGCTTGCAGCAAGCCCGCCCGCCGCCTCTTCCGTAGTAATCAACAGCGAATTAAGCAACGACGGATACCGCTCGCTCAAAGCATGCGCCACCACCATCGGCCCAGGCAGAATGTAAACCGGCACATGATTGAAACTCACCACTGCCTGCCACAGTCCCACCAGGCATGCGAGCACAATCAAGCTGTTCATCGCCAGCAGGCCCTGTCTCTTCATCCCTGATACACCCCGCGCAGCAACCGAGAAGCCCGCGTCACCTGCTCTTCATACGCCTTCGACAGCCGTGTCTCCGCAGTCCTAGGCCACGGCAGGTCCACGTCGATCGTGTGCGCCACGCTCCCCGGATGCGCCGCCAGAATCACAACGCGCGTAGATAGAAACACCGCTTCCGCAACCGAGTGCGTCACAAACAACACAGTCCACTTCTGTTCGCTGTAAAGCCGCAGCAGCTCCTCGTTCAACCGGTCCCGCGTCATCTCATCCAGTGCTGCAAACGGTTCATCCATCAGCAGAATCCGCGGCCGGCTCACCAGCGCCCGCGCAATTGATGCCCGCATCTTCATCCCGCCCGAAAGCTGCCGCGGATAGCGCTTTGCCACATGTCCAAGGCCCACCAGTTCCAGCATCTTCGCCACGCGCTCTGTGCGTAAACTCCGCGCCGTATGCTCAAGCTCCATCCCCAGGCCCACGTTCTGCTCCACGGTTCGCCATGGCAGCAGCGTCGCATCCTGAAAAATAAAGCTCATCAGTTCGCGCGCATTCACCGGCGTCATCCCGTTGACTTGCACATGTCCTTCGCTTACCGGGCTCAACCCTGAAACCAGCTTCAGCAGCGTCGATTTGCCGCACCCCGACGGTCCCAGGAACGTCACGAACTCGCCGCGTTCCACCGTGAGCGAGATATCCTCAAGCGCAACCGCCGCATTCCTGAATCGCTTGCTCACGCCTTCCAGCGCAATCTCCGGAACCTGCTTGCTGATCGCCGTCACCAACCCGGCTCTCCCTTCAACGGCAGATACAGAGTCGAGGGATGAGCCTCCGTGTGCAGCACCTGTTGTGTCGACCGTCCCCAATCCCAATTGTCCGCAAGCTGCGCCGGCACCTCGGTTGAAGGATTGCGATCGTACAGAGGAAATGCCGAGCTCGCTATCTCCAGCCGCAGCCGATCCCCCTTTGCAAGCACAAACGAAACCGGCTCCAATGTGAACTCCCACGCATGAATCTCATCGGCCGCATAGCCCGTCTCGCGAAACAGCCAACTGCTCCGAGCAATCCCTATCGAAACAAATTCCGCGCGTCCGCCCTTGGTCACGCGCACCAGCTTTGCGGTAAAGTCCGCGTGCGCAGCGGATGTCGCCGCGTACAACGCGATCCGCGGCTGTCCAAAGATCGCCGTCTCCTCTCCCACAGCCTCCGATGTATAGACCAGCAGGTTGTTGCCCAACTCCAGCACCGACTGGTCGAACGCGCCGCTCAGCGATTGCACACCACCCGGTGCGGTCACCGGCACCTCCGGGTCATACACAAACACATCGCGCGGCTCTTCCGCTTCAGGCGTGACTTCAGAAAGAACCCCATCGCCTTTGCGTGAATTGGCGTTGCCGCGGCTATGCAGATACAGCGGATAATCCGCGCTCACCGGCCATTCGCCGGCGCTCCGCCATGCATTCGCGCCCAACGCAAAATGCCGCACGCGCGGCTCGTCGCTGAACGTATCCGCGTCCTTCAGCCAATGATCAAACCACTTCAACAGCAGTGCATCGGTATTAAGATTCGCCGCATCGCCAAGCTGCCCATCGCCCGGGCGATCGCCCCACGGAATATGCACCCACGGTCCCGCAATCAAGTATTGATTCTGGCGCGCGAACTCACTGCCCGCATGCTTCCGCAACGCAAGATATCCCGCAATCGAGCCCTCAAGATACGTATCGAACCAGCCCGCAACGTGCAGCGCCGGAACACAAATCTTATCCAGCCGCGCGCTCACATCCAGTTCACTCCAATACTCGCCGGCCTCGCGGTGCGCAAACCAGTCGCGCACATAACCCGGCAGTGCCGGGTCCGCGATCGCACGGTGCTGCCCATAAGGAACGCGCATAGCCTCCGCCCGCACATTCGCCCACGCGCCTTCCAGCCTGTCGCTCGCCTCACGCAACCCAAGCCGCCGAGCATCTTCGCGCAGCATCTGGATGCCCCATCCAAGAGTCGAACTCAGCCGCAGCGCGCCATGATGATAAAACCATCCGTGGTAGAGATCCACCGCCGTCATGTGCGGCGCAATGCACTCGAGCCCCTTTGGCTGTTCCGCTGCCGCAAGCAACTGCGTCGCACCTTGATAAGAGAATCCATACATGCCAATACGTCCGTTCGACGCCGCATGCTCCCGCAGCCAGGCAATCGTCTCCGCGCCATCGCGGCCCTCGTAGCGGAACGGATAGAACGCCCCCTCGGACCCTCCCCGCCCACGAACATCCTGAATCGCCACATGGTAACCGTGCCGCGCAAACCCAACCGGATGCGCATACACAACCGTCGAAGCAATATCGCGCCCATACGGCTGCCGCATCAGCAGTGTCGGCCACGGCCCTTCGCCATCGGGATAATAATGATCGGACAAGAGCGTGGTCCCATCGCTGAGCCGACACTTCACGCCGCGCTCCAGGCGAACCCCGTTTCCGCAATCGATCAAGCCCGTACTCAAGCCCATGTCCGTCCTCAAACCCCATGCCTCGGCTCAAACTTATACATCGCCACCAGGATCTCCGCAATCCGCGCCGCTGCTTCGTTCGACCACTGCTCGCCATGCTCCGCTGTCGCCGGTGTTGGGTCGCCCATCACGCCGCTCGGCGCTATGTCTTTCGTAAGCCACGCGAAATTCGCCGCCGATCCTTCGGGCTTCAGCAACTCCGGCTTATCCACGCGTGCAATGTAATTCGCCGTGTACTCCTCCGTGTGCACCAACTCCGGCGTTCCATGCAAAAGAAACGCAGTCTCAATCTCGCCCGCATGAAATCCATACGTGCGCTCCTGCGCGCTCACGCCCTCAAACGCTGCCCCCGGCGATCCAAACAAACTGAACGTCCTCAGCCCGAATTCCGCTCTCAAATCGCGCGCCAGCACATCCACCAGCGAACTGTTTCCGCCATGCGTGTTGTAAAGCACAACCTTCTTGAACCCGCTCGCAGCAATGCTAGCGCCCAGGTCGCGCACCACCGCAAGAAACGTCTGTGCGCTCACTGACATCGTTCCCGGAAATCCAACATGCTCGTTGCTCTTGCCATAGCAAACCGCAGGAAGCGCATAAATCGGCAACTCCGCGGGCACCTGCGCCAGCGCTTTGCCCAGAAGCAGATTGTTGATCAACGTATCGGTGGCCAGCGGCAGATGATGCCCGTGCTGTTCAATCGCCGCCGTGGGCAACACCAGCAGAGTCGTCTCACGCGGCAACGCGTCGACCTGCTTCCATGTCAAATACGCAAAATTGCGCGCGTCTGGAATCCATGTCCTCATCGCGTCGCAGGCTCCTTGCGAAAGCTGATCATCTTCCCCGGGTTCAGCAGGCCCCGCGGATCGTACCTCTGTTTTGCAAGCAATTGAATGTTGTCCGCACGGAATCGCCCGCCGTCCTCGACGTAATTCACATGCGGATTCGCCACAAACACACCGATCGCTCGGCAATAATCAATCATCTCGTTCAATCGTTTTTCACTCACGAACCGAACCACCGGAATCGCACCGGGAATCACAAAGCCGTCCCCATTCTTCATAAACTCAATATGAAACAGAATCTCTTCTCCAAAGCGCTCACGCAACAGCCTGAATTGTTCCTCGCATTCCGCCGGTGAAAATCCGCATTGCAGATAGGTGTAAACGGGATCGGCCTTCATCGCCCACAACGTCGTGTGGTTCCACGTGTAATCACTCAGCAGCGGCTGTGTGCGCGGTCCATCATACGGTCCGCTGAATGTCACCTCGCCGCCGGCCAGTCCTGCAGCCGCACTCAACGCTCCCACCTGGGCCGTTGCAATCATCATCAGCGCCAGCGCCTTGCTAGCCCGCACCACCTGCTTCACCGGCATAAAGAACGATGGGATAGGCCACTCGAATACCGTTGCCAGACGCTTGGTCCATGTCCCATCCACCGCAATCGACTGCGTAAATCGAAATGCCTGCTCATACGTGTCGAACGCCGCAGTCCATTGCGTCCACTCCACCGCCGGCGTCAGTGCAAACCATATCCGCGTGATCACGCCATTGGTGCCCCACGCATGCAGAATCTCATGCACCGCCGCACCTTCATGCAGCACCACGCGCGGCTCTTCTTCCATCGTCGCAACTTCGATAGCTCGCACCGTATCAAAGTCGCGCAGTCCTCCGTGAGCAACCGAACCAATGCCTCCCGAACCGCCCGCAAGAAATCCACCAATCGATGCCTTGGCCAGCGTGGAAGGATACATGCGCAGCTCCCATCCCTTCTTCCGCGCCTCCGTCTCAATCACGCCCAGCCGCACCCCAGGCTGGCACACCGCCACGCCATCCGCCGTGATTTCCTCCAACTTGTCCATCAGCGAAAGGTCCAGCACAATGCCGCGTTCCAGCGGAACGCACTGCCCGTAGTTGCCCGTGCCCGCCCCTCGCACCGTCACCGGCACTCCGCGTTTCCCCGCATAACACAGCACCGCCAACACCTCGTCCGTGCTCACCGGCTGCACTGCGACCTCCCCCACCTTATTCACTAACAGCGGCTTCAACACCGGCGAGTACCAATAGAAATCGTGCGACAGCCGGTCAAGAACCTGCGGCGCAGTCAGAACCCGCGCACCATCGCCAATCAACTCAGACAGCCCTGCTGCAAGTCCTTCGGCCACGGCAAATACCTCTCCATTCAATTGCGCTTGCGAGTCTGCCACAGGCGGAATGCCCGCAACATCTGGGGATGAGTAAAAAGAGCATAGCATTCATCGCGCATCATCGGACCATCCACAACGCAACGCATATCGCTGCGCGCAACCACCTCGGTTGCTGCAATCTGTATCTGGTTGCAGTGCAGGTTCGCGTCCTCAATCGTTGCCCCGTACACCACGCGATCGAGCCCCGCCCACAGCGCTGTACTCATGCACATGGGGCAAGGTTCACACGTTGTGTAGAGCGTATATCCGGCCAGCGAAATCTGCTTCAGCCGCTTCGTCGCCTTGCGAATCGCGCGCACCTCGGCGTGTGCGCTGGGATCGTTTTCCTGCCTCACCGCGTTCAATGCGCGCAGCAGCACGGCGCCCGTTTTCGTATCCACGATTGAAGCGCCGAACGGCCGTGGGCTCGCCGTCCGCATCGACCTCGCGGTGAAAGCGACCAGTGCCGCCATTCGTTCCAAGTCGAGACTCAGGCCGTTCACCGTTGCCCTCGTCGCGCTTCGCGCCTGCTTAATCTTGGAGGGAACTCCCATACTCGAACTTAGCATGACAAGTGCCTTCCAATCGCTGAAAATCATGCCACGAGACTCTCTGCATTTAATTGCCCGTACAATCTCTCTATGACCACGCCTCCGTGGACCATTCGCGGTCTTCGCTCCGCCCTTGCCAGCCGCTCCGTGCGACCCTCTGAGTTGGCTGCACAGGCACTCGAACGCTCCAATGGAAATGCCGGCCACAATACCTATCTGTGGCAGAACCCCGCATGGACCCTTGCCGAAGCTGCGCGTGCCGAGGCCGCTCCTCGACCCTTCGCCAGCGATGGCCCCGTCCATCTCTGGGGTCTGCCCATCTCCGTCAAAGACTGTTTCGATCTCGCCGGCGCGCCCACCACATGCGGCGTCAAGTTCTATCGCGATCTAAACGGTCCGGCCGCGCATGATTCCTGGCTCGTCCGCCGTCTCCGTGCAGCCGGCGCAGTCATCACCGGCAAAACACATTTGCATCCATTGGCCTATGGCATCACCGGCGAGAATCCCGAATTCGGCGATTGTGTACAACCCGGCAACCCCACCGCGCTCACTGGCGGCTCATCCTCCGGCGCAGCCGCCAGCATCCTTGAAGGCTCCGCAGTAGCCGCCATCGGCACGGACACCGGCGGTTCCGTTCGCGCACCTGCCGCACTTTGCGGACTCGCCGGCTATCGTGCCTCCCATGGTCGCGGCAACTGGCGCGGCGCAGCCCATCTGGCCCAATCCTTCGATACCATGGGATGGCTCTTTCGCGATCTGGAAGACGGACCCATCCTCGCCAGCGTCTTCGCCCCACCCCGTACAACTCTGTCGCGCACATTCAAACGCATCGCCGTAATCGATTCGAGCTTCCTCCACGACTGCGAACCAGATATCATCGCCAGCCTCTACGACACCCTCCGCGAACTCGAGTCCCTGCGCCTGGCCTCCATTACCAGCCTCAGCCTCCGCGATCCAAAATTCGAAATCGTCCAGCTCCAATCCTCCACCGTCAACGTCGATTGGTGGACCGACTGCTTCAAGATCTTCGCCCCCATCCAAGCCTGGGAAGCCGCCCGCATTCACGCCGGCCACTTCGATCACTTCGAGACCTCCATCCGCGAACGCCTCGAATGGGGCGCAAGCATCAACGATGCGCAAATCAAAGTCTTGCGCGGTCTCCATGAATCCTTCCGCGAGCGCATGGACGAAGTCTTCGCCGAACACGATCTCCTCCTTCTTCCCGCCGCACCCGTCTCCATCCTGGGCGCCGGCGCGGATCACAGTCAGACCCGCTCCCGCCTCCTTCGTTACACCACTCCCTTCAGCCTCGCCGGCGTTCCCGTAGTCACCATCCCCTGCAAACACGGTGGCATGCAGCTTGCCGCCGCCCGCGGTAACGACGAAGCGCTCCTCCACCTCGCCGCCCGCCTCGGCGCTCAACGAAATGCCGCAGCCCCACAATCCAACCCGTGATACCGTTCATTGCAAGCCAATATTTTTCCCTTAACCCAGCCCTGAAATCCACCAAGAGGTCAGCGTTGAAATCAAGCAGATTCCTTCCTCATCCCGCACTCCTCATCCTGCTCACCCTCGCCGTCTCCGGCTGCCACAGCAATCAGCCCGTCGCTGAAAACGGCCTCACCCCCGTTCGCCTTCAGCTCGATTGGTATCCACAGCCCGAGCATGGCGGCTTCTTCGCCGCCCAGCTCCTTGGCTATTACAAGGCCGAAGGCCTCGACGTAACCTTGCTTCCATTGCCCCAATACGGCAGCGCCGTCCAACTCGTTTCCACCGGCAAAGCCGACTTCGGCCTAGGCTCAAGTGACGCCATCCTCGAATGGAACTCGAATGGGCTGCCGATAGTCGCCGTCTCCGCAACCATGCAACACGATCCCCAGGCCATCATGGTCCACAACAACTCGCCCATCCACGACTTCAAGGACCTTGAGGACCACACCGTAGCCGCGCAAACCGGCGCCACCTGGATCAAGTACGTCATCTCCCGCTACAACCTGCACCAGGTCCGCCAGGTTCCCTCCACGCTCTCCATCGCCAACTTCCTCGCCGACCCCAACTACGTCCAGCAGATCTTCGTCACCAGCGAACCCTTCCTGGCCAAACAAGCCGGCGCAGACGTCCGCACTCTCCTCATCAGCTCTTCCGGATACGACCCTTATCGCGTACAGTTCACCACCCGTGACTTCGCCGCCCAGCATCCTGACATCGTGGCAAAATTCGTCCGCGCCAGCATCCGCGGCTGGCAGGCATACCTCAGCGACCCCGCCGCCACCAACGCCTTGCTGCTCAAACTCAACCCAGCCCTCAATCCAGCACAGGAGGCCTACACCACCCAGGCCTTGCGCGACGGTCGCTTCATCACCGGCAACAATCCCGCCGCTCCCCAAACCGGCCACATGAGCGCCGACCGCTGGCAGGCCACCTACCAGCAACTGAAATCCCTCGGAATCCTGCAAAGCCCCATTGACCCCACTGCGGCTTACTCCCTACAGTTTGTCCAGTAACCCTCGATCAGGGCTTCAGCTACACCATCAAAACAAATGCCAAATTGCAATAGACAACTCGTATCCCTATCGAATACGATTCTTCTTTCTCGTATGCACTTTGTCCCGATCTTTCGTATTTGAATACTGTCACAATGGCTCCAGGGAATTGATCATGACCGACTTCAACCCCGCACAACCCGCCAATCCAGCCTCAGCCGATCCCAACCATGCAGACCTCTCCCAGGCCTTTCACGCCCTCGACAGCTTCCAGATCGAGATTCCCTCCTGGGGATTTGCCAACACCGGCACGCGCTTCGGCAAATTCGTGCAGGCTGCCGCCGCCACCACCATCGACGAGAAATTCGCCGACGCGGCCGAAGTCAATCACCTCACTGGCGTCACCCCCACCCTCGCCCTCCACGTTCTTTGGGATCTCCCCAACGGCATCGCCGACGTTCACGAGGTCAAGAATCTTGAGGAGCAATATGGCATCCGCGCCGGCTCCATCAATCCCAACCTCTTTCAGGATCAGGAATACAAGTTCGGCTCCCTCTGCAATCCCTCCGCGGAGATTCGCGAGCAAGCCATCGCCCACGTACTCGATTCCATTGAAATCTCCAAGAAGCTCGGTTCCCGCGACCTTTCCCTCTGGCTCCCCGACGGCTCCAACTATCCCGGCACGCAGAGCATGCGCAAACGCATTGGCTGGCTTGAGGATGCTCTGCGCCGCGCCCATGATCAACTTGCGCCAAAGCAGCAGTTGCTCATCGAATACAAGCCCTTCGAGCCTGCCTTCTATCACACCGATATCGCCGACTGGGGCATGTCCTCCCACCTCGCGCGCCAGGCCGGCCCGCAAGCCCGCGTCCTTGTCGACACCGGCCACCATTATTCATCCCAGAACATTGAGCAAATCGTCGCCTGGCTCCTCCACACCGGCCTTCTCGGCGGCTTCCATTTCAACGACCGCCGCTACGCCGACGACGACCTCACCCTCGGCTCCATCGATCCCTACCAGATCTTCCGCATTTTTCACGAGATTCATGCTGCCGCCGCCGAAGGCCTGACCCGGGACATCGCCTTCATGATCGACCAGAGCCACAACCTCAAAGGCAAAGTCGAAGCCATGGTCCAGACCGTCGTTACCGCCCAGGATCTCTGGCTTAAAGCCGCCCTTATCGATCGCGGGCAACTCGCCGATCTCCAGCAGTCCTGTGACCTCGTCGCCGCCGAAGAGCTCTTCCGCGGTGCCTTCTGGCGCGATGTCCGCCCTCTCACAGCCGCCTGGCGCGAATCCCGCGGCCTGCCCACAGACCCCCTCGCCGCCTTGCGCGCCAGTGGCTATGTCCAGCGCATCAGCCAGGAACGTGGAAATCGTAGCGCAGTCGTTAACAGCTACGCCTGAGAGCGGTTATTCTTATCACTAACTTGCTGTTCAATCGAAACGGTCTCCGGAGGCATGCGGCTTGCCCAAGGCTAAAATCAAACGTCTGTATTTGATTCCCATCCTCTCCAAAGCCCTCGACGTACTCGAGTTCCTTGAGCAGAGCCACGCTCCGGTCACCCTCGAAGACGTCTACCAGAAAACCCAGATCTCCAAAACCAGCGTCTACCGCATCCTCAAGACTCTGGTCCACCGCGGCTACGTCGCCCAGGCGCAAAACGGCACCTACCGCCTCGTATCCCGCCCACGCCGCCTGCGTTTCGGCTTCGCCGCCCAAAGCGCGGAAATGCCCTTCTCCGTCGCCGTGACTCAAAGCATCACCGCCGCAGCCGCGGCCTCCGGCGTTGAGCTACTCATCCTCGATAATCGATACGACCCTGACGTCGCCATTCAGAACGCCGAAGAGTTCGTCGCCAAGCGCGTCGACCTGGTCCTCGAGTTCCAGGTTGAAGAGCGCGTCGCCCCGCGCGTGGCCCATATCTTCAAGAAGGCTGACATTCCCCTCGTCGCTATCGACGTTCCCCACCCCAACGCAACCTACTTCGGCGTCGACAACTTCGAGGTTGGCTTTGAAGCCGGTTCCCTGCTCGCCCAGCACGCCCTCCGTAAGTGGAAGGGCAAAGTCGACTGGGTCCTCGGCATTGGATTCTCTGAGGCCGGCAGCTTCGTCCAGAGCCGCATCACGGGCGCGTTTGACGGTATCCGCAACCGACTACCCGAACTGGGCCCTGATCGTTTCATTCAGCTCGATGGCCGCGGCATGCGCCATCCCAGCCAACTCGCCATCTACGATGTGCTTCGCGGCCGTAGCAAAGGCGAGCGTTTCCTCGTAGCCGCCGCTACCGATTCCAGCGCCCTCGGCGTTCTCGATGCCGTCCGCTTCGCCGAGCGCGAGCAGGACTTCGCCATCGTCGGTCAGGATTGCATCCCTGAAGCCATTGAAGAGATGCGCTCCGGCAAAAGCGCACTCGTCGGCTCCATCTCCCACGAAGTCGAAACCTACGGCCCCCGCCTCATCCAGCTAGGCATCGCCCTGCTCCGCGGCTACACCATCCCTCCCTACAACTACGTCCGCCACAAAGCCGTAACCCCTGAAACGCTCGGCGCCGAACAGGAAACATAGCTTGAGCGCGGAGGTCTCAGCGAGCGTCGTTGATTTTGACCTTATCGAGATGAGGTATAGCGATGCTGAGAGCATTCATCCTGCTTGCATCCGCACTTCTGTTGCCCTTCGCAGCCACCGCACAGGCACCCAAAACTGAACCCTCGCCCAAACCCGCGCCCACGCCGAGCTTCGACGTCGTCTCTATCCATCTTTCGCCGCCCTCGCCCGACGGACACAACCACATCTGGAACGACGTCCATGAGAGTCACTTCCGCACCGGCAACCTTTCTATTCGCGACCTGATTCAGTACGCGTACTACCTGCCCAAGTCGCAAATTCTCGGCGGCCCACCCTGGCTAAACTCAGCAATGTACGATATCGACGCCAAGTCAGACCCCGAGGTGGACGCCCGCCTGAAGGCCATGCCCGGCGACGCTGCGGCGCAACAAAAGCGGCTCATGGTGCAGGCTCTGCTAGCTGATCGGTTCGCCTTTGCCGCGCACCACGAGACGCGCGAGCTTCCCATCTATAACCTGGTCCTGGCCAAAGGCGGCGCGAAGTTCCAACCCTCCGATCGCAGCGGCACCACCATCGATACCTGGCGCTCCCGCATGCATGTGGCAGGCAGCGACGACACCATCGGCCTCCTCGCGCGCGAACTGGCTCAATTGCAGGGCCGCGTAGTCGTCAACAAAACCGGACTCAGCGGCCGCTATGACCTGACCCTCCGATGGACGCCCCATGATGCGCCGCCTCCGCTGCTCAACGGCGCACCCGATCCCAACGCGCCGCCCGGCCTGTTCACTGCCATCCAGGAGCAGCTTGGACTCAAGCTCGAGTCCAGCAAAGGCCCCGTGGACGTCCTTGTCATCGACAAAATCGAGCAGCCTTCACCAAACTAGGCGCTGTCCGCATCGCTCGCCGCGAACAGGACGTCGCCGTCATCGGCCAAGATTGTATCACCGAAGTGATTGAAGAAATACGCTCCGGCAAAAGTGCTCTCGTCGCACCCATCTCACACAAAAATGTAGAAGAAGGGACCTTTTTGAGATGTTGGAATCCTTTCCGCTTGAGGAAAAAGAAAGGGGGTTACCGCCAAGAAAGGGCATCTCCCAACCGCTCCGGCGCCAAAAGCTCTTCGTTCGCAAATTCAAGTACATCCGGAGTTATGTGATTCGCCGCACCGCATAGGTGACCATTCACGAAATTGTGACACCCCTCGGAATGGCCTACATTCCCTTTTGCTACGGCTTCATTTCGCAAGTCCTCGACTTGAGCGTTGCTCTTAAGCCAAGCGTACCCAATTGCAAATTGCTGCCGGCAAGACCAGCACGTTACCGCGTAGAGGTATTTGCGAATCTTCTTCTTATTAGCGTCGCTTCGAGTTGATCTGGACATGACGAAGTTAGAATACGCCTGCACTTGGGGAAAGAAGAACAAGCAAGAAGGCTGCAATGATTGAATGCGAACGTAGGGGACATCCAGGGAGGCCAAGCCGGAAAGCAACGCAATAATGGACTGGCCAAGCCCCCAGTCGAAACTGGGGGCAGGCTTTTAGTGATAGCTGAGTTTGATTTTCACGGATATTCTTAGCTTTCGCAGGAACACCGTCAGCAGCATTCCCAGCCCTGCAAGTGGAGTCATACGGACCTCGTAAATTGAAGTCGCCCTCTCGGGTGAATCAGCGGTCTCCCTTGCGCGGAGGCCCGAAAAACACTCTACCACCTGTACATTATTTGCGGAGCCTCATTTTGTCGGGCAATACTGCTCGAATCCGTCCAGATCGTAGTAGCGGATGCCGGGATTCTCGTTGCAAGAAATGTCTCGAAGTTTAGGCCAGTACTCCCTTGATCCCGCAAGAGCAATCACATCCATCCCCCTTGGCTTTTCTACCGACTGGAGCGCGTGAATCCCTTGGCGAAGTGCTTCCATCAGATAGCGCGCATGCTGCCCAAGTGTCCAATCAAACTCGAAGCTCCCGTCCCTCTTCACAAGGGGATTTGGCAAATCACGTTTATCTTCAGGAAGCTGCTTCACCCTGCGAAAGCTAGCATCTTCAGTTATGTGTTCTGTGATCGCCATCTCAATGTTGCCAGCGACCTTCCCACCTCTTGAAAGGATGTCATTGACTGACTCGTTCGGGAGTTTCTGGGCATGGCCAGCAAGGGAATGAATGCAATACAAAGCGAGAGCCAAGACGGAAAGTGTGACCTTTTCTCTTCCCACAAAATGCACGAATCCTCCAATGAGCGACCGAGTACCCATTCCCCGGCAAACCCATATCTCGGCCAAGTTTGTCGGTGCGAAAATTGTAGCTCATGGGAAAGAGGGCGATCTTTCCAACGGCGGGTGGCTCTCTCCGACCAGAATGGTCGCCTAGGAATCCCTCCCAGAAACAGATTCCCTATTGCTTTCCGGTGTATCATTGAACCGTCGCTTCGCTCACTCTACTAAAGTGGTGTATATGACCCAGGCAACTCTAGCTCCCGCCTCCCTCAAATTCCTTGAAGACCGCTGGGACTCCAGCCTGGCCTCCACTCTCGACGAACCCGAGCTTCTTCGCTACCGCTCCAACCTTCTCGGCTCCGACCTCCGCATCACCAACTTCGCCGGCGGCAACACCAGCTCCAAAGTGACTGAAATCGATCCCCTCACCGGCGAGCCTGTCGAAGTCCTCTGGGTCAAGGGTTCCGGCGGCGATCTCGGCAGTATCAAGCGCGCCGGCTTCGCCACCCTCTATCAGCAGAAGCTCCTCTCACTTGAGCGCAGTTACAAAGGCGTCGACCACGAAGACGACATGGTCCCCATGTACGCCATCGCCGCCTTCAAGAACAACCCTGTCGCCGCCTCCATCGACACACCGCTCCACGGCTACCTGCCCTTCCCGCACGTCGACCATCTTCATCCCGACTGGGGCATCGCCCTCGCCGCATCTGCCAACGGCAAAGTAAAAATGGAAGAGTTCAATCGCGAGTTCAACCACACACTCGTCTGGGTTCCCTGGCAGCGTCCGGGCTTTGAACTCGGCCTGATGATGCGCCAGGCAATCAAGGACAACCCCGCCTGCGACGGCATCGTCCTCGGCGGCCACGGCCTTTTCACGTGGGGAAAAACCCAGCGCGAGTGCTACCTCAACACCATCACCCTCATTGACCAGATCGGCCAGTTCATTGAGCGCCACGGCATCGCCAAAGGTCCCATCCGTTTCGGCGGAGAAGCCGTCCCCGCACGCGAGAACCGCCGCGAACTCGCCACCGATATCGCTCCTTACCTCCGCGGCCGCGTCAGCACCCAAAACAGATGGATTTCCAGCTTCTCTGACGCCCCCGACGTCCTCCAGTTCGTCAACTCTAAAGACGCAAAAGATCTGGCATTCCTCGGCACCTCGTGTCCCGATCACTTCATCCGCACCAAGATTCGCCCGCTCTTCATTCCCTGGCCCGCCAACGCCGGCGTCGTCGCGCTCAAGCAGCAAATCGTCACGTCCCTCGACGAATACCGCCAGCAATACCGCGACTACTACCTCGGGTTCGCCACTCCCGACTCCCCGGCCCTGCGCGACCAGAGCCCCACCGTCGTGCTCATCCAGGGACTCGGCATGTTCAGCTTCGGCAAAAACAAAACCGAAGCCCGCATCACCGGCGAGTTCTACACCAACGCCATCCACGTCATGGAAGGCGCAAGCCTCCTCGCCGAAGGCGAAGTCACGGGAATCCTTCCGCAGTGCGGTCCCGCCAACGACCCCGCCAGCTTCAAAGTCTTCACCAACTACGTCGCTCTTCCCGCCATTGAAGCCTTCCGCATCGAGTACTGGGCCATGGAAGAAGCAAAAATCCGCCGCCAACCGCCTGAAAAGGAGCTCAGCCGCCGCATCGCCCTTGTCGTCGGCGGAGCCAGTGGCATTGGCCGCGAAGTCGCACTCCTTGCCGCCGCCCGCGGCGCTCATGTCGTCGTCGCCGATCGCGATGAAGCCGCCGCCCAGCATGTCGCCGCCGAGTTAAGCTCCGTCACCTCCAAAGAATTCACCGCCACCGCCGCAGTCGACATCCGCAGCCGCGAAGCCATCACCAAGGCCGTCCGCGCCACCATCGCAGCCTTCGGTGGCCTCGACATCCTCATCAACACCGCCGCGCTCTTCCCGTCCACACCCGACGGCACCATCCCCGACGCAATGTGGGCCACCACGCTCGACGTCAACGTTACCGCCAACTACCTCCTCGCCGACGAGGCCGCCAAGTTCTTCGCCGAGCAGGACCTTGACGCCTGCATCGTCCTCACCAGCTCCGCCAACGCCGTCGTCGCCAAGCGCGGCTCTGAAGCGTACGACGTCAGCAAGGCCGCCCTCTCCCACCTGATCAAGGAGCTCGCCGTCGGTCTCAGCCCGCGCGTCCGCGTCAACGGCATCAGCCCCGCCACCGTCGTCAAGGGGTCCACCATGTTCCCCCGCGACCGCGTCCGCGCCTCACTCACCAAGTACAAAATCCCTTTCGAAGACACACTCTCCGACGACGAACTGCGCAACCTCCTCGCCGCCTTCTACGCCAAGCGCACCCTTACTCATCAGCCCATCGACCCAACCGACTGCGCGGAAGCCATCCTGTTCCTCGCCAGCCCCAAATCCCGCTGCACCTCCGGCCACATCATCCCGGTAGACGGCGGCCTGACCGAAGCCTTCCTGCGATAGAAGCAAGATTGTTTCTCTTAAGCAACCTCTAAACGGCGGTCATCCTGAGCACCAAGCAAATGGCTGTCATCCTGAGCGAACGGGGCTCCAAACGTACTTCAGTTTGGGGGTGGTGAGTCGAAGGACCTGCGGTTGTTCTTCTCAGGTCCTCAGAGCAAGCTGGGCGCCCCCGGTCCCGCTTTCGGAACCCGGAAATGAACCAAACTCAACCAACCAACTTCAAAAACAATCCACCATGCCCCAACCCGCAAGAATAGCCATCGATCTCGGCGCCGAATCCTGCCGAGTCTCCCTCCTCCGCTGGAAGAACGGCCAACCGACCATCGAAGTAATCCACCGCATCCCCAATGGCCCCATCCATAGCGGCGAATCTCTCCACTGGCCTCTTGCCACCATTCTCGCAGGCCTCGAAACCGGCCTCCGCAAAGCCGCCGCAGCCGCGCCCGAAGGTATCGCCTCCATCGCTGTCGATTCCTGGGGCGTCGACTACGTCCGCATCAATCCAGACGGCGCCCCACTCCGCGATCCCTTCTGCTACCGCGACGAGCGCACCATCGCCGCCAAAGCCGTAGCCGACTCCATCATTGCCCCCCTCGACCTCTACCAGCGCACCGGCGTCCTGCCCCACCGCATCAACACCGTCTTCCAGCTCATTGCCGACCCCGCCAGCAAATCGAGCGACGCCATCGACCCCCACGCCCCCTGGCTTACCATGCCCGAATTCGTCCTCCACTGGCTCGGCGCCCGCCGCGTAGCCGAGTACACCCACGCCACCCACACCGGCCTCGTCGACCTCAAAACCGGCGACTGGGCCGCCGACATCTTCCGCCTCCTCGCCATCCCCATCGACGCCGCCCCGCCCATCGTCGCCACCGGCACCATCCTCGGCCCACTTCAAGGCCCGCTCGCCCAACTCGACGCCTTCCGCAACACTCAGCTCATCGCCCCCGCCTGCCACGACACAGCATCCGCCATTGCCGGCATCCCAAACAGCCTAGATTCAACCCTTTACATCTCCTCCGGAACCTGGTCGCTTGTCGGTACCCTCAGCAAAGTGCCCGTCACCACCCCTGAAGCCCTCGCCGCCGGATACACCAACCTCGGCGCCGCCACCGGCGATCTGCTCGTCCACTCCCTCATCAACAGCATGTGGTTACTAAAGCAGTGCATGGATAGCTGGTCCGCCGAGGGCCGCCCCTGGAATATCGAAGACCTCATCCAGCAAGCCTCCACTTCCAAAGTCGAAAGCCTCCTCGATGTGGACGCCGAAACCCTCATGCTCGACTCCAACATGCCCGCCCGCATCAACAGCGAGCTCGCGCGCCTAAGCCACGCCCCCATCCCTGACGTAGCCGGCAACGAGCCTATCTTTGCCCGTCTGATCTTTGAGAGTCTCGCCGCCCGCTATGCCTCCGCGCTTACCAGCCTCGAAAGCATGCTTGGACGCAAGTTAAATCGAATCCACATCTTGGGCGGCGCCAGCCGCAACAAACTCCTCACCCAGCTCACCGAGTTGCGCACCGGCCTCCCCGTCGAAATCGGTCACCCCGAAAGCTCCACCATCGGCAATTTTGCCGTCCAGTTAGCCGCTTCTGAAGCCCCCGGCCAACCCCTCAGCCCCGCCTCTGTCCGCCACTGGGCCGCCCAACTTTGCCGCTGTTGACCCTAAGGTGTCATTACCTTCGGCGAACGTTGCACTAAGTCTGAACCAAATAGGTAATCAAAAGAATTTATGCTAGGACTATAGTTGCAATACACCCCAGGAGACACGATGGCCTCCATGCTGCAGATGCAAGATCTCTTTAAGACCGGGCTTTTTTCTGGTCCGGAGCAAAGACCTGAAACAGTTGCCGATTTAGGCGTCCGCAAGGCGTTTCTTGAGGATCTGGCGCTCAAGATTCTGTATGTTTCCGGTTCTCTGTCTGTCCTTGAGCTCTCTGAGAAAATGCGCGTCGCCTATGAAGTGGGCACCGAGTTGTTCGTCCACATGCGCAGCGAGCGTTTCTGCCAGGTCACTGGAATGGGCGGCAACATTCCGCACATCTCCATCACCACCGACGGCCGCAACCGTGCCGGCGAACTGCTCTCCCACAGCCAGTATGCCGGCCCCGCGCCAGTCACTCTGGAGTCCTATGTCGAGCAGGTCAAAAAGCAGAGCGTGCGCGACGTAAATGTGGGGCCCGACAACGTCGAGCGTGCATTTGCTCATCTCGTGGTCGATCCTGAAAGACTGCGTCAGTTCGGCACCGCCCTCAACTCCGGTTCGGCTATCTTCCTCTACGGGCCTCCCGGAACCGGCAAAACCACCTTCGCTGAAACCCTGTCGCACGTCCTCTCCAAAGACGATGTCTGGATCCCCTATGCCATCGAAATCGATAGCCAGGTGATTACCGTCTTCGATCCGTCCATCCATCAGCGCTCCACAAGTTCCAACGTCGGCGACCACGACGGGCGCTGGATTCTGTGCAAGCGCCCCAAGATCCTCGTCGGCGGCGAGCTCACCATCGACATGCTCGACCTCCAGTTCAACCCGCAGTCCAAGTACTATGTCGGCCCTGTGCAAATGAAGGCCAACAACGGAGTCCTCATCATCGATGACTTCGGCCGCCAGCGCGTCCGTCCTGAAGAGCTGCTGAACCGCTGGGTCGTTCCCCTTGATCGCCGCATCGACTTCCTCACCCTCGCCGGCGGCAAGAAGATCGAAATGCCGTTCGAAATGCTCGTCGTTTTTGCCTCCAACATCGATCCCGCCGAGCTGGTCGACCAGGCTTTCCTGCGCAGAATCCAAACCAAGATCAAGATCGGCTCCTGCACCGATGAGCAGTTCACTGAGATCTTTCGCCGCTACGCCACGGAGCAGTCCGTGGAGTGCGAAGACGGAATCTGCAACGATCTCATCCAGTTCATCCGTACCGCCCTCAACCAGGAACTCCGATCCTGCTATCCCAGGGACATCGTCAACCAGGTCCGCTGGGCAGCTCGTTACGAAGGCAAAACGCCCTACCTCGACCGCACCTCCCTGATGCGCGCCGTAGAGGCCTACTTCCTTCCAGCCGCAAATTAACATTCGTCGGGGGGCGAATATCCCATCCATGCTGCAGCATCACGCAGCATGGATGGGGTTGTAACCAATTCCGTCCCCGCCCCATCAGGTTGCCGCCACCCCGCACGCACATGGGTGCCTCACTTCTCGAACGCGCTCCAAATTCAATGGGATGAATGCCCTGAAGATCGTACTCGGATTCTTTGTGCTAATTCTGTGCTTTGCTGTCAGCTGCAATTCTGTTTACTTCAAGGTAGTTGCCGGATAGCCGGCCATATGGGCGCGGCACTCCCCCACTTAGGCATTAATAATCTGGATTAAGGGTTGCTGGTGCGGAGAGTTCAGCGGGAGGAAGACCTCGTTATACTGGGTGCGATTCCAATTGGAGATGGCGATGTCTGCTAGACGTGCATTGCTCCATATGTTCTTGCCCGCGTTAGTTGCAGTCAACCTCGTTCCATTCGCGCATTACATCCATGCACAGCAATGTCACATGGCGCACGACAAGAACGCACTTAAGGCACTGCGGGACAAAGCCGCCACTGGAGATGCAGACGCACAGTGTGGTCTGGGCAGACAATATGAATTCGCACTCGGAGTTCCACAGGACAACCAACAAGCTGCGCTCTGGCTACACAAGTCGGCTGAACAGGGCAACGTCTTTGCGCAGGTTGAACTCGGCGTTGTTTTTGACAACATGCAGGATTACGCGCAGGCATTGATTTGGTACCGCAAAGCTGCAGATCAAGGCAACGCAAGGGCGGAGTTTAATCTGGGTCTCGCCTATCAGAACGGCGAATCAATACCGAAAGATTTAGCGCAAGCCATTGCCTGGTATCGCAAAGCAGCCGATCAAGGCGATGCGCTCGCACAGTCCGAACTGGGCGTAGCGTACGAACAAGGCGCAGGCGTTCCCCAGGACTATCTTCAAGCCGCAAATTGGTACCGCAAGGCCGCTGAACAGGGATTAGCTGAAGCACAATACGGGTTGGGGTTCCTCTATCACAACGGCAAAGGTTTGCCGCAGGATGACGTTCAGGGCACCACATGGATGCTCAAAGCTGCTGAACAGGGTGAGACAAAAGCGCAGTTCAATCTCGGTGTCTGCTATGCCAATGGAGCAGGGGTAAACCGGGATTTGAATGAAGGATATTTTTGGATATTTCTGGCGAAGACCCGAACGTCAGATAGCGGTTTGAAAGAATACGCAGAGAACACGCTT
>JBEKUP010000075.1:0-23351 GCA_049514915.1 Occallatibacter sp. | reverse complement strand
CCTTCCGCCATCCTCGAATCGATTTCCCCATCATCGCTGTGCCGGGAGCCCCATGAGCACCTATAGCTTAGGTCCTCCCACGCGTTCAGGAAAGTTACTATCTAGTTACAACTGTAGTACTAAGACGCTTCGATCAACCTGTGCGCATGTACAAGGCTCCGCCCGCGTACGCTCTGACAGAAGAGTTCTACGAGACGAATGCTAAAAACGACTTCGCGCGAGGCTTCGCTATCCAGACCGTTGCACCGCTCCCCCTAGCGTTCGGCAGGCAGATGGTTGCCGCGAAGAAGGCATGGGGCTGGGGCCTGCGCCGCGAGATGATGAACTACAACTACTGGGCCACCTTCGGGCTGCTCGGCGAGATCCTTCCTTGGCCGGATAACCGCGTGACTCTCGCCGATGAGACCGATCACTTTGGACTGCGCGTTGCCCACGTTACATTCAATCTGCATGACAACCATAAGAAGCTCATCAAAGCCGCCAAAGAGAAAACCACGGAGGTGATGCACGCCGCAGGAGCGACGGAAGTAATTCAGGAAGCGCGTTATGCTCGTCTTGTGGGCGTCGCTCGCATGGGATCGGACCCGGCCTCGTCGGTAGTAGACAAGTTCGGACGCGCGCATGACATTCCCAATCTGTTCGTCTGTGACGGCTCGATCCTGCCAACGCAGGGGTCAGCAAATCCCGGCCTCACTATCCAGGCTCTTGCAGCCCGTACCGCGGATTACCTCATCTCGCAGGGAGGCGCAGTGTTTGCGAGCGACAGGCGCGATATAGATGAGCCGCCGCTGCGCGCCAAACTCGCGCCTCCTGGTACCTATGGCAGAGGAATCCCGCATCTAAGGTAAAGTGCTTCTGGCTGCTGAAGAACGTTGAGTTGGTTTCGACATTCCTGGTCGCCCGAAGTTTCTTGGAACAATGCCAGAGCCTTGCCGGCAAGCAATCCTGCGGCCGCTTTTGGCGACGAATTGATACTTTTCTCAGCTTGGTGCAATGCTTTGGTCAGGACCGGCGGAGATTATCCGACGACCAATATCGGGCGATCGGTGGTTTGCTGTAAGAACGTCAGTTGGTCTTCTAGAACTGCCAGCGCGAAAGCCGACTTTCCAAAGTCGTGTGGACCCGTGAAATCTGATCAATGTCCCGCTCGGTGAGGCCACGACCAATTCGCTTGAAGCGCTTTCCGCTTATTCCGAGGGCACAGGGAATCAGCAGGGCGGTGCCGCGGCAGAGCATTTCCTTCGCGCCACGGAACTCGATCCCAACCTTGCGCTCGCCTATGCGCGTCTTGGCACCATCTACGGCAACATGGGCGACACGCAGCGCTCTGAAGACGCACTGCGCAAAGCATTCGACAGGCGTGATCGCGTGACAGAGTGGGAGCGATTCTACATTGTCTCGCACTACTACGGATTCGTGACCGGGGAGTTGGACAAGGAACAGCGCACCTACGAGGAATGGGCCAAGATCTATCCGCACGATATGGCCTGGACGATGAACCTGAGTGTCGACTATGCATTCGTCGGCCAATGCAACAAAGCTATCGAATTGCAAAAGCGCGCCATTCAGGAGATCCCCGGAAACTCCGCCAGTTATGTGAACATTGCGCAATACTACCTTGCCATCGATCATCCCGATGAGGCCCAGTCGGTTCTCGATCAGGCGCAACAGCTTCATTTGCAGGATCTGAATCTTCAGATCGACGAGTACCGGGTGGATTACTACCGCAACGACACGGCCGCCATGAGCAAGCTGCTTGCCAGCGCATCGACAGATCCCGGCGCCGAAGATGCGCTGCTGGCGCAGCAGTCGGCTACCGAGGATAGTGAAGGACGGCCCGCTTTGGCTCGTGACTTGGCTGCCAGCGCCGCGGCGGTTGCGGTCCGCGCGGGTAATCGGGAAGTTAGCGCCAATTGGCTCGCGGGCGAAGCAGTCAGGCAGGCCGAGTTAGGGTTGGTTGGGGATGCGCGGCACCTCCTGACGCAGGCGCTGGCAGTTCCCAACGCCGCCCAGGGCAGGGATGTACAACTGCTGGTTGGCCTGGCTTCAGCGGAGAGCCGTGACTTCAAGCGCGCAACTTCTCAACTCGCAGCCCTGATGCAAGGTCATCCTCTCGACACGTTGATCCAGTCTTATTGGGCTCCCGTGATCCGCGCCCGCCTTGCGTATTCGCAAGGCAAGTATGCGCAGGCCGTACAGACGCTCGCCGGGACGGAGGCGTACGATCTGGGCGCCTTCACTACTGGCCAATGCATGGATGCTGCTTATCTGCTCGGCGAAGCGCTGCTCGCGGAACATCAGGGTTCGGCAGCAGCGGCGGAGTTCCGCAACGTTCTTGCGCATCGGGGGCTGGTTCTAAACTGTCCCACAGGCGCGCTCTCTCAACTTGGCCTGGCCCGATCGCTTGCTCGAAGCGGAGATATCGTGGGCAGCCGCGCATCTTACCAAGACTTGTTTGTGCTTTGGAAGAGAGCTGACAAGGACTTCAGCTTGTTACGGCAGGCCGAAAACGAGTATCGCGCTTTACGATAATATGTAGACTTCCCGAAGATTTTGTGAACCGGGATGAGCCGGCAGGAGCGGCGCGCGTGGAATCCTCAGATTCAGAAGTGACGGCCCTGTTGACGCAGCTTTCCAACGGTGACAAGACCGTGATCGAACGGTTAATGCCCCTGGTCTACGATGAACTCCACCGCCGCGCGGCGCGGCATATGCGCCAGGAGCGCACAGGGCACACCTTGCAGCCTACTGCTCTGGTACACGAAGCGTATCTCAAGCTTGTGGGACAGCATGGGGCGAGCTACAAGAACCGCACGCATTTCTTCCCGGTGGCTTCGCAATTGATGCGACGTATTCTGATTGACCACGCACGGGCCCGGCTCAGCGCTAAGCGAGGTGGGGAACAGGACACCTTCTCATTGAAAGACACTGCCGAATTTCGAACTGGCACCCCCATAGAATTGATCGCCATAGACAACGCCTTGCAGAAGCTTAAGCTGCTGGATTCCCGGCAGGAGCAAATTTTCGAGACGCGCTTCTTTGGCGGTCTAACGGTGGAAGAGACTGCCGAAATTCTTGGTGTCTCTATACGCACGGTTGAGCGCGAGTGGACGATGGCCCGTGCGTGGCTTTATGTGCAACTTAAGGAACATCTGATTCTGCGATGATGTTGTACCGGGCAAGCCATAGGTGAGGCGGCTGGTTGAGTGAACCTGATGGCTGCAGGCAACGGGCAGTGGGATCGGGTTTAAGGAGTAATTGCCTCTGAATTTGATCGGTTTGTTATTTGGCTCAAAACAGAATTCGGTCTGAGTGGATGCAAGCACAGTTCTTCAAAGAATCTGCAAGCAATACATCGTCCGAGCCGCCCAGCGCGAACAACCGGATCTCGCCTGTCATCTCGTAGCGGAGACCGCATGGCGTCTCCACCGGCTTCATCAATAGCGTGTCTATATGCTTCGCAAGTATTTGCTTTACGAACTCAGATGACGCTTTCAATGCGACTTCAGTATTTGCCAGCTTTCGGGTGACAAGTTCCTTCGCCTGTTTCTCTGTGAGCGGGGGATTCACGCATCGAGCGACCCCTGTTTGACGCCGGCGTTTTCACCTAGCGAGACAAGGTTGCAATACAACCGCGAAATACCGTATACCGTTTCCAGCAATTGCTGTTTAGACACCAGCCGCGACACTGTGCGATAAAGTTGTGCGATGTGAACGAAGCCAATCACTGATCACGATCGAAGCCGGGTTCCTGCCTATTCAACCAGACCGCGATGAGCGCCTGCATTCGCACGGGGCCGGGTTCAACCAAGGCCCCCGAAGAGAAAGAAGAGGGACCTCGCAGAGTCGTTCCGCTTCGTCGCAGTTTCCACCCAAAGAGGCTGGCACTCTTCATCGAGGGAGCCACTGAGATTCGGAGGCTGGACGGAACAAACCCACAAGCCTGTTCCGTCCTGCGTTAGTCGCGCCAACTGCGCGCCTTCACATTGTTAGTTGACTGTGCATGCTGTTCCGTTGAGGGAGATCGCCGTGGGTACTGCGTTGGTGGTTCCGTTCCAGGTTCCGTTGAAGCCGATGCCGGACAGTGTGCCGCCGGCAGCGATGCTACCGTTGTAGGGCTCGTTCGTCACGGTCACGTTTGCGCCGCTCTGAGTTTCAATGCCGTTCCAGAGTTGTGCAACTGTTTGCCCGTTGGCGAAGGTCCAGGTCAGCGTCCAGCTAGTTATGGCAGTCGGTCCGTTGACGATGGTCACGGATGCGCCAAAAGCGCTCGTGTTTTGCGGTGAAATCACGTAGTCAACAGTGCAAGCCCCGCTGCCGAAAGGAGAGACGGTGAGAGCGATGGTGGCGGTTGCGGTCGTGGTTCCCGAGGTTCCCGTAATGGTCACTGTGGATGAGCCGAGAGTGGCAGTACCGCTGGCCGTCAGCGTGAGCACGCTGGAACTTGTGGACGATGCCGGGCTGAACGAAGCCGTCACGCCGCTGGGCAAGCCAGTTGCGGCAAACGTTACGCTCCCGGTGAATCCGCCCGTGTCCGTCACCGTGATCGTGTCGGTTCCGCTGCTGCCCTGCTTGACTGTGAGGGATGTCGGCGAAGATGCCAGCGTAAATCCAGACACTGGCTTCGTATTGACAGTGAGCGCGATGGTGGTGGTCGCGGTTGTGCTCCCAGAGGTTCCTGTAACAGTCACGGTAGCCGGACCGGTGGTAGCCGTGGAGCTTGCAGTCAACGTGAGAACGCTGGAACTCGCAGAGGAGGCCGGACTGAACGAAGCCGTTACGCCGCTGGGCAGCCCCGATGCGGTAAACGTAACGCTACCCGTGAATCCGCCCGTGTCAGTCACCGTGATTGTGCTGGTGCCTGTACTGCCTTGAGTAACTGACAGACTGGACGGCGAAGATGCCAGCGTAAAGCCGACGGTTTGTTTTGCGGTGATGGTGAGCGCAATGGTTGTAGTGGCCGGCGTAAGTGCGCCGGAGGTTCCGGTGATGGTCACCACCGCGCTTCCTTGAGGCGCTGACGCACTAGCTGTAAGGGTCACTACGCTGCTTCCCGTCGCCGGGTTGGTACCGAATGAGGCGGTCACACCGCTGGGCAGACCAGTGGCGGCAAGCGTGACACTGCCAGTGAATCCGCCTGCATCATTGACCGTGATGGTGTCAGTACCGCTGCTGCCTTGAGCAATCGACAACGCCGAAGCCGAATCTGAAAGCGTGAAGCTCGGTGTTGGCGTCCCGCCCAACGGGAACTGGATGCTTTCAAGCTCCTGCTGCTTTAGAGAGCTCGGTGGCGTGGCATCATAGCTTCCGTCGAGCAAGCCATATGTGTCTTCGCCGTTAAGCGCCCAGTAGGTCCAGTTAAGCGTGGGGTTGCTTTGTAGATAACTGACTAAGCTTTCGAACCACTGTCCCTGGCTGCCTGCCGCGCTGCTTTCGATGTCCGTGCTGGTATTGTCCGTGCCGAATTCGCCCACCCAAACCGGCGCAATGTTATTGGCACTGATATATCCCCAGTACTTATTCCATGTCGCATCCAGGCTGGCGGGGGTTGTGCTGCTGTTGAACCAGGCTTGTTGAAATAGGTCTGGACCGTAGTCGTGTGCGGAGTAGACCAGTTGGTTAGCGACGCTCAGAGTAACCGGATTGGACGCGACACCAATCAGGTTCCCGCCCTGCCAGCCGCAAACGCCGCTATAGCAGTCATTGCCTTCAACAAAGATCAGCAGTTTCGGGTTGATGGCGAGAATTGCATTTCCTGCCGCTTCCGCAGCCACGGGCCAGTTTTGAGTAGTAAGACTCGTGGGGCAGCCATTAGTCGCGGTATCCCCAGTCCAGCAAGAACCCGTCGTTGCGCCGGTCCCGGATAGGTGCGGCTCGTTGCGCAGGTCCATACCGATGACTGTAGGGTTGCCGTTGAATGTGAACTGGCTGGCGCTGTAGCGCGTGGCCATCGTCTGCCAGTCGGCAATCCAGTTTGCCTGTGGATACGTGCTCGTGTACCACAGGCCATTGGCTTCATTCGACTCTCCAGCCTCCGAACGGTGGTTATCGAGAATGACGCGCAAACCGATCGATCCGGCATATGCAACTATCGTGTCCAGATCGGTCAGCGCCGTCTGTCCGTCTAGAGCCTGGTTTACAGGGCCGCCGTCTGCGTAGGTCGTGTAGTTAGTGGGAACAGGGTCGCTTTCCACCATCTGATTTGAAAATGGGATGCGGATCACGTTGTAACCCAGGCTTTTGATGGTGTTCAAGACTGTGTGGTAGTCCTGCGCCCACAGTCCATGAACAAGGTAGTCCGGAGTCTCAAAGCCGTACCAATTGATTCCAGCCATACGCACTTCCGTGCCACTGGAGTCGAGAATTTTGTTTCCACTGGTATGCCAATAACCGGTCCCTTGCGCCGATAAACAAGGGGCTATAAAAGCCAGTAACAATGCCGCGAATAAAACTAGGCCGTGCGCCATGCTTTGACCGGAGTGCATTTGCTTGTAAGAATTTGTGAATGCGAAACGCATCGATGATCCTCCACTTGCGGTTTTCAGTTTCAGTCAATCGCAGCCCGGGGTGGGCGGAACGGGTCAATCGACCCGTTCCGCCTCGTGCCCGTTAATGCGACTATTCGTCGCGGTTGCGTTCTAGTTAACTGTGCAGGCAGTTCCGTTCAGCGAAAACGCCGTGGGTATTGCGTTGGTGGTTCCATTCCACGTGCCGTTGAACCCGAAACCGGTGTAGCTTCCCCCAGCGGGAATGTTCTCCCACGTTTGGCCCGCTTGCTCGCTCACCGTGACGTTGGCTCCGCTCTGCGTTACGGCTCCATTCCACGAATTGGAGATGGTCTGTCCGTTGGCAAATGTCCATGTCAGCGTCCAGTTACTCAGAGCCGTTGTTCCCCCGTTTGTGATGGAGATGGTTGCACCGAATTGGCTCGAGTTTTGCGGCGAGATCGTGTAATCAACCGTGCAGGCGCCGCCGGCGGGAGCAACGGTGAGCGCGATGGTCGTGGTTGCGGTCGTGCTTCCCGAGGTTCCGGTGATGGTGACCGTGGAGGTTCCAGCTGTCGCGGTTGCGCTTGCCGTGAACGTAAGCACACTCGAACTGGTGGATGAGGTTGGGCTGAACGAAGCAGTCACTCCGCTCGGCAGTCCGGTTGCGGCAAACGTCACGCTGCCAGTAAATCCGTTCACATCCGTCACTGTGATGGTGTCGGTTGCTGTCTTACCCTGAGTTACTGACAGAGTGCCCGCTGAAGGCGCCAGCGTAAAGCTCGGCGTCGTGCTGGTCACGTTAAGTGTGATGGTGGTCTTTGCCGTCGTGCTACCCGACGTTCCAGTGATCGTCACCGTAGCCGCCCCCACCGTGGCCGTGCTGCTGGCCGTCAGCGTCAGCACGCTGGAACTGATGGATGATGCCGGGCTGAACGAAGCAGTCACTCCGCTCGGCAGTCCGGTTGCGGCAAACGATACACTGCCCGTGAATCCGCCCACGTCCGCCACTGTGATGGTGTCGGTGCCTGTCTTACCTTGCGCGACCGACAATGATGTCGCCGAAGGCGTAAGGGTAAAGCCCGGTGTTGTGGAAGGACTGACGGTGAGCGCGAAGGTGGTGCTCGCCGTCGTGCTGCCGGAGGTTCCCGTCACCGTCACCGTGGCTCCGCCGATGGTGGCCGTGCTGCTGGCCGTCAAAGTAAGCACGCTTGAGCTCGTGGACGATGTCGGACTGAACGAAGCAGTGACACCGCTGGGCAATCCGGTTACTGCAAACGATACACTGCCAGTGAATCCGCCCGCGTCCGTAACCGTGATTGTGTCGGTGGCAGTTCCGCCCTGGGTAATTGATACTGTCGATGCCGAGGGAGTCAGCGTGAAACCCGTTCCCGGAATGGTGATGGTGATGGTGACAGAGTGCGTAATTGTGCCGTTGGTTCCCACAATCTGAATGGGATAAGATCCAGCCGGTGTGCTGCTCTGCGCGCTGAAGTTCGCGACGATGCTGCCGCCTGGCGCATTCACCGAGTTGGGAGAGAAGTTTGCTTGCAGCCCATTGGGCAGGCCAGTGGCACTAACCGATACGCTCCCTGTGAGTCCGCCCACAAAGGTTATGGTGAACGTGTCGGTGGGGTTCGTTCCGATCGGCAAGGAAACAGTCGTGGAAGAGGCAGTAATCGTGAAGTTGGGCGCGGCTACCACGGTGAGGCTGAGTGTTGCGGTCTCAGTAGTTGAGCCGCTGGTCCCGGTCACCGTCAGCGGATACGTTCCCGGAACGGCAGTGGCAGAAGCGGTAAAGGTAAGCGTGCTGCCCGCCGAGCCGGTGACAGAAGCAGGGCTGAAGGTAGCCGTCACTCCCGCAGGCAATCCAGTGACGGTCAATGCAACAGCGCTGTCGAAGCCGTTGATTGCACTTACCGAGACACCGCTGGTCGCGGTCGTTCCTTGTTCGACCGATGCGCCTGTGGCGGAGAGGGAGAATCCGGGAGCCTTGGTGGCGGGAACCTGCGGGAGCGCGTTCTGCACCAGCATGGTGAAATACGAACTCCAGAACGTTCCGGCGGAAGGCGAATTCGCCACAGCATCGGTTAGCATGCTGTTGGCCAGCGTATTGGAGTGTGTAGGATTGCAGTTCGGATCGCCTACGGTTGAAGCAACACCGTCGAGCGCGCCATCGTTGGTGCCGGCGTATACGCTGCCGGGATAGTTCCCGTCCGCTTCACCCGGAGGCTTGATCCATACATAGGCCAAAATTCCGGGAGTAGGAGTTGCCGTTGGCGGAACGCCCAATCCAGCGTTTGACTGGTTGCACCAGTTGCCCGCGTCGCTGCGCAGGTCGATCATGCTGTCCTGCACAAAGGTATCGAGGACGGTGCTGGTGCTGGGAGCAGTGGGCCGGAGCGGACTACCCCAGCCAGAGCGCGAGGTGTCGATCAGGAAGCCGAGGGTCGATGGGAAGCCACCGCCTGCAACCGTGGAGCCGTCCACAAACGTATATGAGGAGGTCGTCGGGGTGGTCAAGGCCGCAGCGAAGTTCGCCGCGTAGTCTTGCTCGTCAATATTCGGATTGAACTGGAATCCGCACCAGGTGCTTGTGCAGCCGGAGGTATAGACCTCAGATCCGCCCACTTCCTCGTTGTAGGTCAAAAACGGTTCTTTGATGGCGCCATAGTTGGCCGTGTTGGTGATGAAACCATCGATGGAGGCGTAGCTGTCGGTCAGTTCAGTCGTCGCGAAGGTCTTAAAGAGCGTGACGCCCGCGGCCATATTGACCGGCCAGCCGAGCCATGCGTGGTGACCCACATCCAGGTAGGTATAGACGTTCGGCAACTTGTGGAATTGATTGATTGCGTACGCAATGCCCTGAATATAAACAGAACCGGAGTAGTCGATGTCGGTGCCGGTGGAATTGGTCACGCCACCGTTGGCCGCGATGCAGTTCGCCAGCCCGAAGCTCAGGCCAGCGTTGGTGATCAGGTTAGGCAGCGAGTCGTCCTCGACAACCAGCGCGAAACGAATATTCGGGTTGGTGGAATTGGCCGCCAGGATGTTGTAGATCGGGGTGATGTAATCGTTCTCGTATTCCTCGAGCCCCGTGCCCGTCAGTTGCGTGGCAACGCCGTTGATGGTGACGGTGTCGTTGCCGGCTATGCTCAACTCGCCGTTGGAGGCCAAGGCAGCGCAGTCACGGTCGGGCAGATCGTATATAACGATCTCCATCACGACCGGCTCGGAAGAGCCGGACGCAGCCTGCTGGGCAAGCGCGGCGGCGACGTGCGCGGCTAGGCCGCGATGAGCGCCCGTGGTGGCCGTAATCGCGCCGATGTGGTCCATCCAGACGGCGGTGGGATAGGTTGCGACCACAGACATCTGTGTCGCAAGGGTAGACCCGGCCGGCGCAGTGGCGATTGCTTCCCCGACCTCCGTAGCGTAATCAGGGTTGACATACCCGTTTGCGCCAACGTAAGGATTGGCGACATGGGTTTGCGCGTATACGCCCGGTGTACTCAGGGTTAGCGTTAGCAAAATAGCCGCGAGTACCGTAATGTACCCGCTCAGTCGGCAAGCGCATGCGCGCCTCCAAGAGGTGTTGAACTGCTTAAACATGTTCTCTCCTATGCACCACATACCACATTTGCGGCACTCAATGAATGAGCACCGACCGAACAATGATGCCGAAATAAATGGAATTACTTGCAGGCAAGAAGAGATAACAGCCTGACCCGTGTTCCGAGCTTCGCGAGTTTACTGACCGACTATATGAAGTTAGAACATGGGAAATGACACATGACCAAGAAAGGGGAGTATCGACATAGACTGTCTCCGGCACAACTCTACCTCCACCCATGGGGATGTTATCTCCAGTGGGAGCTTGCCGAGACAACGCATGTTATAAAGGCGGCAATGGAATCCGACCAATTACTGCAGCAAATGTTTCCGTTCCATGAGGATCCATTTCCGGTCAACTATGCAACCGGAAATCGGCACGTCGAATACTAAAACGTTTGATTAGAAGAGAGTCAAGTTACTAAAGTACCTAAATCATATTCAACCGAAGACAATTCGTTCGATGGGTGGAGGTCTAATCTGGGTAGGTATTATCAGTCCTTGAATCCTGGGAAGTTTTATGCGGAAGTTGAAGAAAAAGCGTAAGTTGATTAAACCTTGGGCACATTTCATGCAGAATTCGAGAGCAAAGGAATCAGTAACTTATATATTTCCAATTGCAACTAAATAAGCACCGATGAAATCGTTATCAATTCCTTCGACGCTTTCTAGCATTCTCTCGAAATAGCAGCTTTCTACAACCGTTGTCCTGCCTCTGCGCGAAGCAAATTCGGTGCCTGGCTAGTTTAGTTGGGAAGGAGATCTTGAAGAATTGGATCCGGCCGTACTGGTTCTCAGCGATATAACACCGCGGCATTTGCTCTCCATTGCTGGCCCGCGTTGGGGTGAGTGCATACAAGCTCCTTAATCAGCCCAATTTCGCGCCGCCTGTATCCAAGGTACTATCCCCGCAATTCGGGCAATCACTAAGCACAGTGAGCCTACCGACAAGCATCTATGGTTCGTTGCTGGGAGACGACGCTTCGGTACGGATCGTCAAATTGACAGGCGAATTCACCCTTCTGAAGACCCTGGTCCGTTGGAGGACTCGCCTGTGGTGGGCCTCCGACTGGTACATGGAGAAACTATGCACCCTCTAGAGAGACCCATTGTTACCAGGAATGCAACCGGTTCATTGAGCAGAGTAACCAATCAGAAGTTGGGCTTCGATCAAATGCAGTGAAAGCTATTGTGCGGGCAGTCATTGTGGCACAGTACTGTGAATTGAGGCGCAGGCACTTCCGGAACCCTATCCCAAATGGCATCCATCGAACAGCACCTAGATGGAGCTCGTCGACCACATCGTGAAGGAAACTTCTCTCCATTCATTGGATAGCGGAGGAAAGGAACTTGCGGGCCATTTGAATGAAGTTTTCCATCAACACTGAAGGCGGGCACCGGCGGTTCCATGCAATGCCGATGCTCCATTCCGCTTCAGCAACCCTGGTCTCCGCATATCGTATCTGGGGCACCCGCATAAGCCTCACCGCGCTCGGTACAATGCTCACTCCCAGACCAGAGCGCACCAAGTTCAGTATCGTGAAAAACTCATCGGCCTCCTGAACAACTTTGGGCACAAATCCTGCCGCTCGGCAGGTACGAAAGACGTGGTCATAGAAGCTGGCCGAGTCGGCGCGGGATGGCAGAATGAATGGCGCATAGCTCAAGGCCGACAATCCGCTCTTCACATTGTGAGTCGCTTGTTCGCTGAGCACGATCATGAGTTGCTCATTCACAACCGGAATCGTCTCTATTTCTTCCGCCCGAATAGGCAGACGCACAAACCCAACGTCGATTTTTCGGTCGCAAAGTGCTTGAGTCTGATCGGAGGTTGACATGTTACGCACGGACAAATCGACATTCGGAAATCGTTTTCGGAAGCGCAGCATAAGATTCGGCAAACCGCGGGCGAGAACTGCGATACCGAAACCGACCCGCAAGGTCCCCGCTTCGCCCTTCAGTGCGAGACGAGTGATCCTCTCGACTGAATCGGAGTCTTCGATGACCTGTCGAGCATGTTGCAGCAGCACCTGACCGGCCGAAGTCAGATGCAATCCACGAGAACGCCGATTCAGCAATTGGCCGCCAAGCAGGTTTTCCAAACGGAGGATCTGTTTGCTTAGGGCTGGCTGGGAGATATGGAGAATCTCCGCGGCGCGCCTGAAGTGGAGTTGCTCCGAGAGGACCAGAAACGAACGCAAATCATTCAGTTCGAGCGCCATAACCAAATGTTATCAAAATGTGTCGATCAATTCATTGGACATATGAGCTTCCGCTTGTGGATGATCCAATGGCGGGACTCCGCACCATAATTGAACCGAAGTCAGAAGTTTGTTTAGCTCAGCAGAAAGATCCAAATGGGGAAAGGCTCGGAAAATGAACCGTCGTCAATTTGTAGCCAGTTCAGTTGCTGCAGCGGCTGGTGCAGCGCTTAATCGAGAGGATGTTTCCGCTGCTTCTTTGCCTGCTGCCGATCAACATCCTCGTTCATTCTCCGATGCAATATCGGAATCGGACATTAAGGAAGCGCGCTTTCCGGAAGGATTTATCTGGGGCGCAGCCACCGCCTCGTATCAAGTGGAAGGCGCATGGAATGAAGACGGCAAGGGTGAATCGATCTGGGATCGGTGGTCGCACACGGTGGGGAAGATTCGCGGAGGGGGAACCGGCGATGTCGCCTGCGATCACTATCACCTCTATCCGCAGGATATTGCTATGCTCAAGCGACTCAACCAGAAGAGCTATCGCTTCTCCATCTCCTGGGCACGAATTCAGCCTTCAGGTCGAGGTGCGGTGGATCAGAAAGGCATCGAGCATTACAAGAGGGTGATGGACGCGCTGCTCGAAGCGGGCATTCGTCCGTTCTGCACCCTCTATCACTGGGATTTGCCCCAGGGGCTCGAGGACTTGGGCGGCTGGCCCAACCGCGATCTTGCCGGATATTTTGCAGACTACGCAGGGATCTTGGCAAAAGAACTCGGTGATCGCATCACCGTGTGGGCACCGTTCAACATGCCGTGGACGTTTACCAATCTCGGATACGGCACGGGCGTGTTTCCTCCGGGCAGAGCTAAATATGCGGATTTTCTTAGAGCTGCGCACACCGTCAACCTGGCGCAGGGTGAGGGGTTTCGGTCGATCAAGGCCGCGTCGCCGAAGGCGACCGTGGGAAGCGCTTATGGGATGAGCCCGGCGTATCCAAAGACGGACAGCGAAGCGGACAAAGCTGCCACGGCGCGCTACCACGCAATGAACAATCTCTTCTTTCTGGAGACCGCGATGAATGGGAAGTATCCGAATGCGTTCGTCGGAGAGTTTCCCTACGATGCGATGGGTTTCCGCGTGGGTGACGAAAAAATCATGCAAGTTCCGCTGGACTGGATTGGATTTCATTACTACACGCGACGATTTGTTTCGGCGGCAGGACAGGCCGCTCGTGGCGGGGGCGGTAGCCTCGCTACCGAGACGCAGGATACAGGTGCAGGGGGCAACGAATACACCCAGTTCATCTCTGAAATGCCTACGGATGGCGCGGTCACGGATGGAGGCCTCGAGATCTGGCCGCGCGGCATCTACGATCTGGTGATGCAGATCTCACACCAGTACAACTTTCCCACGATTGAAATTACGGAGAGCGGCTGCGGTTATTTCGATACTCCTTACGATCGCGAAGGTGGCCATGTTCCGGATACTCGGCGTATCGACTTCTTTCGCTCCGAGCTTACGGAATTGGCGCGTTCCATCAAGGATGGAGCCAAGGTTCGTGCGTTTCACGCCTGGAGTGCTCTGGATAACTTCGAGTGGAACGACGGGTACACGCAGCGGTACGGTCTTGCATACGTGGACTTTCGCGATCAGAAGCGCACGGTGAAAGATTCGGGTCTGTGGTACGGACGGGTTGCCGGCTCCAACAAACTTGATGTGTGATGGGATCAATAGGGAAGCAATCACCTAGTGGCTCGTCGAATTGACCTCGTGACCGATCCGAAATTCTCATCATTCGGCCGTGGCTGCGAGTAAGCATGCCTACGGCTTTTCCTGGTCAATCCGTATTTCGTTTTGTTCGCTTCTATCTCAGAGGCAGGAACGGGCTGTGCAGCGCTGCATCTGCGGCGTAAGGTTCGACTGTTGCTCGAAAGCCATCCGTCAAGCCTCTCTCAGTAGATCCCGTTGTCGTGCAGGCCCGCTCCACGTTGCTATAACACTTCGAACGATACGGAGCGCGTTGCTCCGGAACCCCAGAAGGATTTGATGAGGGCTTGAGGACCGGTCAACTTGATCAGATTGATTTGATCAGATCAATCGGGATGGTGGCTATGTCAGACACAGGCTATGTGGGTATTGCAGCAGACCACTTCACGCGAGCTAAATGGTGATAGTGCCGCCAAGTTTAGCGACGGCATGCAGATTGCTTGTGACCGGGACGGGGACTCCAAAGAACCTCAAATGAACTCGAAGGGAAGTGTCAGCAGTTGAACCTCTGTTGGCATGGATCGCCGATGAAGCACCAGAGAATCGGAGATACAGATTTCTCTGGGCAACGCATCTACTCGCGCGCGTGCGGCTGTGAGCGCGAAGTGGCAGGTACGCACCTTTCTTCTGCCAGACTGTCTGACGGCCGTTCACATCGTGCGACGAGCAGCCGCGGTTCGCTCCGAAGAGAAATCCCCATTCCTATTACACATCCCTGCGAAAGCGACTCGAACGTGGTTAACAGCAAATCACCGAACTGGCCACCAGTGGTCGCAATGTGGTGGCATTGGCGGCTTTGGGGCTTGGCGTAAGCTCCATGCTTCCCGACATGAACGCACCTACCTCGGTGGGGTTCGAGTTTTTAGATCAGCTTCCCGCGCTGTACCAGTCGGCTCTTGAACCGCAGTTTGATCCTGCATCGGGCGCGTTCTTGCCGGGAAGTGCGGGCTTGCAGAGCTTCACCTATCAAGGCGTGACCAGCACCTTCTATATGAACGGCGTTGCGTTGGCCGGTCAGAACGGCGTCCCGCGCGGCGTGGTGAATAACTACTGGAAGACCTACCAACCGCGATTCGGCTTCTCGTATGACCTGATGGGCCGAGGACAGACTGTGCTGCGCGGCGGCTTTGGCGCATTCTTCGAGCGCATCCAAGGCAACGACATCTTCGACTCAGCCGGCCATTCTCCTTTCATCAGCGCACCCTCGGCGAACGACGTCGAGTTCACGAACACCAGTTTTAACTGGCATAGCGGGGGCGCCGCATCCACGCCCCTCTTTCCACAAAACCTCGACCAAAGCCTATCGACGTACTACCCAGATCCGGCGGTTGCACAGTTTAGCTTGGGAATACAACATGAGTTAGCTCCTTCACTGATCCTTGTCACTCAATATGTCGGCAACCTGGAATGGCATCGACAAGTGAATGAGCATATCAACAATTACCCACTCAGTACGCCTATGGCGATCCGACAGTTAGCTTCGACCGGTTAGCTCGCGACCATTGACGCTCTTAATGCCGTTACTTATCCGGGCTTCCGCGACATTGAACAGTTCACTAACCCGGCAACAGGTACCTACAACGGACTCCAGGCCGGTCTGCGGCAGCAAAACAGGCACGGTCTGACCTTCGAGGTGGATTACACCTGGTCGCACCAGATCGATTCGACGGCCATCGGGCAAGATACCCCCAACAACAACCCGGAGAGCAATCCGTGGGACCTAAAGTATGACAAGGGTTCCGGCATTCTCGATCGGCGAAATATGCTGAATATCAACTACGCTTACAAACTTCCTATCTTCGCGCACTCAAACCGGTTGTCGCACGATGTGCTCGGCGGTTAGGAGGTCTCTGGCACAGTCGTTTCTGAGACGGGTCTTCCCTGGCTTGGCAATCAGGCACCAAGCGACGGTGGCGCGGATACGGTTGGTCTCGGCGGTGGCTACACAATCCGTCCAAATCTGACGGGCAAGGTGCAGTATCCCAAGACGAAAACAGCGGCCGGATATCAATGGGTGTCTGCAAGCGGCTTCTCACAGCCAGTCGCGGCTTGGTTAGGCGGCCCGAATCTTGGTTTCGGTGACGCCGGCAAGGACGCCGTCGTCGGGCCGGGCCGTACAAGCTTCAACACTTCGGTTTACAAATCCTTTGCCTTCACGGAGCGGGCTCGCTTCGAGTTCCGCGCTGACAGCTTCAATCACACTCAGTTCAACAGTCTGCTTAGCACGTCCATAACGAGCCCGAATGGTACACAGGACCCGAGAGTATTCGAGTTCAGCGGTAAGTTCATTTTCTAACTGAACTCCCAACCGGGCACGGCAGTTAACACTGCCGTGCTCGATTCTGGTCTCCGTCAGTATATGAAGTGGGAACTAACCATGAAAACAATTATCCTTCTTGCGATATTGGGATGCATAACAGGAGCGGAACCGACCCATGCGGCCGATGAACGGAAACCCGCCACGCCCATTCTTGTTGAATTGTTTTCCTCGGAAGGCTGCTCCAGTTTTCCTCCGGCTGACAACTGGCTGCAACAACTCGATAGCTCCCAGCCAATTCCTGGCGCGCGGGCGATCGTGCTCAGCGAACACGTAGATTACTGGGATCATGATGGCTGGAAGGACCCATTCTCTTCATCTCTGATGACAGACCGACAGAGCGCCTATGTACGCGCTCTGGGCCTCAGCAGTCCTTACACACCTCAAGTGATCGTAGGCGGAAAAGACGAGTTGCGGCTAAATGACCCACAGCAGGTCGGCCAAGTTCTATTTAAAGCTGCAAAGGCTCCGGAGGTACCTGTGAGTCTCGGCGCGATTCGCATTGAAGGAAAATCTCCCGCCGTGCTCCGAGCCCACATCGAAGTAGATGGAACTTCGGAGAAGCGAAATGCCGATATCTACGCGGCAGTCGCTCTCAATCACGCCGAGTCTCAGGTTTTACGAGGGGAAAATCGCGGACGGCACCTTACACTTACTGCCGTCGTCGAAGAGCTTATGAAGATCGGAAAGGTCGAGAAAGGAAAAGTCTTCAGCCATGATTTTCAAGCCTGGCATGGAGCCCAATAATCTGAGGCTCGTCGTCTTTGTTCAAGAACCGGATCTTGGCGGTGTGCTGGGAGCGGCGGTCCAGGAAATCGGTCCCTCAAGTAAGTGAGGAATCGATTTCATCGAGGAACTGTGACCGCGTGAAGCCTTGCAATGTTGATCAATCGCTCTGGGCCGCCTATCGGTTGCTCTGGGCGGCGAGCAGTTGCTCGAACGCCGGAACATTGTGAAGACCAGCGAATTCACTATCGGCCACTATCTTTCTGGGGTTGGTGAACTTATCATTGAGCGCCTTCCGAAGATACTCGATGGCTTGGTCGGTCATGCCGGCACGAACACAGGTGATTGCCATGTAGTAGTTCATGGCGCCACGATCCGCGGAAGAGGTTGGATCAGCAATGCGTGGGCTGGAACTGCTGCTAAAGATCTCGGGGTCAATAGCAAGAGCAGCCGCATAGAGCTCTCCGCCTTGCTTAAACTTATGACGGGCCAGTAACTCGCTGCCCAAGTTCTTGAGAATCACTGCCGATTTAGGATCGGCCTTGAGCGCCTTGCGGTAGTAGCGTTCGGCAGTATGGTAATCCTTGAGGGTGACGTAGACGGTCGCAAGGTTGTTCAAGACGAGGCCGTTGCCAGGGTTGAGCTTCAAAGATGTAAGGTAGCAGCGCATTGAATCATCGGTATCGAACAACAGCTGATATGAGATGCCCATCTTATTCCAGACAGCAGCGGAGTCACGCGGAGCCTTCTTATAAGCCTCTATCGCTTCCTGGTAATGCTGGCTGGCAAAGAGCGTGTCGCCGAGTTGCTCTGGCGTGATTTGAATTTGTGCCGAGGAGATCTGCGATTGAGACGCCGGTAAAGAAGCCAACGTGTTCATCCGTTGCTCGGATTGCGTGGCCGGGAGTGAAGATGCGCCAACTACTTGCGCGAAGATCAACTGGGACACAGTGAAGACGGCCGCGAAGGCAGCGGAAGCCCGCGGCAAATCGCGATGACTGAACCTTCGCATATTAACTCCCATTTGCCCCTCAATCAGTGTGGCTGCCTCGACGCTCAGCATGTCAGACTGCATTCAGTCCCAGCGGATTCAACGCGGCGGAAGGGCACACGGCAAATATGTGCCTGCTGTGTGAATCAGGCAATAGCCACTTAGCTCGGAATCTTCATGACTACTTTGCAAGAGTCAGATTCATCTGTCAGTGCGGTTCGGCGCTCTTTTGATGTGCAGGCCAAAATGACCAGACCCATAAATCTGGCGAGTACTTCCTGGTAAAGGTACGGAGGGAAGATATACCCGCTATTTCGAAACACACTGAATTCACCTGGCAAATGTGCGGAACGCCCGTGCCACAAGGTCGAATGATTGAATCGCTGTCTACTTTTCCGAAGAATGTGTGCGATAGAAAGCGCGGCGGGAAAAGAAAGGTCAGGACCGGCCGCCAAAGGAGATCAGGTTTTAGATTCACTTTCGGACTGTTAGTGGTCGGTGAACACACCCGATTGATCGCGATTTTAGCTAGCCACTATAATGAGCCAATGAGCAACATAGCGAACGGAATTTCACCCATCATCGTCCTCGATCGGGGCGCACAGACCCCTTTAAACAGGCAGATCTACGACGCGTACCGTACGGCAATCTTTCGGCGCAACCTTTCCCCTGGACAGCAAATACCGTCAAGCCGCCAGTTGGCGATCGAAATCAGCGTATCCCGGTTCCCGGTGCTTCAAGCGTATGCACAACTTCTGGCTGAAGGGTATTTTGAGAGCCAACGCGGAGCCGGAACATTTGTCTCGCGTTCCCTGCCGGAACAGTTGATGTCGGTTAAGACGAATGCAAAGCCGTCCGCTCCGGTCGCTGGTGGGCCTCGCCCTATAGCACTCCGCAGTTCTCTCTTGCCGATTTTCAAAGGTTCTCCGTCGCGGCCGGGCTGGGGCGCATTCGGCGTGCATCAGCCTGCATTTGACCAGTTCCCATTTGAGATTTGGTCGAACCTAGTTGCTCGCCATAGTCGAAATCCGAACGCAAGCGTTATTCATCACGTCGACCCGCTCGGCTCAGAAGAATTCCGCGAAGAGATTTGCTCCTATTTACGCACCGCGCGCGCAGTAGAATGCGCCCCAAGTCAGATCATGGTTGTGTCCGGATCTCAGCAGGCGCTTGACATCACAGCTCGCGTCCTACTGGATCCGGGCAACCCGGTGTGGATCGAGGAGCCTGGATACAACCTGCAGCGAACTTTGCTCAGAGCGGCTGGCTGTCATCTCATTCCCGTTCCTGTTGATGAAGAAGGCATGAACGTAGCTGCGGGTATCGAGCGGCATCGCAAAGCGCGTGTTGCGTTTGTTACACCCTCTCATCAGTACCCGCTCGGCGCGACGATGAGCGCATCGCGACGTTTGCACCTTCTGAACTGGGCGCAGAGTTCAGGTGCGTGGATTGTCGAAGACGACTACGATAGCGAATATCGCTACGAAAGCCCCCCTGTCGCCTCTTTGCAGGGAATGGATGCAAATTCTCGGGTAATCTACATTGGGACGTTCAGTAAAGTTCTGTTACCGTCGTTGCGAATTGGCTACATCGTTATTCCGTCTGACCTGGTGGAGCGGTTCATCGCAGTCCGCGTCACAATGGACATCTTTCCGCCGTACCTTTACCAGGAAGTGCTTAAAGACTTCATGCGCATGGGGCATTTTGGAAGGCACCTGAGAAGGATGCGACAGCTTTACAGGGAACGTCGAAACGCTCTTATCAACAGTCTCCGAGACGAGCTTGGTGAGATGCTAGAGGTACATGGAGCTGAGGCCGGAATGCATTTGACGGTGACGCTACCGAGGGGGATGCGAGATCGAAAGATCGTGGAGAGAGCGGCTGAGTCCGGTCTTCAGCTGTGGCCTCTCTCTCCCTCCTACTATAGTGACCCACCTCGTCAAGGTCTCATCCTCGGCTTTGGTAGCACTCCTGCGAAACAGATACCGCGCGCCGTGTCTCAATTACGTTGCGTGTTGACTGGTTAGTTGAGTCTTTAACCAAAGGCACCGTTCGTCGATGCCTTCGTTTTCGAGCCGCGCTGGTTCGAGGGAACCGATAACAAAACCTCGACGTTCAATCATCATTCTTCCCCTTTTTCAACGAGAGTGGGGCCGTGCCACGAACAGCGACACGGGAGCGCGGAGCACCGTAAGATTCTGCCGGGATTGATTGGGTTCCTGGCGTTGCGCTGATTGAGTCGGAGACGACCCAACTTGCGCCAGCAATAGCGATACTGATCGCGTTGCCGGCCCAATTGAGGTGGATGCTCGGGCCGCCAGAGACATTCGGAATCCAGAACAGCAACTCGAAGATCACGATCTCCGCGGTGAGGAGGCGCGCCGCAAGCGGCGCCATGATACCGGTAAGGATGGCGACAGCGGCTCCGAAAAAACCAAGCGTGGTCGCGTAAGCCCAGAACATCCTGGTCGGTGGCAGCCAACCCGGGATTGCGCCCAACAAGCCCGGCATGTCCTTGATATGGACGATGCCGAAGGAAATGGGGCAAACGCCGAAGAGGAGCACGAAGAAGTGACGCTGCCGTGCAAAGGATGAACTGGCAGGCGAGAAGGTGGCGCAGAGGACCAGTCCAGCCGCGACCAAGGCGAGTTCCTCAAAGACATTACCGATGGGGTCGTAATTACCGAGATTCACAAAGGCTTTGGACACCCAGATAAGCGTGAAAACAGAATAGACAACTGTCAGGATTAGAGCGCCGGCACGCGCGGTGCGGGGCAAGAAGAGCGTAATCCCCCCGGCGAGCTCAATGACCGCAGTGAGATAGGCTAGCGGTATGCGCAGAGGGACGTTGGGTCCGACGTTCTGCCAGGATGTGGCAAAGTCGCCGGAGACAAGACCCAGGATGCCGAGAAAGATGGCGGCTCCGCCGTACACGTATAGCCCGAGATTTGATGTGATGCTGCGTTGTCTTGCCATTGAGTACCGGGACATCAGCGTATTCCCGCCGGGTGCGGTGGGCCATATCCACTTTGTGCAATTTGATCCGGACCAGTTCTCGTGACAGTTAGATTTCAGGTACCGTCGCGGGATCTCATCATTCACTGAGCGTTTAATCTAATTGTTTATACCGAACTGGATTTGGCGATTGTGTTGCATTGGAGCAATAGAAATGGATAAGGAACCTCGAATGCGCTTCTCGGCTCTGGATTCCAGCATTACCCGGCGCCAGCCGCGCAACGAAAACGGTGTTGCTGTTATGGCAAGGACCACCTTTGTCCTTGGGCTCGCGGTGTATGCGACGCTACTGTGGCATTACAACTACGCTAATTCGGCGATA
The DNA here is from genome assembly GCA_049514915.1 of Occallatibacter sp. Lineage (GTDB taxonomy): Bacteria > Acidobacteriota > Terriglobia > Terriglobales > Acidobacteriaceae > Telmatobacter. The sequence continues at coordinate 1,914 of JBEKUP010000075.1, read as the reverse complement.
TTCGACGAGGGCATGCACATTTCAGCCGGCCACCGTTACTGGCAGTGCGGAGACTTCGGGATCAATTCGGAACATCCGCCGCTGGTGAAGCTCTGGACGACACTGCCCATCTGGCATTGGCAGTTGGGAAATTTCGTCAGCCCGTGCGGATCGCAGATCACGAGCAACGAAGATTTATTGGGTGACGGGTACCGGCTCATCAACAGCGAGAATGCGAACACCTTGTTGTGGAAGGCCCGGGCGTTTGCCATGGCGTTTCCGCTGAGTTTGCTGGTCACGGTTTTCTTTGCAACGCGCATGTGGTTTGGGAGGCTTGCTGCATTGATTGCCGTGGCGCTGACAGTCTTTGAGCCGAATCTGACCGCGCATGGCCCGCTTGTCACCACTGACATGGCGTTGACAGCGACGATGCTGCTGACTGTCGCGATGGCGTGGCGGTTCCTGGAGCGGCCATCGTGGACGCGCGTGCTTCTGCTCGGCCTGGCGATGGGCTGCGCGTTGGGGTGCAAGCACTCCGCCGTCCTGTTGGTTCCAATCGTCCTGATGCAGTTCGTTGCCGATTTCCTGATGAAGCGGGGTGTGGGCGGCGCGTTCCGGTGGCCGGTTGCCGGGCGGTTGGATCCTGGCCTGCGTAATCGCGGTCGCTGTGTTGTGGTCCACCTATGGCTTTCGCTACCGGGCATTGCCTGATCCTCACGCGCAGGGGTTTAATATAGCCGGCGAAATCCAGGCAGCAGGAAAGGTCCATTCTCTCGCGGGGAAGGGTCCGCTGGCCATGCTTCACATGCACTTACTGCCGGAGTCATACCTGGCGGGACTGCTCTATGTCCAAACGCATTCCGCTCGGGCGGCCTTTCTGATGGGAAGCGAATTAGCGAAGGAGTCTGGTATTACTTTCCCATCGCGCTGACCATCAAGCTGACCTTACCTGTGATCCTACTTTTGGTCGTGAGTCTTCTCACGCCCGGAGTGTGGAAGAAGCAGCGGCGCAAGTATCTCTTCCTGGCGATTCCGGTTGTCGTATTTCTCGGCGTCGCGATGGCGGGTGGAATCAACATCGGCATTCGGCATATCCTGCCGGTGATTCCGTTTCTGATCCTCTTTGCGGCGGCAGGAGCATCCCACTGGTGGTCGAGATCAAGGTGGCTTGCCATGGCATGTGTCATGCTGCTTGCCGCGCATGCCGTTTCGTATGCACGATCGTATCCGAACGAATTGGCTACGCGAATGAGGCATGGGGAGCGCCGTCGCAACTCTACCGCTATCTCGGCGACTCGAACGTAGATTGGGGCCAGTCGCTGTATGCGGTTCACGACTACCTGCAGAAGCAGCGTATTCACGATTGCTGGATCGCCTGGTTGGTATGCGCAAAGCTGCGCAGGAGGGCATCCCGTGCCAGTCTCTGACCGGCCCTTTCTACCTTGAGGCGACAGACATAACGTTACCTCCTCGGTTGCCAGATCATTTTCAGGGCACTGTTATGATTGGCGCGGGCTTGCTCGACTACAGTCTCTATCCATACGGCAAATTCTTCCATCGCCGGCCAGATGCGGTGGTGGGTGGGAGTGTCCTGGTCTTCCATGGCTCGTTCGAAGTGCCGGAAGTCGCGGCGGAGCGTGCGGGGGCGCGGGGATGGTGGCTCCTAAATCACAATGACGGAACGGATGCAATCGTGGAACTTACCGCGGCTCGGAAACACGCCCTTGACCCAGCCCGAGTCGATTCTCTTCTGGCTTGGGCGCGGGCAATGGCGGCCCGCCTCAGCCGGAAGAACAGATGAGCTTCGGATCAACTAGCCCGCATTTCTCACAAGCCCCGTTTTTTGGTGGTATTGCGCTGATTGCGGGAAGTACGGCGGTTGCTTTTGGGGGTGGGGGCATTGGCCAAGTGAGGTTTTTAGGGCGTTCTCAGCCT
>JBEKUP010000074.1:0-23786 GCA_049514915.1 Occallatibacter sp. | reverse complement strand
TGGTGCGTGTGCACCAGCGGATGGGAGATTTGTTTCCGCGTTCGGAGGTGCGGGAGCGGAGTCTGGGGTATCTGGAAGGTCTGCTGGGCAGCTGCGAGCGGAAAAACAGTTGGCAGGTGGCGAGCGAGCCGGAGAGAGAGAATTGCATCGTGCTACGCATTTCGATGCAGCGCGCTGTCCATGTAGCGATGGTGCCGCTGTCCGCCGAGACGATTGCATCGTCCTCCAGCAGTCGATTGAGCGTATGCGTCACCACCTGCGGCTTCATGGGCATGTCCTGACGCGTGCCGCGCTCCTCCATCAGTTCGTTCCAGGTCTTCATCCGTTCCTGCGCCTTCTTGAGGAACTTATTGTTCTTGCGCTCCAGCAACGGTAGCAGCGCCTGAAGAATGGTCTTGGCATCGCCGACCAATGCGGCGTCGACCTGGTGACGCAGGCCGATGCGCGTTGGGTCCAGTTCGATCTGCACGCACTTCGCCTGTCCCGGCTTGGGCAGAAATTCCATATACGGGTAACTGGTACCGATGAGAATCAGCGTGTCGCGCTCTTCCATTGCGTCGACTGACGGCGAGGTGCCCAGCAGGCCGAGGCCGCCCGTGGTGTAGGGGCTGCGATCGGGAAGAACCGCCTTGCCGAGCAGCGCTTTCACCACTGGCCCACCGACGGTGTCGGCCAACTGAGCCACTTCTTCGTGCGCGCCCAGAGCGCCGCGCCCCACCATGATCGTGACCCGCGAGCCGTCGTTAACCACAGAGGCTGCTTTGCGGAGGAGAGTATCTGCGGGCCTCGCCGTCGAAGGCGTGGCCCAGTCGCCGCTGTGCCCGGCGATATTGGCGTTGCTGCGCATCTTGTCGGAAGCGGTCCACTCCTGAATGTCCTTTGGGATGCAGATGTGAGCAACACCGCGACGGCCATGGGCAGTGCGCACCGCCATGTCGACAACATTCACCGCATGTGCCGGTCCCATGACACGCTCGTTGAATACAGAAACGTCCATGTAAAGCTTGTCCAGATCGACGTCCTGCTGGTAATCCATTCCAATGAGATCGTGGAATGTGTGCCCCGTGATGGCGAGTACCGGCTGCAGATCGCATTTGGCGTCGTAGAGTCCATTAAGAAGGTGGACCCCGCCGGCCCCGACGTCGCGCAGCATACGCCGAGACGGCCTGTGTACTTCGCGTAGCCGACCGCCGCGAAGGCCGCCGCTTCTTCATGCCGCACCTGGATAAAGCGCAGCTTGTCCTGATGGGTGCGCAGCGATTCGAATAATCCATCCACGCCGTCTCCGGGAAATCCGAAGATGGTATCCACGCCCCACTCGATGAGTCGCTCAACAATCAAATCTGAAACCTGCTTGGCCATTCTTCACTCCTGCCTTCTTGTTTTGGAGCGCCACAGTAGAACGCTCGGGTGCAACTTGCTCTCCGGCTACGCTCGATAACGCGCCACATCCTTTTCCTTCAGTTGCAGTCCCATTCCCGCGCGCGAGAGATCGGGAGTCATGCAACCGCCAACCGGTTCGCAGAACCCGTCGAAGAACATGCGCTCAATGCGCGCGTGATCGTGAAAAAACTCCATATGCACTGCCCGGGGCACTGCACAGCAAACATGCAGATGCATGCTCGGCCCGCAGTGTGAAGAGAGCGGCACATTATGTGCCCAGCAAAGCGCAGCCGCGTCCAGAAAGCCACTGATGCCGCCGCAGAGCGTGCAATCTGCCTGCAGAACTGTCACGGCTTGCGCATCGAGCATCGAGCGGAAGTACCACGCCGTGTAGCCATATTCGCCGGCGGCAATATCCATGCCCAGCGGAGCGCGCTCGCGCACCTGCGTCAGCCCGACAAGATGATCGGCGCTTACGGGCTCTTCAAACCAGCGCACGCCCTGCTCAGCAAAGCGCTCTGCCAGTTCGATCGACTGCGTGACTGTGTATGCGCCATTCGCATCGACAAAAAGCTTGCATTCTTCGCCGATGGCCTTGCGCGCGGTCTCAACTCGAGCCGGGACTTTGTCAGGGTGCGTGCCGATCTTCATCTTGACGCTTGCGAATCCGTGCGATGCCCACCCGCCGAGTTGATCGGTTAGCTGCCGATCGGAATAGGAAGTGAATCCGCCGCTGCCGTAGACGGGGATGCCGGTGCGAACCTGTCCCAGAAGAGACACGAGAGGAAGATCGAGCAGGCGTGCGCGAAGATCCCACATCGCATTGTCGATTGCCGATACAGCCATCATCGCCATTCCGTTTTCACCAAGATTGCGAATGCTTCGCAGCATCTTTTGCAATGTCGCGGCGTGCCAGAGTGGATTCGAACCCAGGACGATCTCTTCGAGCAGCTTCTTCGCTGCGGCTGCTGTTTCCGCATCGGCGTAGGTGTAACCAAGCGCACGCGTGCTACCGCACTCCAGTTGAACCAGTACCATCGAGGTGCTGTTCCACGAGAAAGTGCCATCGGCCTCCGGCCCATCTGTGGGGATCGTGTAAAAGCCTATCGCCCCGCCCGTGATGGAATATTCCTGTCTCATAGTTTCGACACTAAGAATCCGTGAGCAATTCCGCTTCGGATTCGACGCACGCAACCACATCGCAATGGCGCATCCCGCAGCCAGCAGAACCGATAATCCCAGTTACGCTTCCCTCCCACCTTCTCCGGAAGCGAAGTCGTCGGCGCCGCAACGAAGCCACCCGACGCCCCACTCGTCAGTCCTTTCAGCGTGAGCATGGAACGCTCCACTGCTTCCCGATAGGATCCTCGATAACCGCTCCGCGCAATCCATTCCTTCCAGTACGCAACTGTTTCGCGCTCTGTCTCTTCGGCGTCGATCGGTGTCGGTAGGGGCTGCAGATAAGAATTGCTGTGTTGCAGCGTAAAGAAGTACGTGTCGCCCTCTTCTGCGAGCCATTCGGCCGCGATATCTCCCTTTTCGCAGCGAAGCGGCACGTTGGATCGCAAGGCCAAACGATGAGGGCCAGTCACCGCGGTCCATGTCTGGTCGGGTAACTTCTCCAGGCGTGGCGCTGCATGGCCATAGTCGAAACGCGGCGCAAAACAGGTTTGCATCCGTGATAGCCCTGCGACTCCGCGCACGATGCGTACCACGCTTGAGTGTTGCGTGCCGAAGGGCATGAAGTCGGTGAGAGTGACTCGCGCACCCCCTGTCTGGATGAAGGTAGTTTCGAGCACTAGCGTGCCGGGAAGATAACTCCGGATCGAATCACCCGAAGTCTTGGGACCCAGAGTCCAGCTACCATTGGCGTCGTCTCCTAGCAGGCTCGCAAAGCGCGCCTGCGAGTCGAAGTCGGGCCAGCGCCTCCCCGTTGCGCTGATCAGTGCCGCGGTCCGTAGATCCCCGATCATCCCATAATCGCCGATCGCTTTGCTCAAGACATGCGCCCCCGCCCAGTTGCAGACACTTTCTAGGATGCATTCTTGCTAGTTCTATCGAGCCCAGAAGATCCAAACCACCATCGAGTTGCCGGAGAGTTGGTTCCACCGCCTCCAGCAAATGCCGTGCTGGAATAGTTAGAGCGGCAATCCAATCGATAGAAGGCAACACCTCGGATCTCGTCTGACGACATCTCTTTGGCTGGGAGCGTCAGAAGGGAAGAGCAATACCCTCCCCGCTCGAGTTCAAATAGTGAGATGTGGACGTGCAAGATCAACGCAAATTTCGCGGCATCTGGAAACACTATTCTGAATACACGTCTTTTGGCTTTTTGCACAAAAAATCGGCCGGGGGTCCAAAACCAAAATGGAGGGTACAGATGACGACAAGTCCATGGAAAACATGCACTTGTCGATTGAGTGGTGGGCGAGGCGGGGATTGAACCCACAACCCCCGGCTTAGAAGGCCGGTGCTCTATCCAATTGAGCTACTCGCCCATGCAATCAACAACTTACGGGAATTTCCTCCGAATTTGAGTACCGGCTTGGAGGAAATATGGAACCCCGCTTTGAGCAGTTTATCCGCGAACGGCAATACCTCACCAACGTCACCCCAGCAACAATTGAATGGTATCGGCGCTGTCTGAAGTGGCTCCCTTCGGAATGCCCCACGCAAGAGGATTTGAAAGATACCCTGATGCGGATGCGGCAAAAGGGCTTGAAAGAGACAGGCGTCAACACAGTGCTCCGGTGCGTCAATGCCTACCTGCATTGGAGCAGCGGCTCCGAGCGGAAGTGCGGCGTGGGCTGTAATCACCCACGAATCCAACAACTCAGAGAACCTCATCTTGTGCTGCCCACATTCACCGATGCCCAGGTCAAGGGGCTTATTGCGTGGAAACCCAAAGGTCAATATCAACGACGCTTGCATCTTGTAGTTCTGCTCTTGCTAGACACAGGCTCTCGCATATCCGAGGCACTTAGCTTGCGAGTCTCCGATATCAACTTTGAGGACCTGCTTGTCACGCTGGATGGTAAGGGCCGGAAGCAGCGGGTTGTTCCCTTCAGTTTCGAGTTGCGAAAGGCGCTCTGCCGCTACATTGGCGAGTTTCGTAAGCCGAACTCACTTCTGTTTGCCAGCCGGACGGAAACGACATGGAGCCGCCGAAACGTCTTGCGGGATGTAAAGCTGCGGTGCCTCAAGTTGGGCTTTACAGCTCCAGGCCGTACCCTCCACGCATTCCGCCACACTTTCGCTGTGAACTATCTCCGGCGCGGGGGCAGCGTGTTCCATCTGCAAAAGGTGCTTGGGCATTCCACACTGGAGATGACTCGCCGATACGCCAACCTTGTGACGGCGGACTTGCAGGCTGTACATGAGCGCGTGAGTCTGCTCAGGTAACAGGGTAGCCTCCGTCCGGATCGGCTATTATCATGCGCTCGCCTGTGTACTTCGCGCGCTCCGCAATGGTAACTATCGAACCACGTATTGCAACAGATTTGCCGCTGCCGGTTGCCCCGATGATAAGTGTGTGAAGCATTTCGTCTGAAGGCGGCATACAGAGTCCGCCGAGTACGATGTCGCCAATGTACTGGCCGGGCTTTTTGTCACGTTCGATATCAGCGCGCGACTTTGCGTCCTGCGCCTGGTTGGCGCTGCCGTCGATCACGAGCGAGCCGCGCAGATATTTACTCGCTACCGCTCCTGCCATCTTGAGCACGACTCCCTGTGCCGGGAAGTACCAGCAAGCGAACCACAGCAGGCCGTGCACGGCGAGACCGCCAAACATGCCGAGCGCTGGCGCCGCAGAGTAACCTCCGTTAGCGTAATTCCAGCAAGCCTCGAACAGGCCCGGGGAGCACACATACACGGTAAACACAATCGCTGCGAGTATGCAGATGTACCAGAGGGCGCGCCTAGTGATTTCGTCAGCGCAATCGCGGAGACTGATCTCGTGCGCCTTGAGATGCTCGTACCAAGCGTTCAAGATCACGTATGTGGGTACGAGGGCCATGATGCCAGCGCGCAAGGCCGTGAGCCTCCACCAAGCCTCGTCTGGGATGGCGTAGTCCATTGTCAAGATTGTCATAGCGTTTGCTCCTGGTCGTTCGTTTGCGCGGCTGGTTGTGCCACAGAGTCCCGAACTTGAGTTCCGCCGCCTTCCTGGTGCTGCTCGCGGAGGCCTGCGAGGACGCCACCCTGGTTTGGCTCGCGACTGCTAGCTCCTTGGTTCGCCTCCCGGAAACGGTCCATGATGCCGTGCATGGCGCTCTTGGCCGTACTGGCAATATCGGCACCGAAGACCTTCAGGATCTCGCGCGCCTCGCCGAGTGCCTGCTGAACGGCGGCGAGCTCACGCTGTAGCGCCGTGCCGGCTGGACCAAGATGCCGCCCTGGCTCAGCCTCGATGCCGCGCTCGGCGTGACTGCGGTGGTCCACGCGCTCGGCGGACTGCTCCTGCTCTAGGGCGCTGTTCTGCCGGTCGGCCCATTCTTTCCGAATGTCTTTGATTTGCTGTTCGCTCGATGGCAGGCCGCGCTGAGCGCGCTGCTTGTTGTCCATTTCTAGGTCCGATTTCGGTCCCATCACGATCTGGCCGTTTTCCATCACAACCTGTCGGGTCGTGAGCAGGATGTGTGCGTGGTGGTTGCGCTGGTCTCCCTTCCCTCCGGGAGCATGAATTGCGCAGTCGGCGGCCACGCCGTAGCGTTCGGCAAGCGAGCGGGCGAAGCCCTGGGCCAGTTCCTCGCGCTGCTCCTGGGACAGCTCGGCTGGTAAGGCAACCTCCCACTCTCTGGCCGTCCGCGCGTCTTTTCGTCTCTCCGCGGCTTCGGCTGCATTCCAGAGGTCGGAGCGGTCGGCGGTACTACCGTCCGGCATGATGACTTTGGCGCTTTCCACGCCGCCTTTGCGCGTGTAATCGTGTCGCTGGCCGGTCCGTTGGTCGGTTAGATCCGACGCGGAACGGTAGGCCGCTGCTGCCACCGAGGAGCGCCCGGCGGAGCGGCTAATAGGCTTCGTGGTGGCGTGATAAATCGCCATTGCGGGGCCGCCCTGTGGCGACTGGGGTGTCGGGGGCGTAGCCCCTGACCGCACGTGGGTTGCAAAGCAACCCGTAAGTGCGCCTTTCTTCGCTTCGCTCAGTTCGGAGCTCCGCTCATCGCACAAACTGCATCGCGATCTTTTGCTGCAGCACTACTGTCACTATCGACACTGCGGATAGAAGCATTAAGGAGAAATGTAAAGTGCCCGAATTTGAAACAGACAAGATCGACAATGAGCAAATGACAATGCTCGAAAAGATACGTAAGCGAATTGCCCCTTTCTTCGCTTTGCTCAGTCCGGAGCTTAGCGCATCGCACAAGCAGCAGCGCGATGTTTTGCTTCGGTACTATTCCTCACTTTCTAAACTGCCGATAGAAGCACTAAGGAGGAATACAAAGTGCCCGAAATTGATACAGACAAGATCGAGAATGAGCAACTGGTAAAGCTCGAAAAGATACGCAAGCGAATTGCTCAACTCGAGGCACGTGAGCAAGTAATTCTCTCACGTAAGACTCGCCAGCAACGGGCAGACGCGACACGCCGAGCCATAGTTATCGGAAAGCGCCTAGAAGGGCTTGCTGCAACAGATAAACGCACGAAAGCAATAGTTGAAACATTGCTCAGCGACTTGGAAGAACAATTTCGCTACTTGTTTCCGGAAAAATGGCCTGGCGCGCAGCGTCCTAGCAAGAAAGGAATGCGATGAAACTGCAGCACACAATCAAAGATCCTGACGGTAGCTACGAGGTAGAGATCGGTTTCGATGAAGATGATCGATCCGTTCGTTCCTTTAGACTCACCATCGAAAACCGTGAACGAGGTTATAAGCCAAAACACTCGGAAAGTCTATTACTGGTCCGGATCGTTGCCGAATTGCTTGGCAGAAGTGGCGTCAATCAGGGAGCAAATCTGAGAGATAGCGTAAGCATCATCTCTGACGGTTGCGATGAGGCCAAGCTGCTACACGATGTTTTGCTTGTGAAACTGAACCCGGAATTACCGGAGGGGACACAACGGGACAACGAACGACCCGACGTGAAAATAATAGACGGAACACCATCCGGCGATGGGAAAAAATGCTATAAAAATAAGGCATTTGGCCTCAAGCGCGAATCCGGTTGCGGAAAAGGACTAGCGCCCTACGGTCTTTACAATCTGAAGCTAGGCTTAGTTGGGAAACTGACCGCGGACAAATTTGAGAGGATGTCGGATGAGATCCGGAAGGTTTACCCGGGCTCCTATCCCGGCCTCGGCGACTACCACAGTACAGACTTAAATTTCGCGAGCTTTTGCCCCCATGGCCGGTAGGAGGGAGCCCCACGGCAGCGGCTATCTTCCGGTTTTGGGCAGCCTAGAGGTGTCAAGGTTGGCCGTAGGCCACCGCGCTGCGGTGCGAAGCGGCCTTTACCCCCTGGTAGTGACTCCATCCTTGGACAACGGGGCAGGAGAGTTTTATCCTCATGCCCCAATATCTGGGAGGACTTTGGTCTTCGGCGGGGTGGTTTGGGAGGGGCGCTCAGCGTCCTCCTAATGCGAGCAAGCATGACCTCGCAGGTCCGCCTGTAATGATGTCTCCCCTGCGGCCGTGAACCAGATTTCAGAAGAATGTTTTTGTCATTCACAACCCGAATGAAAAACGCTCTCGAGAGTACTCTTTTGACGTAGATGCAAATTTTGCATGCGATTGTCTGCATTAGGACATCGACTCAAGTCTGGGCCTGGCCTTTGCCTTCACTCGCTCTTTCTTTACGCGCTGGCGTCCATCATCAGTCAGCTTGCGGACGTTGTATTCGGGCTCGATCGCCTTCGCTGCCTTGTATCGAACCTGAGCCCTCTGGTGCGAATAGTACTCCCGCATCCTTTGGCTAATGTGGCCACTGATCGCATTCACCAACTCACCGTCCACGCCATTTTCGAGCATACGGGTAATCGCAAGGTGTCGGAGGTCGTGTGGGCGCAAGTTGGGAAAGCCGGAGATCTCGCGCAGGTGATTCCATGAACAGCGCAAGAACCATCGCGTGGCCGGGCGATTGGGATCGTACTTGCATCGTCGTCTGCGGAATGGAAACAGGTAGTGTTCCGGGTTGGTCGAACCGAGCTTGATGGCGCGTGTGCGGATTTCTTCAACAGCCCAGCGAGCAACTCTATTAAGCGCGATCTTGCGCGGGCGGCTGTCATTCTTGCAAGCTTCGGGTGGAATGTAGATCTCGGAGATCTCTCCCGGGGGCCGGAGAAAGACGTTCTCCAGTTTAAGGCCGCGCAATTCGATACCACTCGAAGTGGTATTGTTCGTGATCGCAGCGACACAATAAGCCAGTTCCGCCTCCGGATACCCCGCGACCTTTTTGAACAAGTGTTTCTCTTCCTTTTCGGTGAGGATCTGGCGCGGACTCCAGCCCTTAATCGGAAGCGGAAAATAGTAATCTTCGATCTTTTCCCACTCGTTGCAGGCTTTAAGCATCTGCTGGAGCAGATTGATTTCGTGATTGATACGAGAGTGACCAGCAGTGCGCTTCCATGGCCGCTCCACTTTGCCATCAATGACGATTGCGTTGGCCTTGCGTGCCAATTGGTATGCCTTCAGCATGCCAGGGTTGATTGAATCCATACTGGTTTTCCCGAAGAACTTCGTAAGTGCGCTGATGTAGTCGTCTACCGTTTCATGCGTCCGCTCTCGAAGGACATTGGAATTCCGCCGCACTCGCTGCCAGACTTCGGCGGCCTCTGGGAAGGTCTGCCCGGACATTCCCAATAGATCGGCCTTCATGATTTCGTCGAATGCCTGGCATGCCGGACAATCAATGTGGTCTGTCGTGTGGTGTTTGCCGTCATCGACGATGCTTTCGGATAAATCGTGGTAGTCGAGAGCAAGAAAGTCCAAACCCCATTTCTGACGGATGTCCCGCAAGACAGGGATTAATTCGGAAATGTCCCGGGGATTCACATCGTCTTTATCGGCGGCGTTTGTGCCGATGTTAAGGTCGTCGGCGGGTCGATTTCGAAAACAAGTCGTCGCTGCAACCTGCGTTACATTGAGTGCGAGGGCACGCCCCCATCTGCGCTCTCATGCTCTGAAAGAAAAGCAATCGGAATTCTTGCGCTGGAATACCCCCGGCCTGTACTATTTCTCGAAGGACGGAGATTCTTGTAAGTTATTGATTTTAAGGATGGTGGGCGAGGCGGGGATTGAACCCACAACCCCCGGCTTAGAAGGCCGGTGCTCTATCCAATTGAGCTACTCGCCCATGCCTTTATTGTAGCGTCGAGTTCAAGCAAAGCGCACCCGCAAATGCGGCAAGCGCCGACGCCAGTGTATCTCTCGCCTCCGCGCCATTCGATCCGCAGGCGCTGATGTATGCCGTAATTCCAAGGCCGGCAGAATCCACTACGTCCCCCACGCGCCGAACAATCAAATCGACCCTACAACACCGCAGCGTCACCCGCTTCAATGTGCTGCAAACCTGCCGGCAGGCCGCTTCTACCAGACGCGGCTCACTCCATCGTCCATCTGCCTTCGTCAGCACGTCGATGTAGCAACCCACTCCATCCACGCATGAGCCCCCGCCCGCATCCATTTCATCCGCGTTGAATTCCTCAGCCTGCAGCACGGGATAAAAGTCGCACTTCGAAGTCCAAACGGGCGAACTCCCCGCGTTCAGCCGCTCCAGCGCCATACCCAGCGCTGGCAATTCCCTCACCTCCGGCAACTCCCACGCCGCGCCCGGCTCCCGTTGCAGGTCGACAAATCCAACCCACCGCGCGTCAATCACTGGAGCATCCCCGCCAACTTCAAACTCCCAGTCAGCTTCCATGCGGCTTTCCCGCCAGATCCGTCAAAAACCGGATCACCGCAGCCTCCGCCCAGTGAATCTCATCCCCACGATCCCGCGAAAGATAAGCGCAATGCCCTCCATGCCGAGTCTCTACAAATGCAATATGCGGGTTGGCGCGGAGCTTCGCGCGCGTCTCTGGAAACAGCCGAATAAACGGGTCGTCGTTGGCTTGCAGAACCAGCGTTGGAACAACAATCCGATCCACCACCCGCGCGCTCGCAGCCCGATAATAATAATCATCGGCGCTCGCAAACCCACAGTAGCGGGCCACAATCTCGTGATCGAACTGCCGCAGCGAGCGAATCGGCCCAATCCCCGCCGTGTCGTAGAGCGCCGGAAACCGCGCTACCTTGCGTCGGAACCGCCGCATCAGCCCGCGCAGAAAATGCCACTCATACCCGCGGTTCGCCGGCTCATGCAGCGCATCCGACCCTGCCGCCAGGTCAATCGCCGGACAAACCGCAGCCACGGCAAACAGCGGCGCCTTGTCCCCCCACTCCCCTGCCATCTTCAGCACCAGGTTTCCGCCCATGGAGTAGCCAATCAGCGCCACCCGCTCAAGCCCAAACCGCACCGCATAGTGCGCCATCACCGCTGCCACGTCCCCCGACAGCCCAGAGTGGTAGAGCGTCGGCGTCAGCGCATCAGTATCCCCGCAGTTGCGCATGTTCATGCGGATCACGTTCAGCCCCGCATCCCACGCGCGCGCCGCAATCCCTCTTATGTACTGCGAGTTCGAAGACCCCTCCAGCCCGTGCACCAGGATCACCGTCAGCCTGCTGCCCCGATCCTTAGTTCCCTGCCAATGGCAATGGCAAACCACCCGGCTGCCATCCGCCGCATCCACCTCAACCTCTTCCGGCACAGAATGAAGCAGAAACGTCGGCCGCGGAAGATAATTGCCCACAATCGTTTGCAGGTGTCCGTTCCTCAGCCCACGCCGCGGCTCAAAACCCGTAAGCCACTCCGGCAGTTCGGCGGCGTCGGCGTCAAACCCATCACTCTTCTGGATTTTTGGGGTCACGGAGGCTCATCTAAGGTAGAGATTGGGCCTTGCAAAGGAACCAGACTTGGGGAAAATCAAGGTACATTGGGGCGGCTAGAGGGGATCGAACCCTCGACATCCTGAGCCACAGTCAGGCGTTCTGCCGCTGAACTATAGCCGCCATATACCCTTCAGATTGTAGCATCGAACAAGGATACAAAGCCCGGCCCACACTGGAGGCGCCGTCTATGTCCAGCCCCAATCAAATCCCCCCGCGCATCCCCCCGGCCAACGGCCCCGTCCGCCCTGTCGGCCAACTGCTCGGCCCCGATCGCTGGAACCGAGGCGCGTGGCTCTTCCGCGACCGCACACTCCACAGCCTCGAAATCCTCCTCGACGAGGCCTTCCGCATCCCCGGCACCGGCATCCGCTTCGGTATCGACGGCATCATGGGCCTGGTCCCCGGCCTCGGCGACGTACTCGCAGGCATCCTCTCGCTGATCATCCCTCTCGCTGCCTGGATCCGCGGTGTCCCTTACGTCACCCTCGTCCGCATGGCCGTCAATCTCGGCATCGGCGTCCTCGTCGGCTCCATTCCCCTCTTCGGTGACATCTTCGACATCGCCTGGAAAGCCAACCGCCGCAACTACCAGCTGCTTGTCCGCCACATCGGCGAGCCCCATCGCCACACCAGCAAGGACTGGGCATTTCTCTTCCTGCTCGCCGCCGCGCTGGGCCTAATCTTCGCCATTCCCATCATCCTGCTATTTGCGATCATTTTATGGGTCGGCAACAGCCTCTCCTCCGCCGCCGGCTTCCATTCCTAATAAGCTGCGCAGGAGTCCCTGTCCAAAAAATACGGAGGAGACAGCGGGTTGAGAGGAAACGGGAGATGCGGAGGGAGCAGGGGGTTCAACCCCCTGAATTCATGGCAAAACAACTGAGGCCTTCAGGCCCGGATCGTTGTCCCTTTATGCGTTACCAAACCGCGATACAATCGAGACATCGGGGCGTAGCGCAGCCTGGTAGCGCATCTGCTTTGGGAGCAGAGGGCCGGGGGTTCGAATCCCTCCGCCCCGACCAGCATAAATCATTGATAATTAAAGCTATATTGACCATTTCGGCCACGCATCTGCTTTTTACCGCTACACCACAGGTGTCGATTTTGTAGCGGTCGTCGCCTCCGAGGATTTCAAATGGAGTTTCAAATAGATGCTCCCTAATTGGATTGCATGATTTTACTCAAAAGAAGTTCGTCCATCGCCTCAACTCGCACTGGATCGGGGATTCATTTATATGCGCTCTTGTGATTTCGATTTAGAAATCCAAAAGAAGAGCACGTCCGGGTGATCGGGATCAGCGTCGTCACGTTGGTACGGGGCAACGACCGCTTCAAGCCTACCTTCAGGTTCGGAATCACTTGGCAGCGACTCGTCCGCAGTAAGGACACCCCGAGCCTCCGCCACTTTGCACACGATTGAATCCGTATCGAACGATTTGTTCCAGCGGACGACGAAATGATCAGGAAAATGGTCAGACATATGGAAGCTTTGACGCCGGTACTTTGGTTCCGGGATCTCAGAAGTAATATGCGTCCGAACGGAAAACAAACTGCTCTGTCCTACGACAACCTGCATCCGCTCAATCGCTCGCTGCTCTTCTTTGCGACGCCGAAACTTGAGTAACCCCGCCGCCGCAGTCCCGGGGTGAGCCGAGGCAAGCCGAAACAGAGTTGCCTCAAATGACCCGCCAAACCGTTGCACAAGCCTGGGAATCCTCGTCGCTGACCATTCCCGACCGACCTCTGTTTGAAATTCCTCTCTCGGCATCAAGAGTTCGGATGCGCCAAGATCGCATAAACGCTCAAGTTCATTAGCCTCACGCGAATCGCTGTCGCACATCTCGCGGAAACGCGCTCCTCCGCTCGTCGTCGGAAAAAAAGTGTGGCTGATTTCGTGAGCGATGGAAAATGCAACCCGTCCACTCGGACGATCAGGATTATAGAAAATCTGTCCCTTTTTCCCCTTTGACTTACCGTTCATCAGAATTACCGCGTCTCTGTTTTCATTGCGGCGGCGCTCGGTGTCCATCGCGAGGACTTCAAGGCCCTTTAAGGAGGCCATTTGCACAAGCCTCGCAAATGGCGCGACACCGGTTGAATCAAAGAGCCGATATTGCTCATTCAGTTTGCCAGCTTGATTCAATACAAGAGAGCGCGGGTCCGCGAGCCCGCCGCTCGCGCGAATCAAAGCCACAACATCCGGGTCAGAATAAAAACGTCCGCCTACCCGTACACGTTCCATACGCAATCTATTTCTGGTTAGGTCGCTGGCTCAACATACGTAGAGCCTCCAGCAAGAACCGCCAGCCCTCCATGTCTCTAGGTCGATGTCCTCGAAAATTTACCAGAGCAAGCATTTGGACATCTTCATCTGTAAGTCCTGCTTCTTCTTGCAGTTCCAGCAAGCCCTGTGGCAAATCTTCTTTCTTCCGTGCAATTCTTCGGTTAGAACTCGGTGCCGCATTCCCAAGTAGTTCGTCTAGTGTCACATCGAGTGCGACGGCGATTGCATAGACGTACTGCACATTCGGCTTTCCGGCATTGCCATTCTCTAAATCCGATATATAAGCCTTTGAGACGCCAGAGTGCTCGGCAAGATCCGAGAGACTCCAACCCTTCCCGAGCCGACGTGATCGGATCTCTTCGCCAAGTTTCTTCAAGTCAATAGTTCGGGTGTCTGCCATTCGCAACCAGTTGTAAATTTCCCTTGACGCAACGGCCAGGGAGTTTTAGACTGGTTGTGAAATAGCAACCAGTCTGCTGCAGACTACAGTAGACCGGCCGTGACAGAAAGGCAAGAAGAAAAATGGCCAACTACATCGCGCGACTCGAGTTGCATAACGCAACGTACGAGGACTATGAACGGCTGCATGCAAGTATGCAAACGCGGGGCTATTCGAGGGCAATTGCTGGAGATAACGGCACCGTCTATAAGCTACCGACCGGAACCTACGTAGTGCGCAACTCGAATGTCGCAATCGAAGCCGCGCTTAACGCAGCAGTCGCGGCGGCCCAAGGCACAGGCAAAAGCTCATCCGTCATCGTTGCTGACTGGACCCAAGCAAGCTGGCAGGGTCTCCCTACGTGATCGGAAAATCGCTCGGAAGGGCTTGACCCATTGGCAATCGCTTCCATCGTAATGCCAGGAAATTTAACCCGAAAGGAAAAAATATCATGCATAGAATTTCGTTCTTCCCGCTAGGAAATGCAGACAGTTGCCGCATCGACACCTCGAACGGCAAGAAGTTTCTTTTTGATTTTGGAAACGAGCGTGACCCAGAGAACACTGAGGACAAGCGTATCGACCTATTCGCAGAACTGAAGAAAGACTTAGAGGCATCGAAACGGGATAGCTACGATGTCGTTGCCTTCACGCACCTCGACAATGATCACGTCTGCGGTGCACCTGACTTCTTCTTCCTTGAACACGCGGAAAAATATCAGTCGGAGGATCGTACCAAGATCGGCCAGATGTGGGTGCCTGCGGCGGTGATCATAGAGACCAGGCCCGACGGCGATGCAGGCATTGTGCAGGCAGAGGCCCGTTACCGGCTGAAGAATAAAAGGGGTATTCGGGTCTTCTCGCGTCCAGACGCGCTCCATGACTGGATGACCGAGCAGGGCCTCAACGTGGCAGATTACACCGATTTCATCATTGATGCAGGTCAGGTCGTTCCCGAATTCACATTGGAAAACGACGGGATCGAGTTCTTCGTGCATTCTCCCTTTGCGGAGCATTGTGACGATAACACCTACATCGAAAGGAACGACGCGTCGCTCGTTTTTCAAGTCCGTTTGCGGGAAGGGGAAAAGCAGACGGATTTCATTTTGGGGTCTGATACGACTCATGAAATTTGGGCCAGCATCGTGAAGGTGACTCGATATCACAACCGGGAGGACCGGCTGCGCTGGAATATCTTCAAACTGCCGCATCACTGCAGCTACCTTTCACTTGGGCCTGAGAAGGGCAAAGAGAAAACCGAGCCCATAGACGAAGTGAAATGGCTTTATGAGGAACAGGGCCAGGAAGGCTCTTACATCATTTCCACGAGTGACCCAATACCGAACGAAGACACTGACCAACCCCCGCATCGCCAGGCGGCCAACTATCTCAAGAGCGTGGCGGCTGGGCACGATGGCGACTTCATGGTCACGATGGAGCACAACCAGGACGCGCCGGAGCCCATTGTCTTTGAGATCGGACCAAACGGTCTAGAGTATCAGCGGTCCAGTTCTCAAAAAACAGGGGACACCAAACTTGCCGCTGCAATATCTGCTGCGCGCGGTACCCCAGCTCCACCGGCCCAGCGCGTGGGATTCGGCCGCTATGACTGAGGGGCAACAACTGGCGGTTGATCAACTCCGCGCGATCCAGGATAACGCCAATGGCGCTTTTGAAGTCGTGGACATCACCGAAGACTCCGGAATTGAGGGCTGGATTTCTGTCGTCATCAGTTTAGATTGCTCGGCAAAGGCATTTGTCGAAGGCGGTGTCCAACTGAAGCGGCGGGAGTGGTTCAAGCTATTCGTCCGTTCGGATTTCCCGTACCACATTCCGTCGATCTCGACCCTGCACACTCGCTTTGCGGGTTTGCCTCATGTCCAGTGGAGTCGATGGCTATGTCTCTATCAAGCCCCCGCTACCGAGTGGAACGTCAACGATGGAATGTTTGGATATTTAGGTCGGCTCGGCGTATGGCTTGACCATGTCGCAGCAGGCGAACTAAATCCAAGTGGCGAGGCGCTGCACCCACCGATCGCGTATCCATTATCGGGATCTCGAAGGCTTGTCATACCGCGGAGTGATGCGCCTCCTGTTAGTAAGGATAGCTGGATCGGATTCGCAGAACTCGCTAGGGTTTCCGACACGAGGGCCGACATTGTCAACTGGGTGAAGCTAGAGGATCTTGGCGACAGACATCCGGTCGCCGCCGCATTCTTGATTTCAGAGGTTATGCCCTACGAGTTCCCGCAGAAGATGGGGGACCTCTTCTCTGAACTCGAAAAGCGGGGAGTTTCAATCAGCCTCCTCATTGCCGTGCTGCGATGTGCCGTTCTCCAAAACCATGAGACCGACCCGCTTTTCGTCGTGTTGGGCACGCCGATGCGTGGAATTGCCGGGAGCACGGAAAAGAAATTTCATCTTGCAGCATGGCACGTTGACGCGCTCACAGTGCGCGGTTTGCGGTTGAGTCTGAATAAATTCGATCCGGACCCACACCTTCAGCAACTCGGCGAAGAGGTGGAACGGATCGTGTTGGACTGGCTTAAGGCCACCGATGTGAGTTGGTGCCGCGTGCGCGAAGACCGACCCGAAATCGTCGCCGCACGAGATCGGGACTCCGGGATGGCCTGGTTCAAAGACAAAGCCGTTTCGGTTTGGGGTTGCGGAGCGCTCGGTTCTCACGTGGCTGAGTTTCTTGCGCGCGCCGGAGTTCGTAAGCTCATCTTGTACGACAGCGGTGTAGTTACCCCTGGAATTCTCGCCAGGCAACTCTTCTCTGACGACGATATTGGTAAATCCAAGGTCGGTGCACTTTCTGCAAGACTCCGGGCGATCAGGCTTGGTATTGAAATTGAGGAGTATCCAGAAGACCTCCTCGCTGGGCCGCTTTCCACCGATGATTGGACAGATTCTGCAGATGTGGTGATCGAGACAACCGCAGGAGGCATAGTGATGAGTAAAACCGAGGCGGTTCGGCGGGGAAATGGGGCGAACTGCCCGTTCGTTTCCATGGCGCTCGGGCACCTGGCCCAGAATGCAATGCTGCTTTTTGCTTCGGCGGATCACTCCGGAGGCCCCCTAGACATTGATCGCAAGCTCCGCCAGGAATGCTACCGACGCCCCGAGCTAAGTGAATTCTCCGATGAGTTCTGGCCCCAGGAACCTCGAAGTGATATTTTCCAGCCTGAACCCGGCTGCTCGGACCCAACCTTCATCGGCTCTTGCGCAGATGTTGCGATGCTTGCATCTACGATGCTCAATCTGACGGCACATGAACTGAAAGCACAGAGCGCGCCTGCGGTGGCGCATCTACTTTCTCAACCCGTAAACCTCGATGGGGGCAAATGGGTGCATCGGCGATTCGACTGGCCAGCCGACCAGGTTTTCGAAGAACCGTCATCAGGCTATCAAGTGCGCCTCGCCGCCACAGCTTGGAGTGAAATCAGGGGTTGGATCGCCACCAACAACCGAACTCGCGGTGTTGAAGTTGAGACCGGCGGTCTGCTGTTCGGTGAGCGCAACGAGCTTTTGAAGATTGTCTGGGTTGACGATATAAGTGGCCCGCCTCCCGATAGTAGCCACTCGCGTTCTGGATTTGTCTGCGGCACCCATGGAACGGCTGAATTGGCCCGCGAGAAGGGTGATCGTACTAAGGGATCGGTGCGTTTTCTTGGAATGTGGCATACTCACCCCGGCGGCATGCCCCTTCCGAGCGCAACTGACATGCAAGGTATTGAGCAGTTGATTGAGACCACTCATACTTCTCGCGGCAGATCGCTCATGCTGATTGTTGGAGGTGATGCAAGCGACCGATATGCGATTGCATCATATCTTTTCAACCGCGAGGACTTCGAACTCATTCGCACCGCTGGTCAAACCCGTACGCTCACGATTCGCGCGTTACAGGGAACCCGCCCCGCGCGCAATGTTGGTCTCGCACTTTCAGGTGGCGGTTCACGCGCCATCGCATTCCATCTCGGATGTCTTAGAGCTTTACACGACCGTGGAGTCCTGGATCGCGTTCAGGTAGTCTCTGCCGTTTCTGGGGGATCGGTGATAGCCGCGATGTACGCATACAGCCAAGGGTCATTTGCGGAATTTGATGAGTCAGTAGTTGCGTTACTCAAGCGAGGAATTCAAAATGACATCGTGCGTAGGATGCTCAATCCTGCGGTTGCCGCCCGGACCGTTGGTACAATTGCTGTCTCTGGTTCGGCTGCCCTTGCTGCCGACATTTCACGACTTGCATTAACTTCCGCATCAAGCTTATTCGGCCTCCGCGACCAAGATCTCTCTCGAAAGATAAGGAATATCCAGCCCCCACTCCGCAGGCGTTCGAGTATAACAACCGCGTTTGAGTCTGTACTGCGTGATCGATTGTTCGGCTCTGCGTTGATGACAGCTGCTCGTCGCAATGACCTCGAAGTGGTGCTCAACGCTTGCGAACTTAGGTCCGGTTCAGCATTCCGATTTGGCAGTCGCGAGTCCGGATGCTGGCGTTATGGCGTCATTGCCGATAATGCCCTAGAGGTCGCCCATGCGGTCGCCGCTTCAGCAGCCTACCCCCTCCTGCTACCCGCAATCGATGAAACAGTCACGTTCACTGACCGACAAGGCACACAAGCCAAGAGACGGATTTTGCTTACAGACGGCGGAGTTTACGATAACTTGGGCGTGAGCGCGTTAGAACCTGGGTCGGCGGGAGATGTCGGCTATAACCATTTCACACCTGAATACATTATTTGCTGTGACGCGGGGCACGGGCTGTTTCAGGATTATCCGATTCCTTACATGTGGGGCCCGCGAATGGCCCGGGCCTTTGGGTCGGTTTTTAGAAAGACGGGAAATGCAACTCAAAATCGTTTACATCTCCTCGCCTCATCCAGCCAGCTCAAGGGATTCGTGCTCTCTTATCTCGGGCAGATTGACAAGAGAGTTCCTTATGCACCTATTGACCTCGTACGGCGGGATGAAGTTTTCGAATATCCGACGGATTTTAGCGCAATGCGCGTCGAGGACATTAACCGCCTTGCAAAGCGAGGAGAACAGCTCACCCGGTCTTTGGTTTCCTTCTACTGCCCAGAACTATAGAGGACTTTTCGAGTTTTGACGGTGTTAAACAACGAAGATGGCCCCGACTTCTATAGCCAGGTAACTTCCTTTGTGAGGATCATGTAGATCGATTGCTGTTCGAGTCTGCGTTCAAGAATTCTTTTCCATGTTGAAAGGCCCGCGATGACCGATGGCGTAATCAGTAGGTCGATGTCGAAGCGGAAATGATGGTCTTTAACCCATTTTTTGGAATCGCGGTCTCGGTACCACCCGTCCGTGCGCTGCACCGAGTAACCGGGGGACAGCTGCCGGATTTCCCGGAAGGTGCGGACCAGTTTCGAAAGCTCCACCCGCGTCCGCACGCCATGCGAATTTGGGTTATATGATCGCGGAATGAGAACGGTGAGTTTGCGCAGTGTCGCCTTTTCGTGGGCCCTGGCCCACTCCCGACGGCGAACGGCTCTGCGCACATGGTTCAGCATGTTATTTTCCGAAATGTCCCGCGTTCCCACCCCACAGCGGTTGAGTGTTGCGCGAAGTGAGATCGATGTGGGTCCACGTGCAACTTGCTTTCAGTCGATAGCCAACTTCATTTCCAACGGTGCCCTGCTCAATCAGGACGGTGGCCGGATTAATGCTCATTCCTGCCGCCTGAAATACCAGCGAAAGCGCATGACTCAGTCGCTCGACGTAAATCTTTATCGCCGAACGGGCAATACTTCTTGTAAGGGCCACGGACCCCGAAGCGTTCATCGCGTGGTACTTATAAAAATCATCAGCGCGAATTCCTAATTCAATCTGGCGCGCACTCTGGGCGAAGCGTGAATGCTTCGCAAGAAAGTCGAACAGAATGCGCAGCGCGAGCGAGAGTCGAAGTTGATATTCCCGGCCTCGATACATGAGAAAGACACCAACAATCTCTTCACCTGGGAAACACCCGCCACGTGTCCGGAAGCGATGCACGATACGAAAATGAGGGCCAGCTGAGCGAAGGAGCCTCATCTCAGCAATGAGCAGGTCCACCTTCTCCAATACGGGCGTCAAATTATCCCTCATAGACATAGCGCGCTCCCATACGCTCAATGCGAAGCTCAAACTCTATTGATCGCTTTGCACTCGAAGTGCAAAGGAAAAGCGGCGCAGGAAAGACACCTGATCGAAAACAGGCGGCTTGGAGTTTTGCAAGAATGGCAATCCACGGCGGCAGATCACTCGAAACGTTCAGGATCACCACCTCATAGTCGGTGCTTGCCTGTTGTAACCAAGAAGTGGCCTGACCGGGGTCCGAAAACACATCAACCTCACGGGCCCGGAAAACCAGGTTCCCGCGTACGCGTTCGGCATGTTGCTCGTCGGTGTCAACAAGCAGTACTCGTGGCATAGAACACCTCCATTGTTCGTGGTTGGCTCAACCACGCCGCACCAACAGGGGAGAATTTCTACGCAGTATGCGCGAATCCTCACCTACTAATTGAAACTCACATTGAGGTTGGGAATTGTAGAGAGTTCGTAGAACTGCTAGCGACCATCCGTAAAAATGAACTCTTGCGAGCTTACCCGCCTTGCGGTACGTTGAAACTATGGCGACACCAGAGAAAATAGTAGGATATGAATTTTACCGCGATTTCTTTGCGGATGGAAAGGGCCGTCGTGTCTTAATTAAAGGGAAACAGATTGATGAGCCGCTCACGTTAAAGGAATTTGAAGTGCTAGAGTTTTTCCTTCAGCGTCCAAAGGAAGTAATTCCACGGGATTCGGTCAAGCCCCTCCAAATGCCATCGTCCGGTCGCATTCCAACGGACAATTATCTGTCCAAAATTGCTACTAAGCTCGGCATCGAGAAAGACGAACTGTTTAATACAATTAGAGGTGTAGGCTATAAGCTGACAGTCAACGTGCGACCGATTTTCGCAAGCGATGTGGAGGAAGCGGGCGACCTCTTCAAGGCGGCTGAGCTGCACTTCAATACTCACACGGTCCCGTCAATGAGGGCGAGCCTGCGGCAAAGCTTACAGGCGTTGAAGATCAATCCCCATGGGCTTCCAGAGGCACACGTCACCGCAGCGTTTGATTACATAAATCTCAGCCAAGCAGCATATTCGGCAGAGCTACCTCGCGACGTAATGCCCAAGGCTCGCCAACATGCACAGGATGCCTTCCAAATCGATTCAGGGTCGTCGAGGGCCCTTGGTGTGCTGGGGCTCATCTCGCTGATTTATGACTACGATTGGCAGAAAGCAAAAGAGCAATTGGAAGCGGTACTCAAGATTGATCCTAATGACACAGCCACCTTGCTCTCCTATGCGCACTACCTCATTGGGGCACGGAGGCCGTTGGAAGCGATAAAGGCAGTTGAGGACGCCGCGCGAATTGATCCTACAGACATTATTATTCACGCGAGCGTCGGGTGGATTCACCTCTTGGCTGGCGACATCGACGGCGCAATCGAACTGGGTGAGAAATCAATCAGGGATTTTTATTCCGGTTTCGCTCCTGGACATGTCATGATCGGCTGGGCGTACGAGGCCGCAGAACGTTTTGAAGAGGCGCTCGGGGAATACAGGCTATCGCTCAAAAGCGAATACATGCCCGCCGCGCTAGCCGCTCTTGGCCATCTTGAGTCGAAACTCGGCAACCGGCAGAGCGGCGAGAAGGCTCTCGACGAACTGGACGAGCTATTTGCACGAGGTTCACTTTCCTACGTCCCGGCATACGCGAAAGCACTCATTTTGGCGGGGATGAAAGACGTTGACGGTTGTCTGAATTCCCTAGAAGAGGCCTACGCGCAGCGTTGTGATTGGCTTATTCATTTAGAGGTTGAGAGGCGTTGGGATTTGGTGAGAGGGTGTGACCGTTTCAAACGGCTCGTTCAGATGGTTGGAATTCCAGAATCAAGTTAGGCTGTCTCGTGATTCATATGTCAATCAAAATTAGCGCGGGAATTGTTTGCGGATAGATTTTCTTTAACCGCCCAGATTGCGAATTGCGCAAACACTTCTAGTGGTGGACCAAATCGGCGGACTTGTCGGACCACGGATAACATCATGAAACAAATCCTGGAATATATTCTGAAAGCAGGCTCAAGGGCCTGGAAGTAATCCACGGGTATCAGTGTAACCAACTCCGCCCCATCATAATAGATGGGCGGAGTTGTCGTTCTCGACAACATGTCTTTCGATCCGAGAAATGCTTCGCCATGCCGGATAATATACATTAGTAGAAAACTAGCTCCTATATCGACTTATCCCCAAGAGGGCCAGCCGCAGGAAATGGTAAGATTTTAACAAATACATATAGATGGCAATACCCCCCCCAAAGTCATCCTTTTGTTTATTAAGAGATCAAATCAGTGAACTGTTTTCCGGTGGGCTGGGCAGTCTAAGCCGTAGCAAGTTCCATAGACACGGCATTCTAGTTATTGCCGTGATCTTCGGACTGTTCTGCTTTGGAATGCAGGCAAAACCGGCGCGTGCGGCGATTGCTCTCGTTCAAGCAACCTCGACCCAAAATTCCACAAGCTTAACTCCGAGGTTGGCTTCCACGGTCGCGACAAATGACTTGATAGTCGTCGCTGCAACAACTTATATAGCCAATTCTCTTATCAGTGTTACCGATAGCATAGGAAACACGTTCACTGTCGTTACGGGGACTAATCCGCTTGCTGGCGGCAGTAACAATAATGCCTATTTGTACTATGCGGTGAACAAAGCCACGAATTCTTCCGACACCGTCACCTTAACTTTTTCGGGAAATAACGGAACAAACATCGCTTCGGTATTCGATTATTCCGGAACGGCAACGACGAGTCCCGTGGATGTGTTCGCTACAAGCTCGCAGGGAACGGCGAGCACTACCCTGATAGTGGGGCCGATAACGACTACAAATGCGAATGACCTGCTTTTTGCTGTAGCGACCGACAACAATGGTTCTGCCATCGCCACTTCTACGAAGACGGCAGGAGCAAATTACACAATAGAGCAAAATATACTTGGGACAGAGAATCTGTCCTATCAAGTCGCAGAAGATCAAATCGTTTCAAGCACCGCTTCGTATACTGCCGCCATAACTACTAGCAATGCCCAGAAATACGCCATGATATTTGCAGCATTCAAGGCATCCACGTCCAGCTCCACTCCGCCCTCCCTGTCCTGGGTTTCCCCGTCGAACAATGCCACCGTTTCTTCGACTCTCACTCTTACGGCATCCTCGACCGGCAGCAACGGTGCTTCGATTGCGAGCGTCACCTTCTATGAAGGAAGTTATGGCGCAAGCCTCGCCTCCAGCACCTCCATCGGCTCGACTTCCACCCCAAGCGGCACCCTGTACTCCATCTCCTGGAACGCGAGTTCCACTGCGAACGGGTCCACCACCCTCTGGGCGCTCTCGACTGATTCCAACAACAACACCTCTACTGTCTCAAGTACGGTGAACGTGGAAAACGTGCCGATCATCTCCGGGATCTCAACTTCGACCGCCTCTTCCTCGGCCACTATTTCGTGGACGACGCGGTTCGGTGCCACCTCCCAGGTGAACTATGGCCTCACTTCCGCCTACGGTTCTTCAACTGCCACCTCAACCCTCGTCACAAGCCATTCGATCACCCTCACCGGCCTCGCCGCTTCGACGACCTACCATTACCAAATTCTGTCTACGGATGCGCAAGGGAACGCCGCGACCACGACTGATGGGACGCTCGTGACG
>JBEKUP010000073.1:0-25015 GCA_049514915.1 Occallatibacter sp. | reverse complement strand
ATGGCGAAGGAAAAATTTGATCGTTCAAAGCCGCACGTGAACGTTGGGACGATTGGTCACATCGATCACGGCAAGACGACGCTGACGGCGGCAATCACGAAGGTGTTGCAGAAGCACAATCCGAAGAACACGTTCCGTTCGTTCGACTCGATCGACAACGCGCCGGAAGAGCGGGAGCGCGGCATTACGATCGCCACGGCGCACGTGGAGTACGAGACGGCAAACCGTCACTATGCGCACGTTGACTGCCCCGGTCACGCCGATTACATCAAGAACATGATCACCGGTGCGGCGCAGATGGACGGCGCGATTCTGGTGGTTGCCGCGACTGATGGCCCGATGCCGCAGACCAAGGAACACGTGCTTCTGGCTCGCCAGGTTGGCGTGCCGTACATCGTGGTGTTTTTGAACAAGTGCGACGCGGTTGAAGATGAAGAGTTGACCGACCTGGTTGAGATGGAAGTGCGCGAGCTGCTTTCGAAGTACCAGTTCCCCGGCGACGATGTTCCGGTGATTCGCGGATCGGCTTTGGGCGCGCTGAATGGCGAGCCGAAGTGGGAGGCGCAGATTGACGCGCTGATGGATGCGGTGGACAAGAACGTTCCGCTCCCTGCGCGCATGATCGACCTGCCGTTCCTGATGCCGATTGAAGATATCTTCTCGATCTCGGGCCGCGGCACTGTGGTAACGGGCCGTATCGAGCGCGGCAAGGTGAAGGTTGGCGAGGACGTTGAGATCGTCGGCTTCCGCGAGACACGCAAGTCGGTTTGCACGGGCGTTGAAATGTTCAAGAAGCAGTTGGACGAAGGCCTGGCGGGCGACAACGCGGGCATCCTGCTGCGTGGTATCCCGAAGGAAGATGTGGAGCGCGGAATGGTGCTGGCCAAGCCGGCGTCGATTACCCCGCACACGAATTTCAAGGGCGAAGTTTACGTGTTGAGCAAGGAAGAAGGCGGCCGTCATACGCCGTTCTTCAAGGGCTACAGGCCGCAGTTCTACTTCCGTACGACGGATGTGACGGGAGTTGCGGAATTGCCGGCGGGCGTGGAGATGGTGATGCCCGGCGACAACGTGCAGCTGCAGATTGAGCTGATCACGCCTGTGGCCATGGAAAAGGGCCTTCGGTTCGCGATCCGCGAAGGCGGACGCACGGTAGGCGCGGGTACGATTTCGGAAATTGTCAAGTGATTTCGCAGTTCACAGTTCTTAGTTCTGAGTTCGCAGTTAGAAGCGGCTCGGCAATCGACTAAGAGCTGCGAACCAGGAACTAAGAACTGTTTTTTTGGAAGGAATTGAGATGCGGGAAATTGTGACATTGCAGTGCACTGAGTGTAAGGAACGGAATTACTCGACGACGAAGAACAAGAAGACGACCACAGGCCGTCTGGAGTTCAAGAAGTTCTGTAACCGCTGCCGCAAGCACCAGACGCACAAGGAAACGAAGTAAAAACAGATGACAGATGACAGATTACAGATTTCAGTTGGCGGCATTCGATTCGTGCACTAAAAACTGGCACCTGTCATCTGTAACCTGAAATCTGTTTTTTAGGGGCGTAAGCTCAACGGCTAAACTGTCGGTCTCCAAAACCGAACTTGGGGGTTCGAATCCCTCCGCCCCTGCCAGATTGAAACGGGATGCGCTCGGCAAAACGCTGGGCGCGAAGGAATGGAAGCATGGCAACAAAAGCGTTAACAAACTCGAACGACCGACCCAAGATGCCGGGCTTTGTGGGAAAAGCAATCGACTCTTGGCAGGAGTTCAGGCACTTTCTGACAGATGTCCGTGGAGAGATGCGCAAGGTGGTTACGCCATCGCGCAACGAAGTGAAATCGACGACCACCGTGGTGATCATTGCGGTCTTCCTGTTCGGGTTATTCTTCTTCGTTGTGGACGCAGCCTTCCAGTTCGGCCTGAATTCCCTACTGAGCAAACTGGGTGGGTTGCAAAAGTAAGTGCAGCCGGGAAACGAGAAGATGATGGCAGAAGAGTTAGAACAACCCGCCGAGCAGCCAGAAGCCCAGCCGGAGCGGAATGAGCGCTTCAAGTGGTATATTCTGCACGCTTATTCCGGCTTTGAGCGCAAGGTGCGCGAGTCGATTGAGAGCCGGATTCAGGCCTTCGGGTTGAAGGACCGCGTGGGCCGCGTGATGATTCCCACCGAGCCAGTGACGGAGATTGTGAACGGGAAGAAGCGGACCGTAGACCGCGTTTTCCTGCCCGGCTATGTGCTGGTTGAGATGGAACTGGACAATCACCTTTGGCACGTTTTGAAGGACACGCCAAAGGTGACGGGCTTCTTGGGCACGGGCGACAAGCCTGTGGCGCTGAGCGAAGAAGAAGTCAGTTCGATTCTGTTCCGCAGCGAAACGGCCAAAGACAAGCCGCGGATGAAGATCAAGTTTGAAAAGAACGAGCAGGTCCGGATTACAGATGGACCGTTTGCGAACTTCAATGGCATGGTGGATGAGATTAACGAAGATCGCGAAACCATGAAGGTCATGGTGACGATCTTTGGGCGCTCCACCCCGGTTGAGCTGGAGTTCAGCAAGGTCGAAAAGATTGAGTAGTTGCAGTTTCCAGCTAGTAACTTCCAGCTTCTAGCCGGTTAAGCCTGTCTGGCGGGCACCGGTTGAAGGCGAACACTGGGATGGTAACTCCAAAAATTGAATAGAAAATGACCGGCAGAAGGCGAGAGCCAGGAGCTGAAAGCCGGTTGCAAAGGAACTGAAATATGGCACCTCCGAAGAAAATTACCGGGTACGTGAAGTTGCAGATTGAGGCGGGTAAGGCTACACCTGCGCCGCCGGTTGGTCCCGCGCTTGGACAGGCGCAGGTTAACATCATGGAATTCTGCAAGCAGTTCAACGCGCGTACGCAAACCAAGGAAATGGCCGGGCTGATTATCCCGATCGTCATTACCGTTTATGCGGACCGCAGTTTTACGTTCATTACCAAGACGCCCCCGGCTGCAATTCTGCTGAAGAAGGCAGCTGGTATCGCGAAGGGCTCGGGCACGCCGAACAAGGAAAAGATCGGCAAGGTGACTGAGAAGCAGGTTCGGGAGATCGCCACGCAGAAGATGCCGGATCTGAACGCAGCCTCAGTGGATGCGGCAGTGAAGAGCATCAAGGGCACGGCGAGGTCGATGGGCATTGAAGTAGTCGCGTAGCAATCACAGTCGTTTCGCATAAAGGCCCTCCGTTTCGGGGGCCTTCGTGTTTCGGCAGGATGCGTTTCGTTGCGAAGCTCGAATGAGCAATGGCCTCTAATCGATGCGTAGCGCGATCAGCGGGTTCACACTGGCGGCGCGGCCTGCAGGAACAGCGCTCGCAACCAACGCAACCACGGACACCCCTAAAACTGCCATCGCGTAGCTCATCTCATCCAGCGGTTTCACCCCGTAGAGAGAAGCTGCAAGTGCGTGCCCCACGAGCATTGCGGCAGGAACGCCTATTGCTACACCTATGGCTGTGAGCAGCAAACTGCATCGCAGGATCATCCACACCACCTGCCCGCGCCTTGCGCCAACGGCCATGCGCACGCCTATTTCCGCGGTGCGCATGCTCACGCGATACGCGAGGGTGCCGTAGAGTCCGGTGGCGACGAGCACGACGGCGAGAATGCCAAAGCAGCCGGCGAGCCGTGCAAACAGGATCTGTTGAGAGATCGTTGTGTCGAACTGAGCACGTTGGGTTATGGGCCGGATCAGCGGCAGGTTCGGATCCATCTGCTGCACAACCTTGCGGGCCGCGGGCAGAATGGCGAGCGGATCGCCGTGGACGCGTAATTCAACGTTCATCGAGCCGATGACTGGAATCTGCGCGTACATGAACCAGGCCATCGGGATGGGTGCTTCGTCGATGCTGCGGAATTTGTGGTCTCTGACCACGCCCACAATGGTCATTGTGGCTATTCCGTTGTCGGGGCCGAACGTGTGTCCCAGCGGATTCACGTTAGGCAGGAAGCGTTTTGCGAACTCTTCATTGATGATGCCGACAAAGGGGGGCGAAGCGGTGTCGCTGTCGGCAAAGTCACGGCCGGCCAGGACGGGCACTCCCAGTGTGGAGAAGAAGTCTGGCCCTGCGATATTCCAGCGGACTGTATTCGACCCGCCATTGGTAACATCGGGCAGGCGGTGGTCGACCAGCATGGCGCTGTTGTTTGACCACCACGATCCAAGGCGCCCCTCCACCACGGTCACCGACTCCACGCCGGGCAGATTGCGCAGCTTGCCAATCAGGTTCACGTAGAAAACTCGACCCTCGGGAACAGACGGGATCCTGGGGTTCACGCCAAAGACGACCAGGCCGTCGACCTTCATTCCCAGCGGCGTGTTTTCCAGGTTGCGCATGGTGCGAATCAACAGGCCCCCGCCGACCAGCAGAACCACGCACATGGCAAGTTGCAGGGTGACGAGGACTCTGCCGGTGCGCGACTTGCCCGCGTCGGCGTTGGATGTGGCGGCCGAGGTCTTCAGGGCAAGTTCGGCCTTCCCGGCAAGAGCCACACGCATGGGAGCGAGGGCAAAAAGCACACCGGCAAATGCCAGCGCGCCGAGTGTGAAGAGTAGCACTGTCCGATCAGGTGCCAGGCTCGATTCAATCTGCGCCCATTGACCGAGAATGCGCGTGGCTGCCACGGCAAATGCCCACGCCAAAGCACCGCCCGCAGTCACCAGCAGAAAGCTTTCCATCAACAGCAGCCGCAACAGCGCGCCTCGCCCTGCTCCGAGCGCGAGGCGCAGGCTGAATTCGCGCAGCCGGGTAGCATTCCGCGCCATCAGCAGCATCACCACGTTGGTGAGTGCGATCAGTAATACAAGGCCCACCAGGGCCATCAGGACCCGCAATGGCTTCGCATACATGTCATCAAAGCCGAAGAAGTTTCTCGCATCGGCAAAATTAAGCACCGGAGGCTTTTCGCCTTCCATCTTCATGCCAAGACCAACAAAGGCCGCCTGCTGAAAGACCGGCTGCAGTTGAGCCATAACCTGATCACGGCTGGTGCCGGGAGCGAGGCGCGCAATCATGCGCAAACACCACCAGGTCGGGTCGGTTGTGTAGATCTTGCCGTTGTCGGGAGGATTGCCCCATGCGTTCAGTTCCGGGCGGTTTTGCAAAGGAAGCCAGAAGTCGGTGGAGCGGCCTCCGTCCACACCCTCGAATCCTTTGGCGGAGATCCCGACGATGGTCATGGGCACGCCATTCACGAACAGAGTTTTGCCGAGAACCCCGGGTCGCGTGCAAAACGGCGGGTCCAGTAGTTGTAGCTGAGTACGGCCAGTGGTGCGTGATTGGTTTCATCCTGCGGACTGAAGCCGCGGCCGAGAGGAAGGTCCACGCCCAGGCCTGAGAAGAATGTGCCGCTGACCATCTCGCCTTCCGCCTCTTCCGGCTCCGCGCCGTAACGTACGGCAACTTTACTGCTGGACAGAGGGACATAGGCCATGACAGGCGAAAGGCCGCGGCTCTGGTTGCGCAGCGACTCGTAGACGGAGTAGGAAAAGGTCAGGTGGCTGTCGATGGTGCCGGTGCCGCGTGGCGGATTCGAAGTTTCAAGGAAAACGAGACGCTCAGGATCGTCGACCGGCAGCGACTTCAGCAGCACCGCATTCATCACGCTGAAGACCGCTGTGTTCGCGCCCATCCCCAGAGCCAGCGTCAAAATGGCCGTAATCGCAAAGCCGGGGCTCTGGCGCAACGAGCGAAAAGCGAACCGCAGATCGCGAACCGCCTTGTCCAGGAACACCCACCGGTCCTTGAGATAGAAGCGCTCGCGAGCCAAAGTCACGTTGCCGAAGCTGCGCCGGGCCTGCCAACGTGCCTCTTCGTCGCTCAAACCTTCGCTCTTCAACTCGTCGGCTTCGAGTTCAAGATGCGCCTTGATTTCCTCCACAAAATCCTGTGGACTCCGTTTGCGCCTGAGCATCCTCATGCCTCCTCGCCGCTCGGCTCCGTGCTGCCATTCAGAATCAATCCCATGGCTCGGGAGAGCCGCTGCCATTCGCCAACCTTCTCGACGAGCTGTTCCCGGCCCGCAGCAGTCAACGAGTAGAAGCGCGCCTTGCGGTTGTTCTCACTTACGCCCCATTTGGCGCTGATCCACTTCTTGTCTTCCAGCCGCTGCAGAGCCAGATAAAGGGACCCGTGGTCGACAAAGAATGCTTCCTCTGAGTTGCGCTGAATGAGGCGCGCAACGCCTTGCCCATGGCATGAGCCCAGTGCCAGTGTCTTGAGAATGAGCAGGTCCAGCGTGCCTTGCAGCAGCGCGATGCGGTCGTCGTTACCCTCTTGGGTAGTCATCCGACCCAAGTATCCTGCGCTTTGGGTCGGATGTCAACCCAAAAGGAAGAAATCTTCAAAATAGCTTCCGGATCATCAGCGGATTTGCTCACTGATTCGGATGCATTCAACGCAAAAAGGCCCCCCAATCAAGGAGGGCCTTTTGCATTGATGCACGCCGAGGGCGGAGGTTGAGTGCCCTATTTCGGCGGGGCTGGGGCGAACCCTTCGCGTTTGCGGCCGGGTTCCGGTTTAGGCTTGGGCTTCGGGGCTTTCTTGACTTCTTTCTTGCCTTTATCTTTGCTTCCCATGCGTAGAAGTGTGCCACAGAATGCTTGGAGCGGGAAAGACCAATGTAGCGGTAAGAACCTTTGATGTTACATTTCATCCGTTTTGGAAGCAGTTGACTGCTCGTGGAGGGTAGTTAATGATTGGCTGACGCAGATCAGGCAGAGTGCAGCAGGAAATGATTGCGAAGAATGCTGTAGGCTCCATTGATGGTTGCCATCTTTCGGGTGGAATGGAGGCGCACTTCCTCGGACTCGTTCTGATGCCGGTCAGGATGCCACTCAATCACCAATTGACGATGCGCACTCTTGATCTGGCTCAGGGTGCTGGTCGGCGTCAATCCTAAAATCCTGTATGCGTCATCAAGCGTGATGGGAAGGGCTTCATCCTGAATGCTCAAGTTCTCTGCGGCGGATTGATCTTGCCTGAGGGGATACTGATACGCGGAGGCCGGGTTGCAGCTTTCTGTGGCAACGGTGTGGACGGATGTGAAGACGGACCAATTGGTGGGAATCGCGTTGAAGAACTGATGGTTTGTGACGTAAGCGGGTCCCAAATCACCGCTCCTATGCGTGTGGTGATCAGCCTGCAAGGACTGGCGCAGTTTGAAGTTCTCAATTGCCGCGGGAGTGCCGAGTGTCCATGTCTCTATAAAAAAGAGCGGGTCCGGCTCAGAGCCTTCTCCAAGCAACTGATGAAATTCGCTTGCGAATTGCGATGCCTGCCCGGACTGGTTTGAACCGGGCAGGTTGGAAGCGGGCGCCTTGTCGGTTTCGCGGTTCTGGGGCACGGTTGTGTCATCGCCGACATACCAATTGAATTGGCTTCCCATCGCAAACCCTCCATCCGAATTGCGCTTGCTGCGTTTACCGGATGTGGTTGGTTTATCGGCAGGGATAGGGATTTCTTCTATGCGGTTCCTGAAGTGGCGCAGATTTTGAGTGTGAAGGGCGGAGATGGACGTGGTCAGCGGATTAGGCAGGGGGCATGCGGCGCTACAGCAGATCAAACATGATCCTTCTTCTGGATTTCTTTTGAAGGTGTCCCACTACCGAATATCTCTACCTGTTTGCAATTCCAGAGCCATTTGGGTATGATTTGAAGATGCGTCCGGGGGAATCTCCGGACAGTCACAAGCACCACGGCTTTTGGACCCGTTCGAACCTCAGGCGGTATTTTTATGATGGTTCCGGGTTCCCTGCAAAGCGGGGCTGGCAAGAGCGGTGGGAGACGAGGGAAACATGGCAAGAAAAGAATCGAAGAACATTGTGAAGGCGCGCGCGGCTGTGCAAAAGCCGGCGTATGCGCTGCCTGAGGCCGTTGGGCTGCTCAAGCAGGTGAAGTATGCCAAGTTTGACGAAACCGTCGACCTGACCATGCGCTTGGGAGTGGACACGCGGCACGCCGATCAGATGGTGCGCGGAACTGTAGTTCTGCCGCACGGGTTGGGCAAAACCAAGATTGTGGCCGTGATTGCGACAGGCGACCGCCAGAAAGACGCCACTGCAGCTGGTGCTGACTTTGTGGGCGGCGAGGAGATGGTGGAAAAGATCCAGAAGGAAAACTGGACCGCTTTCGACGCGCTGATCGCAACGCCCGACATGATGAAGGTTGTGGGTCGCCTGGGCAAGGTGCTGGGACCGAAGGGCCTGATGCCAAATCCGAAAACTGGCACAGTTACACTGGATGTCGCCGCGGCGGTCAAGGAAATCAAGGCCGGCAAAGTGGAGTTCCGCGCCGATAAAACCAGCCTGGTGCATGTGCCCGTGGGCAAGCTGAGCTTTGACCCGCAGAAGCTGATTGACAATGCGACAACCGTAATCGGTGCGATTGTGCGCAGCAAGCCGTCGGCGGCCAAGGGGAAGTACATCAAGAGCGTGACATTGAGCTCGACGATGGGCCCCGGGGTGCCGCTGGATTCGGCGGTTGCGGACGCGGCGGGCAAACACTAAAAGCAGCTGTCAGTTGTCAGTTGGTGCTGTGGATCGACTGGCCTAGTGTCGAGCTGGAAATTGGCTCGGGCAAGATTTGAAACGGTCGCCCCGTGAGGGCGAAAGAGCAGGGATTAGAGGTTGGCATCGGTCGGGGGGGAAGAGCTGACGACTGGTAACTTACAACTGATCACTGTCGTAGCGGAGCGAAGACATGGCGATTTCAAGGGCGAAGAAAAAAGAGAAGGTCGAGTTGCTGAGCAAGGAGCTGCAGACCTCGACGACAGCGATCATCGGCACATTTGCCAAGCTGACTGTGGCGCAGGATTTTGCGCTGCGGAAGGTGGTTCGCGAAGCGGGCGGCAAGTATCGCGTGGTGAAGAACAAGCTGGCTGCAATCTCCGGCGAAGGCACCAAGGTTGAGTCTGCGCTGAAGGGGTTGAAGGGCGTAAGCGCTGTTGCGTTCACTGCGGGCGATCCGGTGGTGCTGGCAAAGGCTTTCTCAAAGTGGGTTGGCGAAAACGCGGAATTCCAGTTCAAGCTGGGCATTGTCGACGGCAAGCTAATCAATGTGGAAGAAGTGAAGGCGCTGGCGACCATGCCAGGCAAGGAAGAGCTGTTCGCGAAGCTTCTGTTCCTGATCAATTCTCCGGCACAGCGGCTGGCAACGGTGCTGAACGCTACAGGGCGCGATCTGGCGGTGGTTCTGGGCCAAGGTGTTGAGAAAGAAAAATTTGCCGCTGCCTGACGGCAGCAGTTCTTAGTTCGCAGTTTAGGGGCTACGAACTGTGAACTAAGAACTACGAACTTGAAACAAGATTTGGCCGCGGAGCGGTTTGGGAGTGCGCGGGTCTGGCGCATCGGAAACTTCCAGGCAGTGACGGCGGCCGGGAAACATCAAAATCAACGATTCTGATTGGAGAAGAAAATGGCGGATCTAGCGCAGTTGGAAGAGCAAATTGTAAGCCTTAGCCTGTTGGAAGCGGCGGCTTTGGTCAAGAAGCTGGAAGAGCGGCTTGGAGTTTCGGCAGCAGCCGCAGCTCCGGTGGCGGTGGCCGCAGGCGGGGGCGCGGCGGCTCCAGTGGTTGAAGAGAAGACCGAGTTCCAGGTGATTCTGAAGGACTTCGGCGCCAACAAGATCAACACCATCAAGGCAGTGCGCGAAGTGACCTCGCTCGGCCTGAAGGAAGCGAAGGACCTGGTCGACGGCGCTCCGAAGGCTCTCAAGGAGTCTGCGACCAAGGAAGAGGCCGAAGCGATCAAGAAGAAGTTTGAAGGAATCGCGACCATCGAAATTAAGTAGTTCGGCTCAGTATGGCACGGGACTTGCAAGGAAGGCCGGGACGCGCTACGATACTTGTTGCGCGTCTTTCCGGATCATTCCGTTTTTCCTGGGATGGACAGGTCGGATCGGCTGGTGTCTTGAATCGGTGGAGTGGCACGTGAGCGTCTGTGGGCCAGAGGAGTGCCAAGCACTCTGGCAGCGGGTTGAACGCTCGGATTAAGTGCCTTAGGGTCAATGGATTGCCCGGGGAGCCCGGGGTGGGCCTGGGGGTCAGGCTTGAATCCTGTTGACGGGTGGCGAGCTAGCGGCAGAAGCGAGCTTTGGGATCGGCGAGAACAGTGTTAGAGAACTCGGTAGGGGCATAGGCAACAAGCCACGCTCGCGAGGCATTGCGTCCTTGCGGGCTTTTCGTGTCTCTTTACTGGCGTGGTGAGTGCCCTTTGGGCATGCTTCACCTGCGGCACACAGATTACTTCGACGGGATTTCCCGTTGTGCCTGTTCTCCTCGATTGTGCGCAGTCTAGCGCACTTGCCGGATGTGCGGCAATGCCCAAATCGCTTGATTGACGCTTTACTCACGCTACACGCTTGGCATGAGCGAGGGGTACGGTGTGCTTTCAGTGCGAACTGAGAGCTATCCGAACTCCATGGCCGGGATTCGATTGGAAGCAGTCACTTCCGTCGGGTCTCAAGTTTGGATAGCGATTTTACGTAATCAGCCGGCGCCGAAGAGACTCGGGTGCAGGCCCGAATCAGGCCTCAATCGTTGGGGTGGATTCGGCAAGAAGAGGCTCAGGAGTGAAGCATGCCCAACGAGAAGCGCGCGATTCGCAGCAGGCTCGATTTTTCAAAGATTCCCACCGCAACCCAGATTCCCAACCTGATTGAAGTGCAGCGGCGTTCGTATGAGCGCTTTTTGCAGATGGACAAGCTGCCCAACGAGCGCGACGATTCGGGCTTGCAGTCAGTATTTGTGTCGGTCTTCCCGATCACCGACTTCCGCGGCATCTCGCAATTGGACTTCGTGGACTTCTCGATTGGCAACTGGGAGTGCAAGTGCGGCCACTTGAAAGGCCTGCATCACCTGCGCACGGCCTGCATTCATTGCGGGGCGATGGTGATTACGGATCCGTTCCTTCCTGGCGATGTGCTCTGCCAGAAGTGCGGCACCTACAACAAGAACACGCCTGACTTCTGCAACAAGTGCGGTGACCCGGTCAGTTTGCAGTTGAAGTACGACCAGCAGGAGTGCGAAGAGCGCGGCATGACCTTCTCCGCGCCTCTGAAGGTGACGGTACGGCTGACCATCTATGAGAAGGATGCGGAGACCGGCACCAAGACCATTCGCGACATCAAGGAGCAGGAAGTCTTCTTCGGCGACATTCCTCTTATGACGCCCAACGGCACGTTCATCGTGAACGGAACTGAGCGCGTCATCGTTTCGCAGTTGCACCGCTCACCTGGTGTGTTCTTCGAGACGGCGAACAACCGTACCTATTTCCTGGGCAAAATCATTCCGTATCGCGGATCGTGGGTTGAGTTTGAGTACGACCAGAAGAACACACTCTATGTGCGTATCGACCGCAAGCGTAAGTTCCTGGGCACCATCTTCCTGCGCGCACTTGGTCTGCGTTCAGACGAAGAGATTCTGAAGACGTTCTACACCGTGGATCGGATTCACGTTGTGGACGGCAAGCTGCAATGGGCTGTGCAGCCGGACGCAAAGCTGGGCACCCACCTGGTGGGAGCGAAGCCGGCACATGCGGTTCTGCACAAGGGGGAGGAGATTGCGCACTCCGGCCGGAAGATCACGCAAAGCTCCATCAAGGCCATCCGCGCCGCGGCGATCGATCGGATCGAAGTGGAAGCAGCTGAATTGGACGGCGCGCTGACCGCGTCCGACGTGGTCGATTTGAACACCGGCGAAGTGGTAGTCGAGGCCAACGTGGAGTTGACCGCCGACCGCCTGCACAAGGTGCTTTCGAGCGGTGCGGCCAGCTTTGAAGTGTTCTTCCCTGAGCGCGATGACGTGGGCAACATCATTACCAACACGTTGCGCCGCGACTCGGTGCGCAAGCCTGAAGAGGCACTGATCGAAATCTACCGCAAGCTGCGGCCGGGCGATCCGCCGACCCTGGACACTGCGACGGCGCTGTTCGAAGGTATGTTCTTCGACGCGCGCAAGTACGACTTCTCGCGGGTAGGTCGTCTGAAGTTCAACATCAAGTTGTATGAGAATCAGGACGCGACGCATCTCGATCACCGCACGCTGACGCCGGAAGATTTCTATGCAACGATCCGGTATCTGTTGAAGCTGCGCCGCAACATCGGCATGGTGGACGACATCGATCACCTGGGCAACCGGCGTGTGAGAGCTGTCGGCGAACTGATGGAGAATCAGTTCCGCATCGGCCTGGTGCGCATGGAGCGCGCGATCAAGGAAAAGATGAGCGTGTATCAGGAACTCTCGACGGCGATGCCGCACGACCTGATCAACGCCAAGCCGGTGATGGCTGCGATCCGCGAGTTCTTTGGGTCTTCGCAGTTGTCGCAGTTCATGGATCAGACCAATCCACTGTCGGAGATCACGCACAAGAGGCGCCTTTCGGCACTTGGACCTGGTGGCTTGTCGCGTGAGCGCGCAGGCTTTGAAGTCCGCGACGTGCACCCAACTCACTACGGACGCATCTGCCCGATTGAAACGCCTGAAGGTCCGAACATCGGATTGATCAGCTCGCTGAGCTGCTTTGCGCGCATCAATGAATACGGATTCATCGAGTCACCTTATCGCAAGGTGAAGGACTCGCGGATTCTGGACTATGTTGAGATTGCCAATGCGGGCGATAGCGGCCTGCGTGTCGGCGACCACATTGAGAAGGAAGAGGCGGCGCGCTTGAACGCCAGCCTGAAGAAGGCCGGCAAGCGTGGAATCGACAGCATTCCGTTCAGCTTTTACCTGTCGGCATGGGAAGAGGACAAGCACACCATCGCGCAGGCCAACATCGAGTTCAACGACGAGGGCGTAATCACCGAAGACCTGGTGAATGCGCGTCGCCAGGGAAACTTTGTGCTCGTGGCCCGCGGCGAAGTGGACTACATCGACGTTTCGCCGAAGCAGCTGGTTTCAGTGGCCGCATCGCTGGTGCCGTTCCTTGAACATGATGACGCGAACCGCGCTCTGATGGGCGCCAACATGCAGCGGCAGTCAGTGCCTCTGCTGGTGGCTGAAGCTCCGCTAGTGGGTACGGGTATGGAAGGTGTCACGGCACGCGACTCCGGCGCCGTGATTCTGGCCAAGCGTAACGGCATTGTGGACTCGGTCGATTCCGAGCGCATCATCGTGCGTGTGGAGGGTGAGCATCACCCGACGCAGCTTTCGCGCGAAGTTGGTTCGGACATCTATCAGCTGATCAAGTTCAAGCGGTCGAACCAGAACACCTGCATCAACCAGAAGCCGGTTGTGCGCGAAGGTGATCGGGTTGTGAAGGGTCAGGTTATCGCTGACGGACCTTGCACTGAACAGGGCGAGTTGGCACTGGGACGAAATGTTCTGGTGGCCTTCATGCCGTGGCGCGGATACAATTTCGAGGACGCGATCCTCATCAGCGAAAAGCTGGTTCGCGAGGACTACTACACTTCAGTCCACATCGAAGAGTTCGAGATTGAAGCGCGCGATACGAAGCTGGGCCCAGAAGAAATCACGCGCGATATTCCAAACGTGAGCGAACATGCACTCCGCGACCTGGACGAGAGCGGCGTGATCCGCATCGGCGCTCAGATCAAGCACGGCGACATTCTGGTGGGCAAGGTCACTCCTAAAGGAGAGACCCAGCTGACTCCGGAAGAGAAGTTGCTGCGCGCGATCTTCGGTGAAAAGGCCGGCGACGTGCGTGATGCTTCGCTCACATGCCCTCCGGGCATTGAAGGCACGGTGGTCAACGTTCGCATCTTCAGCCGCAAAGGGCAGGAGAAGGACGAGCGCGCAAAGCTGATCGAAGCCGAGTACGTGGCCAAGCTCGAGAAGAACCTGACCGACGAGATCCGCATTTTGACAGACGAGCGTTTGAAGCGCCTCGAAGGCATCCTGGGTGCGAAGGAAGTGTTGGCCGATCTGCACGACGAGCGGACCAACAAGCGCCTCCTGACCAAGGGAACCATTCTTGACCGCGAAGCAATTGAGCGCATCGCGACCAGGAACCTGAAAAGGATTCGTTATACGGACAAGGATCCACGCGTCAACGAGCAGATCGACGAGATCGAAGAGATGACTTCTCGTCAGATCGAAGTGCTGCGCAAGATCACCAACGAGCGGGTAGCCAAGCTGCAAAAGGGCGACGAGCTTCCGCCGGGCGTGATCAAGATGGTGAAGGTATACATCGCCATGAAGCGCAAGCTAAGCGTAGGCGACAAGATGGCAGGCCGTCACGGCAACAAGGGCGTGATTGCGCGCATTCTTCCTGAGGAAGATATGCCGTATCTGCCCGATGGCACCCCGGTGGAGATTGTTTTGAATCCCCTCGGCGTACCTTCCCGTATGAACGTGGGTCAAATTCTGGAAACGCACCTTGGTTGGGCAGCACATGCACTGGGCGCGAAGATTGCGGCGTTGATCAAGGAAAACACCGATGTGGCGTATGTGCGCGAACTGATGAAGAAAGAGTTCGAAGGCACCGCGACACTGCGGCAGTTGCTTGAGCTCGACGACGAGATGCTGTTGCGCGTCGGCGCAGGCATGCAGCGCGGCATCTGGTTCGGAACTGCGGTGTTCGACGGCGCGCAGGAGAGCGAGATCAAGGCGCTGCTGGCTTCGGCCGGCCTGCCTTCCTCGGGTAAGACGGCACTCTTCGACGGCATGACGGGCGAGCAGTTCGAACAGCCGGTAACGGTTGGCTACATTTACATGCTCAAGCTGTCGCACCTGGTCGACGATAAGATTCACGCACGGTCGATCGGGCCGTACTCGCTGATTACGCAGCAGCCTCTAGGCGGCAAAGCGCAATTCGGCGGACAGCGTTTCGGTGAGATGGAAGTGTGGGCCCTGGAAGCTTACGGCGCTGCTTACATCCTGCAGGAACTTCTGACGGCGAAGTCGGATGACGTATATGGCCGTACCAAGATTTACGAGGCCATCGTGAAGGGCGAAGCAGCAATTGAGCCGGGCGTTCCTGAGTCATTCAACGTGCTGATTCGCGAATTGCAATCGTTGTGCCTGGATGTGGAATTGATCAAGCGAGCTGATTTGATTAAGAAGCTGCCTGCGCCGGACCTGGCGGCAGTAGCCGATTGAGGCAAGTTATCAGTTGTCAGTTGTCAGGATTCAGTTTGGCCGAGTCGAACTGAAAACTGACAACTGATCTCTGACCACTGTATTGCGGATCCTTCTTGAGAGCGGCAAACACCGCTTCCCGGGAAGGAAGGATCCTTAAAGAATCCCGGGAAAAACCGAGGCAGGCGCCGAAAGGCTCGCCAAGGAGAGACCCAATGTTCCGTTCGAACCCGTTTGAGCTTACCAGCCCCATCACCGACTTTGACGCAATCCGCATCATGCTGGCATCGCCAGAGAAGATTCGCAGTTGGTCGCATGGCGAGGTAACGAAGCCGGAGACCATCAACTACCGTACATTCAAGCCGGAGCGCGACGGCTTGTTCTGCGCGCGCATCTTCGGACCGGTCACCGATTGGGAGTGCTTGTGCGGCAAGTACAAGCGCATGAAGCACCGCGGCGTCATTTGCGATAAGTGCGGCGTGGAAGTGACCGTGAGCAAGGTCCGCCGCGAGCGCATGGGGCATATCGAGCTTGCGTCGCCGTGTTCGCACGTGTGGTTCTTCAAGGGCCTGCCTTCGCGTATTGGCCACTTGCTCGACATCTCGCTGCGTGATCTTGAGAGCATCCTCTACTTCGAGTCGTATGTTGTGGTGGATCCGGGCGACGCGCCTGTGAAGGAACGCGAAATCATCAAGGACGAAGCCAAGTTCCGCGAACTCGATCAGCAGTTCCGTCCCT
This sequence comes from Occallatibacter sp., assembly GCA_049514915.1. Classification (GTDB taxonomy): domain Bacteria; phylum Acidobacteriota; class Terriglobia; order Terriglobales; family Acidobacteriaceae; genus Telmatobacter. The sequence goes on along the minus strand of JBEKUP010000073.1, from coordinate 9,225 downwards.
CGGGCTTCAAGGCCATGATGGGTGCGGAAGCGATCAAGGAACTGTTGAAGCGCGTCCAGATTGAAGAGCTGGGCATTGAGCTCCGCGAGCGCATGAAGACCGAAACGTCTGCGCAGAAAAAGATCAAGTACGCAAAGCGTCTCAAGGTCGTTGAGGCGTTCCGCAAGAGCTCGAACAAGCCGCAGTGGATGATTCTGGATGTGCTACCCGTGATTCCACCTGAGCTGCGCCCGCTGGTGCCGCTGGATGGCGGACGGTTTGCAACCTCTGATTTGAACGACCTCTATCGCCGCGTCATCAACCGTAACAACCGGTTGAAGAAGCTGATGGATCTGCACGCGCCTGAAGTGATTGTGCGCAACGAAAAGCGCATGCTGCAGGAAGCTGTGGACGCGCTGTTCGATAACGGCCGCCGTGGCCGCGTGCTGCGTGGCGCAAACAACCGCCCCTTGAAGTCTCTCTCCGATACGTTGAAGGGCAAGCAGGGCCGTTTCCGTCAGAATCTTCTGGGCAAGCGCGTGGATTACTCGGGCCGTTCGGTGATCGTTGTCGGTCCGGACTTGAAGCTGCACCAGTGCGGTCTTCCCAAGAAGATGGCGCTCGAGCTCTTCAAGCCGTTTATCTATCACCGCCTGGAACAGACGGGCCACTGCACAACCATCAAGCAGGCAAAAGAGATGGTCGAGATGCAGGAAGCCGTGGTGTGGGACATCCTTGAGGAGGTCATCAAGGATCACCCCGTGCTGCTGAACCGCGCTCCTACGCTTCACCGCCTCGGCATTCAGGCGTTTGAGCCGGTGCTGGTGGAAGGCAAGGCCATCAAGATCCACCCGCTGGTTTGCACGGCATTCAACGCTGACTTCGACGGCGACCAGATGGCAGTGCACATTCCGCTGTCGCCTGAGGCGCAGATTGAAGCCAGCGTGCTGATGCTCGCGTCGCACAACATTCTGTCGCCGGCCAGTGGTCAGCCGATTACGGTGCCGACGCAGGACATGGTCCTTGGACTTTATTACCTGACCAAGGCCAAGAAGGGTGGCAAGGGCGAAGGACGCGTGTTTGCGAACACCGAAGAAATTCTGATGGCGCTGGAAGCCAAGGAAGTGGAGACACTTTCGCCGATTCGCCTGCGCTACACGGGCAAGGTGCTCGACATGACTACTGCCTACGACGATCAGGATCTGACGCACACCGAGCCGGTCGACTTCAACAAGGAGTACATCTCGACGACGGTGGGCCGCGTGATTCTGAACGATGCGCTTCCTGCAGGCATGCCGTTCGTCAATGGCCTGCTGAAGAAGAAGGGCATTGGCCAACTGGTGAACTATTGCAACCAGAACCTGGGCCTTGAAGTAACCGTGGGGATGCTCGACCGCATCAAGTCGCTCGGCTTTAATTATGCGACGCGCTCGGGTCTGTCTGTCGGACTTGACGACATGGTTATTCCGGCCAGCAAGTACACCACGGTCGACGATGCCGACAAGAAGGTGATCGAAGTCCAGAAGCAGTACATGGACGGCGCCATCACCAACGGCGAGCGTTCTAACAAGGTCATCCAGATGTGGTCGGCAGTTACCGACAAGGTAGCCGACGAGATGTTCGGCAACATGAAGCGCGCGGACGATGAAGGCGCCTTCAACCCGATCTACATCATGGCCGACTCCGGCGCTCGTGGATCGAAGCAGCAGATTCGTCAGCTTTCCGGTATGCGCGGACTGATGGCCAAGCCTTCCGGTGAGGTTATTGAAACGCCCATCACGGCAAACTTCCGTGAAGGCCTCACCGTGCTGGAATACTTCATCTCGACGCACGGCGCTCGTAAGGGCCTCGCGGATACGGCGCTCAAGACGGCCGACTCAGGCTACCTGACCCGCCGCCTGGTTGACGTGGCACAGGACGTCATCGTGACCGAATACGATTGCGGCACGGTCGAAGGCATTTACGTCGGCGCCATCGTTGAATCCGGCGAAATCATCGAGCCGCTGCGCGACCGCATCATTGGCCGCGTTACCCTTGAGCGCATCAAGGACTACGATGGCAACATCGTGGTGGATGTGAACCAGGGCATCGACGAAGACAGCGCTTCTGCCATTCAGGGCGCGGGTGTTGAAAAGGTAAAGATCCGCTCCGTGCTTACCTGCGAATCGCGGCGTGGTGTTTGCGCTCTCTGCTACGGTCGCAACCTGGGTTCCGGACGTATGGTCGAGCTCGGCGAAACCTGCGGCGTCATCGCAGCGCAATCCATCGGTGAACCTGGCACGCAGTTGACCATGCGTACCTTCCACGTCGGCGGCACGGCCAGCCGTGTGCAGGACAAGTCGCGGCTCGATGCGAAGAACAACGGCTTTGTGCGCTTCATCAATCTGAACTACGTTGAAAGCAAAGACGGCACGCTGGTCGCCATGAATCGTTCAGGCTCGCTGGCAGTGGTGGACGAACGCGGTCGTGAAAAGGAGCGCTACCAAGTGGTTTACGGCGCGCGCCTCAAGGTCAAGGACGGCGAGCATGTAAAGCTTGGCCAGTTGCTGGCTGAGTGGGATCCGTACACCTACGCGATTCTGACAGAGATCGGTGGCGCTGTTACATTCAAGGATCTGCAGGAAGGCATCACGCTGAACGAAGAAGTTGATGAAGTTACCGGCCTCTCTCGTTGGGTGGTTGCGGATGCTCCCGACGAAAAGCGGCAGCCGGCGTTTGTCATCAAGAACGCCAAGGGAACGAAGCGTTACCTGTTGCCCCGCGGCGCCCATCTTATGGTTCAGGATGGCGACGACGTGGGACCAGGCGACGTGCTGGCGAAGATTCCCAAGGAGAGCACGCGCACCAAGGACATCACGGGCGGTCTGCCTCGTGTGGTGGAGCTGTTTGAAGCGCGCAAGCCGCGTGAGACGGCCATCATCAGCGAAATTGATGGCGTGGTTCGCTTTGGTGAAGTTGCCAAGGGACAGCGCAAGATTTACGTGACTGCGGACAACGGCGACGAGAAGGAATACTCGGTACCACGCGGCATTCACGTCAACGTCCAGGAAGGCGAACGCCTGCGCGCAGGTGATCCGCTGATGGATGGTCCTTTGAACCCGCATGACATTCTTGCCGTACTGGGCGAGAAGGAACTGCAGGGCTACCTGGTGAACGAAATCCAGGAAGTCTATCGTCTGCAGGGCGTGGCCATCAGCGACAAGCACATCGAAGTGATCGTTCGCCAGATGCTGCGCTGGGTTCGCATCGATGACGTAGGCGATTCCAACTTCCTGCTCGAACAGCAGGTGGATCGCTTCCGCTTCCGTGAGGAAATTGAACGCGTGATAGCAAATGGAGGCCGTCCTCCCGTTGGTCGTCCGCTCCTGCTCGGTATCACCAAGGCATCGCTCTCCACCGACAGCTTTATCTCGGCGGCCAGTTTCCAGGAGACGACCCGCGTGCTCACCGAAGCCAGCATCAACGGCGCGATCGACAACTTGCGCGGCTTGAAGGAGAACGTGATCGTAGGACGCTTGATTCCCGCGGGCACGGGTCTCGAATACTACCGCAACGTGCAACTCTCACCGGAGCTCGAAGAGGCGGCGGCGCGCGTACAGCAGGAAGTTACTGCGGAAATCGAAGCGGCCGAACGCGAACTGGAGCTTATGCGCCAGGAAGGCGAAGCCGAGGAGATGGCCGCCGAATAACCACCTGCGGTGGGGCCAATCGGCGCTTGCGCGCCGGAAGAGCTACTTCCGCGAACAGGCAGTTGAACACAGGGGCCCGGCGAAAGCTGGGCCTCTCCGTTTTGACTGTTGCAGTAGGCGCCGCATTCGCTTGGGTCGCTCTTCGTCACGCATCACATGCGAACGCGGATTCGGGCTCTCGGCATCAGCCCAGCGTTTTTGCAGCCTGCTTCTTGGCGTTCTTTGATCTGTACATGGCGCTGTCGGCAGCATTCAGCAGGCCGTGCTTGGTCAGCGCATCCTCCGGATAAACGGCAATGCCCACGCTGGCCGAAGCATGCAGAACGTGTCCGGCCACGGCCACTGGTTCGTCGAAGCTGCGTTCTATCCGCAGAGCAATCTCTTCCACGTCGGCGCGGTTTCTGACCTCGGGAACCAGCACCGTAAACTCGTCGCCGCCGATGCGGGCCAGCATGTCGACGGAACGGACCTGGTGCTTCATGCGCACGACAACCTCCTGCAGGTACAGGTCGCCAACCTGATGACCGTATTCGTCGTTCACTTGTTTGAATTCATCGAGATCGACATAAATAAGGCCAAAGATGCCGGCGCTGAGACGCGCCTTCGCAACTTGCTCATCGAGCCGCTTGTCAAACGAAAAGCGATTCTGAATGTCAGTCAGCAGGTCAAATTCGGAGCGCCGCAGGAGATCGGAGTAGAGGCGCCGAGTTTCAATGGCAAGTGTGGCGAGGCCTGCGCCCACAGCGAGCGCCTCAGTTTCAACCACGGAAGGCTCTGACAGTGGATGAAGGCCGGCGATCAATGAACCAAGCAGCGGCCCCGAACGGCCACGAATACTCATTTGGACAATGCGCAGATTCTCGTCGTCCGGAGGACACATGCCCAGACGCGCTCCATCGGCAATCTGGCAGCAGCAAGGTGCGCCGTCCAGCTTGCAGGAGACCATATCCGTGATTTGCTCGATGATCTCGGCAAGCGGCGTAGTGCCATTGATGTTTTCCAGAATGCGGCTGCGGCGGCGCTCAAGGGAGGCTTCTGCCTCTGTGCGAACGGCCATCGCCGTGGTTTGGCGATGTATTTTTTGCATGAGCAGGATGCCCCATCCGCCCGCGGCAATCACGACCAGCAACAGCACGATGATGATGCGCGTGAGGTTGCGCACATTAAGCCACGAGGGGCTGGCGATCACAGCTACATCGTCGGCCGACCGCAAGAGAATGCCGAAGGCCATGGTGCCATTAAAGGGATTCCCGTCGTCAAGGATGGCCACGCCCGTCACTCGGACTTTACTGCCGGGAGCGATCCACGGCATGGGTGGAGGTGGCTTGACTACGCCCCATTCATAGACGAAGGGGTGGCGCACGGTTGCCGAGAACAGATTGTCCTGAGAACGAATAATGTAGACGTCCTGCGCCTGTTCTTGTACTTGCGACTCCACTGTTCCCTCAATCGAAACCAGGTCGAAGGCGTGCTTGCTGGAAGCCAACTCATCCCAGGTCACAGGCACCGGGACAATGGGGGTCGCAATGCCGGTACTTCGAATCGCGCCCATTTTGATGGTCAGGAATCCGTTATCCACGAAGGGAACACCGATCGCTTCGGCGCGGTCGCCGACTCGCAGCGGGTCGACCTCGGGGGTCAATACGCGGATGCTCTGGCTGCCATCTTGAAGCACAGCCATTTCAGTCTGGCGATAGTAGGTGATGGTGCCCTCAATACGCACCCGGGGAGTTTGCTCATCCACATCGAATCCAGTGAGCACCTTGTTCATGGGGGTGACTGGTATGGACCATGGGTCCTGGGTGGCCTGGTGCAGGATTCTAACCCCTTCATAGGAAGTCACATGAAGCAGGACGCCGGTCTGCTGCATCTTTCCATCGAACCGTCCGGCACTTACCCCGGTGACCTCCACTTCGGAATCCAGCCAGCCACTCAGCCGGGCCGGATCGCCGTTGTCCATGGTCACCCCGACGTACCCGCCCTTCATCGATACCTCGAGTTGAGTCACATGGCGTCCGGCGCTCAACTGAACGTCGGCTGAGCGTATGACTCCGCGCACCGAAACATACATGCAATCCAGCCTGCCCTGGATCATCTCAGCAAACGTTGCCGGAACAGGTTTGGGGAGTGTGCTGTGGCGGAGCACGGTGATGGAGTCGCTAATCACCAAGGGGAGGAAGTTTGCGGCAGTCGTTCCCCGGATCAGGACGCGGTCGCCCGGAGACAGCGAGAGATTCCTGGCAGAGAAAACATAAATAGCTTTGCCGTCATCCTGCACAAACAGCGTGGATTCATAATCGCGGAAATAGGTAACTGTGGCTTCGAAGGCCACCGGCAGCTTTCTTTCGGCATCCGCGTTGCTCAACGCTGCGATGTCGCGCAGGGATGTAAGAGTAACCGGCTCGGCTGCCCATGCGGCCGTGCCGCATGCAAGAAGGATCGCGAGCGTGGAAATCAGTTTCTTCATCTTGCAGGATTCGGCGGACATTTTTGCTGTCCGGCTCCTGAGATTGCTTATCGGCAGATTGGCGAATAGATTCACCTCAAGGTGAAAAAGCCTACACCCTCTCACGGTGTGTTGTCTGTTTGCCGCGCCGTGCAGGATGGGCTGAAGAGATGGCTTCGCGAGACACTCGCGTCACAACGGAACACACCGTGGAGGCTCGCGGACCCCGCACGTTTGTCAATAGCCGCTATGGTCCTGGCCTGAGCCAGCGTACGATAGGCATGACAGATTCTTTCTAAAGAACTTTAAGCTCAGGTTCTGGATTGTGGTCGCCGATGGGCATTTGTGCAAGATGGCGTTTTAAGTTTTTGGTTTTGTACATGGCATCGTCAGCGAAACTCAAGAGGCCATCCTTGGTTGTGGCGTCCTCAGGATAGACGGCGAAACCGACGCTGGCCGCCGGATGAAGGGTGACGCCTTCAATAGGAAGCGGCTCGTCGAAGCAGCGCTCCAGACGCAGTGCAATATCCCTGACATCGGCGCGGCTGCGGACAAGTGGAACCAGAATGGCGAATTCATCACCACCGAGGCGGGCAAGCGTATCTACGGAACGGAGCTGGCGTTTCATGCGGAGCGCCATTTCCTGCAGGTACAGGTCTCCAATCCGGTGTCCCATCAGGTCGTTGACTCTTTTGAAGTTATCGAGATCGATGTAGATCAGTCCAAAGATGCCGCCCAGCTGGTGGGCTTCTTCGATCTGTGCGTCGAGGCGCTTGTCGAGAGAGAAGCGGTTGTGGATGTCGGTGAGCAGGTCAAACTCCGAGCGGCGGATAAGGTCGGTGTAGAGCCGGCGCGTTTCAATAGCCAAAGCAGCAAGTCCCACAGCAAAGGCAAGGGACTCGGATTCGATATCGCGGGGCTTGGTCAAAGGGTCGAAGGCGGCAAAGACTTCTCCAAGCGGAGAGCCTGAGCGGGCGGGAATTTCCTGGCTGACCACGCGCATGCCGGAGAGATCCCTCGGGCAGTTTCCAAGTCGCGCTCCGCCTGCGATCTGGCACCAGCACGGCGCGCCTTTGAGCCTGAAGGAGACGAGTTCGGTGATCTGTTCGATTACCTCGGTGATGGGGGCGGAGCCGTTAATGTCTTCAAGGATGCGGCCGCGCCGGCGTTCGATGTAGGCGGATGCGGCAGTGTTTTGCCGCGCTCTGTGCTCAACGAACCAGGCTCTTGTGCCCACAGCCATCAACCCGATCAGCAGCAATCCGACGAGGATGCCCAGGTTGCGCACGGTGAGAAGGGAGGGGCTGGCGATGACGGTGATGTCGTCGAAGGAGCGCAGGAGGATATTGAACGGAACTTTTCCGTCGAATGGGTTGGAATCAGAAAGAATGCAGATGCCAGTGACACGGACTATGGAGCCCAGCGGCACTTGCTTCATGGGTGGCGCATTTGGTCCCGCGGGATTGCGGAAGATTGTGGTGAAGAGCTTGTTGTCTGCACGCAAAACGTATTCGTCCTGAGAGCCCTCCTCGACTTCAGTAACGACCTGGCCCTCGATGGAAACCAGATCGAAGAGCTGGGCGCTTGAAGTGAGTTGTGTCCAGTTGGATGGCTGGGGTGATACGGGTGAATGGACCCCGGTGTCGTGGATTTCGGCGCGCGTCAGCGCCAGGAACCCATCATGCACATCGGGGAAGCCGATTGCATCGGCAACATCGCCGATCTCCATGGGGACGCGAGTGCGCGTGGTAATCCAGACGCTGCTGGGTCCGTCCTGAAGCGCAAGTGCCGTACCTGGCTGGTAGTAGGTAATGGCCCCATGTACGCGAATCCTGCCCGTAAGATCGCGCACATGATAGCTGCCGATGATGGCGCCCATGGGCGTGACGGGGAGAGCCCAGGGATCGGCGTCGGCGCGCTTGAGTAGTTTGATATTGGCAAAGGAGGGCACGTAGAGCTGGATTCCAGTAGGCTGATGCTTTCCATCGAACCTTCCCGCGACAATTCCGGAGACCTCGACCTCCGCATCGAGCATGTTTCGGATTGTGGCGTCGTTTCCGCCGATGATGAAGAGTTCGATGTAGCCACCCTCGGTGAGCAACTGTATGCGAGTGAAATTGTACGAATCATCCCCATCGCGGTCGACAGCGTGGACGGTGCCGCGCACATTTACCAAAAGGCAGTCGTACCTAATGCGGATGAGGTCGTCGAAGGTGGCGGGAATGGGTTCAGGCAGATCACTGTGGCCGAGCACTGTGACGTCATTGCTGTGCACATCAGGATGGAAGTCAGCAAAGGATGTTCCACGCACGAGAATGCGATCGCCGGGGAGAAAGCCAGCATTGACGGGGACTTTCACAAAAATGGCCTCATCTCCATCCTGCACAAAGAGGTTGCCATCAATCTTGCCGTAAAAGGTGACTGTTGCCTGGAAGGCGACTGGAAGTCCCTTGGAGGCTTCGGCATTGGTAAGATCGTGGATGGCGCGCAGGGAGGTGAGCGGGAGGGGTGTACCGGCCCATGCGGCCGTGCCGCATGCAAGAAGGATCGCGAGCGTGGAAATCAGTTTCTTCATCTTGCAGAGTCCGGCGGACATTTTGCTGTCCGGCTCCTGAGATTGCTTATCGGCAGATTGGCGAATAGATTCACCTCAAGGTGAAAAAGCCCACACCCTCTCACGGTGTGTTGTCTGTTTGCCGCGCCGTGCAGGATGGGGCTCAAGGGACGGCTCGCGGGTGCTTGCGTCAGAACAAAGCGCGCCGTGGAGGCCCGCGGATCCACGCGCTTGCCAAATGACCAGCCCTCCGGCGTCAGAAAGCCCGGAACTGAGCGCGGGGACCTGGGCGGCCCACAATCGCGCGTGAAGACTCCCCGTTACGCTCGGTCCTTGGGAATGAGTCGGGTGGATAGGCCCTCCGCACGAGTTCCTGCCGAGCGCCTGGTATGCTTGGCGACATACATGGCGGCATCGGAGGCACTGATCAGGCTGTCCCGTGTGGCACCATCATCGGGATAGATGGCAAGTCCAACGCTTGCCGAACCATGAAGCGTGTATCCTTCCACTTCAAAAGGCTCGTCGAAACATCTTTCCAGTCGAAGGGCGACTTCTTC
>JBEKUP010000072.1:0-31029 GCA_049514915.1 Occallatibacter sp. | reverse complement strand
CCGAAAACCTCTTCGGCGACATCCTCTCTGACGAGGCAGGCGTCATCACGGGTTCGCTCGGCATGTTGCCCTCCGCCACCATCGGCGGCAAAGTCAATCTCTACGAGCCCATCCACGGCTCCGCACCCGACATCGCCGGTAAGGGTCTGGCCAACCCCCTCGGTGCAATCCTCACCGGCGCGCTGATTCTGCGTCACACCGCCGGCCTTGAAACAGAAGCCGCAGCCATCGAGTCCAGCGTGCGCAAAGTCCTCGAACAAGGCTTCCGCACTTCGGATCTCGCGCGCACCAACCCACAGGGATTCACTGTTCTCTCTACCACCGAGATGGGAGCAAAAGTCCGCGAAACCGTAAAGACCATGCTCGTCAACGCTTGAAAACTGATCTGAACTAGGAGTTTCATGAGCACCGCACCAAAGACATTATTCGAGAAAGTCTGGCAGCAGCACGTGGTCGTCGAGCCGCAAGGCGAGCCCACCGTGCTCTACATCGACCTGCAACTTCTCCACGAGGTCACTTCCCCGCAAGCATTTGACGGCCTGCGACTCGCCGGCCGCAAGGTGCGCCGCCCTGACCGCTGCATCGCCACGGTTGACCACAACGTCCCCACCACCATTGAAGGACGCCTCCACATCCTCGACGCCATCGCCGCCACGCAAATCGCCACTCTGCGTAAAAACTGCGCCGACTTCGGTGTCGAACTTTACGACGTCGACTCGCGCGAGCAAGGCATCGTCCACGTCATCGGCCCAGAGCTCGGCATCACCAAGCCCGGCATGACCATCGTCTGTGGCGACTCGCACACCAGCACCCACGGCGCGTTTGGCGCACTCGCTTTCGGCATTGGCACCAGCGAAGTGGAACACGTTCTCGCCACGCAAACCCTCCCGCAATCCAAGCCCAAAACCTTCCGCATCGCGGTCGAAGGCAAGTTGCCCACCGGCGTCACTGCGAAAGACATCATTCTCGCCATCATCGGCCAGATCGGCACCGACGGCGCAACCGGCTGCGTCGTCGAATACGCCGGCTCCGCTATTCGCGCCCTGTCGATGGAAGGCCGCATGACCGTCTGCAACATGAGCATTGAAGCAGGCGCACGCGCCGGCATGATCGCTCCCGACGAAACCACTTATGCCTACCTCAAAGGCCGCCGCTTCTCGCCGCAAGGCGCGGCATGGGATCAAGCCGTTGAAGAGTGGTCCAAGCTTCCCACCGAAGAAGGCGCAACCTTCGACCGCGAACTCATCATCGACGCCGCCACGCTGGTTCCTTATGTCAGCTGGGGCACCAGCCCCGGCATGGTCGCGCCCATCACTTCCACCGTTCCCGACCCCGCCGCCATCGAAAACGAACAGGAACGCAAAGGTCTCGAGCGCGCACTCGAATACATGAACCTGAAAGCCGGGACGCCGCTTGAAGAAGTTGAAGTAGACCGCGTCTTCATCGGCTCCTGCACCAACTCACGCATTGAAGATCTGCGCGCCGCCGCTAAAATTGCCGCAGGTCACAAAGTCTCCACGCACGTCAGCGCCATGGTCGTCCCAGGCTCCCAGGCGGTGAAAACACAAGCGGAAGCCGAGGGCCTCGACAAAGTCTTCATTGAAGCAGGTTTCGACTGGCGTGAGCCCGGCTGCTCCATGTGCCTCGGCATGAATCCCGACATCCTCGAGCCGGGCGAGCGCTGCGCCTCAACCTCCAACCGCAACTTCGAAGGCCGCCAGGGACGTGGCGGACGCACGCATCTCGTGTCGCCTGAGATGGCCGCAGCCGCCGCCATCGCCGGCCACTTCGTCGACATCCGCAACTGGCACGCCCGCACTCCAGATCGTCAGGAGGTGACCGCCTAATGCAACCTTTCAAAACCCTCACCGCACTGGCCGCGCCGCTCGACCGCATCAACGTCGATACCGACCAGATCATTCCCAAGCAGTTCCTCAAACGCATTGAGCGCACCGGCTACGGCGAGTTCCTCTTCTTCGACTGGCGTCGCACCGCGTCCGGCGATCCCAACCCCGAATTTGAATTGAACGATCCGCGCTATCAGGGAGCAAAAATACTCATCGCCGGCAAGAACTTCGCCTGTGGCTCCAGCCGCGAACATGCAGCTTGGGCATTGAGCGACTATGGCTTCCGCGCCGTCATCGCCCCCACCTTCGCCGACATCTTTTTCTCCAACGCCGGCAAAAACGGCATCGTCCTCGTTCGTCTCAGCGAAGAACAAGTCGCGCAATTGCTTTCCAATGCGAAGACCATTCCGAATTATCAACTCACCGTCTCGCTCGAAGACCAAACCGTCACCGACGCACACGGATTTCACGCAACCTTTGAAGTCGATCCCTTCCGCAAATTCTGCCTGATCGAAGGACTCGACGACATCGGCCTGACGCTCCGGCACGCAGCCGCACTCGACGCGTACGAAACACAACACGACAACGCAACCTGGCTCAAAGCAAAGTAGCCGATTACTGACCACTGATCACTGAAAACTGATCACTACCAAACAAAGTGAGCCAATGACCATCGAAGGCAAGCGTCAAAGCATTCCGTTAACTGAAGGCCCGAGCAGGGCCGCCGCCCGCTCCTATTTGCGCGGGGCCGGTTTCGCAAAAGATGATCTGCACAAGCCCATCATCGGTGTCGCTAATACGTGGACAGAGATCGGCACATGCAATGTCCACCTCCGTGACATTTCGGAAGCCCTGAAGCAAGGCATCCGCGAAGCAGGCGGCACGCCCATGGAATTCAACACCATCACGATCCACGACGGCATCACCATGGGCACGCAGGGCATGAAGGCTTCGCTGGTCTCGCGCGAAGTCATCGCTGACAGTATCGAACTCGTGGCGCGCGGCAATCTCTTTGACGGCCTCGTCGGCATCGGCGGTTGCGACAAGAACATGCCCGGCATCATCATGGCTCTCTGCCGCCTCGACATTCCCGGCATGATGCTTTACGGCGGTTCGATTGCTCCAGGAAAGCTCAACGGAGTCGACATCACCATTCAGAACGTCTTTGAAGGCATCGGTTCGCACGCCGCCGGTCGCATCGACGACGCCGGCCTCGAAGCCCTAGAAGCCAATGCCTGTCCCGGCGCAGGGGCATGCGGCGGCCAGTTCACCGCCAACACCATGGCCATGTCCGGCGAAATCCTCGGTATCTCGCCCATTTACCTCAGCGGCGTCCCCGCCACATCGAAAGACAAGCTTGCAGCCACGCGCGAAGCCGGCCACATTCTCATGGATGCAGTCCGCGCCAATCGCCGTCCTTCGCAAATCATTACCCGCAAGGCAATCGAGAACACCATCGCCAGCGTTGCCGCGAGCGGCGGATCCACCAATGCCGTGCTGCATCTCATCGCCATCGCGCGCGAGCTTGGCATTCCCCTCAACGTCGACGACTTCGACGAGATCAGCAAACGCACGCCCTTCATCTGCGACCTAACGCCCGCGGGAAAATACGTCGCGTCCGACTACCAAGCCGCAGGCGGTTCGCGACTTCTGGCGCAGCGTCTGATCAATGCGGGCCACGCCGATGGAAGCACGCTCACCATCAGCGGCAAGACACTTGCTGAAGAAGCCGCCCTCGCCGTTGAGACACCCGGCCAGCCTGTCATTCACACCTTTGAAGACCCCATCAAACCCACCGGCGGCCTCGTCATTCTCAAAGGCAACCTCGCACCCGAAGGCTCGGTGATGAAGATTGCGGCAGCCAACCGCGTCGAGCATCGCGGCCCCGCTCGTGTCTTCGAATGTGAAGACGACTGCTTCGCCGCTGTGCAAGCCGGACAGATCAAACCGGGCGACGTGCTAGTCATTCGCTACGAAGGCCCAAAGGGCGGACCCGGCATGCGCGAGATGCTGCAAGTCACCGCGGCCGTCTCATCCAACGCCGAACTCAGCGCTCACGTCGCGTTGCTTACAGACGGACGTTTCAGCGGCGCAACCCGCGGCTTCACCGCTGGCCACGTGGCCCCTGAAGCATTCGTCGGCGGACCCATTGCCGCTGTCCGCGAAGGCGACATCATCCACTTCGACATTCCAAATCGCAAGTTGACGCTTGAAGTCAGCGATGAAGAAATCGCCGCACGCCTGAAAGGCTTTAAACCGCCCGCACTACGCTGGCCCAAAGGCGTATTCCGCAAATATGTTGACCGAGTTACTTCAGCGTCCGAAGGGGCAACAACGTAAGAAGGGAAAGGACAATGGGATTCCTCAACAAGTTTCTCAAGAAGAAGGCACAGCCTAAATCGGATGAATGCGTCCTGATCCTCCTGGATGCAATGAACCTTCCCGATGAGGTCTACAAGAACTACGACCTGTCGACACTTGAGGACCAGCTGATCGAGGCCATTGAAAACAATAAAGCCGGAGAACTCGACGGCAATGAGATGGGCGAGGGAGTTACGAAGATTTTCACTTACGGACCCGACGCTGATCGACTCTTCCACGCGATGGAGCCCGTACTGAAGGCCTATCCGCTTTGCCGGAATGCAAGGGTTGTTATCAGAAAAGGCAGTCCAGGTTCACCGGAAACAGAAATGCATTTGTGAAATGTTTCATTCCAGGGGAGCAGTAAACCGAGCACAAGACAAGGAGTCATCCATGGGAACCATTGACAACACGCAAGCCTCAAACGCCCACCTCACCACACCCACCCGTCTCACTGGTGCGGAAATCCTGTGGGCCACACTCGTAGGTGAAGGCGTCACAACCGTCTTCGGCTATCCCGGCGGCGCCATCCTGCCTGCCTACGACGCATTGCGGAAGTTCCCCATCCATCACGTCCTCGTACGCCACGAGCAGGGCGCATCGCACATGGCCGACGGCTACGCGCGCGCGTCCGGCAAGGTCGGCGTGGCCATCGCCACCAGCGGCCCTGGCGCAACCAACCTTGTCACCGGCATCGCCACCGCCATGCTCGACTCCATTCCCATCGTCTGCATCACCGGCAATGTTTCCAGCAAAGTTCTCGGCACAGACGCTTTCCAGGAAGTCGACATCACCGGCATTACCCTCCCTGTCACCAAGCACAACTTCCTCGTAAATCGCACGGAAGATCTCGCGGCTGCACTGCGCAGCGCTTTCCAGATCGCCGTCTCCGGCCGGCCCGGCCCGGTTCTGGTCGACATCACCAAGGACGCGCAGCAAGGCACGGCCATCTTCGACTTCGCTGCCGCGAAGCCGCGCCCCTATCGCCCCCACCCCATGCTTCGCGTCGACGAAACCGGTCTTGCGCAAGCCGCCGAACTGATTCGCAACGCCAAGCGCCCCGTCATCCTCGCAGGCCATGGCGTCTCCGAATCCGGCGCAATGGAGCAGGTCCGCACCCTCGCCGAGCGCGCGCAGATCCCGGTGGGCCTCACTCTTCTTGGCCTCGGCGCATTCCCCGCCTCACACCCGCTCAATCTCGGCATGATGGGGATGCACGGCGAATCCTGGCTCAACAATGCCATTCAGGAATCCGACCTGCTCATCGCCCTCCGCGAAGTCCTCGAACAGTTGCTTCCGCGCGTCCCTGGCCGCGACGGCGCCGCCTGGTTGAAAACCATCGAAGCCAGCAAGGGCGCATGCGCCGTGCGCGACATCAAGAACATCCCCGACTACGGCCATCTGTATGCGGCCCACGTCATGCACGATCTGTGGCGCATCACTGGTGGAAACGCCATTGTCGTTACTGACGTAGGCCAACATCAGATGTGGGAGGCCCAGTACTTCCACCACGAGCAGCCGCGCACGCTCATCACCTCTGGCGGCCTCGGCACCATGGGCTTTGCCTTGCCAGCAGCCATCGGCGCAAAATTCGCCTGCCCTGGCAAGGAAGTCTGGGTCGTCGCCGGCGACGGTGGTTTCCAGATGACCGCTGCGGAGCTCGCGACCATCGCCCAGGAAGGCATCAAGATCAACATTGCCATCATCAACAACGGCTACCTCGGCATGGTTCGCCAGTGGCAGGAGTTCTTTTACGAGCGCAACTACGAGGCCACCCCGCTGGTCAGCCCGGACTTCGTCAAGCTTGCCGATGCCCACGGTATTCAGGGGCTCGCTGTAAGCACCCGCGCTGAACTTGCAGCGGCCGTCGACACCGCCCGCTCCGCCAAAGGCACATTCCTGCTCAACTTCATGGTTGAAAAGGAGGAGTCCGTTTACCCCATGATTCCCGTCGGCGCAGCGCTCCACGAAATGATTCGCCGCCCCGAACACGACCCGCTCATCGAGTCGCCGAAAGACAACTAGCAAAGTAGTCGACAGCTGACAGTGAACAGTGAACAGTTGCCCACCAAACACACGGGCAGTTCACTGTCCACTATTCACTCCACACTGTTCACTGGAAAGGCCCGTCATGTTGCATACTTTCGTCGCATACGTTGAAGATCTGCCCGGCGTGCTCACCCGCGTCGCGTCCTTGTTCCGCCGTTTGAACATCAACATTAATTCCCTCACCGTTGGCCGCAGCGAACGCCTCGGCCTCTCGCGTCTTACGCTGGTTTGCGACGCTTCCGCAGAAGCGGGTAATCGCATCCGTGCCAGCCTGTTCAAACTGGAGAACGTTGTGGATGTCGACGACATTGCAGGCGCTCCCGCGGTCACCCGCGAACTCGCGCTCATCAAAGTCGCCGCCACGCCACGCAACCGGGCCCAGATCTTCGACCTCGTTGAAGTCTTCCGCGCCCGCATCGTCGACCTCACATCCGAGTCGCTCATGATTGAGATGACGGGCGTCGAGAGCAAGATCGAAGGTCTCATCGAGGTACTGCGCGAAGACGATGGCCGGATCCTCGAAATCTGCCGCAGCGGTAAAATGACCATGCGCCGCGGCCATCACACCTCCAGCGTTCTCAGAGCCATGGGCGCGGGTCAAGCCGACCCGGAGACCGAACCCGCGGAGCATTTCGAAGACAGCGTCGCCGCTGAACCGGAATAAACTTGATATTGCTGGGTGCCAAATCCTCGCTGTTGTCACCCTGAACGCAGAGAGTCGAAAGCCTGCCCTGAGCGTAGTCGAAGGGGGCCTGCTTCTGCTCTTCAACTTCAATCGCCGGAACTGTACCCTGTCACAGTCCCAACCACATAAAGGAAAACAAGAGAAAATCATGGCCAAGACTTACTACGATCACGACGCCGACCTGACTCTTATCCAAGCCAAAAAGGTAGCCATCATCGGCTACGGCTCACAGGGTCACGCGCACGCCCTCAACCTCAAGGACTCCGGCGTCCATGTCAAAGTCGGCCTCGCCGCCGGCTCCAAATCCATCGCCAAGGCACAGAAGGCCGGCCTCGAAGTCGATACCGTTGCCAACGCCACAAAGTGGGCAGACGTGGTCATGGTGCTGGTTCCCGATCAGACTGCGGCCAAGCTCTATGCAGACGAGATCGGCCCCAATCTTGCGGCTGGAAAACTGCTCCTCTTCGCCCACGGCTTCAACATCCACTACAAAACCATCATCCCCGCGCCCGGCATAGACGTGGGCATGGCCGCCCCCAAGGCTCCCGGCCATCGCGTCCGCGAAGTTTTCACCGAAGGCGGCGGCGTACCTGGCCTCATCGCCATCCACCAGGACGCCACCGGCACGGCCCACGCACTGAATCTCAGCTACCTCAAGGGCATCGGCTGCACCCGCGCCGGAGTTCTCGAAACCACCTTCAAGGAAGAAACCGAGACCGATCTCTTCGGCGAGCAGGCCGTGCTTTGCGGCGGCGTCAGCGCCCTTATCAAGGCGGGCTATGAAACCCTGACCGAAGCCGGCTATCAACCCGAGAGCGCCTACTTCGAAGTCCTGCATGAATTGAAACTCATCGTCGACCTCATCTATCGCGGAGGCCTGGCCTACATGCGTTACTCCATCTCCGACACCGCCGAGTGGGGCGATTATGTCTCCGGCCCGCGCGTCATCAACGACGAAAGCAAGAAGGCGATGAAGGCCATCCTGACCGAAATCCAGGACGGCAGCTTTGCAAAAAGATTCCTCGCCGACCAGAACTCCGGCCGCAAGGAATTCCAGGCTTTCCGCGACGCCGAAGCCAAGCACCCCGTAGAAATAGTCGGCAAAAGACTCCGCGCCGCCATGCCCTTCCTCGATCCCGTCACCGTCGAAGAGGTCGCCAAGAACCGGTGAGTATTCATTCGGCAAAGAACAGTGCGGGCGGCCGAAAGACCGCCCCTCTTTTTTGCGCTGAATGAACTCCTTTTGGAAGCGTGAAAGGAGCAATTCAATTGGTATTGGTCAATCAGCCGGTTGGCTTGCAAGCAAGGGGTCCGCTGGAGCGACTTCCGCCGTGGCTACTCGCGCTTGTCCCTGCCTACTGACATTCTTACGCATGTACGAAGCAAGGAAGAGATTGAACTCCCGTGAACCCGAAAGACGCCGTTGAAGCTGGAACTTTTCGAATCGTTCTAAAACAGGGTGCATGCTATCTTCGAGTCCGTCCCCGCATGCCAACGCCGCATCACAGAACCACCGGTCGTCTTCAGAGAATCCTTTAGCATTCGCGATGCCCTCAGCCCATGCCTGCGCCGCGTGCGCATCTCCGCGCAAAACTGCGTGCCCGAAGACTAGCGCGCAAATCGAACCTGCGGTCATCACTTCAGCCTCGTGATTGTAAGAGGCTTGGGCATTTGCCACGGCTTGAGCGCTCGCTTCAACAAGACCCCGCTCAAGCAGACACTCACTTTCCATCAGGTGGAAAACCACGCGGTGCGCCCGTCCAATATCGGAGGCAAGCACACGGCGCAACGCGTCAAGATCGTAATCCCGCGGCCGATTCGGCGTAACGGCTATCGAGCTGCTGAATGAAAGAATCCAGTGGTAGTCGTCGAGCACACTACGGGCGAGTATCTGATAAATTCGCGCCCCGTCAGAATAGAAAGCGTTGGATCGGAGCGGAATGACGTTCAGAACAAAAACGCCAAGAGAGAGAATTCCTGTCCAGGAACAGAATCCCCAAAGGGCGTTTGAGCTGCCAACTGGAATTGTTGCTGCACAATATAGGAAACAGAGTCCCGTAAACAGATTCGCGCAAGGACCCGAAGCAATTTGGATCAAATTGCCAATTCGGTCGCGTTCTGGCGATGAGGGGATCATCCGGACGCCTGCGGCAGCTCCGATTGCGATCCCGCGAAGGAGATGAAATCTCCATCGGCCATCAAACTGGTAAACATAAAATGGGCCAAGCATGAGGCCGCTGAGCTTCATGCCTCCCGCAATCCCGGCAACGATATGTCCTGCCTCGTGGATGAAGATCACCACGCCAAGTTCGGCAAGCCACAGTACCGACCCGCCAATCCAATCAGCCGAGTAGAACTGGTGAATCTGTGACCAGCGCCACCACACTTCACCCGCGACGACAAAAACGATTACCTGCAGGGCCAAAGCGACCCGGTCCCAACCACGGCTTGTTCCATCGCCCTGGACCCGCTCCGGCACGGGAGCAGCAGCCGTTAGCGCGGAACCGCGCGGTGCAAATGCAATAACACCAGGGATGCCGACAACGAGTGGGGGGATCAGGAGAAAAATGAAACCTTCGCTCAAGATTACGCTCATCTGCCCTTGGTAGGCGAAGAACGGAATCACGAAAGCAATTCCCTGAAGCACAGTAACAATGCTGGCGGCTAATGCCCATGATCGTGCCGAGCGCTTGGCTTGACGAATTGTCCACCAGGCTGTCGCGTAAAGGGCTGTCAGCGGAATAGGCAAAGTCGCGACCAGTAACGCAAGAACCAGTAACGCTTTGCTCAGGACGCCAGTGCTGCCCGACACACTGTCGGAGGAGGACGCATCCGTTAGTTGCGAAATAAACTTTGGCAGGTTCGCAGCACAAAAACATGACGCGCTGCAATATATAAGCGCCAGGAATCCGAAGGCAGTGCGAAGAAGGCGCCTGACCACCCGCATGGTTGCTCCTCTCGCCGAATAGGGCGATTCATTGTCGCTCGTTGCCGGCCCCATATTGGTGTGGACAGAGTAACAGAATACGAGTCCGGCGAAACGAGGTTCTTTCCTGAACGGCGCAATAGGCTAATAACCAATCGATCAGTCTCCGCAACAGCTACCACGCAATCCTTTCCAACATCCTCCTCAGCCGTGCGCCCTTCTTCGGATTCACCATCTCCACAAATCCCACGCGCCCCTCCAGGTGCTGCCGAAACGCCGCGTGCCCCTCGCGATTCTGGCTCTCTGCTCCATGACGCACGCAGTTCGTTAGAATCGCTTTCAGCTTGTCGAAGTCCCCGCGCACAACATTCAGCCGTTCATTCGTCACAAGTCCCGCAAGGTACTGCCGTACCCCACGCCGCATCACGCGAGTCTTACGGTGATGCACCTGGAATCCCTCTTCAAGCAAAATCGCCGCAGCCCGCAGTGCGAACCGCTCCACGCATCGCTCAAATTCCTCATCGCCTGAAAACGCCAAATCATCCGCGTAGCGCGTATAGGTCGCGCCCGCTGCTTGCGCAAGCCCGCTCAACCGGCTATCCACACGCCACGCGCACAGATTCGCGAGCCCTGGTGAAGTTGGCGCACCCTGCGGCAGATGCGCCCATGCGTACAGCGCCCGCGCGTCCGCGATCGCCAGCGGATCCAGTCCCTTGCCCAGCGTCTTCCACATCCCGCGCGGCGCGGCGTTGGTGCAGATGCCGCCGAGCCTGTCCGCCACAGCAGCCGGATAACCGGCCGTCCGAAATAGAGCCCGTACCCGCGACCCGGATATCGAGGGAAAGAAATCCCGCAGATCCATGCGGAGCACCACGCGCCGTCCCACATGCGGCGCAGCAAACGTTTTGATTGACCGGCCCTTCACAAATCCGTGCGCGGCGGCATGAGAAGGAATCTGCTCCAGGATTTCGCGCAGAATAACTCGTTGTAACTCCTTGAGCTTTTCTTTTGGTGCCTCAATAAGTCGGATGTTACCGCTTTTCTTCGCCAAAACGCGATAGTGATAGTGCTGAAGCGTCTCGCTCTTGGTCCGCGCGTTCATCCGTTTCAAGTCGGCGAACCACTCAAGCTCAGTAGGGCTCACATTGAACCACGCGGCCAACTCGCCCACCGACTCAATCCGAGTCACCGCCCATGCACGCGCCGCCTGCACCGGCTGCATGCGCGCCGGCTCCGTCAGCCATTCCGCAATGCGCAGCTTATCCCGGTATTTGTACTTCGCGTAATTGATCCCCTCATCCGTCCGAAGAAACTCAATAACATCCCTGCGCGTGGGCCTTGTCTTTCCGCCAAATGCGCGCGCATAGCGCTCAGCCAGGGTCCGTATCCAGCGCCAGTTCTCACCAAGCGTCCGCCGTATCCGTACAGCAACAGCGTCAGCCTCCGGCTCTCCCGCGAGAATCGAACGCGCCAGCGCGGAATAAAATTGGGTGCTTGGCATGGTGGCAAAACAGCGGAATGCTCCAACGAGTCTGACCCTGCGTGAGCTTCTCTGCGCAGCGCGCAGTGCCGGTCACGCGATGAATGCCGAGTTATTCACGTTGCCCTGGGGTATCCCCAGAGAGGACTTGGCCGCGCCCGAAGGCTCGACCGAATCCGGCTTGGAGCATTCCACTGCCTGACGCATGATACCGCGACTCCCGTCCTCAGTGCCGCTTCCCGGGCACTTCATGCACAATGCACGGTCAAAACGCCACCTGAAATCGCGAATGGTAGCCGTCGCGGTGATAGCATGTCTTGGAACATTCCCGCAGACGAGGCGCGCCATGAGCGAACACCCCGATTTGGACACTCTTTCCTCCGAACAGATCACCACCATCACCCGCCAGAACAACTACGGAACCTGGCGATTCCAGAAGACATGGAAGCCGCTCCACATCGCCGATGCCGAGGGCTGCTGGTTCACTGACGGCGCAGGCAAGCGCTACCTCGATTTCAGCTCGCAGCTCATGTGCGTCAACCTCGGCCACAAGAACCCCGCGGTAGTCGAAGCCATCGCCGAACAGGCTCGCGAGCTAGCCTATGTCGCTCCCGGATATGCGACGCGCTCCCGCGCCCGCCTCAGCGCCAAGCTGCTTGAAGTTCTTCCCGAAGGCCTGACCAAGTTCTTCTTCGCCACCAGCGGTACCGAGGCCAACGAAGCAGCCTTCAAAATTGCCCGCATGTACACCGGCAAAAACAAGATCATCTCCCGCTACCGCTCCTATCATGGCTCAACCAACGGCTCCATCGCCGCCACCGGTGATCCGCGCCGCTGGGCCATGGAACCCGGCGGCAAAGGCTCCGGCTTCATCTTCGCCCCAGAGACCAACTGTTACGACTGCCCCATCAAGCACACCTATCCCACCTGTAACATCGCCTGTGCCGACTACATTGAGCACATGATCCGCAACGAGAGCGATGTGGCCGCGGTCATTCTGGAGCCGGTGGTGGGAACCAACGGCGTTCTCGTTCCGCCGCCCGAGTACTTCCCTCGCCTGCGCGAAATCTGTGACCGCCACGGCGTGCTCATGATCGCCGACGAAGTCATGGCCGGCTGGGGCCGCACCGGCAAGTGGTTTGCCGTGGACAACTGGAATGTGAAGCCCGACATCCTGGTCACCGCCAAGGGCATCACTTCGGCTTACATGCCCCTCGGCCTTTGCGCCACAACCACAAAAATCGCCGACTACTTTGAGGACCACTACTTCTCGCACGGCCACACCTACGAGGCGCACCCCATGACTCTCGGTCCCGCCGTAACCACCATCCAGGAGATGCAGCGCCTTAATCTCGTGGAGCGTGCCGCCGGGCTTGAGCCCTATGTGCGCGAGAAACTCGAAACGCTCAAGGCCAAGCATCCCTCAGTGGGCGATGTGCGCGGCCTCGGCCTCTTTTTCGCCGTTGAAATCGTGAAGAACCGCACCACCAAGCAGCCCTTCAACACCATGCGCGACAAGGTGGAAGGCAAGCCGCTGGTGGTCGATCAGATCGCAGCCAAAATGATGGCGCAGGGCATCTCAATCCAGGCCTGGGTCAGCCACTTTGTCATCGCCCCGCCGCTCATCGTGACCAAGGAAGAGCTCGACCTCGGCATCGCTGCGCTCGACGAACACCTCGCCATCGCCGATGCGCTCGTGGAATAGCCTGCCGCGAGGTGCGTCAGTATTCTTTCTTGTTCGGCGAAGCAATCCATGCCGCAAAACTGGCCCATGCTTCATCGCTCAGCAGTTGGGTAGCCGGCAACGAACGTGCCGGTTGCTCCTTGCGAAACTCCTCGTAGAGAAACGCATCGTCAAACCCGGCACGCGTAGCGTCGGCCGCGCTCGCGCCATAGTAGATCGCATCCAACCGCGCCCAGTAGCAGGCGGCGAGGCACATGGGGCAAGGTTCGCAGCTTGTATAAAGCTCGCACCCGGCCAGCGTAAACGTCCCCAGCGCCCTGCAAGCCGCTCGAATCGCGTTCACTTCGCCGTGGGCAGTCGGGTCATGTGTCGTCGTAACCGAGTTCGCGCCCTCGCCAACAATTTTGCCGTCGCGCACAATCACAGCCGCAAACGGACCGCCTGTGCCCGCGTTCACGTTCTCAATCGCCAGCTTAATTGTGCGGCGCAAAAATTCCGGATTCGGCTTGGTGGGAATTGCCAACTTGCTCTGAACCTCCCTAAAGGGCGAAAGTAATCACAGTATGGCACAAGCCTTCCGATCGACGAACGTGCTGACCGCCGATGGCCTGAGACCCGCCACGCTGCTTGTCGACGGCGAGCGCATCGCCGAGGTGCGCGCCTGGGACGACGTCCCCGCCGATACACCGCTGCGCGACTTCGGCGATCTCGTCGTGCTCCCCGGCCTCGTCGACTCTCATGTTCACATCAACGACCCCGGCCGCGATTGGGAAGGCTTTTCAACCGCCACGCAGGCCGCGGCCTCCGGCGGCGTCACCACGCTCGTCGACATGCCCCTGAACTGCATTCCCGAAACCACGAACATCGAGGCCCTGGAAGCCAAGCGTGCGGCTGCGCAGGGCCACGCCTGGGTGGACTGGGCTGCCTGGGGCGGAGTAGTCCCCGGTAACGCCGATTCCCTTTTGCCGCTAGTCGACGCCGGCGTTCCCGGCTTTAAATGCTTCCTTATTCACTCCGGCATCGACGGGTTTCAAGCAGTCAACGAATCCGATCTGCGCGTTGCCCTCGCGAAGCTGAAAGGCACCGGCCTCCCGCTGCTAGCCCACGCCGAGGTATCCGGTCCAGTCAATTCGGCAACTGAGGCACTGAATGCGGCGAGCGCGGACTGGCGCAAATATTCCACCTACCTTGCCTCGCGGCCCGACGACGCCGAACTCGAAGCAATCGCCCTGCTCATTCGCCTTGCTGAAGAGTTTCAAACACCCATCCACATCGTGCATCTAGCATCTGCGCTGGCTCTGCCGATGATTGCCGATGCGCGCAGCCGTGGCGTACAGATCACCGTTGAAACCTGCGTCCAGTATCTATGGTTCTTTGCCCACGCAATTCCCGATGGCGCAACCGAGTTCAAGTGTGCGCCGCCAATCCGCAGCATGACCAATTGCGAATCCCTGTGGGATGCTCTCGAATCTGGCCTCCTCGACATGGTCGCGACCGACCACTCGCCCTGCCCGCCCGCAATGAAGCGTCGCGACGAAGGCCTCTGGAATCAAGCCTGGGGTGGCATCGCAAGCCTCGGCCTCGCGTTGCCGGTAATGTGGACGGCTCTCAACCTGCGCGGAATTGACATGAATGAAAGGGCGGAGCGGGTGGCCGCATGGATGGCGTCCGGCCCCGCGCGCCTCGCCGGTCTCACCGGCCGCAAAGGCGCGCTCATCCCAGGCGCCGACGCGGACTTCGTCGTCTTTGACCCCCTGATTGCCTGGAGTGTCACCCCCAAGCATCTCCACTTCCGCCACAAGCTCTCACCTTACGTCGGCCACGATCTCCACGGCCGGGTTGAGGAAACCTGGCTGCGCGGCGATCAAATCTTCAATGCGAGCGGCAAAGGCACCGGATTCATCGGCACACCGCGCGGCCAAGAGCTTACGAGAAAGCCGGTCCTTCCATGACAGACCGCGCCGCACGTGCCATCGCCGAATGCCGCCTCATCGCCACCATGACGGAGGAGCCCGGCCGCATCACCCGCCGCTTCCTCACCCCGCCCATGCACGCCGTCCACGCCCACTTGCGCGCCCTTATGGAGGCGCTGGGCATGTCCGTCCATGTGGACGCAGCCGGTAACCTGCGCGGCATCTGGCAGCCGCCAGACGCGAAGCACAAACGCCTTGTTCTCGGCTCCCACATCGACACCGTCCCCGATGCCGGCGCCTTCGACGGCGTCCTCGGCGTGACCATCGCTCTTGAATGGGTCGCCCTCGCGCAGGAACTCAACCTTCCCTTAGCCATTGAGGTCATTGCATTCTCTGAGGAAGAGGGTGTGCGATATGGCCTGCCCTATCTCGGCAGCCGCGCCGTTGCCGGACGCTTCGACCCTGCGCTCCTCACCCTCATTGATGCCGAAGGTATCACCGTCGACGCCGCCCTACGCGCGTTCGGCCTCGATCCCGGCCGCATCGGCGAGGCCGTCCTTTGCCCCGATGCCATTTGCTTTGTCGAGGTACACATTGAGCAGGGTCCGTTGCTCGAAGCCGAGAACCTGTGCGTCGCCGCCGTCACCGCCATCGTGGGCCAGACCCGGCTCACCCTCAGCTTCACGGGACACGCCAACCACGCAGGCACCACCCCCATGCATCTCCGCCACGACGCGCTGGCCGCAGCAGCCGAGTGGATCTCCGCCGTCGAATCTCTCGCTCAACGCACTGAAGGCCTCGCCGCCACTGTAGGCCGCATCAGCGTAGAACCCAACGTGGGAAACGTCGTTCCCGGCGTCGCGCGCGTAAGCCTCGACGTCCGCCACACTCGCGATGCAGTCCGCAATGCAGCCGTCGATGAACTGCTCGCCAGAGCTGAAGCTATCGCCACCAAGCGCGGCCTTACCTTCACCCGCGTCCGCCAGCTCGAACAGCCCGCCGTGCCCATGGACGAACGCCTCACCTCGTTCCTCACCGATGCCATGGAAGCCGCCGGCTTCCCCGTAAAAACCATGCCCAGCGGCGCGGGCCACGATGCCATTGTCATGGCCGGCCGCCTCCCCACCGCGATGCTCTTTCTCCGCAGCCCTGGCGGCATCAGCCACCACCCCGATGAATCCGTGCTTGAGGAAGATGTGGAAGCATCGCTCCTGGTCGCTCGCGAGTTTCTTCACCGCCTTGCCAAAGATATTGGGTAGAATGCCGAAACGAGGTCAAATTTGCATCACCTGGGACTCACCCGAAGCAGTCTGAAACACGATCACCTGCTGCAAACGCCCAACACGTTCGTCCGCACACCGCTGCCCGGCGCCGCTGGCGTGGAGTTCGTCGTTCACGTTGGCCCACGCCTTGGCGCAAGGTTCACACAAATGACTGCGGAGTTCATCGCCGGCGGCACACTCGGCCCCACGCCGGCACAGCGCTTTCTCTACATCCTCGATGGCGAAGTGGAACTCACGGCCGAGGGCCAAACCCACCTCCTCGGTCCCGGGGGTTTTGCCTATATTCCCTCCGGCGCGCAGCACACCGTCCGCGCCCTTTCCGCCGCCCGCGCCGCGCTCATCGAAAAAATCTACGAACCTTATCCCGGCGACGAAACACAAACGCCCGAAGTCCGCATCGGCAACGAACTTTCCATCACGTCCGTCCCGCTGATGGGCGACGACGCACTCCGCGTTCGCTCCCTCATGCCCGATGGCCCCGCCTACGACTTTGCCGTGAACACCATGACTTACGATCCAGGCGCAGCCCTCAGCATGGTCGAAATCCATGTCATGGAGCACGGTCTGCTCATGCTGGAGGGCGGCGGCATCTACCGGCTCGGCGATTCCTGGTACCCGGTTGAGGCGGGCGACTTCATCTGGATGGGTCCCTATTGCCCGCAGTGGTTCGGCGCGCTTGGAAAGCGTCCCGCAAAATACCTCATTTACAAAGACTGGCGCAGGCACCCGCTCGGAGGTTGACTCACCCATGGCCCCTGATTCCCAACCCGTACCGCACGTCGAAGTCGACACCCTTTGCGAGGAACTCGCCGCGCTTGCGCTTATCTCGGAACACGAGCCCCCCGTGGTCACACGCGTTGTCTTCAATGAGGCGGACCTGCGCGCACGCGCCTACGTCAAGAGCCTCTGCGAAGAGGCCTGGCTCACCATCACCGAAGACGCTATCGGCAACACCTTTGCCCGCTGGCACGGCTCCGAACCGGACCTTGCGCCCATCGCCACCGGCTCGCACATCGACGCCATTCCCAACGCCGGTTCCTATGATGGAACCGTCGGCGTTCTTGGCGGCCTTGAAGCCATTCGCTCCCTGCAACGCGCCGGCTTCCATCCCCGCCGATCAATCGAGCTCATCATTTTCACGGCTGAAGAACCCACGCGCTTCGGCATCGGTTGCCTGGGCAGCCGCATGATGGGCCATGTGCTCTCTCCCGATGCCGCGCGGGCGCTCCGCGACAAGCAGGACCAATCCCTCGACCACTTGCGCAACGAAGCGGAATTTCGAGGCCCTCTCGAGTCCATCGCACAACCGGTTGGCCGCTTCCATCAATTCGTCGAACTCCACATCGAGCAGGGTCCGCTGCTGGAGCAGGAAGGAATCGACGTCGGCCTCGTCAGCCACATCGCTGCCCCTGCCAGCATGCGTATCCAGATCGAGGGCGAGGGCGGCCACGCCGGCGGCAAACTCATGCCCGGTCGCAAAGATGCTCTTGTGGCCGCGGCAGAATTGATTCTCGCCATCGAAGCTGCTGCCAGGTCCACCGGCGACATCTCCACGGTGGCAACGGTCGGCGTATGCGATGTCTTTCCCGGAGCCGTGAACAGCATTCCCTCCCTCGTCAAGCTTGAAACCGACATTCGCGACATTGATGGCCCGCGCCGCGACAGCGTAATCACCGCCATCAAGGTAGCTTGCAATGAAATTGAATTGAATCGCGGCGTGGTTATCAATACTAAGATGGTCAACGCCGATCCGCCCACTACTTCCGACCCTGCAATCCTCGCCGCCTTGGAGGCCTCAGCCATCGATGCGGGCCGCAGCTACAAGCGAATTGTCGCCCGTGCCTACCACGATTCCTCTTTCATGGCCTGCATCGCCCCCGTCGCTATGTTATTCATTCCCTGCCGCGGCGGAGTCAGCCACCGGCCCGACGAATACGCCTCGCCCGAGTGGATCGCCAACGGCGTCGAAGTACTGGCTCGCACGCTGGCCCGGCTGGCAAGCTGACCGCCCCGCTTTGCTCGCCAGCCCGCTCCGTTGTATGCTATGCCTCAACCCGTACGGCGATCCGGGCTTCCCCAAAGCATGAGCACGAGCGACAAAACTCGCATCGTTGGCGCTCCCGTCCTCCGCAAGGAAGGCGTAGACAAATTGCTGGGCCGCGCCCGATATGTTGACGACATTGAGCGCAAAGGCATGTGGTTCGGCCTCACTGTCCGTAGCACCATTCCTCGGGGTTTTATTCGCTCCATCAAGTTCGATCGCCGTATCGATTGGAGCGAGTTCACCATCGTCACCGCTGCAGACATCCCCGGCAAGAATCACGTCCATCTCATCATCGCCGACCAGCCGGTTCTCGCCGATGGCATCGTCAATCACTGCGATGAACCGATCCTTCTCCTCGCCCATCCTGACAAGTACAAGCTCCGCGAAGCCGCCTCCGCGGTCCACATTGAGTACGATCCCCTCCCGCCCGTCTTCACCATCGATGAAAGCGAGCGCCAGCAAATCATCGTCTGGGGCGCGGACAATCTCATCAAGAGCTTTCTGCTTGAAAAGGGTGACGTCGACTCCGCATGGGCCAGCGCCGCGCACATTGTTGAAGGCGAATACCGCACCGGCGCGCAGGAACATCTCTACATCGAAAACAACGGCATGATCGCCGAGTGGAATTCCGAAACCGGCATCACCGTCTGGGGTTCGCTGCAATGCCCCTACTACGTGCATAAGTCGTTGCTCGCGGTTTTCGATCTGCCCGAAGACAAGGTTCGCGTCATCCAGACTGAGACCGGCGGCGCATTCGGCGGCAAGGAAGATTACCCTTCCACGATTGCCTCCCACGCCGCTTTGCTCGCATGGAAGTCCGGCCACATCGTCAAAATGGTTTACGACCGCATGGAAGACCTTGCCGCCACCACCAAGCGTCATCCGTCGCGCGTGCGCCATCGCACGGCCGTAGACAGCAACGGCAAGCTCCTTGCTTTGGACATTGAATTAGCCACCGATGGCGGCGCCTACACCACTCTTTCTTCCACCGTGCTCTCGCGTGCAACCCTTCATTCACCCGGCCCCTACGTCTGCCCCAATGTTCGCGTTCGCGCGCACGCATGGGCCACAAACACCGTTCCCTATGGCGCATTCCGCGGCTTCGGCGCGCCTCAGTCCATCTTCGCCATCGAGCGCCACATGGATGAGATCGCCGCTGTCATCGGCCTCGACCCCATCGAACTCCGCCGCAGAAACTTCCTCCATGACGGCGACACCACCGCAACCGAACAGGTGATGCGCGACCCCGTGATTCTTGACAAGCTGCTCGATCGCGCTCTCGCCGAGAGCGATTACTACGCCCGGCACAAAAAGTTCGTGCTGGAAAATCAAACCAATCCCGTTAAGCGTGGACTCGGCATTGCTTCCTTCTTTCATGGCTCCGGCTTTACCGGCTCGGGCGAGCGCTATCTTAATTCTCTAGCCGGCATCGATGTCATGCCCAAAGGCAAAGTCCGCATCCTTGTTGCCAATACCGAATTCGGCCAGGGCACCAACACCGTTCTCTCGCAGATTGCCGCCGAAGCCCTAAACATTGGTTACGATGACGTAATCGTAGCCCAGCCCGACACCTCGGTCGTTCCCAACAGCGGACCCACTGTTGCCTCTCGCACCACCATGGTCGTCGGACATCTCATCGAACGCGCCGGTGCGCAACTCCTGACTATGCTTCGTGACCATGCCGGCCTCGGAGCACAATTCACGCCCGAAGAGTTTTTCGCCGCCTGCGAACGCTATCGCGACCTGCATGGCAAGGTCGAATCTTTCTGTCGCTATGAAGCGCCTCCGGGCATCTTCTGGGATGACAAGACCTATCACGGAGAAGCCTATCCCGCCTACGTGTGGTCCGTGCAAGTTGCGCAGGTCGCCGTCGACACCGTCACCTACTCCGCCGAGGTCGAGGACTTCTGGTCCGTCCAGGAAGTCGGCCGCGTCCTCAATCCCATCCTCGCCGGCGGCCAGGTTGAAGGCGGAATCGCCCAGGCAATCGGTTACGCGCTTTACGAGAAGGTGCTCCTGCAAAACGGTCACATGGCCAACAACCAGATGACCAACTACATTATGCCCACTGCCGAAGACGTGCCGCCCATCCACATCTACTTTGAAGAAATTCCTTTCCGCTATGGCGGTTTCGGCGCAAAAGGTATTGGCGAGTTGCCTCATGACGGTCCCGCACCCGCAATCCTCAACGCCATTCGCGATGCAACCGGCGTCGCCTTCAATACCATTCCTCTCCTGCCCGAAGATCTCTTCCTCCAATTGGTTGTGCGTAAACCGCAGGTGGAGACAGCGCCCGTATGAGTGACGACTGTCCCACCATTCGCTTCACCGTGAACGGCCAGGATGTTGCCGTCGAAACATCCCCCATGAAGCGTCTCCTTGATGTGTTGCGCGAAGATCTGCGCCTTACCGGCACCAAGGAAGGATGCGGCGAAGGCGAGTGCGGCTCCTGCTCCGTCCGCATGAACGGCGAGTTGGTGAACAGTTGTCTAGTCCCCGTGCTGCAAGCCGAAGGCGCATCCATCCAGACCGTTGAAGGCCTCGCCATCAATGGTGAACTTCATCCCCTGCAGAAGGCTTTCCTCCAATGCGGAGGCGCACAGTGCGGTATCTGTACGCCGGGCATGCTGATGGCCGCCACTCAACTGCTCGCCGTCAATCCCCACCCTGGGATGCCGGAAATCCGCGAAGGCCTTGCCGGCAATCTCTGCCGCTGCACCGGCTTCTCCCGCATCTTTGAATCCGTAGTTGCCACTGCTTCCGCTGACGCCAGCAACCTACACGACCAGGCCGACCATGCGAGGTAACCCGCACGCACACCAACTCATCGCTCCCGGCAGCCTCTCCGCGGTGCTCGAACTCATGGCCGCCGCGCCTGGAGAGTGGACACCTATTGCCGGCGGCACAGAGCTCATGGTGGCGCATGCGGCCGGCAGGCTCAATCAAGCCAAGCTCGTCAGCCTTTGGGGAATCCCAGACCTGCGATTCATTACTGTCAATCCGGATACCATCGTCCTCGGCGCTGCCACCACGTTTAGCGATCTGCGCGCACGCGTCGGCATCGCTGCCCACCTGCCGCTGCTGGCAAAATCTGCCTCATGGATCGGCTCCATCGCCAACCAGAGCCGCGCCACCATCGGCGGCAATCTCGTCAATGGATCGCCCGCCGCCGACTCCTCGCCTGCCCTTCTTGTGTACGACGCGGAGATTGAACTTGTCTCAGTCCGCGGAAGTCGACGCATTCCCTATGCCCACTTCCACACCGGCTACAAACGGAACGTCATGGCGGCCGACGAGCTGCTCTACGCAGTGCATCTCCCGCTCCGGTTCGCCCATCACCGGCAGTATCTGCGCAAGGTCGGCACGCGCCGCGCCATGGCCATTTCCAAAGTGGCGCTGGCCTCAGCCACTCTTGTTGAAGACGGGACCATTCACGAGATCCGCGTTGCCGCTGCAAGCCTCGCAGCCTTCCCCACGCGCCTCTATCAAGCGGAGTCCGCTCTCCTCGGTCGTCGAATCGACCCACATGCAATCCAGTCCGCACGCGCCGCTTTGCTCGCCGAAGCCAAACCCATTGACGACATCCGCTCCACAGCCGAGTACCGCATCCGCGTCGCCGCCAATCTTCTTGAAGAATTCCTGAAAGAACTGCAATCCTCGGAGACTACCGCGTGAATGCTACCCTCCAAGCCTGGAACGCCGCCGACCCCGCCACCGCGCTGGACGCGATGCTCGCCTGCTGCGCAGCCCGCCGATGGGCTGCCGCTATGGTTGCTCTTCGCCCCATCGCAGGAGTTTTGGAATTGAGTGAAGCCGCCGACCGCATCTGGAGCACCATGGAAGAGCCTGACTGGATGGAAGCCTTCGCGGCCCATCCCCGCATCGGCGACCGCAAGCCCGCGCACGCGACCGCAAAGTCTACCGCATGGTCCACGCAGGAACAATCGTCAGCCAACACGGCAGGAGAAAAAGTGCTTGCAGACCTCGCTCAAGGCAATGCACTGTACGAGCATCGCTTCGGCTTCACTTACATCGTCTGCGCCACCGGAAAGAGCGCCGTCGAGATGCTTGCAATCCTCAATCGCCGCCTGAGCAGTGACCGCGCCACCGAGTTGCGCGAGGCCGCCGAACAGCAACGGCAAATCACGCAGATCCGTCTGGGAAAGTGGCTTATAGAATGAGTGCGATCACAACGCATGTTCTGGACGCAGTGCTGGGCAAGCCTGCCGCCGGCATCGGCGTAAAGCTGGAGATGTGGGTCAACGACACGTGGGATACTGCTGCTGAAAGCGCGACCGATTCGGATGGACGTTGCCGCGACCTGACGCAGGATGCAGACGCAGGGCTTTATCGGCTTACCTTCGCCACAGGCGCTTACCTGGCCCGCATGGGCCGCAACAGCATCCATCCCGAGATATCCATCACCTTCACCTGCGACGGAGTGGCGCATTATCACCTGCCTCTCCTGTTAAGCGACAACAGCTACACAACCTATCGAGGAAGCTGACGCCATGACAAGACTCGGATCGAATCGTTACGGAAAATCGCGCGTACGCCTTTCGCGCATCACGCGCATTGGAGGCCATCACGAATTCCACGAGTGGACCGTGCGCGTCTTGCTTGAGGGCGACTTCGAAACCAGCTTCACTGAAGCGGATAACAGCAAGATCCTACCCACAGACACCATGAAGAATACGGTCTACTTTGTAGCTCGCGAATCAAAGGCTGCAACCATCGAAGAGTTCGCAACCGAGCTTGGCGACTATCTGCTGTCCCACAACCCGCAAGTCAGCGGAGCGCTGGTTGAGATTGAAGAAAAGGCCTGGGAGCGCCTCGTCGTCGATGGCGCACCGGAGCCAACGACCTTCAAACTTTGCGGACCCGAGGTGCACACGGTGCGCGCTGTTCGCGACCAGGGACGCGAGTGGTCCGTCCGATCCGGCATCGACGGACTCACGATTCTCAAGACCACCAAGTCCGCATTCACCGGCTACATCAAAGACAAACTCACCACCCTCAAGCCCGCCACGGATCGCATCTTCGGCACCCGCGCCACTGTCACCTGGGAGTACTCAGTGGGGTCCCCTGATTACGCTCAGGTTCGCGCGCGCATCCTCGCAGCGCTGCTCAAGGAGTTTGCCGCGCATCACAGCATGAGCGTGCAGCATACCCTTTACGACATGGGAAAAGCCGCACTCGAGGCCGCCCCGGAGATCGCAAGCATCACCCTCACCATGCCCAACCTGCATCACCTGCTCGCCGATCTCACGCCCTTCAGCCAGGACAATCCCAACCACATCTTCGTGCCCATCGACGAGCCACACGGCTACATCGAAGCCACCATCAAACGATAAGAAGTGCCCAATAGAAATCACTGAAGCTGCGCCAGGTCGTCAGGCTCGTCGATATCCACGGCGCCCCCTGGAAACGGAAGCGTAATCATTGGGCACGGCGGATGCATCAGCAACCCACGTGCTCCCCTGTCTCCGCTCAGTGCAAGCAGATCCGCGAATACCTCGCGCGGAAATATCGCTGGAATCCCAAGCACGCCCGCGTAAGCCGAAGCCACAATCGAAGCCTCGCTCTGCGCAGTGAACTTCACAATTAATCCACGCAGATGCTCGGCGCTCAATCGCGGCTGATCGCACGCCAGAATCAGAACTCCGCGCACAATTACATTCAGCGCGTTTACGCCCGCATGAATCGAACTGGCGATTCCCTGCTCCCACTTGTCGTTCATCACCACGGTCGCACTATCCGCCGGAACAGCCGCGCCAGTCAACTCAGCATATGCTCCAACCACAACCAACACCGGCGCAGCGTCAGCCTCGCACGCCAGCCTCACACTCCGCGCCACCAGCGTCTCCCCATCCAGCATCAGTAACTGCTTCGGCTGTCCCAGCCGTCGGCTCGCTCCAGCCGCCAGCACCACAGCTGCAACGGATCCCTTCACGGCTGTCCCTCGGTGTCCGGTTGCAGCATAACCAGCAGCACCACCGCCACCACCATAAACATCCGAAACGCGGCCTCCTGCCCATTCCACGTGTGCGACTGCCACATCAGGAACCACTCCCCGCCCACCGACAGAAAAGCCACCAGCCACATCAGTAGCGAAAGCGTCAGCGCCATCACCGGCACGCCCTTCGCCGCGTTAAACGCCTTCACTGGCAGCCGCACTGCCATTAGCAGCCGAACAACGCCCCACCACAGCAGAATCGTCGTGGCAATCTCCCACGCAATAATGCTCACGTAAAACGCCAACTGCAATCCCAGCGAAGGAATTGCGCGCCACATCCCATGGTTGCCGGGAAAGGTCGAATCCATAGCCAACACGTGATGCACAAACTGGTAATTCGAGTCGAAGTCTGTCGCATTATTGAAGACAACCAGGGAATAATAGACGGCAATCCCTGCCAGCAACAGCAACTTCGCGGCGCGCGTAATCATGGCTCATGCTAGCTCGACGCCATCCATTTCCCCAAGATAATTCCCGCCCGCGCGTGCTACATTCAAATGCAAATGACGCCGACTTCATCGCCTGAAGAGAACCTCGCCGCCCTCGGGCTCACGCTCCCCAACCTGCCCGCGCCCGGCGGCAATTACGTCTCCGCCAAGCGCGTCGGCGCCATCCTCTACCTGTCCGGCGTCATCTCCGCCAGTCCCGACGGCATTATCACCGGAACCGCCGGCATCGATTGCACCATCGAAGACGGCTACGCTGCGGCCGCAGCCTGCGCCCTCACTCAACTGGCCGTTCTCAAGCGTGAACTCGGCTCGCTCAATCGCGTAGTCGAAGTTGTAACCGTCAATGGATACGTCAATGCCGCTCCGGGATTCGCCGATTCCCCCGCCATCATCAACGGCGCCTCCGACCTTCTCGTCCGCGTCTTCGGCGATGCCGGCCGCCATGTGCGCGCCGCCGTGGGCGTCAGCGCCTTGCCGCGCAATGCCCTCGTCGAGTTACAAATGACCGTCAGAGTCACAGAGAGGCCGGCCGAATCATGACCGAACACATTCTCTCCGCCGAACCCACTCACTCGGTCTGGAACCGCTCCATCCCTCCGCGACTGCATATCCAATCCGGCGACGAGGTTGCCTTCGAATGTGTCGATGCCAGCGGGGGGCAAGTGCGCCCGGGCATGACGACCGAGGAATATTTGACCATCGACCGTACCCGCATTCACGCCCTTACCGGCCCCGTCTGGATCGAAGGCGCGGAGCCAGGCGACGTCCTTGAGATCGACGTGCTCGCCACGCGACACGCCGATTGGGGGTGGTCCAGCGTGATTGAAGGCCTCGGCTTCCTGAAGGACCGTTTCCGCGAGCCATATCTCTTTCACTGGCAACTGGACGGCGAATCCACTTCGTCTCTCGCGCCCGCGGTGGTTCCGTTGCGTCCCTTTCTCGGCGTCATGGGTGTAGCCCGCGCCGAAGACGGCAAATTCCGCACTCGCCCGCCAGGCCCCTTCGGCGGCAATCTCGATGTGCGTGAACTCTGCGCGGGCTCCCGCCTCTATCTGCCCGTCTACAATCCCGGCGCGCTCTTCAGTTGCGGCGACGGCCACGCCGCCCAGGGCGACGGCGAAGTTTGCATCAACGGCATCGAGTGCCCACTTGACGTAACTCTGCGCTTCCACCTGCATAAGCACCAGCCGCTTGCCGGTCCGCTCATCGAGTCCAGTGAGGCCGCCGCAGCTGACTCCCCAGCCAACGCCTGGGTGGTCATCGAAACCGGCACCGACCTCGCCGACACCGCCCGCGCCGCCACCAGCCGCATGGTCGACCTGCTCGTGAGCCGCTGGGGCTTCTCCCCGGTGCACGCCTACATTCTCTGTAGCGTGGCCTTGAAACTCCGGCTCAGCCAGGTAGTCAACGAACCCGTTTACACCGTGAGCGGCGCCATTGCCAAACAGATTCTTCCCCGCCGCAAGATCTTCCCGTCCCAGTGACTCTTCCCATGATCATCAACAACCCTGAAGTTGTAGCCGAACTCGCCGCACTCTATCCGCGCTATGAACATGCGCTTGTGACGAACGATGTGGAAATCCTGGTCGAAATGTTCTGGGCAAATCCTCACGTCATGCGCTTCGGCACAACCGAAAATCTTTACGGCCCGGAAGAGCTGGAAGCGTTCCGCAAGAGCCGTCCAGCGTTCAATCTGGCCCGCACCGTCACCCGTCTCGACATCGTCGCTTTTGGCCGCGATTTCGCAAGCATCACGCTCGAATTCGAACGCGCCGCGGCTTCCGGAATCGTCCGTGGACGGCAAAGCCAGGTATGGGTCCGCTTTCCGGAAGGTTGGCGAATCGTGCAGGCCCATGTCTCACTATTGCCTTCTGCATAAGCATTTCCTGCCCGATTTTGCACTGCCGGAAACGGCAAATCTTTAGATGATTTTTATGTAAAAATAGATAATCTAACCACACCCCGTAGTTCAAAACGGCCCATATCAGACCGAAAACGAGCTCAACTCGTATAGTGCTGTTGTTTCCTGCTTTTTGAAACATTCAAAACGCATCCTCCTTACCGAGCGTTTTTTGAAAGATCAAAAAACCTATGGGGAAGACTTTATTTTCGAGGCCCGCCACTTGAGGTATTCCATGCGTATTTTCTCCTCTCTGCTTCCCCGGCTGCTGGCAATCGCCGCAGTCGCTGCGCTGTGTTGTTCTTCTCTGTTTGCACAGCAGACACTCGGCGGAATTACCGGCGAGGTCAGTGATGCATCGGGTGGCGTCATTCCCAATGCCAAGGTAACCATCACCGACGAGCAGACCTCGCTCTCGCGTGCC
This sequence comes from Occallatibacter sp., assembly GCA_049514915.1. Lineage (GTDB taxonomy): Bacteria > Acidobacteriota > Terriglobia > Terriglobales > Acidobacteriaceae > Telmatobacter. The sequence continues at coordinate 3,968 of JBEKUP010000072.1, read as the reverse complement.
ACAGTGACCAACGGCTCCGGTGAGTACTCCTTCGTCAATCTCCCCATCGGCACCTATACCCTTACCTATACCGCCGACGGGTTCGATGTGCAGAAGACCCAGCACATCACGGTAGTCGGCAATCGTACGGGCACTGTAAATGCCTCCCTCAAAATCGGCCAGACCTCGACCACAGTGGAAGTGGAAGCCGCACCCATGATGAATGCCGCGGACACCACCAACGGCTACGTCATGGAAAGCACGGAAATTGAATCCGTGCCGCTTCCCACCGGCAGCTTTACCGGTCTCGCCACCCAATCCACCGGAGTCACGGCCGAGTTGAGCAGCGGAACCGGCGCAAACTCCGGCCTCGGCAATGCGCCCATCTGGGCTAACGGCCAGCGCGATACGTCCAATTCTTTCCTGCTCAATGGCGTCGACGCCAGCAATCTCTTCAACGGCAAAAGCACCAGCCAGGTCGCCTCTGCGCGCGTCATCAACTCCACCGGTGTCCAAACCACTCCCGGCGGAGGCGGCGGCGTGATTCCCTCCGCTGCCTCTATCTATCTCTCCATCGGCAACGCCATTCCCACGCCAGCCCCTGAATTCATCGCCGAGGTTCGCGTCAATGCCTCCATGTACGATGCGCAGCAGGGCTCTACCTCCGGCGCGCACATCGATCTCAGCACCGCCTCCGGCACAAACACCTGGCACGGGTCCGCCTACGCGCACCGCGGCACCAACTGGATCAACGCCGCACCGTTCTTCTTCAATCAGGACCCCGATGTTCCGGCTGGCGAAAAGGTACCAAACCTGCACCGCTACATTGCCGGAGGTACTTTCGGCGGGCCCATTATCAAGGACAAGCTCTTCGGCTTCGTCGGCTATCAGCACCTGCATGTCGCCGACGCGGAACTCGGTGACTCCTTCCTCGACGTTCCGGTCGGCCTCACCGATGATCGTTCCGCCAATGGCATCGCCAATGTCAGCAACAGCGCGTTCGGCGCAAGCACCTACATCGACAACCCGGTAACCTCCGCGCAAATCGACCCTCTCGCGCTCATCCTCTTTAACTCGCCTTCGCTTCCCGGCGAGCCCGGCAAGTGGCTCATTCCCAACGATTCGTTGAATGGAGCACCCCCCACCGTTGCCCACCTGGATAACGCCTTTATTCCTGGGACAGGGCGCTTTAACGCCGATATTGCCGTGGCTGACCTCGATTACAACGCCACCAAGAAGGACACCCTCGCGCTCAAGTACTTCTATCAGCACGATCCCACCGTCGCGCCCTACTCCTATTCCAGCGTTCCCGGCTTCGCCGAGCATCTCGACTCGGGCGCGCAGGTTGCAGCCATCACCAACACCTTCATTGTGAAGTCCAATCTGAGCACCACCCAGACCCTCGGCATCATTCGCGAAAAGAACTGGGGCGATAATGAGCAGGCCTTCGGGCCAGGCTCCATCCCCGGCGGAACTGCCGGAACCGGGTCCATCAATATGTTCGGATCCAACTACTTCCCCGGTGTCTCCATCTACAACGTGCTGGGCCAGTATCAGCCTTCCGGCGTCAGCAATGTTTATCTCAACATCGGCCCCAACGCCGAGTCGCAGTCTTCCAACACCGGCGTCTTTCAGAACCGTCTCGCTCCGCGCGGCGACGCCGTCTGGATGCTTGGCAAGCACACCATCAGCTTTGGCGCCAGCTACACATACACCCAGCTCAACACCATCGACAAGCGCACCGGCATGGGGACAATTGCAACCGACGATTTCAGTCAGTTCGTGCAGGGCTTCGTCTCGCCCGGCAGCTCGGCTTCGGGCTTCTACGTCACCTCCTTCCTGCAGGGCAACGCCAGCCGCTACTACCGCTCCAACCAGCTCGGCACGTATGTTCAGGACAAGTTCCAGGTGACCCCGACTCTCGTGCTCACCGCCGGCGTGCGCTATGACTGGGATGGCGGCCTCACTGAAAAGTACGGGCGCATCTTCAACTTCGATCCCAGCCTCTACAGCTACAGCGTCGGATCCGACACCATCACCAACACCGGCCTCATCATCGCCGGTAACAACACCAACGGCACCAGCGGCGTCAGCAACACCACCCTCACCGGCCGTCAGTGGGGCATCGGTCCCCGCGTCGGCGCAGCCTGGGCGCCCGCCATGAACCACAACAAGGTCGTCTTCCGCACCGGCGCAGGAATCTACTACGACCGCGGCGAGCTGTTCAGCTACTTCTCGCCCGGCTACGCCATCGGAACCGTCACCGGCGGACCTTTCGGCGTCAACCAGCAACTCCCGTTCGTCAACTCGTCCCAGTGCCCCTCATCCTCGCAGTCGCTTTACCAGTACTACATTCCAACCTGCGGCGGAAATGGCGGCTACGGCCCACCCACTGGACCGCCGACTGCGGAAACCGGTGATCTTGAAAACCCGTATGGCACCACGCTGGAATACGCCGCGCCCACCAACCCCAAGGCCTCCGATCTCAGCAACTACCTTCCCAATGCCTGCAGCATCGAGAGCAATGGCCTCGGCGGCATTCCGGGAATCTGCCCCTCATCCGGTACCAATCCCAACGGATACGCCATCAACAACGGCCAGCCCATTTCGCTCGGCGTTTATGACCGCAAGAATAAGCTGCCCTACACCATCAACTACACCTTCGACATGCAGTGGCAGCCGCGGCCCGACCTCGCCGTAGAACTCGGATACGTCGGCAACGTCGGCCGCCACCAGGTCATTCCCGTGCCTTTCAACCAGCCCAATATCGCTTCTCCCACCAGCCCCACGCTCTCGGGCGGCGCCTTTCAGCAGAAATACAGCTACGGCTATAACGTCGGCGGAGCAACCCTGCCAGATGGTTCCAGCTATCTGGCAAACTATGAAGGCGGCAACGTCGACCTGCGCGTTCCCTACATCGGGTACGCGGCTGAGTCCATTGACTACAAGGCCGCCGGCGTTGATGCCTACAACGCGCTTCAGGCCCACATTGAAAAGCGCATGAGCAAGGGCCTCCAGATGGGCGCCTCTTATACCTGGTCCCATGCTCTCGATGAGCAGAGCGGACTTGGTCTCTTCTACAACGGCAACAATCCTCTCAACCTGCGCAGCGGCTATGGCTCGTCCGACTTCGACCGAACCAACATCATCAGCACCAACTACATCTACCAGGTTCCTGACTTTGCCAATAAACATTCCCTTCCAGGCAAGCTAATCGACGGATGGTCCCTCGTAGGCCTCGCGGTGGTGCAAAGCGGCCAACCGTACAGCATCATCGACTTCTCCGGCGCGGTGGGTAGCATCTACTACTCCACATCCGACGGCATCACCAACCCCATCGTTCCGCTGGCTCCGGGATGCACTGCCAAGTCCGCGCTCACCGGCCACTCGGGAGCATGGACCCCGGCTGGCGCGCCCCCAGCACTCAATTCCGCGTGCTTCACTCTCCCCCTGCTTCCTGCGGGTGAACTGGGCGGCGCGATCCCCACTTCAGATCCCTACGAGACCGGCTACACCACCGGCCAACGCAATATCTTCCGCCAGTCCTATCAGAAACGTGCCGACGCCTCGGTCGTGAAGATGATTCCTCTCACCGAGCGCTTCAACATGAAGTACACCTTCGACGTTTACAACGTCACCAACACTACCAGCTTCGATATTCCCGGCAACGAGGTCTCTCAAAACGCGGGCTACAACGCATTCCCGGCATCGGGGACAGCCGTTCTGCCCACCGGTTGCGGCACCCCAAGCGCTACCAACAACTTCTATAGCTGCCCGTCGGGCCTCGGCATCGTCGGCCACACCATCGGCGCTCCACGACAGGTTCAAATGTCTCTCCACCTCGATTTCTAAAACCGGCTGATCCTTAATCGGCATAGGGGGGAGAGTCACCTCTCCTCCCCTGCCACACCACCCGGCATGCGGGTCCGCACCGGGCGGTTCGAGAAGTTGAGGTTTACCCCGTGCTCCTTGTGTGAGGGCGCGGGCGT
>JBEKUP010000071.1:0-25589 GCA_049514915.1 Occallatibacter sp. | reverse complement strand
ACAAATTGGGCTGTACAATCTCCACGAGGAGACCCATGGCCGGAGATATTCAACTTACGTGCAGCGATTGCGGGCAGGACTTCACCTTCACCGCTGCTGATCAGACGTTCTTTCAGGAACGTGGTTATTCGACCCCAAAGCGTTGCAAGAGTTGCCGTCAGGCAAAGAAGAACGACCAGGGGGGTTCCGGCTACCGTTCGGCTCCAGCACAGGGTACACCTGTGATTTGCTCGGGGTGCGGCCAGCCTACAACAGTTCCTTTTGAGCCTCGTGGCGATCGTCCGGTATTTTGCCGGGACTGCTACCAGGCGCGCAAAGGAAGCAGTGGCGGGGGCGGCGGTGCTTCAAGAGGGCGCGGCCGTTACTAGAATTCAGGTGGTCCGATGAGGGCATACGCATCGGATTCAGGTTCCCCATCCAAACCCAAGTAAAGCTCCACGGCGAACGTTGACACGGCTCTGGACGGGTCGAACGCACGACGGCAGTGATTCTCCGGTCGTTTTTTGAGGTGCGAAAAAGGGGTGGGGAAATGAGTCAACTGAAGGGCAGGCCTATGGATCGAGGCTGCCCTTTTGGCTTGTCTGCGAGATCGCTGGATTGCGTCTCTGACTTGTAAACGAGATCTTTGAAGTCTCAACTCGAATTGCCGACCACGGGAGGAATTGCTCCTACAAAATGGCCTCCCAACTGTCCTTCATCGGATTTGCATGGAAAAACCTTTGGCGCAGGCGACTCAGAACGCTTCTGACACTCTGGGGGATCGGCATGGCGATTGGGGCATTTGTTGCCCTGGTTGGCTTCTCGCGCTCGTTTGAGCAAGAATGGCTGCGACTATATTCGAGCAGCGGCACCGATATTGCTGTGGTGCAGAAGACGTTCCTTAACCCGTCAGTGGACACCTCTATCGAAGGCAAGCTAACCGCTGTGCCGGTGGTGGCGCAGGTTAGTCCCATGCTCTTCAATTTGATTGATCTGACCCCCGAGGTGAATGCGCTGGTATTTGGCTGGCGCGCGAATTCCTACGAATTCAGTTCCCTCACCTTCTTGTCGGGACAACACTTTGAGGATGGGAAGCCCGAAGTGATGATCGGGGATGCATTGGCAAGTACCTTGAACAAGAAGGTCGGCGATTCGCTGGATATTCAAGGCTCCGCTTTTAAGGTGGTTGGTATCTATCATGGCGGGACGGCACTGGAGGCAGGGGCCGTGATTATGCCGCTGGATCAGTTGCAGCAACTCACGAGCCTGCAAGGTAAGGTTTCCGGGTTTCACGTGCGGCTTCGTCCCGCGCCTGCGGGTGAAGCTCCAGACCACTATTTGAAGCGCGCCCAGAAGGAAATTGAGACCGCGCTGCCCGGCCTGAATGCACAACTGGCAAGCGAGCGGGCCAGTAATAACCAGTTTGTGTCACTAGCTCATGCTGTGGCGTGGGGCACATCGTCGATTGCGCTGCTGATGGGAGTTCTGGGCATTGCGAACACCATGGCCATGTCGGTGTTTGAGCGGACGCGCGAGATTGGGATACTGCGCGCGATTGGTTGGAAATCAAGACGGATTGTGCTGCTGATCGAGGTGGAGGCGACGGTGCTGGGTTTTGCTGGAGGGATCCTCGGCCTGTTTTTCGGCTGGGGGTCTTTGCGCCTGCTGTCGATGTTGCCTCAGACGGCGAGCATCGTTTCCTCATCGCTGGATGCGGGGCATCTACTGGAGGCGCTTGGGTTATCTATTCTGTCGGGAATTCTGGCGGGTGCCTATCCTGCGTGGAGAGGCTCGCATCTCTCACCGGTGGAGGCGATCCGGCATGACTAGCCCCACCCTGGAGGTCCGGAACCTCTGCAAGAGCTACGACGAAGGGCGCATCGAGGCTCTTCGCGGGGTGAATCTCAGCATCACAGCCGGCGAGTATCTGGCGATCAGCGGACCGAGCGGCAGCGGCAAATCGACGCTCTTGCAATTGCTGGGGGGGCTGGATACGGCCACCAGTGGCGAAGTGCTGTTTCAGAATGCCGCACTGGGATCCACTGTGAGCCTGGACAATTACCGGGCGCGGCAAGTGGGATTCATCTTTCAGGCGTTCTATCTGTTACCGACACTCACAGCCATTGAGAACGTACAGGTGCCCATGCTGGCATTGGATTTGCTGCCGAGCAACCGAGCCCAGCGAGCCGAGTCTCTGTTGCGGGAAATGGGCATGGAGCATCGGCTCAACCAATATCCCAACCAACTCTCCGCCGGAGAGCGGCAGCGTGTCGCGATCGCGCGAGCCTTGGCCAATGCTCCATCGATCTTGATGGCAGACGAGCCTACGGGCAATTTGGACAGTGTGAATTCCGCCCGGATCATGGAGATTCTGATTGGCATCCAGAAGCAGCGCGGCATGACGCTGATAATCATTACCCACGAGAATGAGATCGCGAACTGCGCACCGCGGCACATTCGTATCCGCGACGGTAAGATTGAGTCATGAGACTTCTCATCGGCGTGGCGGCGGCACTGTTCAGCACAGCGCTGGCGGTTGCGGCGGCGGACGTAGCCGCGGTGCTAAAGACTCCGCAGGAGCGGGTGAAAACGGCGGACTTTCGCGCCAGCGGTCACCTGGTGAGAGTGGACGCGGACGGCAAGCGAACAAGCGACAGCATAATCATCAAGGCGCACTGGTTTCCGGGTGTGCTGCGGGTGTTGGTGGAAGTTAGTCCTTCGCCCACTGCTAAGCCTGATACGCGCGCTCACATTCTGCTTGAAATGCGTCCCAGTGGCCAAAATGTGATCAAAATTGCTCACCCCGGTGATAAAACTGCGACTACACTTCCCTTCGAGAAGTGGAGCGACGGGCCCCTCGGCCCAGTCTTCAGCTTTGAGGATTTCCTGGAGATGCAGTATTTCTGGCCGGGTCAGGTATTGGAGAAGGAAACTACGTTTGGCGCCCGCGACTGCAATGTTTTGAAAAGCACGCCGGGGACAGCGGACAAGACCCATTATGCTGAAATCAAAACTTGGCTCGACCAAAGCATCGGGTTTCCTGTATATGTAGAAAAAACCCTGAAAGGTACTGGGACGGTGAAGGAGTTCACCTATTTCGGGCTGCGCCATGACGGTGGTATCTGGTCAGCCAGCCAGGTGGAGTCAAAGATCCGAGGCCAGAGTGGGACGACACTGCTCATCATCGACCGCGGCAGTGCAAAGGCAAATCTCGGACTCGGGGACTTCAGCCCCGAGCAACTCACTCGTTTTTAGGATTACATATGGTCGCAGTTCTCTGGATTCTCGCCGCGGGCGCCGCACTGGTGTCCACAGGATTTCTCTATCAGTTCTTTGGTGCGCGCCGGGATCGTCGGCTCTACGCCGGCCTTGGACGCTCGATCGATATCGGCGGCGGGCGCTCGCTTTTCCTGATGGAAAAGGGTGCAGGCGGCCCCACTGTCGTGTTTGAATCCGGGATTGCCGCCACGAACTTGAACTGGTTTCATATCCAGGAGATCGTCTCTCGGTTCACCTATACCGCTTCTTACGATCGTGGCGGCCTGGGGTGGAGCAGCCCAAACAGGACCGCGCGCACACCGGGAAACATTGCGGTTGAACTACATGTAATGCTGGAAGGCGCAGGAATCAAGCCTCCTTACATCCTGGTGGGACATTCTTTTGGCGGGCTGGTGATGCGGCGCTATGCGCTGCTCTATCCGGATGAGGTGGCCAGCGTTCTGCTGGTAGACCCGATGCGTTGTGAGGAGTGGCCACCGCTGAATCCCGGCAAGCAGTCCGAAATCGACCGCGGCAAAAAGCTCTCCGGAATCGCGATTCCTATCGCGAGGTTTGGCCTGGCCCGACTTGCGGTAATGTCGCTGCTTTGCCGATCTGGAAAGGTCGCTGGCCAACTCGCCGGGGCTGCGGGCAACGGGGCGCAGCATGTGCTGGGGCGAGTCAAGAATGAGGTCGGCAAGATGCCACGGGAGGTTCAGCCGATTGTTGCCGCGCACTGGTCGCGCCCCGGATACTACGCCGGAATGCGAAGCCATGTGATGGCGGTTCCCGACACGGTGCGCGAGATGCAGGATGCGGAACCTATCCATGACATCCCGGTGGTGATTTTAACGCCCGGGAAATCCACACCACTTTCCGACGAGAAGATTGCCCGCATTGGTGACAATGCGCAGCAGGTAATTGCGCCGGCGAGCGCGCACTGGATTCATCTTGATCAGCCGGATCTGGTGATCAATTCAATCCGCGAGATGGTGGTAGCGGCGACAGTTGAGGTTGTTCCAGTTCCGGTTTGAAGCCAACAACAGGCCACGGCTTCACAGCTTAGTGGGAAATTGATTCGTGCGGGAAGCCGGAGCTTTATCCCCTGCAGAAAGTCACATGGGGGCCGCACTGCACTTTCTTTATTCCGTGATGGTAGTGTCGTAGTTCGTCGGCTGCGGAACTGTTCCCCGAAGTTGTCCAATGAACGGCGGCACTTCCTTCTCAATTAGGTCAGCCCGCCTGAACTGAATGTAGTGTCCGCTACCCTTCGCGATAATCCTGCGACTGCGCGTGGAAAGCATCTTCAGATTCTCCTGCATCTGGTTCCATGAGCCGGCGTATCGTTCCATGCCCTTGGACGGGTGGTCGGTGTCCTGCGTGAAGATCAGAATCGGCAGCGCACCGAACGGCCCCGTGTGGATGGTTTCATCCGCGGATTGTACAAAGCGGCCCATCTCTTCTTGAAGGGCGCCAACGTGTCCATGGAAGGAAGCCTCGGCCTCCGCTTTCGTGGCGTGCGCGCCAAGATCGGGCGAAGAGAGCGAAAGCATCCACATAAGCCGTGGAATGCCAAGGATCGGCACACCTCGATAGAGAAGCCAGGGCTGTTTGCCAAGTTCAGCCGTGTAAAGCGGATTGTGAAATTGCTCCGGCGACGAACCATCCACAAACACAATCCCCACAACATCCGTCGGATAGTGCGCTTCATAGGCGCGCACATACATGCCGGCTATTGAATGCCCCATCAGCACAATGGGGCCGCTCACGTGCGCTTGGCTCAGCAGTTCGTGCAACTGGCCCACAATGTGTTCGGCATCGCGCGCTTCCGGCTGCGGCTCGCTCCACCCAGACCCGGCCCGGTCATACGAGCAAACCCGCGTGGTTTTCGACAACTCCGGCTGGACCTTTTCCCACGTGAGCGCGTTGTCGCCGAACCCTGTATCCAGAACAATCGTCGGCGATCCCACACCAGTGCAGTCCATGTGCATCTGTGCGCCATTCACCTTATAGAAAGTTCCATCTGGCGGGTTACTGAATCGCGCAACCTGCAGCGCAACCGCATTGAATGCGCTGCTTCCGGCCACGACAGCTAGTAGCAGAATAAGGAGCGAGAGAACGACGCATTCAGCAATTCTTCGCCAGGTGCGATATTTCTGAGCCCTCAATGATCGAATGCGGCGAATGCTCCGCCAGATGACCAGGAGTGCAATGAAAACCAGGATTGCCGGCATGACGACGTAGTCAAAATCCATCCATTACCTCGATAATCGGGAACAACAGGGCGTTTTCATTTGATTTAGATGTCCAGTGAGGTGTGTTCTATTTCTTTTCGTCCGCGACAAATGTCGTCCATGGGCCGGCGATCATGTCATGAAGAATTGGCTTCTGCCAGGCGAACTGGGGATGCGCTGCAAGGAATGGCGCAACGTAGAAGTTCTCGCCGCATGGATGACCAGCCCTGCCGATGAAGCTGAGCTTTGCGGCCATGTCAGAGTCCATCACTTTGCCTGTAACCGCTCCGCCTGGCACAAACGGTGGGTCATCCCAGACTTTCTCTCCCACAGGCGAAGTATCCTCATGGCCGCACAGGCTGCGCTTGCCGGCATCGATCTTGTGCTCGTAGCTGTCTTCGTGGTCGGACAGATAAGCCTCCGCGAGTGCCGTATCGAGCTGGCCGTAGTGCTCCCTCATGAATTCTTCCGCCCGGATATGGCGGGCATTCATGCTGCTTTCCGGGTTATTCGGATTGAATCCCGGGGTGTCATCGCGGATCAGAGAGGGATCTGCCGAGAAGTTCGAGGAGACAAAGTAGCCATCTTTCTTCTTAGTCAGCGGAGTCTGGTGCAGTCCAAGTTCGAGATAGCCGATTTCGCCGGTTTTGCGGTCGCCGATGAGCCATGAATTCGCATAACCGCCGTTGTTGCCCGCGCGCATGATGGCTGCGTATTCGTCGATCGACGTGGCATATTGCATGGCTTTGCGTGAGCGCTCGAACTCGGGAATTCCATTGACGTCGAATCCCTTCGCCATGGGCAGCGTGGTCTCCGTAATCATCAGGCCGCTGGCGTTCACACCGAAATCATCCTGGCTGGTGATCACGCCCGGTAGGCCGTCCATGAGGATGCGCTGGCCGCTGGACGGCACAATATCGAAGACGACGGTCCAACGCTCTCCCTCAGCATACGAGGACCAGTTACTGTGCGCGATGACGATCTTGCCGTCTTTGGTGGCTGAACCTGTTGCGACAAACGCGCTGCACTTTCCTGGAGCGACGGCGGCAGGAGGAGTGGGTTTGTGCTCCTTCTTGTTCAAAGTCGGCAGGTAGTAATCGCTGATTTCGATATCGCCATTCAGCGCCACGATATCCCACAGATCGAGCGCGGATCCCTGGGCTTTCAAGCCTTCGACGATGCCCTTCAACTCCTCCTGATATTCCGGGTCGAGATGCGGCCACAACACGGTTCTTCCAGCTTCGCGGAAGAAGCTCCACGGGCGCTCATCCTGCTGCGGAGCGGTGACCGTGTACACATGCACGTTGTCTTCAATCTCACGAGCCAACAGGTAACCATGCTGGAATCCAATTTGTTCCGGCGTGCCCTGGAGATGGACGTAGGTCCATCCACCCTCGTTGAACTTGTATGCGTTATCCAGGCGAGGATCGGCCGAAGCTGCGCTGGAGGCTGCGATTTCCATGGAATGGATCTGTAGAGGCGGAAGTGGGATAGCTGGTGTGCCTACGGTCGCTGCTGAGGCTGGGAGCACAAGCAAAAGAACAATAAGGCAGACGAGGGGAAGAAGAAGAGTGCGATTCATCAACAGTTTCTCCGGAATGCCCTGAAGATACCACGCGGAATTGAACTGCGAACGAGTATTCAGCGCTTCTTTGTCGGTTTGGCGGACACCTTTTTCGCCGCAGGCCGGGCGGCCTTTACTGAGTGCGATGGCTTTGCTGTCTTGGAACTCGCGGGAGCGTGCTTTGCTTTCGTCTTGGCGGAGGCGGATTTTGATTGTGCCGGCTTCGGCGTCGGCTTGGCGTGAGCCTTAGACGCGGCCTTCGCCGGAGGCTTGCCGGGCAGCTTGGGAGTCGGCTTGGCAGGTGGCTTCGGGGCTGGCTTGAGCGCCGGTTTGTGGACGCGTGCTGCAGGGACAGACCTTGCCGTCTTCTTTGCCTTGGAAACAACTGGTGCAGGCGTAGGCTTTACCGTCGGAGCGGGCTTGGACTTGGGACTAATCGCGGACGTCTGGCGTGGAACGCTGACCGCCGGTTTCGGCTGGGAAACTGGGGCCGCCTTGGCGACTTTTGCGGAAGGCGCGGCGGAAGCGGATGCCTTGGATCCACGCTTTGCCGGCGGGGGAGTGGGCTCAGATTCCTCGTCTTCGTCGTCGGCATCCAGGTCAGAATCGAGTTCAGTGCCCACCGATTCCACTTCCTCCTCGGAAGTCTCAGGGTCAAGTTCAACCTTGGGAAGGGCAAGCCCGAGGCCCAAATCTTCATCGTCGTCGGCGACAATGTCGTCGAGATCGTCGTCCGCATCCAGATCGACTTCGGAGTCCTCATCGTCATCGAAAGAGGGCTCCTTGACCTTGGCTTCAGCGCCGCGCTTGGCGCGGGGTCGCTTGATGGTGACCTGCGGCGGGGGCGCGGGCGGCGAATGCGGCTCGAGAAACGCACGAATCTCTTCCTGCGTGGTCAACCGGCCGTCTATCAATTCAAGGAAGATGGCCTTGACGATTTCCGTGTAAGTTGCCAACTCGGGCGTGACGCGCATCTCCTGCATGAGTGCATGAGGAATGCGCTGGCGGGCTTCTGGCCAGACCTTGAGGAAGAGATCGAATCTTTCTTTGACGGCTGGATCTTTGGTGGTAAATCCGAGCCAGAGAATCGCTTCCGGATCGTAGGTGGTAAAGAGCTTGTAACTTGTGGAAGGCGTCGCATTTTCCTTGGCGAGCAGCACCTTGGCAAAGGCCGCCGCCATCGAGTCCAGGCTGTTCCACTCTTCAACAAAGCCCGGGCGGAGCATTGACTTCTTCAACGCCAAGAGGTCTTTGGAGGATAGCTTCGCCGTGAGCAATTGCATTTGCGCAGCGGACATGTCGGCGTGAACGCCTTGCAGGAGGAGTTCGACAGCCAGAGCATGGAGGGAGTTCAGCTTTTCCTCGTCCGCTTTCGCGGCGGTCCAGGCCGGAAAAAGAACGCCCATCCAGCCTTCGGCTTCCAGCGATCGCAGGATCTTCAGGCCCTCTTCCTCGTGGCCGATCTGTTCCAACTCCTCGCTTCGGGAAGTATTGGAAAGGTATTCAATTACGCCCTCAGCCTTGGCATTTTCGAAGCGGGTTTTTGTCTTGGGATCCAGATCCCAGCCGAGCCGAGCAAGGTACCGCGTTGCCCGGATCAGCAGAGCGGGTTCCTCAAGGAAGCCGTAGTTTGAGACCAGGCGAAGGGTCCGGGCCTCGATATCCGCGGCGCCATTCATGGGGTCCATCAGCAGGCCGAACGATCCCTCGTTGAGCGAGATGGCCATGGCGTTGGCGGTAAAGTCGCGGCGGCGCAGGTCTTCATGGATTGATGCGGGGTGATAAACAGGCTTCCCCGGTTTGGGGTATTCGGTGCGGTGAGTGCTTACCACGTCAACTCGCACGGTACCCGGAAAACACAGATATAGGCTCTGCGAAGGTTCGTCTTCGCCCCAGACCTTGCCGCCCGCCCGCTCAACAATCTTCTTGAGCTTAAGTGCATTTCCGTGGACAGCGACTTCCAAGTTGCGCACCGCGTGCCCGCTGGTGAGGTCCCGGACCACGTCGCCGGTCAGGAAGAGGATCATTCCAGCTTCGCGTGCAGCTTCACGAAGCAACCGCAAAGCATTCCGTTGGTCGGCCGACAGCCGGTTTTCCAAAAGATAAATGTAGTCAGCCATTCGACTTCCCCACTTCCGCCGTCACGAACCGCAGCCAAGTGTCTGATGCTGCTGCGCTTAGCACACCTCCAGACGGAGGTCGCAAACCAGTACATTAACACAACCGAGACGGATTGGCTAGCAGCCTTTGAATCAGATTTTCGACTGGATTGAATGACGGCGATTTACCACTCCTCTGGTTCCAACGTAGGCAGGCCAATCCGCGGACTGCCCCACTCGTGCGACAATCCAAAACGATGAGTCCCGTTCGCAAACCGGTGATTGTGCGCAAGTTTTCGCGGGAATGGTGCGCGGGCTATGCGGGGGCCGGTTTCTCGGCTGAGGCCTCGGAGTTGGAGATTCTCGATCTGGCGGGCAAGGTGATTCATATGGAGTGGGGCCAGGTGAAGTGGGTCTGCTACGTCCGTGACCTGCCCGCAGCCTCAACCCAGCAGGCCGATCCCGAGCGGCTATTGCAGAAGCGCTTCTCCACCCGGCCGCGGACCGCGGGACTGTGGCTGAGAATGACACTGACCGACGGGGAGGAACTGGAGGGCCTGGCGACCAATGATCGCTCGCTGATTGAGGGAGCGGGGTTGCTGCTGACCCCGCCGGACACGCGCTCGAACACGCAGAGAGTTTTCGTGCCCCGGCAGGCGATCCAGGCACTGGAGGTGGTGGGCGTGATTGGCGCAAGCGGCCGATCACGGGGTGGGGCCGAGGGCAAACCAGGCGGACGGGACAAGGAAGCGGGGAAAGCGGGAGAGCAAGCGGCGCTGTTCCCGGACGAACCGGATACCGCGTAGCAGGGCGCATTCCGGTACAATCTCATCGATGAAGCTAGGCGAATTGGCAAGGGAGTTGGGAGCGGAGTTGCGCGGAGACGCGGAGCTGGAAGTAACTGGTGTTAAAGGGATTGAGGAAGCAGGGCCGACGGAGGTTACGTTCGTCGCCAACCCTAAATATGCGGGATTGGCGCGAAAGACCAGGGCAGCAGCGGTACTCGTAGATCCGGATTTTCAGGAGATTGCGGCGGCGACTCTTAGAACCAAGAATCCCTATCTGGCCTTCTCTCGAGCGTTGGCTTTGTTTTACCAACCACCCGTTTATCTGCCGGGGATTCACCCAACGGCAGTTATCGATCCGACGAGCGTGATTGGAGAGGGTGCGCACATCGGGGCCTATGCCGTTGTTGGTCCGAAGGTAAGGCTAGGTGCGCACGCCACCCTACTGCCGCACGTGGTGCTTTATCCCGGGGTGGAAGCAGGCTCACACCTGTTTGCCCACGCACACGCGGTGGTGCGCGAAAACTGCATTTTGGGCGACCACGTAACCCTGGAAAACGGCGCGATCATTGGAGCGGACGGATTCGGCTTTGCCAAAAATGAGGCCAGCCATTGGGAGAAGATTCCGCAGTCGGGCCCGGTGCGGCTTGGGGATCGGGTCGATGTCCAGGCCAACGCGTGCATTGACCGGGCGACGGTTGGAGAAACCTCGATCGGCGATGGAACCAAGGTAGATAACCTGGTGCAGATTGGGCACGGATCCAAAGTTGGAGAGAACACGCTGGTTTGCGCCCAGACGGGATTGGCTGGGTCGTCGGTGATTGGAAACAACGTGATTCTTGCTGGCCAGACGGGCGTAGCCGGCCACTGCACGGTAGGGGATGGTGTGATTTTGACGGCGCAATCGGCGGTTTCGCACGATGTGCCCGCGGGAAAGACGCTCTCCGGTTCGCCGGGGTTCGACAACCGGATCTGGCTGCGGGCAGTGACCATCTTCCAGCGATTGCCGGAGCTTCTGAAGCGACTCGACCGACTGGAAAAGAAGGTCGCAGCCCAGGCGCCGCACGATGATGGAGCGCAGGAAAGTGGGAGCCGGGAATGAGGTTTCGCAGCTGGATTCTGGGGGCAATCGCTCTTCCGATGGTCGGATTCGCCACGGGATGCCACTCGTATCACGTTGAAATGGCGGTGGAAAACCGCACCGGGGGAGCGATACAGCTGCTCGAAGTCGATTATCCGAGTGCGAGCTTTGGAAGTGATCGCTTAACCGCGGATGGGGTGTTCCACTATCGGATTCAGCTGCGGGGAGAGGGGCCGTTGAAGGTGCAGTACACTGCGGCGGATGGAAAGCAGGTGCAGATTACCGGACCGAACCTGGTTGAACGGCAGGAAGGGTCGCTGCAGATTCTGCTGTTGCCGGGCGGCAAAGCTGAGTTCCATCCCGATCTGACGCCGGGACGCTGACGTCAGATTGGGGTTGAGACAAAGAGGGAAACGGAAAGACCCACTGGGGAACGGATAGCCTTTATGGTCTCCCACCATCGAGCTAAAGATGCTCGATGGATGGGGTACTGTGCATTTTTCGATGGGTTTACTTCACCATGGTTTCAAAGAGCGGGGAGTGCAAGAGACTGTTGAATTCAGTATCGGAAGATGCAAAGCGGATCGACATGTTTCCCGCATCGGAAGCTACGGTGGTATCGCTCAAGGCCTGCTTTTCCGCATCCGAACCGCTGACTTTGCGAAGAGCCACGGCAGCCGTGAGCAGCGATGAGATGGTCGCCGCCGCAAAGGTGTCACCTGTAGCGATGGTGAGATTGAATTTGACTCCGTGCTGGAAGTCCATCCCGTACCAGGAGGCTTGGAGGCGTTTGCGAACAGTCTCGAAGTCGGTGACTGATCCGGCTTCGCCGAGTACCTGGCGCATCATGGTCTGTGTTCCCTTCTCGTCAAGGATGCTCCACAGGTCATCGGAGTCCACAGTCTTCATGGCCTCCATCATGGAGTTGTTGGTCAACAAGCTGGGTGAGGCGCCGTCACGGGCATCGAGCGCCTTGGTGACTGCATCCGTAGAACCGAAGACCATGGTGGACGGGTCGACGAAGCAAACCACCATGCCGGTCTTGGCCAATGGATAGATTTTGTTGGTGCGGACAAGGGTTGGCTTCACCTTATTCTTCTTGAAATTGGCCAGAATGTCCTGCAAGGGGAACTGTCCCTGGGCGATACCCACCGTCACCAGTCCCTCGCTGGTAGCCGACGGGCGGAACAGTGCGAAAGCCAACTGATCGACGTCGTGATTTTCATTCAGCCCAGACTTTTTCAGCGCTTCATCGAACTGCTTCAGCTCCGGGGGCATCACGCGTTCGCGCAAATCCATGGCGGCAGTGGAATTCTGCATGGCACGGTAGTCAATAACCACAAGCTGCTGCACTTCATGCGGAACGGCGGTACGCGCGTCGGTGGACAACTGCGACGCTGAAGCAAAAACGGATACTGCGAGCAGCGCGGCAGGAACGGAAACTTTTACAAATGCGTTCAACAAAACTTCCTCCGGTGATCCCATGTTTTTCGCGATGAGCGAATGCAAGTTCGACTCCAAACAAGCATGTAACGCACCACAGAAACGCGAAAAACAATTTCAAAACCTACGTTTATTGTACTCTCGAGCGCGTTGCCATAGCGTCGGTTTCCGCGCCCCGCGTGGAATGCTCACCCGCGCACATCTCAAGCCCCTGGACCACGTCCCGGCCAAACGAGCGGAGATTCGAGCCGCTGCTCCAAGATCTTGGTCAGCGGGTCAAATCCACTGAGAAGACGCATCCAGTCGCTCTTCCGCTCGCAGGCAGCCTCGGGCAGCAGGCCAATCACTTCGCCTTCGGCCAGGGCCACCTTGTGCCGCTCTGCAAGTTTGGAGACTGAGCGATAGACCTGGGAGATGGGTGTGACCTCAAAGTCGGTGATATTCATGGAAAGTTGAGCCCTGCCGTGGGCGAGGACTCCCATGGCCTTAACCCCTTTGAGCCCGCCTGAAGCGGCGCGAATCTCGCGGGCAATTGCCCTCACGATAGAAACGTCTGTGGAATCGAAATAGATGTTGTATGCAACCAGGAATTTGCGCGCGCCCACAGCACAGGCTCCCGCGGTGGGATGAAGACCGGGGCCGCCGAGGTCGGGGCGGCGCGCCGAATCCTTGCGAACCGCATCCGCAAGCCCTTCGAATTGCCCCCTCCGCACTTCTTCAAGGTTGGCCCGGTCGGGCCGCGCGGCGGCAGCTTCATAAAAGAACACGGGGACATTGAAACGCCGCCAGATTTCCAGGCCGGCCTGCCGCGCCAACAGCACGCACTGCTCAAGCTTGATGCCGGAAATGGGAACGAAGGGAATCACGTCGGCCGCGCCGATGCGCGGGTGCACCCCCCGCTGGCGAGTGAGATCAATAAGTTCCGCTGCCTTGCCGGCGCCGCGCACAGCCGCCTCTACAACCGCGGGAGGAGGACCGGCAATGGTCACGACGGAACGATTGTGATCGGCATCCATGGACCAGTCGAGCAGACGCACACCCTCAACATGCATCGCGGCCACAATCGCCTCGACACGGCGCGTGTCCGCGCCTTCTGAGAAGTTGGGAACGCACTCGACTAACGGTCCGCTCATTCTGACTCCATCCAGCTGCTCAGTTCCCCTCCTCGGGGCCGACGTATTTCATTTCCAAATGGTGTAGCCCAGTTGCACCTGAATAAGAGCGTTGACACCGGGGTTTCTATCGCCAAGGGAGGCGGAGGAGATGTGAACACCGTTCATCCCCAGATCAATGGAGCACCCCGGACGGAGAAAGTAATGAATGCCGCCACCGCCTTGAGGAGAGAAGTTGAATACCGATGTGCCACCCGGTTGACCGTGCGGAATGAGCAGGTCCGGCGGAAATTTATGGGTGGTGTAGATTAGACCACCAGCTGCCTGAAACCAAGGTTGAATACGCCTCGAATGGCTGAGAAAATTCCAGCGCAGAATGACCGGTGTCAGGCTGGCGCCCACGTAGGTACCACCGCCTTCGGGTCCGGTGAAACTGGTGCTGTTGGGATAAAGGAAGTTAGCGTTCGGGTTCTGCGCCGGGGTAAATGCAAGCCACAGCGGCATGATGTTGGCACTATATTCAAACTGCCCAGCAAAGATTCCTTTGCCGATCACTGGGGTGAGGATCTTGCCAGCCTGAAAACCAGCCGAGAGGAACCTGTAGTCGTCACGGTTACCGAATCCGTTACCCCCGTTCAGGAATGGGCCATATTCCCAGCTCAGGTTCTTGCGGACTTGGGCGACGGGGTCGTTGTTGACCGAACCGCTGAATGTGAGGGCTGCCTGGTTAGCACCAGTAGGAATTGCCGCACCAGCCTGAGTCTGGGCGGAGACAACCACCGTCCCTGCCGCCATGGCAATCGAAGCAAACAAAAAGAGCCTGGTAATTCTGGTCAACGTGCTTCCCTTCCATACATGAATACCGTGAATCCCACAAAAAAGCCGCCACATCCGGGCGGCCTTTTAAATGCCTGCCTTGGACGCTCTCAGCTAGCCGCCTCTTCCATCTGCGCCGCGTCCATGTCGAAGTTGGTGTAGACATTTTGAGTATCATCGAGGTCTTCCAGAACTTCGAGCAGGCGAACCATCTGGTTGGCCGGGGCACCCTCAAGCCTGGTGTAGGTGGAAGCGACCATGGTGACTTCGTTCATTACCGGCTCAATCTTCGCCGCCTTGACGGCTGAGAGCACCGCTTCGTAGGATGCGGGGTCGGTAAGGATTTCCCAGGTTTCGCCCTCGTCGTTCAGGTCCTCGCCGCCATGCTCCAGAACGATGTCCATCAACTGCTCTTCCGAGGCTGCGGACTTCTCGATTGCGATGACACCCTTCTTGGAAAACATGAAGCGGACCGATCCGGATTCGCCCAGATTGCCACCGTTCTTGGTGAAGGCGTGGCGGATCTCGCTGACGGCGCGGTTGCGGTTGTCGGTCATAACATCCACAATGATGGCAACACCGCCGGGCCCATACCCCTCGAAGCTGATCTCCTCGTAGCTGACGCCTTCCAGTTCGCCGGTGCCGCGCTGGATAGCGCGCTTGATATTGTCCTGCGGCATATTTTCAGCCTTGGCAGCCAGAACGGCGGTACGCAGGCGTGCGTTGGTGTCAGGGTTTCCACCGCCCTTGGCGGCAACAGCGATTTCCTTGAGAAGACGCGTGAATATCTTGCCGCGCTTAGCGTCCAGCGCGCCCTTCTTGTGCTTGATTGTGGCCCATTTTGAATGGCCGGACATGAGAACCTCAGCGTGCGTTGAAGATGGTGGCGCGGTCCGCCTGACCTTGTGAGTATACCACCGGGCGCAGAGGGTCGGTCAGGCCCTAGGAGGGCTCGCGCGACACGTGCACGGCCGGTCGCAAATCGACCTTCTTCGTGGTGATCGCCAGCTTCGCCGGGGTCAACTCCGGTCCATCCCAACCCTCCTTGGAAGCCTCGATGTGAATCTCACCGGCCTCCTTCGTCGCCTGGACGATCACCTGGGCCAGCCCATTGAAGAGCGACCGCTTGGGATCCTTGTCGCTCTCCTGGCAGTTGGGATCACCGTTCCCTACCCCGATGAGCGCACCCGCCCCGGAGACCTTAAAGCCGATCAGATTCCCCGCAGTCGGCACGGCGCGCCCCTCCTTGTCCAGGGCCTCGACCTTCAAAACTGCAACGTCTTCGCCGTCAGCATTAATCTCTGTTCTATCCGCTGTAAGCCGGATGGCGACCGTGGGTCCGGTGGTCTCGCGCTTCTCAGTCAACACAACGTTGCCCGCCTTGCTTCCTCGCGCCTCAATTGAACCCGGAGCGTACTTTACCTTCCACGCCACGTGTCCTAGGTGCGGAACCTTCTGGCTGCCGGCGCTCGTTCCGTTGACAAAGAGCTCAACCTCGTCGAGATTCGAGTGCACCCATACCGGGATCTCCTCACCTTCCTTGCCTTCGAAGTTCCAGTGCGGAAACAGGTGCAGTACAGGCTCGCTTCCCCACCACGACTTGTAATAGAAGAAGGTGTCCTTGGGAAATCCGCACATGTCCACGATGCCGAATTGCGAGTTGATGGAGGGCCATCCATAGGGAGTGGGCTCTCCGCGGTAGTCGAAGCCGGTCCAGGCAAAGCCGCCGGCCTCCCACTCGCGTGTGGCATAGAACTTCCACCACTCCTCTGCCTGTTCACCCCAACCCGGGTTGTTCACGTCGTAGGCGCTGACCCAGTTGCGCAATTTGTCGGTGGTGTAGACGCCGCGGGTGGAGACGGCACTGGCGGTTTCGGATCCATAAATCGGCCGTTTCGGATGCTCTTTGTGGTATCCATCCGGACGATTGAGACCATAGTTGAAGCCGATGATGTCGAATGCATCGGAAACGCCCCTCTGATTGGTCCCATTGACTGCCGCCGAAACCACGCGCGTGGGATCAAGTTCGTGGCATCGCTCAACCATGGTGGCAGCGATTTTTGCGCCCTGCTCCGCCATAGATTCCTGCAATTGCCACTCTTCATTGCCGATTGACCACAAAATGATGGAAGGCGAGTTGCGATAGCGCTTGACCATGGCTTCGAGCTGCGCCAGACCTTCCGGGCTGGAACTCATCTGGCGGGTTTCACACATCATCATGAGGCCCATACGATCGCAACCCTCGACCCACTCGGGCGTGGGCATGTTGTGCGACGTGCGTACAGCGTTGCAGCCCATTTCCTTAAGGACGCCAAGGCGGAAAGCCTGCAGACGGTCAGGGAGTGCCGCGCCCACGCCGGCGTGGTCCTGGTGATTGCACGTGCCCTGAATCTTCATGGACTTTCCGTTCAGGAAGAAACCCTTGTCGGCATCGAATCGCGCCGAGCGCACGCCAAAAATCACGCGCTCGGCATCGCGCGGTTTCCCCGCGGCGTCGACGGTGACGATAGCTGAATAGAGATTCGGCGCGTCGACGGACCAGAGGGCGGGGTTATCCAGCATCGCCGTGGCCGAGTATGTTGCGGTACCGTCCACGGGCACCAACTGCACCGCGGATTCGGCTGTCGCTACAGTCTTTCCCGACGCATCCAGAATTTGCCAACTCACCATCGCGTTCTCGGGCTGCTTTCCTTCGTTGACTACCACAGTCCCAAGGGTCAAATGTGCGGATCGCCCGTTGACCTCCGAGCGCACGGTGCTTTCCCACTTGCCGAGGTGCAGCACGTCCGTCTTGGTGAGCCATACGTGGCGATAGATTCCTGCACCTTCGTAGAACCAGCCGTCGCCAAAGCTGGCGTCTACGCGCGCCACAATATTGTTCTTCGCACCATAGGCGAGAAAATCCGTTACATCGAAGCGAAATGGCGCATAGCCATTGTCGTTGCGGCCAATAAAGCATCCATTCACGAAAACCAGAACGTCGCGAAAGGCTCCGTCGAACTCAACAGAGATGCGGCGTCCCAGGTCGCTGGCAGGAATCTCAAATGTGCGCCTGTACCAGCCCACACTGGTTTCCGGGTAACGCCTGCCAACCGGCTTATATCCGTGTGAGTTCTGTACCTCGTCGTGAACAAACGGCAGTTCGACTGCCCAGTCGTGAGGCAAATTGAGTGTGCGCCACTTCGAATCGTCGAACTTTGCTTTGGAAAACTCGAATTCACCGGTCTTGGCAAAGTCGCCCTGGCCGTTGCCGAAGCCGAGATCGAGAGCTGGATTGACTCCGTTGCCGAACTGAAATTTCCAGCCGAAATCGAAGAGAAGCTGCTCGCGAGGAGCTATAGCGGCCTCCGCAGCTATTGCGGGATTCCCACCCATCAGCGCCGCGGCACGCGCCCAGGCAGAACGGGCAACCAACGAAGATGCAGAGAGCGCTACTCCGGAGCAAAGCAGGTCACGACGGGAGAATACAGGCATGAAATTGCCTTTCAGAGTGAGATATTGACACGCGCCGCGTCTGACAGGGTCGCGGCAAACAACGTCGAACTATAAACCACCCGCCCTTAAGAAGTAAACGATTTCACAGGATTTAGCCGAGACGGCGTGAACGCCACGAGCGCTAGCAACCGAAGCCGGGAAAATCGATCCCGCTCTGTTAAACTCTAGAAGACAGACCACCCTCCGGAGAGATGGCCGAGTGGTTTAAGGCGCACGCTTGGAAAGCGTGTGTACTTTAACGAGTACCGTGGGTTCGAATCCCACTCTCTCCGCCAGCTTAGAATCAATAACTTATAGACATAGACGCATTTTAGCGGGCAATAGCGGGCAATCCGTCCTATAATATCTGCGTGGCAATTAACCTCTATCGACGGCATAGGGCGGAGTGTGAATCAGGTCATCCGGAAGAGTTCCGCTCAGGCGAATTCGAAGAGAGCAAGAAGGGTTGGAAGCGTTGCGCTTGCGTGATCTTCGCCTCCGGCACACTCGGCGGAAAGTTCAAACGGAGATCTACCGGGCAGATCGAATGGGAACAGGCCAGAGAAGTTGTTGGTGCCTGGAAAACCTGGGGAACTGAATTGACGGTTCCGCCTCCGGAAACGATCCCTTCCCTTCCATCAACTCCACGAGTGACCATTGAGCGAGCGGTGAATGCATTTCATGCGACTCATGCCGAATCGTCGGCCTTCACCACCCAGCGGATGTATCGCTACCTGATGAACCGCTTCACCAAGTTCTCTGAGTCGAAGGGATACGTCCTCCTTGAACAATGGGGACCGATGGATGTTCGCGAATTCCGAACCTCCTGGGGCGTTGCAGCAAATACGGCGACGAAGAACATGACCATCGTCAAATCGTTTTTCGAGTTTGCAGTAAGCAATGAATGGCTGGATCGCAATCCGGCACGCCTTATCAAAGAGCTACGGAACCGCAACGAGAAACAATCCAAGGAACGAATTCCCTTCAGCGACGAGGAACTTGCGCGGATGTTTGAGGCTTGCGAGACCAAATATGGTAAGACCGAGGATGAGTACCGTTATAGATGGAGCGGGAAGGATCTCGCCGATTTCATCGCAGTGTCCGTCTACACCGGGTTGCGCATCTCCGATGTCTGCACGTTTCACACAGATCGCCTCTTGGAAAGCGGGGAGTGCCATATCCGCACTACCAAGAATGGCAAGAAGGTCTATACGTGGATTCCAACCTGGTTGCAGCGGCGAATCCGGGAACGAGCCAAGGTTCATGGACCATTGATCTTCGGAACTCACAAGACCACCGATATGTGCGTAGTTACCGACGTGTGGCGCCGAAAGCTTCTGCGCCTATGGGATCTCTGCGGACCATGGCCGGAAAGGCCTTCACCGCATCGTTTCCGGCACACCTTTGCCCGTATACTGCTTGAGAAAGCAAATGTCACAGTTCGCGACGTGGCCGAATTGCTCGGCAACACAGAGGAGATTGTGCGGAAGCACTATGCCGCGTGGGTGCCGGAACGACAGGCGCGACTAACGAAGGTCTTGCAGGAAGCGTTTGAAGCCAAACCGAAGCCGAAATTGGTTGCACTTCGCGGCGGCCGCCGCTAGGCAGCATTCAACAGCCGGGTGTGAATTCTGCGCGCGGCTGATTCCGGAATGCTATATGTTGTATGCGTCTTCTTTCGACCCTGCCTAATTTTGATGACGCCCGGATCATCCTTGACAAGCTTCCGGACCGTCTCTCGGCCCAGCCCCCATAATTCCGCGAGTTCGCCGACGCGATAATGCTTTTCGGCGAAGCTCGCGTCATGAGAAAGGTATTGCACATCCAAGGCAAACGTTGTCTGGGTCGCATTCTGGACTGGCTTCTTCCCAAGCAGTTGTGTGTTCATGGTTCCCTTCCCTTGTGAAAGTTGTCGTCCAATCGACGTCAGAATCCCATGTCAATGCCTAGGCCGAAGTCATGAGCCGGCTTCTGCATCTTACTTTGATCCAGTTGTTGCGCGGGCGTAGCCACTTGCTTGTTCCGAAGCGCGCTCTGGTGCGAAACGTCGTGGCCGAGCGCGTTTGCGAGTGCGCTTCTGTCATTTGTAAAAATCTGCGCATCCCACTGGCCGCGCGACACAGAGACGTAGGCCATGCGGCTGTTGAGCAGGTCTTTCGCACTCAACTCTGTATCCACGTTGATGAGGACTCGATCTGCCGTTTGTCCCTGGCTGGAGTAGCTTGTCACGGCATAGCCGTGGTCCAGATGCGGGTGACGCTGCGGATCGAAGCTTATGCTTCGGTCATTGTCGAGCCTCAGGCGCATCGTGCGGTCCTGGCCGATGCTTTCTACCGTTCCCAATTCGCGATTCGCAATCTTCAGGTCTTGACTGGGTGCCGTGAACTGGATGCGGTCGCCGGCGGAGAACACCTTCTCCTGCTCGCGATAAACAGAGACGCCCATCTGCCGGCGCGGATCGTACGTTGTCTGTTGCCCGCTGTTCCGAAGAACCGTGAGTCTATTTTCCTCGGGATTCACAGAGACAACGCGAGAGTATTCTCCCTTATCGATGCCGGATTCACGCGAGCTTCGCGAGTAGCGAAGAATGTCATCAACCTGGTATTGCTGAGCCCAGCCGCGGTCCGCTCCTGTCATCTCCTGGCGTGGCACCAGTATCTGGAAGCTGTGACCTTGGCGGCTCACAACTCCTCGCGTCTGCAACTCATCATGAATCCGCTGATTGATCTCCGTGCGCGAACGATTATCTGGTGAAACGACGAGTGTACCTTCGGGAGATTTGGCATACTCGCGCGCGATAGCGGAGATGCGTTCCCCATGCCCTTTCACCTCATGGACACGGCCTTGCCGACCAAGGCTCTCGACTGCCGCTCCGATTTCGCCACGCGCCAACTGCTCGACTGCTTGCTTCAACTCCGGATCGCGCTGCCGGACAATCTCGTCCAACTTGGCTGTCCGCATACCGGCTTCCTGAAGCTGCGCGAAGGGCCGGCCCGCTTCGACAGCCTCGTGCTGCCGTATGTCGCCGACCAGAAGAACGCGGTCACTGGGTCGAAGCCGCTCGATGAATTCGTGCATTTGGCGGGTGGAGGCGAGCGACGATTCGTCGAGTACATACAGCCTCTTCTCGCCGGTATCGGGTCGCTCTCCCTTGGCAAGATGATGCTGAAGCGTTGATGTTTCGATACCCGCCTCGGCTAGCTTGTGAGCCGCTCGCGAAGTTGGGGCGAACCCTTCGACAGTGAATCCCTGCACTTCCGCACCCTCGCGGATAACGGCCAGCGTTGTAGTTTTCCCGGCGCCAGCTACGCCGTCCAATCCAACGATCTGCTCGCGGCTTACGAGTATGTCGTCCACTGCCTTGAGTTGTGACCTGCTCAGTTCAGGATGCCGGTCCTCGGTTGCAATGCGCAGTTGCGGCGATACCAGCATCGGGTCGCGGAACTCTCGCCGATTGCCTTCCTGCATCCGGGCGATGATTTCCTTTTCCATGCGAACCATCTCCGACGTGGTGTACTGGGGCGCTGCTCTGCCATCTGTTCGAGCAACTTCGCGGAACTCGCCCCGCCTTAGCCTCTGCTCAAACTCCTGTCGCACCTGGCCGCATGTGGCTTGCCCCATGCTCCGGTCTATCGCTGCCTGCAGGATGGCTCGTTCATCCTGAACGGCAGAGCGCTCGAAGACATGGTTTCGGGAATAGGTCACAGACTGCTGCACAGTTTTTTCAGGCTGCTGCGTATGCTTGTCGGGTTGTTGCGCGTGATGCCGCGAATTCAATCGCGCTTCGGCCACTACACGATCTGCCTGGTGCCCGAACTGAGCCGCCAGTTCGCGGTGCCGTTTCAGTACCTCATCCGGCGAGTGAAGTTCCTTGCTGTCCCGCGTGCGATGGGCCGCGACCTGCGCAGCTCCTGCACCGTCCCTGCCAATTTCGTGCAAGTGGCCAAGGATCTGTTCCCGGCGCGGGCTCGATGCGTCGAGATATTCCTGGCTGTAGCCCTTAATCTCCGGTTGACCATGTTTGCCGCGTTCGATCTCATATCCCAACCCGTGCAGCCGCAAGGCGAGTTCCGAACGATAGACGGTTGTCACGTACTGTTGCGATTGGAAAAGACTGCGCTCTTGAAGCGCGCGCGTCTGGCCGTTCTCACGCTCCGTCATGTTGAAGATAACCGCGTGCGTGTGAAGCTGGGGTGCTGCGTAGCCATCCACGGGGCGAGCAGTATCGTGCTCGAAGGTCGCGGCGATGAATTTTCCGGTTGTCTCCGGCGCATGGACGTTGCCGATGCGGGCCTGGGTATACCGCTCCAATTCTCCGAGTGCGACGCGGACACTTTCGCGGTGCGCGTCGCGGACGCGGTCATCGCCACCCACAAGGGCGGTCAGAGAGACTGACTTTGGTGCAGAGAACGTGGCATCCCATCCCGCGCGATGTTCGACGCTTGTAATTTCCTTGCCGCGCTCGTTCTCGTATGTTCGGGCAGGCTGGTGCTTGACAAGCTGCGCGCCGCTGTCTGGATGCTGGCCTTCGCTGAGGCGCGCGAAGTGCTCGGCACCTACCGAGCCTTTGAGGCCCCACTCCCGCGCGAGGCTACCTCGCCATTCGCTATGCACTTGCGGGTCACGGCTCCAGTAGTTCTGTTTCTCAGACGTGAACTCGCGTGAGTGATACGTCTGCGCCTGGCCCGCCGATAACGACTTGGAGATGGTCAACATGCGCGTGAAGCCTATATCGTGCGCGGCAGCATCTCGCTTCTGCCTTCACGCATAGACTAACCGCAATTCGCAATGTAAGCGCACTCATCCAAAATATATTTTTCGCATTTCTCCAATATTCATGCACCTTTTGTCACTAGTCATGTCCTGATCGCTCGGATGTTGTGCTCACATTCGCCTGTCTAACAAGTGTCCTTTGCGCAACCGAAACGACGCGTCGTAGCTTGTCTCTGAGCATTCAAAGAGTAACTGGATTACCCATCCAAAAGGGGTGGGACAAACAGATATATGAACGTGCGCGGAATGAACTTCCGATTGGTTCTTGAATCGAGGAAGTGGAAGGCTGCGAATCCCAATGCGGGGACCACTCGAAACAACAATCGATGTCACCCTCAATGAGGCGGCTTCGATGGCGCATTGGAACAGCTTGGAATCGGACTTCGAACACTCGGAAAACTTGTCAAAGACGAACGTCCACTTTGATTGGGCACGTGGTGTCGGGGAACCACCTTTGCTCAGTCAATCCATTGCGATTCATCCCAACTTGCGGGTTGCTCATCGGCGATCTTCTGTCTGACGTGACCAGGGAAGATCGAGTGACGTTTGACCGGTTTCTTGAGAGGGCTCGGAGGAGCTGTCGATGTTTCTGATTGCGAATGTGTATCCGGCTGCTCTGCGCCGACTATTGGGAAGCCATTCGGATGAGCTGTAAGAGTAGCCTTGGCATTCGGCTCCGAGGCGATCGCTGGAGACAATTGGCGTGGCACTTCCAACTTCGTTTGGGTCGTCGGCGCAGCGCTGGATGTAGCGTGGTTTGGCAGGCCCTTCCGAATCAATTCGGTGACGCTATCAGTACCTCGTTTGAGAACCCGTCCAGACCATGAGAAGACGAACTTCACCACACCCCATCCATGGTCACTATCCCGGAACGATTCAGGCCATATCTCCTGACGTCGCAAACGTCTCTCGCGCGCTCTTCCGACGAACCATTCTCGGGCCGCGAGAAGTGCAAACAGGGCGAACAATCCCCAGCGCAATACCGGTTCGAAGAGCCGCCAAAAGCTCTTGCCATCGTAGAACTGATCCCGGAGGTATGGCTCCAGTTCCGCAGCCTTGTACTCCTCTCTTGGTCCCCGAACCAAGCCGGTCCAGTCGGCGCTTCGGGCGGCGGAACTGAGGTGCATGGGGAGCCAAACGTCCTGCTGATCGCCTGGACTCTCAGCGACGACACCGTCCTCAACCACCAGCTGATCGGGCCGCCCAGGCGCGGTCTTGTAGAGCCATTGAATCGCGGTAGTGGCGGCCGGGTTCCGGTGCGCCATTGAGCTGCTGAAATACGGTCCAGAGTAATAGAGTTCAACGGGTGGAACAGCCCACCAGAGCCACAAGGGTAAGGGCAGGTTGGCGAGAATCCCGGTCACCATCACAAATGCAATCAAGACTGGGGGCAAAGCTGCTCGGAGAGACGGAACTCTCATGGTTCATTCTCCGGAGGTTTAGCGGCTCCGGACTTGCCCCGCAACTTCGCTAGAAACTCGTCAGCCTTCTGCTGCTTGACCGACTCGGAATACGCCGAGATCTTGCGCAGAGATTCGTCGCTGATTGGATTCCTCGAACCCTCCCTGAAGAGGTTCAGAATCAGGGCTCGAATTCCCATCAGCTCAGCCAGCAGAATTGGGTCTGTTTCTCCTTTGTCCTTGGCGTTCGCGTGGGCCAAAGCGGCTTCGCGGAGCCATTCGCCGACCTTCTTGCCGGCGCGGGCGGCGGCCTCTTCGACCTCGGCAAACTCTGCCTCCGTCAGGCGGGTGGCGATGGATTTGGCACGAAAAGTATCGGGAGACCGCGCGGCTGTGACCGCTGGCGGAATCAGCGAAGGCGGCTTGGGGTCCGGGGAAGACATCAGCTCAGCGCCTGCTTCGCAACCTACGCCGACAACTTTTTCTTGTCAAACCGCCAAGGATGTTTACGCAGCAACTGACTGGAAGAGAACGTGTTAACGCCACTCACGCTCGCTGCGATAATCCGCAAGCGCCCAGTGTTTACGCGCGTAAACGCGAAATACAAATCCTTGAAACAGAAGACGTTGACAAACGTATACGGCGATATCCATGCAGCGCCCCGTTGGGGATGACGTGTCGCAGCGCCATCAGCCGGTGCGTAAGCACCGTGTTCTTCGGAGGGCAGTACCAACCAACTTGGAGGAACACGATGTAGACCGCACCACAACCGGCAAGATGTAGCGGATGAAAGAGCCGCACGGTGAGGGCCTAGCGAGCCACACCGGCTCCGAGTCTTGCGGGCATGACCGCAAGGTCAGATACGAAGCGTAGACAGGAGGAACTATGGGCCAGGTTATCGAGCCGCGAAATACCCCGAACTTCAGGACGCCGACGCCCTGACACGACGCGGAAAGCAACATTCGGTGGAACGTTAAAGCGAGCTTCACCGAAGTCCTGCGCGGTCTGTGACCCTGGCACGTAGGGACACATCTTGCACGGAAGTTGGGAGATCCCGGGTTCACCCGTGAGCAGCCAGTGTTCTCGGGACGCATCGGGAAGTTCAAGGACAGGAGCCGATGATGAACGAACGCGGGAAGTCGCTTCACGGTCAGTCACTTCTGGCACCGCGCTCTCGAGCGGCAAAGCCAGAAATGGCGCGTGCAGTGGGAGCGAATGCAACGGCTCATCCGTCGATGGCTCCCTCCGGCCCATATCTGCCACCCTGATCCATCGCGCCGTCTGCACGTCACAACCTGAGGCAAGAGCCGGATGCGGGAAATCCGCTCGTCCGGATCTGTGCGGGGGGTACGGAGTGATCCGTATCCCTACCGCGACATCCTCCAACCGCTGCGAAGCAGCGCGGCGTCCGGCGGCAGCAACCTTGGAATAGCCAGATGCCGCTGGACACTCAACGCGGGCCACAGAGCCGCTCCAGTGGCCCACAGCACGCTTACAGCCGAGGGTCCACAGGCTCACTTTCCAGCGCCAGAACCGCGAAGGCGCACTCATGAACGCGGCGGAGAGGCTCG
>JBEKUP010000070.1:0-25792 GCA_049514915.1 Occallatibacter sp. | reverse complement strand
GCTGAGGGGAGTGCGAACTGGTCGAATTGTGAGGTGTCTCTTCAATAGCCGACGAGGCATGTCAAGGCATAAGCATGGATGGACGCCCTTCTATATGAGCATTTCCTTTGGCGGATAGGAGGAACCTTTGATGAGCGTTTATTTCCCGGCCAGTAGCCTTTCAACCAGAGACACTGTTTCATTGCGCAATGCAAGATTGTCCCCCCCTGTGGCCGGCCCGGAATAACCCGTGTGGGTGGCCTTTACCAATCCATCCTTTCCAACGAAGAAGGTGGTGGGCCAGCAGTTGAGATTCATGACATCCGGGAACTTTTCGTTGAGTTGATCGGGAGTTCCGGCTACGAGCACAGGGTATGTGACGCCGAGGCGTTTTATAACTGCCTTGAGTCGCGTGAGACTCGAAAGCTGAGACTCTTCCTCAAAACTGAGCTCGACTACTTCCAGCCCCTGCCCGTGGAATCTCCGATAGAGTTCCTCAAGAAAAGGGGCCTCATCCTGGCAGTTCGGGCACCAGCTTCCTCCAATGGAAACGATCAACACCTTGTCTTTGAATTCAGGATCTGCGCTGGATACACGCCTTCCAGTCAGATCGGGGAAGTCGAAGGTTAATGGTTCATTTGGGTTCTTAAGCGAAGTGTGCATCATGGGATCATCCGGTCCGCTGAGACCTTCGGAGCGCGCATCTGTGGGACGGCGGGCAGTTTGTTGTTGTATCGCTCCGCCGTGGTTGAGCGTTTCCACCTGCAGAGTTCCATTTTTCTGTGGCCGGAGTGCTGCATAGGACGGTCCAGCAGCAGTGAAGTGGGTGACCACAAATTGGCCGTCTCTCCACACGCCGAGTAGGTTGCCGGTGTCGCCATCAATACGCTGAATGACAGCTTGAACATTGGCTCCTGACTGCCGGACGTTGAGCTTCCAGGCGCGTTCCCCCTTGGGTCCCTCGACGGCGACTTCCCATTCCCCGGCGATATTCGGTGGATCAACCGAGGCTTGAGGAGTTTCTCCATTGAGATGCGCCACAATCGGCACACCGCGGGAATGACCACTGAAGGACCCAACGAGAACACCATCCTTCACGGTTGCATCGAGCGTATTGGCGTAGTAATCGAAGTGCAAGACCAGGTGGTCGCCCGAATAGCTCCCGCTGGAAGCAGGGGAACCCTCTTTGCCGTTGATCAACGCCGCATAAACCTGGTCACCTGAGCCTGACAGGTCGAGTCGGAAGGGAATCTGCTTCCCGTTCAGATCTGCGCTGCCGAACCATCGACCGGTCAGTGAAGGATCGTTCTCACTCGTATCCACTGATTGCGCCGATGAATCCGAAAGGGCCAACATTGCGGTACCCAAGAACAGCATGAATCCTGCAACAGTGAAACGGAAAATAGCTCCTGAGTCTTGAGCCATGATTAAGCAATCCTTTCGGGTTAAGGTCGGGTCATGGATTTCGAATATGGAACTGGAATCGAAGGTGGAAAGCGGCAGCGACCGACAACTGGCCGGTCAAGAAAGTCAGGCCAGTTTTGCCCTACTGTCACTTGCGTCGTGAAATTACGGAATGCTCAACAACAAGGGCGGGAATTTCGGCCTGCCGGCGCGATGGATCGCGGACAACAACAGGCCGTCTTGTGGAGCGTCTGCACGATTTGAGCGTAACACCAGGGAAACCCAAATCGCAATTTCGGGCTGGCACTACATCACGAAGGGCATGCTGACGCTGGCATTTGAACACCCATGCCACTTTCCGAAAGCCGCAATGGTTGTTGCCCTTTGGCCCTGCGGACTAGAACTCCTCAGGATTGAGCAGTCTTTCCAATGCAAACTACCGATGCAGGTTAATGGAATCGGGAACTTGCTCACATTCAATTTCAAGGATTTCCGCCGGTTCTGCGGCATCGAGGCCCTTTCGCCGGAGGAAGTGTTGGCTTCCCTCAGCTAGCGACTTCTTATCGCGGGCGTTCTACGTGGTTCGCTTTGGTACGCATTCATCCAGAAGCGGGGAGGGGTACGAATAGGGGTATTTTCGAGTAATTGAATGATAAACTATTTGGAATCAACGCAAGTGGCTCCCTGGGGGGCAGCCAAAAATTTGATTCTAGACGATTTATCTTAGTCATGACTGGTCTGCATTCTATTCGCTTAAATCATTGAAAATAAGGAAAACAACCTCATCTCGTCCTAGTCGAACCCAACTAAGCCAACTGCTATGAGCCAACTGCTAGTGAGAATAGTTGGGGAATTTTGAAGGCACACCAGACCCGCCTTTGGGAGGATTTTGGGAGTGATATGTTAATGGGCGCGAGGTATGACTAGGCGTCTGAAGGATTTATAGATTCGCAGTGAGAAGTCTCAGGCAAAGGACTACCGGCTTTCGGATGGCCACGGGCTCTACGTACAAATCACTAAGGCGGGCAGCAAACTCTGGCGCTGGAAGTACCGATTTCACAACAGGGAGAAGTTGATGTCGCTTGGCACATATACCGAGGCGTCTTTGTCGGGGCCCGCGATGTGCAAAGGTATCTACCGAGCTGCAGCTGTTTTTTGAGACTTTCTCTGGTGGCATATTTACGTGTCATTGCGCCCGTCGGCGCAGATGCTCAACGGTTTCACGCTGTAATGACAGAGCCTTCACGAAACCGTTTCGAAGAGGGGCTAATACTGGGTTTTCGGTCCGAACCTGGCAATTGTTGACGCACGATGAATCTGGGGGTACATTCATCACATACGGGGAAGGAGATCGCTCAAAAAGATGCAGAGATATTCTTCCAAAAGCACAGCACGCGAGGTGACTGAAGCTTAGGGCATCGTGCCCCAGACCCCAAGGCTGCCCCGGCGGAGAGAACTTAACCGCACGGGACGCGACCGCATCCATTCACGTAGAGATGCAACCCTCGACCCGATGTGCAAGGTGGCGATTCTTCTAATAGAGCGACGACTCTGTCGCCCAAGGAGCCCGGTCAACCGGGTAGCGCCATCGAATCATCGCGGCTTGGAGCATCAGTGAAAATGCTCGGGTAATCGCCACGGCGCGACGACTTGAGTGAAACAACGACAGTTCACCGCGACGGCCCAGGCAAAGCGCTTGGGCCGCCGTTGTTTTGGGAAGGTCGTGGCAGTATTGCCTTCAGCTTCAAGTTTCCAGGTGACCCCCACTAAAAGCACTGGTCCACAAAGGCTCGAAAATAGCCACCCGTAGCCTCGACCCTCGATTGATGAGCAGATAGCCGAATGCCCTTCTTTGCGAATACAGAGCGACTTTACAAATGCTTCTTCACACGTACGACCTCGGATTCTTTTGGTGGATGACGAATATATCTACATTGTTCAGTTGGCCGATAATCGACGCATGTACCTTAAACAGGCGACTTTCGAGGAAAAAGAAGGAAAGTTAAGATCAGGGGTCCGCAACCGGGGACTGATCCGCAGACGGAGGAAGGTTTTCGGCTGAACGAGTCGCCCTTGCAAGGAGAGACCATGGCGATCCACAGCAGGGAAGAGATATTTCCAAATCGCGATGACGAGGTATTTGGAACAAGCTTTCTTCCTACGCCCTTGCCCAAATACAACTTTCCCAAGCAGGAAACGGATCCCAAAGCCGCGTATCAACTTGTTCACGATGAACTGCTGCTGGACGGGAACTCCCGGCAGAACCTTGCGACATTCTGCCAGACGTGGGTGGAACCGGAAATTCAGCAACTCATGGATGAGTGCCTGGGGAAGAACCTGATCGACAAAGATGAGTATCCGCAGACAGCAGAGCTGGAATCGCGGTGTGTGCACATGCTGTGCAACCTATGGAATTCGCCGGATGCCGCGAACTCGCGCGGTTGTTCGACGACGGGGTCTAGCGAGGCAGCGATGCTGGGCGGCCTGGCGATGAAGACCAAATGGCGCAATAAGCGCCGGGACGCAGGGAAGCCGGCAACTAAGCCTAACTTGATCTGCGGCCTGGTGCACACGTGCTGGCCCATGTTTGCGCGGTACTTCGATGTTGAGCTGCGACAGATTCCATGCGAGGGACGCCGGCTGCTGATGTCGCCAGAGGAAGTCATCAAGCGCTGCGATGAAAATACAATCGGCGTGGTGCCGACACTTGGCGCGACATACACTCTGCAATACGAGCCGGTGCAGAAAGTTGCGATGGCGCTGGATGATTTGGAAGAGGAGCGCGGTCTCGATATCCCCATTCACGTGGATGCCGCGAGCGGAGGGTTCATCGCACCGTTCATTCATCCATCGGTGGTATGGGACTTTCGCATTCCGCGCGTGAAGTCGATCAATGCTTCCGGGCACAAGTTCGGCTTGTCTCCGGTCGGTTGTGGATGGATCGCATGGCGGGGAGCGCGCGATCTTCCCGAAGAATTGATCTTCAACGTGAAGTATCTGGGCGGGGGCATGCGCATCTTCTCTCTGAATTTCTCGCGGCCTTCCGGTCAAATTGCCGCGCAGTATTACAACTTTGTGCGGCTGGGACGCGAAGGGTACACGAGAATCAACCGGGGATGCGCGGACGTTGCGGCATGGTTCGCAGACCAGTTGAGGAAACTGGAGATGTTCGAACTGATTCACGATGGCCGCGGCGGAATTCCCGGATGCACCTGGACTATCAAGCGCGGCACAAAGCCCGGATTTACTCTCTACGATTTAGCCAATCAACTGCGCTTCAAGGGTTGGCAGGTTCCGGCTTATCCGCTGCCCCCCAAACGTGAAGACCTGGTTGTGCAGCGCGTGGTTACGCGGCTCGGCATGAGTCGCGACCTTGCCGGACTGCTGATGCAGGATCTTCAGCGCTCGATCCAGCAACTCAGGAAGAATCCTCGTTCTAAACCGGAAACAGCGGCGAGCGCGAGTGGATACAACCACAGCTGATTAAGTCGACAGTCGCACGTTTAAGCGAAGCCTTTTCCGGCGAACTCAATATAGCTCACCACAAAGTGTGACTAGATTTGATTTCTGAACCGTTCTAAGTTAACTCGTGTCGTCAACAATCGCGAGGAGGCGAATGACTATGGCTGACAGGATTGAGGGTGAACTGGAAATGGAACTGGAAGACGAGTTCCACGAGGGCGAGCTCGAAGACGAGGATGAAGGCGAGGAGGAGTTAGGCAGTATTCTTGGCGGCCTCCTTGGCGAAGGCGAAGAGGAAGACGAGGATGAGCTCTCAGGCGAACTGGAAGATGAGTTCGAAGACGAGGATGAGGGCGAGGAGGAGTTCGGCGCCATCATGAGTGGCCTCGGCAGCCTGCTCGGTGAGGGCGAGGACGAATACGAGGATGAAGACGAGTATGAGGATGAGTCCGGCGAGCTTTTCTCGTTCGGCGGATTCCTCAAGAAAGCCCTGCCCGTTCTGAAAAGTGTCGCCAAAGTCGCCGCGCCAATTGTGGGCGGAGCGGTTCTGGGGCCCGCGGGAGCATCCCTGGGCAAGGCCCTTGGCAGCGCCCTCGAAGGCGAAGGCGAGGACGAACAGGAAGACGAGTTTGAAGGCGAAGAAGAGATGGCCAGCGAAATTACTTCCCATCCCTTGACGCAGAATGAGGCTCTTGCCGAAATGCTCGCGGAGTCTGCCGCTCAGGAGATGCACGAAGGTGAAGCGGAAGCCATGGCCGGAGCGGCGGCAGTCACTGTGCTCTCGCCCCGGGACCGCAGAGCGTTGCGGCGCATTCTTCCCCACCTGGTGCGCGGCACGGCGATCCTGACCCGCATTCTGCGCCGCCACCGCAACCGCAAGGCGCGCGTTGGAGTAAAGGCAGTGCCGACGATCATGCGCCGCACTGTGAAGTCGCTGAAACGTCAAGCGAGGAAAGGGAGAAAGATCACTCGCCGTCGTGCGGCGCATACCGTTGCCAGGCAGGTTCACCGCGTGCTCGGCAGCCCGAAGGCCGCAGCCGCAGCAATCGCGCGCAACACGAAGGTGAGCCGCCGGTACCGGCGCCCACGCCGGCGCGTTCGGGGGCGTCTCCAACGCAGGCGCAGAGTTCTGAGCTAACCCACGGAACCTTGCATTGTCTGAACCCATTTCGCAGGAGGATTCATCATGGCGTACGAGCTGGAAGACGAACTGGAACTCGAAGACGAGCTTGAGGACGAGGATGAGTTGGGCAGCATCCTGGGCGGCTTGCTCGGCGAGGGCGAAGAGGAAGACGAGTTCGAAGACGAGGACGAGCAGGAGGACGAGTTCGGCAGCATTCTGAGCGGACTCGGCAGCCTGCTCGGCGAAGGCGAAGACGAATTCGAAGACGAATTCGAGGACGAGGACGAAATCAGCCCCACCCGCAAGATCTATCCCGACGCGATGATGGAGCACCTTGGCGAACTGGCTGCCGAGGCGGAAACGGAAGACGAAGCTGCCGAGCAATTCCTGCCGTTGGTGGGGATGGCTGCCAGCAAATTGCTTCCAGTAGTTGCCAAGGCGATAGCGCCCGCAGCGAAGAGGTTGCTTCCGAAGATCGCCCGCGCGGTGACCAAGGCTACGCCTCACCTGACGAAGAGCATTGGGAAAGTTGCCCGGGTTCTTCATCGCAATCCGCGGACGCGACACCTGCTCAAAGTGGTGCCTGCAATCGCGCGGCGCACGGTGGGCACTGTGGCTCGCCATGCCGCACACGGCCGGCGGGTAACCCCTCACGCCGCGGTGCGCACTCTGGCGAAACATGCGCGGCGCGTTCTGGCTCACCCCGCGCATCGCAGGCACGCGCTTCGCCACCATCGGCATCTGGAGCGCAAGTTCCATCACCGCTATGGGACGGGTTTGGCTTATCCGCACCTGCACGGCCGGCGGCACCACTACGGGCGGCACCATTACGGTCACCTCCGGGGCCGGCATCTACGTCACGGATTGGTTCCGGGATACGGGATTCCAGGCGCAAGGCCAGGTGTCGTGCATCGGCACGGCGTGGGAGTGCACGGAAGCGTGCCGATCCGCTACGGGCGCGCCGCCGGAGGACATTGCAGATGCCCGTCCTGCGGGTCTGCAACCCGAGTGAGACCTGCAGTTTGCCGTTGCTGCGGTCAGCCACTGAGGTAAGAAAAGAACCATTGGGAGAGTGCGATGGCAGCGCCGATCGAAACCGAGCCGACAACAAAAACGCGGATAGAATCGGCTCCGCGCCAGCGGCCAAAAGCCGCTGGCACATCAACCTCGGTGATGAAGCCATGGTTGAGAGCGCAATCGATCAACGTGACACGTCACGCTGCGGCGCTGCGTCCTTTTCGTCCCGAGGAGTTCGGCACCGGGGCGGAGGCACCGACGGCAGGGCACGTTCAGGCAGTGAACCATCTCATCGTTGGGCTGCGCCGCGGTCTTTTGAAGATATCGGGCAAGGTTCGCGAGAGAGCTGTTGACACCAGCAAGGATCCGACAACGCGCCGGTTGCAGGAGCTGATGATTAAGAAAGCGGACGCTCATCATTGGGTTCGCGGGATTGAGAAGATCTGGGATTTCTACTTTGAGCTTTTCGGCCAACGGCAGGGGCTCTATGCCAAATGGCTGCTGAGTTGCGATCGTATCGGGCTCGACTGTTATCGCGCATGCTATACGGGGTTGGGGACTGCACGAACGATTCCGGCGCCACCACCTTTCTGTTATATGGCGACGGGGTTCTCGCCTGCGACGTTTCGGCGCGGGATTCCGCTGAAGAAGCTGGGGAAGCAGCTTAATCCCTTCCCGCTGGTGCAGCTCCCGTATACCCGGCTGGTGAATCCATGGACATTGGGGGCGGTGTTGCATGAGACGAGCCATAATCTTCAGAACGATTTGGGGCTTCACAGGGATATTCCGAGAAAAGTTGGCGCGCGTTTATTGAATGCCGGAGCAAGCAGGCAGGTGGCGCGCACCTGGGTACGATGGAACCGCGAGATGTTTGCCGATATGAGCGCAATGATGCTGGGCGGTCCGTGCATTGCCGGCTCACTGATGGACATACTGGCTCGTGACCCGAGGACAGTGAGTCACTTCAACCCGGGCGGGGTGCATCCGACGCCATTCTTTCGGATGCTGATTAACACCGAGGTGCTGCGGCGCATGGGTTTCGAGTCCGACGCGGCGAAGTATCGCCGGGCCTGGTTGAAGATTTACCCGAAGCCAACACCGGGCAGCATTCCGGCGGCGATAGTGCGGTCGTTCAACGATGCTTGTCAGCTGGCGGTGGACGCGATGTGTTTTCAGCCGTACCGCTCACTGGGGAACAAAAGCCTGGCCCAGGTATTGAATTTTGGAGCGAAGGAGCAGCAGATGATCGAGGAGGCTTCGCGCCGTCTTGCTGCGGGTGTGGATCCCGGGATACTACCGGAGCGTTTTCTGATTGGTGCGGTTCGAATGGCTCTGGATCGGCGCCTAGCGAGGCCGGAGACTCTGACAAAGAATTTTTACAAGGCACTTGCGAGCGGGTGAGGCGATGGCACTGGAAGCTACATTTCGGAGGCTGTTCACTCAGATCCGCAAGCTCTGCGACACCCTGAACGCAATCTTGCTGACGGTGGGAGACAAGCCACCAGACAGGGGAGCGGCGCTGGCGGACGAACTGGAGAACACCGTGCTCGACATGCTGGGCCATGCGGAGGATGCACGTGCAACGGCCCGATTAGCGGAAAAGGCAGTGTCGTCTCCAATGAATATGGATCGCGCACGACGGGCGCTGGCGAAATGTCAGGAGAAGTTTCATGAGCTGGATCAGCAGTATTCGACTCAGCTTGTGTCTTACGAGAAGCTCAAGGACCTGACAAGCCTGGGGCGTGAACGCGGCGGCGAATGGAAGCCCTGGGCCGGAAGCATGAAAGATGCGATTGAACAAGGGCGCGAGCCGCTCGAGGAAACCAGCAAAGCGCTTGCGGCATGCTGGCAGGAATTGGTCGAACACAGCGGTACGACTTCGATTTCAGTGAACAACACCGGACAGAGGATCGTCGCCCATGGCCCTCTGACGAGCGAAGTATTTGGCGACAGGACGACTTGACTGGCGGCACGATCTGGAATCTTGCTGGCGGAGGAGGCAATTATGGCGAATGATCCAAAGACGTCGGGGAAGAGGGGACCCGCGAGTCCTGAACAATCAGCGGCTGGCACACCTCAGCAACAGGCTGGCGGAGTGCCCACTCCGCCCTTGGCCGGACCTACTCCGCGGCCCTCTCCTACGCCATCAGCGCCCGCACCGACTCAAGCTGCCGGCGCGCCAGTTCAACCTGTGGCCGGAGCTCCAAATCCCCCCACGGCCGGACCTGTGACGCAACCAGCTCCAGTGCCGCCAGCGACACCGGCGCCTGTGGCCGCGCCCGCTCCAGTTGCAGTTCCAACTCGCGCCGCTACTCCTGCGTATTCCGCTGCATCGGGGCTGATCGAGGCGCACATTGAGCTCTATGACGCCGAAGGCTACGTTCTTCAGTTTGGGACGGATGCGAATGAGGTCGACTACGTAACAGTGGCGACCGGCGAACCTTGCGGGGAGGAGAGCCAGACGTGCCCGGCGAAGATCACGGGAGATGAAGGGAATGTGGACATCCCTGTTTTGCTTCATCCGAATAAGACGGTTCTGGTGAACATCAAGGTCATGTACGCGAACCAAACGGCACTCGTGGCGGGCAAACCGATGATGTTGTCAGTCGGTTGTGAAGGACCTCGCAGGTTTATGATGCCGGCCCCCCCACCACCTTCTCAAGCGGCGCCTGGCACAACGGCGTTAACAGTTCAGGCGTATTGGTGCGCGAAGAAAGCCGGCCGCCACGATCGAGCACGCGCGGCAGAGATTGCCACGGCTACGGCAAAGTTGATGCCAACGCAGGGGCAAGTCAAGGATGCGACTCCACAGGAGGCTTCCTACGCCCCATCGACCGTGCAAGGCGGAATCGCGCATCTCATTTTGCTGCAGGACAGCTATTACGAAGTGGAAGTCCGGCTCAAGGAAAAATACGCACGATCCAGTCCCGGGATGCCCTTTTATCTTCCCACCGGCTCCGAGTCCGAAGGCGAGCTTTCTATCTATTTTGAACCTTGCGAGCGTGTGGTCGCGCTCTTCTTCGTCAGCTCTTGCGGGCAGCCGGTGACACCAGGCGATGTGTACCAGGAAGGCCAGGTGCATGCGTTAGAGATCAATCAAGAGGGCGGAGCCACGTTGACTGGCGCGGAGGTTGGCCGCGTGCGTTTCTCGTCCAGCACGTACCAGCTGAAGCCAAATGAGATTCACATCGACGAACGCATGGCACAAGCGCACGTGATCGAGGCTATTCCAATGGCAATTGCGGGCAAGAAGCCGAAGGCACGGGAACAGGAAGAGTTCATTCTGGAGCTCGAGAAGCTGCCCCGCGGCGACGCTATCGTTGAGGTCCTCAGCCTCAGTGGGGAACAGGTAGCCAGTCTGTCGCCGGACCCCGCGGGTCAATACAGGTATCCCGCACATCCGAAGGACGAATTCGATTTTGTTCTGCGCGTGGATGGGCGGGTAGTTGAACGAGTACGGATGAAGCTCTAGGCAGGTACAGAATCCAGCTCACTGAGAGAGGCAAACGTTATGCCGAAGCACACATTCAAAGCAGTGGAAGAGTCAGCAATCGACCTCACCTCATATCCGATTCTTACGGAGGAAATAGGCTATCCACCGTCGCCGCTGTCGCGGCCGGGCACTGGAGCGCCGGGGACCTCAGGCGGATCCAAGGGCGGTGTGGGACAGGTTGCCATGCAAGCTATCGGCGAAGTGCTGGGCTGGAAAGCCAACGCTTCCGATTCAAAGGGATTTGTGGGCGCCCTCACCCAGTCATTTTCACTGACCGAGGTCGAGGGACGAACGCAGTCCAAATGGAACCCGAAGACCTACACGGTGCAAACCGACCTGGCCGGCGGGATTACCGGAGCGCAGGCAAGTCTTTATGCGCGCGCGCAAGTGGCCCAGGAAAAATGCCTGCCGCTGCTGGATGGGCTGTACGCGCTGGACCCCAGGGCAGATCCAGAGTACGTAAAGGCTCTCCGGGATATGGCGAAGAGCCAGATCACGGAAATCGTGAAGCAATTCGGCGTCGTTCCCCCTTCGATCCTGCGGGTCAACACCTATTTCGAGATCCTGCTCGGAGTGAACAAGTACGGTCTGGCCCCCGAGCGTTCGCCCGAAGTGCAAACCGATCCCGACCTGGTTGGCGGCACGCTAGGGGACATCCGGAAAATCTATGGGATCTATTTCCAGCATGACCACCAGGACAACCCGCTTTCAAATTCGGTTGAGGACGAACAGAACATCACCAACTTTCGGGTCATTTCCGACTACATGACGTCCCTGCTGCTGACATGGCGAGGCAATTACAACTACTTCAAGCTGACTCTGGGCCAGGCGCCAGCATTCCTGGGAACTCAGCTGATACTGATTTCGCGGCAATTCAATGTGGTTGCCGAGACCGTGAACGAAGTGCGGTTTGCGTTGGACTCAGTCTTTATTGGACCCAATGAGCGGCAGCAGTTGCTGCTTGTGTTCCAGAATCCCGGTATTCCGTCGATGTATCTCGAAGACATACTGACGGAAATTGAAGGCACGGTGACGGATGAAGGCCCGCGTCTCATCAAGGAAGGCGGCCGGATCGCTTTGTATAACAACGTCCAGCCGGTGGTCCGAACGCTGATCGACATGGTCGAGGGCGCACACCACCCGAGCAACATTTACGAATTGCCAGATGGCTTCAGAACGCCGCGAGTTCAACGCTCGCTGGACGATCTGGGTGACCAGTTGAACTATCTCTTGACCCTGGCGGAACAGGTGGGCATGAAGGTTCCGCGGCCATCGCAGCAGTAAGAGCGAGGTTACATTTCCGGCAGCGGGGCTGCCGTATTACCAAAAGGGATCGTAGTCAGAGCGCTCCTTGGGTGAGAGCGCGGTACACGAGGAGGCGTTTCCATGGCGTTGCATAAGGACAATCAGGGCTTATATGACCGCATCGCGGCGTTGCGCGAGCAGGTGACGGATCGGCTTGGCTCCGATCTGATCTCCAATCCGCAGCTCGCCGATGCTCTGACAAAGCAGATCGACGACATGCTGAAGTCCGTTGTGGAGACGGATGCGAAGACTCCGCCACCACCGGATAATGGTCTCGGAGCGCTGATCGGCATTGGGCCA
The DNA here is from genome assembly GCA_049514915.1 of Occallatibacter sp. Classification (GTDB taxonomy): domain Bacteria; phylum Acidobacteriota; class Terriglobia; order Terriglobales; family Acidobacteriaceae; genus Telmatobacter. Next base: position 13,709 of record JBEKUP010000070.1, on the reverse strand, counting down.
GAAGCCGCTTCGGAGATCGGCGCCACTCGCGTTCCTCCTGGAATCGAGGCCTATGACGAGACGATTACGTCGGAACGGATCCTGGCCGTCGGGGACATGTATTACCTCTGGCAGCACGAGAAGATTGGTGTGTTCCGCGTAGTGCAGAAACTGCAGCAGTTGTTCAAGGCCGGCACGGTACGGCTCTCAGGTGGACCAGGCGCGTTCGCCCTCTACCAGTTCGACCGCCGGGAAGTACTGCGCTACACGCAGAATGACCGTCTCGCTGCCTACAAGCGGATTTTCGGCTACGGGAGCGCCTCCGCGCCAGCGGGTGCTCGCCCCAATGCCGAATTCCAGAAGCTGTTCTCGCACTTTGTGCACCAGGTGACTTTGTTCTGGCGGGACAAGCGCATCTCCGATGTAATTCGGGAACGCGCCTACGATCCGAGCTTCGGTTCCGTCGCGATCGTAAGGCGGGCCGGCCTGGATTTGCGCAATAACATGAAGTGGCTTTCGTTCGGTCACCTCAACGTCCTGCGGGTTGAAGTGATGCAGTTGCTCGAAGAATCCTTCAAGATTCTGAACGCACCAGACGTCAAGCGTCTCTTTGGCGCCGATAGTGCGTGGGACGTGGTGGAAGAGGTTTTAGTCCGCTACTTTAATGAGCGCCTGGTCACCTCGCCTCGCCAGAGAATGGGCGTCACTGGCCGCGAAGTGCTGCGCTGGCTGGCACAGCCGCACATCCTGCAAAGTACGCGTGCGCAGTTTGAAACGCTGTTGCTCGAAATTGCCGACCAATCGGAAGAATGGCTAACGAGCGCGCAAGCCATGGGGCTGGCGAAACGGCCTACATCGACTCGGGTACTGCCTTGGGACCAGAGTCAACCAACTCCGGCCAAATCGAATGGCCACCATAAGCACGGGAGGACACGGGACCGCGCCCACGCCGCCAGCGTCAACTAGAGGTTGACCCGGACTCACCGTCTCAGCGTTAACCGAACCGGGTTTGCGCCGGGACGGTGAGGTTGCGGGACTGCAGGGGATGTTCGGCGGGTGCCTGCCTTGCCGGCTGTTAACGGAGACATCATGCACCATGAAACCTCTTCGCGCTCTTGCCTACGCTCGCCGGCATCGCCCGCGCTTCCTCGCGGAACTGAAAGAGTTTGTTCGTTTTCCCAGCGTCAGTAATCAGCCTCAGCACGCCCGTGATCTGCGCAAGTGCGCGTCATGGCTGGCGGCTCATCTGCGGCGTATCGGCCTGGAACAAGTTCGAATCGTTCCCACGAATCGTCATCCCATTGTTTATGCTTCGTGGCAGCATGCGCGCGGGCGGCCAACAATTCTGATCTACGGCCACTATGACGTCCAGCCCCCGGAGCCTCTCGATGAGTGGCGTACACCGCCGTTCGAGCCGGTGGTCAAGGCAAACAATCTTTATGGACGCGGCGCTTGCGACGACAAGGGCCAGCTGTTCACCCATGTGAAGGCTCTGGAATCGTACCTGAAGACGGAGCGGAAGTTGCCCGTGAATGTGAAGTGCATCTTCGAGGGAGAGGAGGAACTAGGAGGCAGTCCAGGGCTGGAGAACTTTGTGAATCGCAATCAATCCGCGTTGCGCGCGGATGCCGCGCTGATGTCGGATACACGGATGCTGGGGCCAGGACGCCCAGCACTCGGATATGCCCAGCGAGGGAACATCCGTTTCGAGCTTGAGGTTAGCGGGCCGCAGCATGATCTGCATTCCGGAAACTTCGGAGGCGCGGTTCACAATCCGCTGCAGGCGCTTTGCGAGATCATCGCCGGCCTGCACGACTCCGACGGGCGAGTGACCGTCCATGGCTTTTACGACAAGGTGCGGGAGTGGAGCGACGAAGAGCGTAGCTACATGGAGAGGACAGGGCCGAAGGACCAGGACATATTGCACGACGCAGGCGTCCCAAGAGAATGGGGCGAAGCTGGCTACAGCCTTTACGAACGCGTCACAATCCGCCCTGCACTCACGGTGAATGGAATCAGTGGCGGCTACCAGGGCGCGGGTATCAAGACCGTGATTCCAGCACGGGCGCTGGCCAAGATCAGCATACGGCTGGTTCCCGACCAGAACCCGCGTGAAGTCGAACAACTGGTTCGTCGTCACATCGTTCAAGCTGCCCCATCGACAGTGAGCGTCAAAATGAAAACCCTCGGTATTTCCAACACAGCTCTCGTCAACCGAAACCATCCGGCACTGCGGGCCGCAGCATTTGCGTACCAAAAGGGCTTTGGAGCGAAGCCGGTATTTTTACGCTCAGGCGGATCTGTGCCGGCAGCAAGCATCTTCCAGAAGAAACTTGGAATTCCAACGGTCTTGATGGGTTTCGCACTGCCTGGCGATCGCGTTCATGCGCCCAACGAAAAATTCCATTTGCCTAACTTCTATCGTGGGATCGAGACATCTATCTGGTATTTAGCGGCGGCTGCAAAACTGGGAGCCGCTCGCCGCGAAAACGCAGCGCAGGAAGCGGTGCACGCATGATTATCGATTGCCATTGCCATGCCGGGAAGGGCGACCGCTTGACTGCGCCATGGAACACAGATGCGCCGATCCTACCTTATTTGCGTCGCGCGCGGAGGGCGGGGATTCACAAGACGGTTGTTTTTGCGCCCTTCCATAGCAACTACGACGAAGCCAACCGGCAAGTGGCGCGGATCGTTGCACGCTTTCCTCGCCGGCTGATCGGCTTTGCCTTTGTTCACGCCTCGCGCGATGCCGGGCGCATCTTCCGCATGGTGGAGCGCGCACGCAAATGGGGCTTCCGTGGTATAAAGTTGCACGGCTTTGAGGCTATGCCGACTCGAGAGATTTGCGAAGCGGCGAGGGCCTTCGGGATGCCAGTGTTAGCTGATGTTGTAGGACGGGCAGAAGTGGTGGACATGTTTGCTCCGCAATTCCCCGACGTAAATTTCATTATTCCCCATCTAGGTAGCTTTGCTGATGATTGGAGGGCTCACCAGAGGGTGATCGACCAGCTAGTGCGTTATCCCAATGTCCATGCCGATACTTCGGGGATCCGGCGATTCGACTACATCGTGGAAGCCATCAAGCGAGCCGGCGCGCATAAGATTCTGTTTGGCTCAGACGGGCCCTGGCTACATCCAGGCCTTGAACTCCACAAGATACGTCTACTCAACTTACCGGCAAAGCAGGAGGCTCTCGTATTGGGAGGCAATGTGATCCGCCTTCTGCGCAATGTTCGAGCAAAGGCTGATGCAGGGGTTAGTCGCCGGTACGTACAGCAGGCCAGAGAGCGGCAAACTGATAAGACGACCTTCAGTATTCCGGGCCCTGGAAATACATTACCGCCAGGACCGCAGCCGGAGTATGAATTGTAAGGGAGTTGCCTGCATTCTATCGAACACATGCTTAGCACATTATTCGCCAGGCAAGGCTCCTGACTTAGAGAGTTATGCCGTGGCCGTCGCCGGGCAACTTACTTGAAACGAGCTGAGTCTTGTCTGCGGCTGGAATTCAGCGCACCAATCTTGGATATTCGCCCCACCATGGCTGCGCGCGAAGTTACATTGAGTTTGGCAAATATTCTTCGCAAATGAGTGCAGACAGTCCATGAGCTGATATTGAGTACGTCGGCAATCACCTTATTGGGGTGACCTTTGGCGACCATCCGCACAATTTCCTGCTCACGAGGGCTCAGCCGGACGTTTGTGTCAATCGGCTCGGGCATGCGTATAAGAAGATAGCGGGAGCCGTCGACTTCAGTGTCGACCAGGACTTCCTCAAGAGGACTGTCGGGGAGGGAATCCGGATGCTCTGGCGTTTTGACCTGCCCGATCAATCCGACTAGTGTTCGAACGACTTCGGGGACACGAGAAGTCGGGCATTCATGAGAGGATTCGACGTCGAACAAAGTTGTGTTGTTGCGCATGGCGATCTCCCCGGGGAAGGGCATCTCCAGTACTGCACGTACGAACCATCTCGATTTTGAGTTCAGGTTCTGAATCTGTGCGTTGGTACATGGCCCATGTTTGCTGTTGTCAATCAAGGCCGCTCGACATCGTCGAAGGACCTCCGTCTTGTCGATAGTGGCGTTCCCATGAACATTCAGTGTCGCGTCTAAGCCTTGATCGTCCGTGTTACGGAGAATCAATCGAGAGAATCGCGCTGATCTGATCCGTGAGAAGAATGCAGACGCCACTTGATTCCTGCAACTGGTGTTTGACGGTAAACTCGAATTGTGAATCCTGCGGAACTTCCGTCGTGAGCGAAATGTTCGCCAGCCAACAGCCCCTGACTGGTGCCGGTACCAGCAGTGAAATCCAAGACAAAGCAAAGCCCGTGGGCAAACCGTGGAATCCTTCAGCCGAGACACTGGGTCCTTTTCCAGCAACTTTAGCAGAGCGGCTCCATGTCCTCCATTCAAAAATGCTCATTTTCAAATCGACCCCTTATTCCTTACGGTTCGAGCTACAGGGGAATCCTTGCGGACCCAAGCGAAGTGCGAAATTTGCAGACGTGTCGCGGATAAGCCAGAGTGATGATTCAATGAAAACCTGTTGTGCGCTAAAAAAAGATACGACCGATACAGGGCAAAAGCCAGTCACATATTTGTGCGACTGGCTGACTAACAATTCTTAACCCCGGTTTCGTACTTTTGTCAGATAGCCTTCTGCATGATCTTCTGACGGTGTTCAGAAACAGCGCAAGATTCAAGCGAATAACGATGAGGCCAGGACTGGGGAAACTCAGAAGCTCTTTGGGCAGCAGCTTCCAAGCGCACGAATACTCGTGTTGTCGACGTCCTCGTATGGCACAACCCAAGGCAGGGCGCTAAGGAATTTCAATAGACTAAACGCCGGAATTGTTGAAACACTTCGACTAACATCAATCCATAATTCTGAATAACGTGTGATGTGCGGTATTTCCTTTTCCGGATATATCATTTTCGTTAGATAACTTTCGCAGCTCTCATGACAAACAGAGCGAAGCCAAGAGATCATTGCATTGCCGAGACAAGCGGCGGCCTCTGTGCGTCCTTATGGCGGTTGCAGAATGGTAGTTCCGCCGTGACCTAGGTTCGGGGGGATGCTCAAATGCCAACCTGCGAGCTAAGGCCTATAGTCCTTCATGGATGAGAAGACTCTGCACGCGATACTTCACCTCGTCACGAATCGCCAAGACTTCCTCTATCGACAAGCCCTTTGGGTCGCGGAGCGGCCAATCATCCCGGCGCAGATCTGGGATGTAAGGGCATTTGTCGCCGCAGCCCATCGTGACGAGAAGCTGTGCATCCCGCGCCAATTCCTCTGTGAGCTTCTGTGGCTTTGCGTTGCTGAGGTCGATGCCAACCTGGCGCATTACGGCCTGCACTTCAGGATGGACGCGCTGGCCCGGATCCGTTCCCGCAGATACAGCGTGTGCCTTTTGCGGGTCTGCGAACTGGTTGAAGAACGCGGCGGCCATCTGAGACCGTCCGGCGTTGTGTACACAAGCAAAGATCACCTTGAACAAGTCGTCTCCTGTAGTTGCTATTGGCAACAGCCTGTTGCGCAGCATGTTGCGGGTACCGTAGTCGTCGTTCCGGCCCTGGGCTTGATGGCATACACCTTTACGCTTGCGGCTGCCGCGTTCACATCGTATTTGCTCAGCAGCTCTGACAGTTCCGCATGCAGCGTGGTCGAATCCTTATTCGGTGCAGCAGTGCAGCATGAGCCTCCATCCATTGCCGGGGAGCAACAGCCGGACTGGTTCTCCCCCTTCGCGTAGGCATTCAGGTCTGAGCCACTGTCCACTATCTCGACATGCTCGAAACCCGCTGCCAGGAGGCCGGCGCGATAATCGTCAATTCTGATGGCCCCGGCAATGCAACCGACATATGCCGCCATGCTCTTGGCGATAGCTTCCGGCAACTCTCCTTTGAGCGCGATGTCACTCACGGCAAGACGACCGCCCGGCTTAAGAACGCGGGCGATCTCACGGAACACGGCGGCCTTGCTCGGCGCGAGGTTCAGGACGCAGTTGGAGATGACGCAATCGACCGAAGCATCGGGCAACGGGATGCGGTCAATGGTTGACTGGTAAAACTCCACGTTGGTGTATCCACCAGCCTCCGTGTTCGCCTTTGCGCGTTCGATCATGGCAGGTGTCATGTCGATGCCGATGGCCCGGCCCTCTGGACCTACCATCTTCGCGGCCAGAAACACGTCCAGACCGCCGCCGGAGCCAAGGTCAACGACCACCTCACCTGGCCGCAGGTGGGCTGTCGCCGTGGGATTGCCGCAGGATAGCCCCATGTTTGCCTCGGCAGGGATGGAAGTCAGCTCTTCTGCCGAGTAGCCAAAGGCTTCCGCCACTGCCTTTACACCTGCATCGTTGCCGGAAAGCCTGCTTTGCGCAACAGCGCCATACTTCGTCCGGACGGAATCAAGAATCTCTGCCATGTGCCCCTCCACATATTCGCTTAGGTGAATATATCTGTTGCGGACGCATTCGTCAAGGCGTATATATTAAGCATGGCTCGTACCAAGCAGTTTGACCTGCCACGGTTTTTTCAGGCGCTCGGCGATACCACCCGTCTCCGGCTGCTCAACCTTATGGGAGAGCAACAGGAGGTCTGCGTCTGTTACTTTGTGGAGATTCTGGGCGCACCACAACCCAAGATTTCCCGGCATCTTGCCTATCTCCGGAATGCTGGCATCGTCTCATCCCGGCGCGAGGGGAAGTGGGTGCACTATCGCATTGTGATGCCGACCCACATCGGGGCATCGCAGATGCTTCGGCAGACTCTTGACTCCCTTAAAGACGACAAGACAATGCAGGCAGACCGGGAGCGTCTCACAAAGGCTTGCTGCTCTCCGGCAAAGTATGCGCTCGAAGGCGCTCCGTTTCCGGCTGTTGTCCCTGACCAGTCTTGTGAGGCTTGCTGACGGGTGACCACAACATAGGGCCCGCGTGCGCTGTGGTCGTATCCGACCTCCCGGATGGATTTATTCCAGGCATGCCGAACGATTGGGTAAACGTTTTCCACTTGCCAGAATTGAGGGCATTGGCCTAGGCTTGCGTGCGTATGCGTAAACGATTCTTTGCCCCTTTTCTGCTGATTGCCGTTACCGCAACTGTCGACTTGCCTGCACAGACCGCCTCGCTGCAGATCCAGGTGGATCATCCGACGGCCAAGGTTAGCCCGATGCTGTATGGGCTGATGACGGAGGAGATTAACTTTTCCTACGATGGCGGATTGTACGGGGAACTGGTGCGGGACCGCACGGTGCGCGGAGGATGGGGAGCACTGGAACATTGGGCGCTGGTGGCACGCGGCGAGTCTGAAGCCAAGATCGAAGTCGATACGAAGAGCGGACCGAGCGTCGCGATTCCGCGAAGCATCAAGCTGAGCGTGACGAAGGCAACGGAGTCTGCGCCTGCAGGTTTGCAGAACGACGGGTACTGGGGCATGGCGGTACGGCCGGAGACGACCTATACCGGATCGTTTTATGCGAAGAGCGATGGGAGCGGGCTTCCGGTGACGGTGAGCCTGATGAACGACCAGACGGGTGCGGTTGCGGGCGCGGCGACGGTGAAGGACGTGGGCGGGGACTGGAAGCGATACACGTTTACATTGAAGACCGGGCAGACTCGGGCGACCGAGAACAACCACCTGGTGTTGACGATTCCGCAGCCGGCGACGGTGTGGTTCACGTTGGTGTCGCTGTTTCCGCCGACCTATCATGATCGGCCGGAAGGGAACCGGATTGACCTGATGGAGAAGATGGCTGCGATGCATCCGCGTTTTTTGCGGCTGCCGGGCGGCAATTACCTTGAAGGCAATCACATTGCGGACCGCTTCGACTGGAAGAAGACGATTGGTCCGTGGGTGGATAGGCCAACGCATCCGAGCCCTTGGAATTACCGGTCTTCAGACGGCATGGGGTTGTTGGAGTTTCTGGAGTGGACGGAGGACTTGAAGATTGAGCCGGTGCTGGCGGTGTATGCCGGTTACTCCCTGGAGCAGGAGCATGTTGATCCGGGCGAGAAGCTGGAGCCGTATGTGCAGGATGCACTGGACGAGATTGAGTACGTGACGGGCGGCCCGGAGACGAAGTGGGGCGCGGAGCGGGTGAAGGACGGGCATCCGGCGACGTTTCCGCTGCACTACGTGGAGATTGGGAACGAGGATCAGTTCGACCGGTCTGGATCGTACGACGGGCGGTATGCGCAGTTCTACAAGGAGATCAAGCTGCGGCATCCGGAGTTGCAGTTGATTGCGACGGCACCGGTGAAGAGCGTGCGGCCGGATGTGCTGGATGAGCACTTTTACATGCCGGCGGAGGAATCGTTTGCCGGGGCTCAGCACTACGACAAGTACGACCGCGGCGGGCCGAAGATTTTTGTGGGAGAATGGGCGACGCGGGAAGGGACGCCGACGCCGAACCTTGAAGCGGCGCTGGGGGATGCGGCGTGGATGACGGGCCTGGAACGGAACAGCGATTTGATAGTGATGGCGAGCTATGCGCCGCTGTTCGTTAATGTGAATCCGGGCGGCATGCAGTGGGCGACGGACCTGATTGGGTACGACGCGCTGACGAGTTATGGCTCGCCGAGCTATTGGGCGCAGGTGATGTTTGGCAGCCACATTGGGACGGAGGTGGTGCCGGCAGCGCTGGATGGTGGCGGCCCGCGGCTGTTTGCGTCGGCGACACGGGATGAGAGCCGACACAAGCTGATTGTGAAGGTGGTGAATGGGACTTCGGATGCGCGGACGGTGGGGATTACGCTGACAGGCGTGGAGAAGGTGAGCCATGAGGCGAGGCTGATTACGCTCAGCGGGAAATCGCCGAATGCGACGAATAGCATTCGGGACCCGGAGGCGTTGGTTCCGGTGGAGCAGGGGATTACGTTGGATGGGCCGAAGTTCGAGCGAAGTTTTGCGGCTTATTCGATTAACGTGCTGGAGATCTCCTATTAGGGAATAGGGAACAGGGAATAGGGAATAGTGGCTGCCGAAATGATCGCCTAAGGAATTTCGCAAGCGGCCGCACCGAACGAAGTACTCTCTCGTCAAAGGGATTGAGTATCCGCAAATGGTTCGAGTGAAGTTAGCCGCATTTTTGTTTCTGTTTCTGGCGAGAACAATCTTGGCTGAGGAGCCTGATCTGTGCGCCGGAACGTCGACGGCTTCCGATGTTCATTTTGTGCTCAGTGTAAAAGACAGTCGCGCAAAATTTCAAGAAGGCGAGGTCATCCCACTCGCGCTTTCGTTTGTCTCTTCAACGCGGAATCGATATTGGATTCATTCCAGCATCGGGGCAGAATACTGCCTTGAACCAGAGGTTCCCGATCCTCTTGAAGCGCATTTCGACAATCGGGTTATCTTTGGTGGAGGACTATTTAGCTGGCTCCAACTTAGCGAAAAACCAACCACCACAGAGGCCACTCTCAACAATCGGCACAGACTTGGCGTAGGTCACTACAGGTTGTACGCGGTGAATTCGGGCGTGTGGCATCCTGCCGGTCCCGGTGAGCATAATGCCGCCGGTCAATTTGACGATGGCCCTGTTCATGAGAGGATCCGCTCGAACACAATCGAGTTTGATGTGCAGACCGCTTCCCCTTCGTGGCAGCACGAGCAGGCACTGGGCGCGGCTGAGGTTCTCAGCGGCACGCCTAAACCGGACGATGCAAAGCATGCTGCGGAAGTATTGCGATTTCTTGATACAAAGGAATCCGTTCGGCAATTGGCAAAGATGCTTGGAGCACCCAGCGAGAACTCTTTAATTGGAGACGAGCTGAGCAACGGGCTGTATGAATCGTCGTACCCACAGATTGCCCTTGAATCGATGCATAAGGAGATTGCTGCATCCGAGCAGGCGGTCAGCAGCCGGTTTCTGGAAACACTGGTCGAGCTGGAACAGGATGGGGAGCATGCAGAGCCTCCGTCGCCAGGCGATGGGGCGCGACCTGATGTTTTGGGTAACTTCTGGAAACAGCAGTTTGACAAGAGAGCAGTCTTAACGAGAGCAGCAATTGGCGAGGTCGTGTCGGCGCTGCCACGGAAGACCGGACTTGCTCGCGCGGTGACATTGAACACCGTGTTGACGAGTGGGGATAACGATCCTTCGCTGATCCAAAGTCTAAAGCCGTTGTTGATTGCCTCGTGGAAGGATCTGCCCTCAGCGGCGCAGGAAGACCTGCTGTCCAATCGGTGGAAATCGATAGGGGGACCGGAGATGCTGCCCATACTGCGCAGCATTCTTGCGGGGTCTCCGACCCCATCGCGTACGATTACAACTCAAATGCGCGATGCGGCATTGAGACATATTTGTGAGATGGATCCGATCGAAGGGCGGTCGCTCATTGCGCGTGATCTCGAGAATCCTCTCTTCGGACCGAGTCTTGGGAACATTCGTTTACTTGCACCCGAAGAGATTGCGAGGAGCGTTCCGCAGGCGGTAGAACGAATTGGCTATCACTCGGGCCGGCAAGTAGATTTCGAATTACTGGATCGCTATGCCGGACCGGAGATGTTAACGACGATTCAGTCCGCATTCGAGGCGAGTTTTGAGAATCCGGCATGCGATGAGCAGGCGAAGATGCTGCGATACTTCTTGCGGGTTTCACCTGTTTACGGGGCGCAGCAGGTGAAGGCAGCTCTTGGACTTCGAAAAGATAGATGGTGTTATCGCCAGTTGCTGCAACAAATCGGAGATCAAATCCCCCAGGTGCAGGAAGTAGCGATTGAAGCTTTGGATGACGAGGTCCCCGAAGTGCAGTTGGATGCGGCATTGTCGCTTGGGCAGTGGGGTACGCGGGCCGCAAAGAATGCGCTGTTCGAGCGGCTGGAGCGATTGCATCAAGAGTGGTTAGGCAAGGTGGATGAATTACGAACAGCCCCCGAACTCGGTGGTCCCGGCTCCGATGCAAAGAGTCTTGAACAGAACCTGGTTGGCGCGATTGGAAGGGGAAACGGATGGCTTTGCACAACACAGGAGCTGGCGCGGCTTGAAAGTCTTGCGCTAACCGCGGGTGAAAAGCAACAGGTAGCGTACCTGCTGAAAGCATTAGCCGAACGACCCATCACAATCGAGCCCACGTGGGATTCCAATGGCGATGTAACCTTTTCAATGCAGCAAGCCAACAATCTTACCGAGGAACAGTTGAAGACGAGGTTTGGCATGTATCCCCCGGGAACCGTTTTCATATGGAACCCCGGACAGGCATTGCTGATTCCGGGAGGAATGACTGAAGCCCTGCAAGACGCCGAGTTTGACCGGATAAGAGCGGTAGCTGGAGAACGGGGAGCCAAGCTGGAGAAAGCAGCGAGCGACCCGGCTGCACTGCGATAAAGTAAAGCCATTGTGATTATCAATATTGCACGGCGGGCGCACGATCATAACTGGGAGCTGGATCCGATTACGCGATCGCTTCTTGATACAGATTTCTACAAGCTGCTGATGCTGCAGTTTATCTGGAAGCATTTCAGAACAACCCGTGCCACGTTTATGCTGATGAATCGCACGACTTCCGTGCGTCTTGGCGACATGATCGGTGTGGAGCAGTTGAACGAACAGCTGGAGGCGACGCGGAAGCTGCGGTTTCACAAGTCCGAGCTGATCTGGCTGGCTGGCAATACGTTCTATGGGAAGAGGGGGATGTTTGAGCCGGCGTTTCTGGAATGGCTGGATCGGGATTTTCAGCTTTCGGAGTACGAATTGTCAGAGCGGGATGGGCAGTTGTCGTTGACGTTTTCGGGGTTGTGGACCGAAACGACGATGTGGGAGATTTATGCGCTGTCAGCGATTGATGAGCTGAAGACGCGAGCGAGCCTGAAGAGGCTCAGCGAATTTGAGCTGGACATTCTTTACGCGCGGGCCAAGACGCGGCTGTGGGAAAAGATGGAGCGGTTGCGCGGTGTTCCCCGATTGAACGTGAGCGACTTTGGGACACGGAGGCGGCACAGCTTTCTGTGGCATGAGTACGTGGTGAAGGCGATGAGCGACGTGCTGGGCGCGAGCTTTGCGGGCAGCTCGAATACCTACCTGGCGTACAAGCATGACCTGGAGGCGATTGGCACCAATGCACACGAGCTGCCGATGGCGCTGGCGGCGCTGGCGGAGAGCGACGAGGAATTGCGAACGGCACAGTACCGGCTGCTGGAGTTGTGGCAGCAGACGTACCAGGGCGAGCTGCTGATTCTGCTACCGGATACGTTTGGGACAACGCAGTTTCTGGAGCATGCGCCGAAGTGGGTGGCGAACTGGACAGGGCAGCGCATTGACAGCAAGGACCCATATGTAGCAGGCGACGAATACATAACGTGGCTTGAAGGGCAAGGACGCGATGCGCGGCAGAAGCGGCTGATTGCGTCGGATGCGCTGGATGTAGGGCAGATTCTTGGGCTCCATGCGTATTTTGGCGGCAGGATGCGGAACGGAGCGACGCCGGCGGATTTTCAGAGTGCGCGGGACTTTGAGGACGAACGGAAGTGGATTCCGGATCGGCGGATTCGGTTCAGTTCGGGTTGGGGCACGTACCTGACCAACGACTTCAGGAACTGCAACCCGCTGGGGGGAGAGGCGTTTGACCCGGTGAGCCTGGTCTGCAAGCTTACGGAAGTGGAAGGCCGGCCGGCGGTAAAGCTTTCAGACAACTACGCGAAGGCGATGGGTCCGGCGAGCGAAGTGGAGCGGTACCGGCGGATATTTGGAATGGCGGGAGTGGCAGGGACGCCGGTTTTGGTGTGAATTGAACTGGGTGAATCGAATCAGTTTTCAGGGATCAAATGGCTGCTTATAGGGTTGTTCTACATAGCTGAAAAGGTGGCTTGTCTGGTTACAAAACATGCGAAATGGCTGCTCAAGTGGTTGTCTTTCGCGTCGACATGAACCTTGCGGGCAGCCTTTTTGATGTGTTTCGGTTGCAGAGAATTGAACTAAACGAAGTAAAGGGTTGCTTAGAATTGAACTCGTTTTTTGAAAAATGCGTTCATTTTGCACGAGATAGTGGCTTAACTGATTGATAATGCGTAAGTTATTTTGATTTTGTTTGCTGTGTGGTTTCGCGCAAGACAGGTTACAGATTACAGATGACAGTTAAGACCGCAGGCGGATGAGATGGCCACTGACGGTAGGGGCGGGGATCAGTGACATTTGGGCGCGAGGCGATGGTTGACGGAGAAGATCGCCTAGCCCGCCGGAGCGAGGAAGTCGGCTACGTAGGCTTCGCTGCCGGCCTTGCTGCCGCCGCCGTGAATGATGATGGCGATGGGATGAATGCGGGCGCCCTTCGGGGCGAAGAACCCATCTCATAAGCCAAGGACGTCGGGTCTCTGAAGACGTTCGACGCGCTTTGGTGCGGGTCTCATGCTGCCGGATTCGGCTTTATGGCTATTTTATGAGATGGGTCGGTAGTCCATGGTGAGGGGTTGGCCGTCGGCGACCGCAGATTTCGCGTTTGCCCCCAGTGTACATATTTATTAAGGTACAGTTGTACTAGATAAGGTGCAGGATGGCGGAAGGCTCGCAGCCGCATAAAATACCGCTGGTCTTTTATCGGCCGGAGCGAGACGCGGAGCCGGTAAGGGAGTGGTTGCAGCACCTGCCTGAGGCCGAACGGCATGCGATAGGAAAAGACTTGTTGCGTGCGCAATGGCGGTGGCCAGTGGGTATGCTGCTTTGCCGTCCGCTGGGAGGCGGGCTCTGGGAAGTTCGCACGGATATGCCGACGAATCGGACGGCAC
>JBEKUP010000069.1:0-26139 GCA_049514915.1 Occallatibacter sp. | reverse complement strand
AGGTGGCGCTGCTCTCGGCGGTGGAGACAGTCAATCCCAAGATCAAGTCGACGCTCGACGCGGCGGCGCTTTGCAAGATGGCCGATCGAGGGCAGATTACCGGCGGCATTCTTGATGGACCTCTGGCCTTTGATACGGCAGTCAGTACCAAGGCCGCGGCCATCAAGAACCTGGTATCTCCGGTTACGGGACAAGCCGACATTCTCGTCGTTCCGGATCTCGAAAGCGGGAACATGTTGGCCAAACAACTGGAATATCTGGGCGGGGCGCAACTGGCCGGAATCGTTCTGGGTGCGCGCGTGCCGACCATCCTGACCAGCCGTGCGGATTCGGCCGAGACGCGGCTTACCAGCTGCGCGGTGGCCGTTCTGTTGCACTATGCGACGCATCCGGCGGTGAAAGTTTAGACGGGGCGCTTCCGGGGCCTTGTCGTTGTTTCCCTCCATCATGATTAAACTGTTCCATCCATCATGATGAAGCTGTTCAATGGATGGTCCAATCGGTAATATATAGGTCAGGGTCTAAGCTCCTCTCCGGGCTGCGGACACAAACGGGCGCTCATCCTCCTGGATGGCGCCTGTTCTGCGTTTGGACCTTCGCGGAGCCTTCTGCGAAACTCAAAGCATGCCTCAAACCCTACCGGCCCTGATCTTCGACCTGGATGGAACGCTTACGGACTCCATGCCGGGGATTGTGGGCTGCCTGCGGAAGGTGCTGGACGCGTGGCGCATCGACGCTGGAGGTCCCCTGGAACGCTTTGTGGGGCCGCCTGTGGAAGAGTGGACCGAGGATCTGCTCCCCGAAGGGACCGATGAAGACCGTGCCGCCCTGGCGCGCGACTATCGCGGCTGCTACGACCGTGAAGGCTGGAAGAACAACTCCGTTTACGCCGGGGTGGCTGAGATGCTGGCTGAGTTGCAGCAACGCGGATTTTCCCTCTATGTGTGCACCTCAAAGCAACAGCACTTTGCGGTGAGGATTCTGGATCTCTTCGGGCTGTCCGGCCGTTTCACGGCAATTTGTGGAGACAAGGCGGAGTATGCCAGCCACAGCAAGGAGGACTTGCTGGGCCGACTGCTGCTGGAGAACTCACTGGAACCGGAGAACGCATGGATGATCGGCGACCGCATCTTCGATATCCGGGCCGCCCGCGCCAACGGTGTCCGCTGTTTGGCTGCGGGGTGGGGCTATGGCCCGCCGGATGAGTGTGCGCAGGCGGACGCGGTTGCTGCTACGCCGGCGGATGTGGCCGCGCTGGTATCGGCCGAGACTCCGCTGCGCAACGCTGGAGACGCCGCCAGCATGGTGGTTGCCTGACCTGCGCACGAATTCCGCGCAGTATGAAATTCCTCGCAAGCATCCAAAAAAGGAACCAATGCCCACTGCCGGGCATCCTACGCTGTATGCGTGAGACAGGCTTGAGACGCGTTCGATTCCGGACGCCGGAGCGCAGGCCCACGCCCAAGGAGTTTCCCCTATGTCGACACATACCCACACGGAATCGAAGGCAGCCAAAACCAACGTTCCAGATGGCTTCGATGCGGAACAGATTAAGAACCTGTCCAGTGTGCTGAACGCGCTGGCGGCCGATGTATTTGCTCTCTACCTGAAGACCAAGAACTTCCACTGGCACATGAGCGGTCCGCACTTCCGCGACTACCATCTGCTGCTGGACGAACACGCCGACCAGATTTTTGGCATCAGCGACGATATCGCCGAACGGGTGCGCAAGATTGGCGGAACCACCATCCGCTCCATCGGGCACATCGCCAAGCTGCAGCGCATCACCGACAACGACCAGGAGTTTGTGCCCGCGCGGGACATGCTACTGGAACTCCACGGCGACAACAAGTCTCTGGTGGACAGCCTGCGCTCGGCGCACGAGGTGGCCAGCAAGGCCAGCGATTTCGCCACAACCAGCCTGATTGAGGTTTGGATTGATCAGGCGGAACGGCGCGCGTGGTTCCTGTATGAGGCCACGCGGTAGATGTCTGATTGAACGGCGAGAACGATCGCCGGTGCAAAAAAAATGTCCAGGTTTCCTCTACGGAGACCTGGACATTTTATTGCGCGGAAGAATTAGTCCATCGACATGCTGAGCTGGTGGCGCACATCGGCGCCGCGCACCCAGAAAATGACATCGGTAGCGATATTCGAAGCGTGGTCGGCAATCCGCTCCAGATTGCGCGAGACCAGGATGCCGTTCATGGCCTGCTGTGTAAAGCGCGGGTTGTCCTGGATCATCTTCAGCAGGTCGTTATGCGCGCGCCGGTTCATGCGGTCGATCTCGTCGTCCATTTCGCGCACGCTATCGGCCAGGCGGGCATCGCCATCCAGCAGCGCTTGCACGGCGGAGCGGATCATGCGTCCGGCAAACTCACCCATCGCCGCAAAGTCAACCGGCAAATCGACTTCTTCTGCATTCAGAATCTCCTTGGTGCGGCGGACCACGCCCATGGATTGGTCGCCGATGCGCTCGAGATCTCCGTTAATTTTGATGACGGCGAGAATAAAGCGCAAATCGATGGCCATGGGTTGTTCCTTGGCCAGCAGCTCATAGGCCATCTCGTCCAGTTCGCGCTGGGCGCTGTTGATAGCCGCCTCATTCTGCTTCACATACTGGCAGAGCCCCCTGTCGCGCTGCAGATACGCGTCCACCGCGGACTCCACTGCCTGCTGCGCCAGCGCAGCCATGGCCAGCAGCTTGTCCTTCAGTTCGGCGAGTTGTTGTTGAAAGTGAATGCGCGGCACAGCCAATTCTCCCGTATTCCTGATAATGCATCATCGCATGTTACCAGTGTGCAAATTTCGTAACATGCATCACACTTGTTACGGGCCGGAGGCATCCGCGAACTACCCATCCCAGTCCGTCCCAATATGGATTAGACGTACCGCCGGCCTGTCCGCGCCACCCACCGTGATATCTTTCCCCTGCGCAGCGTGGAACACAATGGCGATTTCGTGGTAAACAACATGAACAGACGATGAATAGGGTGGCGAACGCAAACGTGGCGCATTAAGCTGGTAGAGCTCCAGTAGGCAGTTGGTTGATTTTTGTTGGCCGGGAGGCGGCACCATGCAGTTTGAGTTGAACCAGGCAACAGCCATGCTGGCCGGCACACCCGCGGTGCTCGATGCACTAATGCGGAACCAATCCCCCTCGTGGCTCACCGCGCGGAAAGCGCCGGACGCCTTCAGCCCTATAGATGTGCTTGGGCACCTGATCCACGCCGAAAAAACCGACTGGATTCCGCGTGTCCGCATGATTCTGGAGCACGGCGAATCGCGCACATTCGTGCCCTTCGACCGGTTTGGCTTTCACGAGCTGACTGCCAACAACGACGTTGGCCAGCTGCTCGATTTGTTCGCAGTCTCGCGTCGGGAGTGCCTGCAGGCCCTGAGCGACCTTCACGTGGGCGACAAACAGCTCATCCTCCACGGCGTCCACCCCGAGCAGGGCCGCGTCACGATGCGTGAACTGCTCGCCGCGTGGGTCGTCCACGACCTCGGCCACATTGCGCAAATCGTCAAGACCATGGCCGGCGAGTATCGAGAGGCCGTGGGGTCTTGGCGGTCCTATCTGAGCATTCTGGATTGACATTGAGTTTTCGCAAAGTGTATTGAACATTGAACCGGGCGCGGCGAACTGAGCCGCGATCCCGATACCCCGCGGCATTCAGACACTCGCGAAACTGTATTAGGCTTTCAAACTAAAATCGCATGCAACCTTACGCTCAGAGACACAGCCGCAAACTGTGCAGATGCAACAACCCTGAGGACTGCATGACGACCAATTTCCAGCTCTTCGGCCCAACGCACCTCGCCATCCTCGCTTCAGTCCCACTGCTCGCCGGACTGCTTGCCTACGCGCAGAGAAAACTGGCGCCAGCCTCACGCGTGCCGCGAATCGCCCTCGCCTGCTTCATCCTGCTTGATTCGACCATCTACTACGCGGTCCTGATTGCCCGCGGCCAGCTCACGTTCCCCGATCATCTGCCGCTTGAGCTCTGCGATGCATCGCTCTGCCTGGTGATCCTGGCGCTATTCACACTGAATGAAACGGTCTTCGACCTGGCATATTACGGCGCGCTGGCTGGAGCATCCATGGCGCTGCTCACGCCCAACTTGTGGGAGAACTTTCCGTCCTTTTCCACTATTCAGTTCTTTGTCGATCACGGACTGATTGTGGCCGGTGTGCTCTTCCTGGCATGGTCGGGCCTGGCCAGGCCGCGCTCTGGATCGGTGCTCCGCGCCATGGTCGCCGTCAACCTGTTCGCTGCCTGCGTAGGCACCTTCGATTACGCATTTAAGACCGACTACATGTACCTGCGGGCCAAGCCTCCCAACACTTCCCTGCTGGATGCGCTGGGGCCATGGCCCTGGTATCTCGCGGCCACCGAGTTTGTTGCCTGCGGCGTTTTTCTGTTGCTCTATCTTCCGTTTTGGAAAGTAAACTCTCGCGCGCGTTATGACGCTGACTGCAAAGACAGCGTTTCAGCCGCAGGCTGAATTAAGTGCACTCTGCGCCTGCCAAAAAGCGTGCGCCGTAGCGTGTACCGCTCGCCGTGATCGCCAACCACTATCGCGCCGAGTTTCTCCGCGATGCGGACCATCTTTGCCGTCTGCGCCTCGTCGGGATTCCTGCACAGAATTTGATCCAGCCTCCAGAGAAAGCACGACGTGCCATTCCATTTAATGTAGGGCAACCGAATGATTGTGCCGTTCTTCTGCCGCAAATCCACATACTCTGTCGTCGACCAGCTCAGCTCCCGATCAGCCTCAACAAGATTGACCACTTCTCTTCTCACAATAGGCAACTTCGCCGCATCCATCCAATCGTCAGTACGAGCAATATGAAGGCTGTAACTCATGGGGAGCACTCCTTAAATTGGGTTCTGTTGTCCCGCGGAATTCTTGAGCGAGGCCGGCCACGGCGCTTGCGCTCGAAGACAATTCGTTAACTGTTAGTGGGGAGTGCTCGGCTTTTGTGACATCGCTCTTATTGTTTTGTGACGTGGTTCTCGTGCGGCCTGTTCGGATGACCGATCACCCCGAAATAACCCGGAATGGGAAATAAGGTCCGGATTGCCGGCAATAAAACCGGAATGCAAGAGATCGAGAGTTTCTTCGGTAGCCGGTGACGGGAGGTGTTCCTGAAGGCGTTGCAGAATTGACGTCGGTAAGCGTAGAGTGCCTTTATGAAAAACGTCTTGGTCCGAGATTTATCCCTGGCCTTCGCACTCGCGACCGTAATGCTTGCTCTGCCGCAAGCGGCGCAGCCCTTGCCGCCCGATAAATCAGCCGACGTTTACGAGGCTGTAGTCCTTTATCAAATCAAGTCCTGGGACCTTACAGCAGATTCTTATTGCGTGAAGATAAATAATCGAGATGCGGACGGAGCCCTTCTAAGACATCTTCAATCTCCGAGAGTCAAGCCCGCGTCTGCTTGCAAAAAGCATCGGGAAAGAGGCCTTCCTTTGATGACTGTAATCGATAAGAAGACAAAGAGGGCGTCCGTCATCTTCGATCTCGAAGCGGTCCGTTGGAAAAGCGAAACGGAGGCGGAGATCGATGGAGGGTATGTCTGCGCGAGCTTGTGCATGGCGGGAGGTGTCTACCATGCAGTTTTCGACCAGTCCGGTTGGCACGTTATTCACTTCGACGCGCAAGTGATGTCCTGAAAGTCTGCGGACAGGTATTGCGGAAATGGCATGCCGAGATAGCCTTTAGCGTGTCATTCTTGGATTACCCGCAAACCATCAAATACCGGTTACTTAACATCCTCGAATCTCAGACCGCCGACATATCCTCGCCCTTGGCCTCGCGCCCCAGCAACGCCAGCGCAGACAACGTCAGCGCCACCACCACCACCGTCACCGCCAGCACTGCCGGATAATTACCCCATCGTTCCGCCGCCAGCGCCTGCCCCTTGCCATTCCACGACGTCACCAGCCCGCCTAACTGATAAGCCAGCCCCGGCGCAGTAGCCCGCACCGGTGCCGGCGAAAGCTCCGTAAGATACGCCGGCACCACGCCCCACGCACCCTGCACCATAAACTGCATCAGCACCGCGCCGGCACCCAGCGTCCACGCGTTGTGCCCGTACGCATAAAGCGGAATCACGGGAATCGCCAGCAACGCCGCGGTGATGATGGCCTTCTTGCGCCCCCATTTCTCAGACAACGTGCCGAACACAAATCCTCCGGCGATGGAGCCGAACCCATAGAGCACGCCGATGAAACCCACAGTCGACGGAGGCAGCTTGGCAAAGACGGTCAGGAAGGTGGGATAGAGGTCCTGCGTGCCGTGGGAAAAGCTCATGAAGGCAGTCATCAGCAGGATGAGAAACAGAAACGTAGGCAGAAAATGGATGAGCTTCGCGGGCTTCGGCAAGTCGGTGCCGGCTGCTTCGGCAATTCCCTTCCGCCGCAGTTTTGTGCCTGCCAGCCAGACCGGGGACTCCTCCACGCGCGCCTGCACATAGAACACCAGCAGCGCCGGCATGGCGCCCAGAATGAAAAGCCCGCGCCAGCCAATGCCGGGGACGACGAAGCCAGCGAACGCAAATCCATGGAAGAAGACGGCGAACGCGGCCGAGGCAAGAATCGACCCCATGGCATAGCCCTCCTGCAAAATGCCGGAGAAGGTGCCGCGGCCTTCTTTGGGCAACGTCTCAAATACCAGCGCCGCACCAACACCCCACTCCCCACCCATGGCCAGCCCGAACAGCGCCCGCAACGCCAGCAGCGCCCCAAGGGACGGCGCAAACGCGCAGGCCAGTTCGATTGCGGAGAAGCTGAGAATGTTCGCCATCAGCACTGGACGGCGTCCGAAGCGATCAGCCAGCATGCCGAAGACAATCGCGCCCAGTGGTCGGAAGGCCTGCGTCAGGAACACCGCGCCGAGCACGGCCGAGGGCTTGGTGTGGAACTCTGTTGCAATGGCCGGCACGCAGAAGATGAGGATGAAGAAGTCGAGCGAATCCATCGTCCAGCCCAGGAAAGCGGCCACGAAAGTATGGCGCTGCGGGCGGGTCAGCCTTTGGAAGTGACCGATGACGGTGGATGGCATAGGCGGCAGCATATCAGAATGCCTGCATCCCCTGTGATGCGTCGCGCGGCTGATCTTCTCACTTGTTCGATTCCGGAATGCGCGGCCCAAAACGGTGACGGGACGCCTGCCATGTGATTAGCGTCACATATCGAAGCTCATTCCGGTGGGAATATTCCCGCATGCGAGTAAACCTCATCACTCATACTTCCGATCGCCCCACGTCGAGCAACGGCAAGATTCCGCTCTCGCTCACCATTCGCCCGGCTTGCGGTGTACCCGGCGAGTACGAGTTCCCAACCGATAATGAGTCGTTGATGCGGTTGCTTCGGAAAGAGACCAGCCTGCCGGCCACCGTCCTCGAGAGGTTTGAAGGCAAGATGTGCACTCCTATTGGTGCACGGCTGTTGGGTGTGGAGCTCAGTGAAAGCGTCCTTACCAGGATCGGCTACTTTATTGATTAGCGCCGAATCAGAAAATCCCTGAAGCCCGCTCATGCGCCCGGTGAGCTTCCGGATGATTCAGCGCGGCATGGGTGATGCTGGCGAGCCTTCACGCGGTTGCCCTTCACTTGGCGCCAGCGACGGGCGTGGTTCTTGCTTGTGCCCACCAGCAGCCAGCCGTAGTTCGCGCTACGGACACGGCCAACTCGGGAGAAAGAACCCCTTTTCGAGCGCAACTGCACAGTAAATAAAACCACAATAAATCACACAGCATCAACAATTTGCGCCAGTATCTCGCACAAAATCAGCGCAAATTGCAAAAAAGCGGTCAATTCTAAACAACCCTTTCGTTCGTTTAGTTCAATTCTCTGCAACCGAAACACATCGAAAAGGCTGCCCGCAAGGTTCATGTCGACGCGAAATGCAACCACTTGAGCAGCCTTTTCGCATGTTTTGTAACCACCTAAGCAGCCTTTTCAGCTATGTAGAACAACCCTTTAAGCAGCCATTTTGAAGCTTGAGGATGCGCACTTGTTTCACTGCTCGCTGCAGCTGTCGGCTGTTGGCTTCTCTTATATTTGTTGCAACGAATAAATAGGCTCGCGCGTCAGATGGACATACGGATCATTCTGCGCGGCGCGCTCCCCTGGGTTCCCTGCACCCGCGCACCCCGCTAAGGATTCAACACACAGTGGCTTAACAGCCCGGCACCGAAAGGAAATGAATCGATGAAGAGATTGGCACTGGTATCTGGCATTCTGGCGCTCGCGGCTCCCCTGGCCATGGCGCAAACCTCCACCTGGGTCTCCGACCAGGCCCACAGCGACATCGGCTTCAGCGTCACCCACTTGGGCATCTCCAAGGTGCACGGTAGCTTTGGCAAAGTAGCTGCAACCATTGCTTTTAACGATGCGGACATCACCAAATCAGCGGTCTCGGCCACCATCGACGTCTCAACAGTCGACACTGGCCAGTCTGCTCGGGACAACCATCTCAAGACCGATGCCTTCTTCGACGTCGCCAAGTTCCCCACGGCCACCTTCAGCAGCACCAGCGTAGCCAGGGACGGCAGCAACCTGAAAGTTACAGGCAATCTTACGTTGCACGGCATCACCAAGCCCGTGGTTCTTGCAGTGGAAGGACCCAAGGGGCCCGTAGAGGGCATGGACCATAAGCCGCACGCCGGTTTTTCCGCCACTGCCACCATCAGCCGCACAGCGTTTGGTATTGGAGCCAACTTCCCCACAGCCGCGGTAGGGGACGAAATCAATCTGACTCTGGATCTCGACGTTATTAAACAGTAGCGCGTATCTGGCGGAATGAAGGCAGGGAGAGCTGACTTCATTCCGCTTGTAAGGGCGAATCTTGACGCTGCAGTGAGAATGCAATTGCAGGGCAAGGCAACAACAAGGGGGACTGTGGATGACAAGTCTGAAACTCGAAATCGTTCAGGAACCCCCTTTTGCCAGCGTTGAGGAGGAAGCTCTACTCAACCTGATGCGCACTTCCGATTATCTTCACCGTGCATTCCACTTGAAAACCCGCAAATGGGGCGTGACGTCCACGCAGTACAACGTATTGCGCATTCTGAGAGGCGCGCAGCCGCACGGGCTTACCTGCTCGGCGATCGGGCACCGGATGATTACCGCCGAACCTGACATCACGCGGTTGATGGCCCGGATGAAGGCGTTGAAGTTGATAAGGCAGGAGCGGGACAAGGAAGACCGGCGAGTGGTGTGGACGCACATCTCAAAAGCCGGCCTGGTGCTGTTGAAGGAGATGGATCCGGTGATTCTTGCAGTTCCCGGCGAACTGCTTGGACACCTGAATCGCGAGGAACTGACAGAATTGATCCGGCTGCTGGAATTGGCGAGAAAGCGCTGCGGAGATCCGCAGGCGCCGGTCAGTTGCTCAGGTAATCACAATGAGACAAGCGCGGCAAGCGGCGCAAGTGGAGCATCTGTGTCCTGAATTTGCAGGTGATTTCGACGGGGCCCGGGTGCAGAAAGTTCCGAAGTTGTTTACCGCTCGATGACTTTCTTGGCGACCTGTTCCTCGTCCGCGTCGGTCTGAATGATCTTGTTGTGCAGGCAGTAGAGGGCCAGCTCGAGCCGGTCGCTCACACCCAGCTTGTCATAGATCTTGCGCAGATAGTTCTTGATGACCTGCTCCGTGGTACCCAACTGGAAGGCAATCTCCTTATTGCGTTTTCCCTGGGTAATGCAGGTGATAATGGCCAGCTCTTTGGGCGAGAGGCGGGGCTGGGTTCGCGGCGTGACCAGAGCCGCAGCCTGGGCGCGATAGGCCTCAATGACCCAGTTCACCGATTGATTATCGATCCAGGTTTCGCCGGCGGCAATTCTGCGCACACACCGCACAAGCAGGTCCGGTGAGATGGAACGCGAGATGATGCCGCGCACACCCCGGCGGTAGAGTTCCACCGTGTGGTTCTCGTCCGACGAGACGGCCTGCACAATCAACCGGACATCGGGGGCAATCCGCAACAGGTCGGGAATGACATTGGCGGTACCGTTGAGCAGGCTGCCTTCCATCAGAACAATGTCGGTGGGAAAGCGCTCAACCGCTGAACGCAGATTATCGATCGAATCAGCCTGGGCCACCACGCGCAGGTCATCCTCCAAGCCGAAAACCTTGCGGATGCCGACACGGTAGATTGCCTGCGAATCCGCAAGAATGATGCGGATGGTGCCCGGCTTTACAGGCACTTCAGGTATTTCGGTTTCTGCTGGATCGTCCAAGAAATCCATAGTTGGCTGGCTGCCAATCCAAACCCGGCCATCACTGCTCCGCAAGTCGATACTCGTCGATTGTGGCCGCAGCCAGGTATTGAGTTTGGTCTAAAGAGCAGCGTACCACACGTCCGACACAATGAACTAGCACATCTCGGGACGTGCCATGCACCTTACGGGGCATCCGGAGCGCAAATCGAACCGGGAGGCCGACCGGCAAATGGCGGTCCAGTTCAAAAAGGATACCGGTGGACGAGACATCGATGGAACGGCCGGCAAACTCTGCTTCGTCCGTGGAAAGCGAAAGCGGCAATGTGAGCGGAAAGCGAACAGCGCAACGAACTTCTTGCGCTAACGCCAAAGGGTCCGCTTGAGCGGAGTGCGGCGTAACCGCCACCTTAGAGTCCTTTTGAGGCTGCATAAATTACTGAACCCGATACTACGCAAACTGTAGCCGACTTTTCAAGCTTAATACATGGCACTAAAGTTTTGTGAAAACGGACCAAATATGCACTAGCCAGGCGACTCCGCCGTGGGAAAGAATGCCGCCGAGGCGCCCACCCATTCCTGATTCCTGTTGTGATCGACTCCCATCATCTTTCCGCGGCCCAGGCGAACCAGGGAAATGGCAGGGGTGAGGTCTCCGCCATCGGGCCACAGGTAGAGGATGCGGATTTCGGCTTGCGTAAGCCCGCGCGGGGTTTCGATGTTGGGGACAAAGTGCATGCGCTGCTGGAGAAGAAAGTCTTGCCGCTGGTCTGCGGGAATGGCCTGGAGCTGCGCCTCGGTTGGGTCAAACTGAATGCCCTTGCCGGCGAAGGAAAACAGGGGTTTGAGGAGCAGTTCGCTGTAGGTTGTCTCCGAACTCGTGCGAGCAGGAAGGCTGACGCCAGCGGAGGCCAGCCGCTGCCTTCCATCACCCAGGAGAAAGTCACTTAGGAAGACGGCGGGAGGGATCACTGCGTGGCCCGCGGAGGCCCCTCCAGCGACTGAACCGGCCAGCCAGGGAATGGAGAACTTGCTGATGAGAAAGTACCAGTTCGGATGGCCTGCCCACTCGACATCCCAGGGATGAGTGAAGTCGAACGGAAGCTGCACATGACGGGCCATGAGCTCGTCGGCGATAGCGCGGTTGTAAATGCGATGGATGGGAACCAGGCGGTCTTTAGCGTTGCGGTAATGCAGCCTGTTGTCGATGGGTACCAGGCTGCGAATATCGACCACTGCTATTCCGACGCGCCTCGCGGTCGCTTGAAAGTCAGGCAGGGTCTTCTGGTTCAGCGGATCGAGCTCGGTAAGGACGACGTTCTCAGGCTGGTGCATGCCGAGGATGGTCCGGCCAAGCAGCTCCCAGTAACTGGTTTCGTTGAGCCCCCCCAGGAACCAGCCAAGCCCGTCCTGGAGGCCAAATACTTCGCGGTAACCCGAGCAGAGCGCCGCCTGGTACCCATAGACCGAGGGAAACGCCTGGATCTCGACCAGCCTGGGGACAAGTTTGCCGGAAGGATCCTTCACGAAAGCAAAATCGGCGGTGAGGAAATGGGGACGGGGCGTCTCGTTTGCAACACGAAATCCTGTGGGAATGGCGAGGCGGGCTGCGGCCAGATAAGTGGGATTCCCCAGAAGCCGGCCAGCCAGCTCCAGGCCGGCCTCCGCCAGCTCATTCAGGAGTTCAAGCGGCACAAAGATCGGCGTCTCCGCGATGCGGAAATCCACTTTTGTCCCGCAGAGTCGTTCCTGGACCGCCAGAAGTTTCGCATAGCTCTGTTGCGTGAATCCGGCGTTGAACCGGGTACGCAGCTCTGGGATCAATGACTTTCCCCCTTGGTCGATTGTGCCCCACGTGCCGAATGATCCGTCAGGATTGCTTGCTTGAGGCGTTGCTTAGCTCCGGATTCGGCTGCCGGTGACCTATCATAGCCCGTCCCGCGCGCCGTCCGATCAGCCGCTCTATCGGTTCTGAAATTCCACACTTCCAGGATGCACCAGAAAATACGCAAGTTACCCACAAACAGAGAGAAAGAACAGGCTGGCCGTGAAAAACCGGTTGCGGCAAAAATTCTTCCGTTTAGTTACTTTTGTGGTAGCCTATACCCCCCAATTGGATTACCCTTGCGTTGCAATGTATTTCGCCCTATAAAGGAGCACTCTCATGAAGTCCACTTGCACGATGATTTGCACGGTGATTTTTGGAGCCATTCTTGCCGCTACCATAATCTCTTCCGCGTTCGCGACCCCGATCAGCCCGCTGCTCCAAATTGCTCCGCCTTCGACTCGCAGTACCAGCGTAGCCGCGCTCGATACGCCGATCAGCCCTTTGCCTCCAATTCCTCCGCCATGCACAGGCGACTGCAGCGTTGCCGCGCTGGATACGCCCATCAGCCCGCTGCCCCCAATTCCCCCGCCTTGCACAGGCGACTGCAGCGTTGCCGCGCTGGATACACCCATCAGCCCGCTACCTCCAATTCCTCCGCCATGCACAGGCGACTGCAGCGTAGCCACGCTAGACACACCAATCAGCCCGCTGCCCCCAATTCCTCCGCCATGCACAGGCGACTGCAGCGTGGCCGGGCTTGATACACCGATCAGCCCACTGCAATTCCTCCGTCCACGACCGGCCGCGGCAGCATAGCGTAACGCAGCTCCGAGTCAATCGCCGATCCTTGGATCCAGCAACCTGCTTCAGCTGGATTCTGGCTGTAAATAGGACAGTCTCTTGACGGCGTACTTGCCGCGAGCCGTAAGCCAGTCGGTCGCCATGCGATTTCAGAAATTTTCAGAAGTTCGCTGGTAAACTAACGGAATCATTGCGCCGATGTATTCGGTGGGAATGCTGACAATGACTCTGGACGACAACCAACTTTGGTTTGCGGGAATTGTGGCCGAGGTAGCCATTGTCGCGCTGCTCATGTACAGGCGCGTGTGGCGGACACTGCCCGTGTTTTGCATCCTTTGCGCGTGGGGCTTGATCAGCGACGCTGGGAACTATATCGTCCAGCAATATTATGCACAAATTTACACGACCACCTATTTGATTGAGACGGTCGTGGACTCCGCCCTGGAGTTCGGTGTTCTAGTGGAACTAGCATGGTCCGTCCTCCGGCCTATCAGGGCATCTCTGACCCGCAAGACGCTAATAGTGGTTGCTGTGCTGATTGTGGCCGCAGGTGCGGCAGTGTGGCCATTCTCTGGAATTCGCGACCTGAGCCACTATCCCTCGGTGTGGCGAAACCTGGTGCACGTGCAGCAAACTGCCTCGTTTCTGCGAGTGATTTTCTTCCTGGTACTGGCCGGATGTAGCCAGTTACTTTCCATCGGATGGCGTGATCGGGAGCTGCAAGTGGCTACAGGACTTGGCTTTTACTCCATTGTGAGCCTCGCCGTGACCGTCATCCACTCCCACCAGGGATTGGGAGATCAGTACCGCCATTTGAATGCATTTGTAGCCATTAGCTACATCCTTTCAATCGTTTATTGGGTTTTTTCGTTTGCGACAAAAGAGGCGGAGAGGCGCGAATTCACGCCACAGATGCAGAGCTTTCTGCTCGCGGTGGCCGGCACGGCGAGAACCGCCCGCATCGCGCTTGCAGAACCAACGCCCATCGATCGTAAGCCAGGGAAGAGGTAGCTCCCGCATGCTGGATCGCCTGGAGGTTACCTAGAAAGTCGTTCCGGATTGGGCGTCGGCTTTTCAGGTTACTAAAGTTCATTGGCCTGTTGATTACTCTTTTTTTCTGCGAATAGCGAAAACAGTAAGATTTATGTGAACAAATGAAGTTTTTTCTGCTACAAGTAGGAGGAACACAAATAGCCAGCTACGGTACTTTGAAAGACCGAGTGGTTACTAAATCCCGGCACGAGGATAACAAATGACTCTTCTCCTTGAACTAGCGGCTCTCGGAGCCGTTGCCTTGTACCTAGGCCGGTGGCGAAACGGCATTCGAAAGCGGAATGCCCAGTCCTGGGAATCCCTGCTGGCCAGGTTGCGTCCCGATTGGAGCGCCCGTGAACTCAGCGATCATTTTCTTTGGAAAGAAGGCCTTGATGCGTCGCCGGAAGATGCCTGGCAGCGCATGAAGGGCCCGAACGGCCTGTGGGTCATGTACCAGAATGCCCGGGTGATGATGGAAATGGCGGAATATGCCAGCCGAAATTCGGACAACGTGGACCGAGTGCTTCTGGAGACCCTCCGCAGCGACGCCATGCAGATTCGCGTGTGCGTGCTGATGGCCCTTGGCCAGTATGCCTTTTCGCAGGCCAGCGAAGGTGTGCGCGTGAACGCTTTCCGGGCAGCCTCAATGTACACCGGCATGGCAGCCCGCATGACGCAGTTGCTTCAGGAACACGCGGCCGTCATTGTCCCCGACTTCGTCGCAGCCATGTAAGACAAATCTCTCTCCGCAGCAAGAAAAGCCCCGGCTTCGGCCGGGGCTTTTTGCCGGGCTTAACTGACCCGGCTCAGCCTTGGTTGGAATTCAGGAAGGCGTTGATGCGACTGTATTCGTCGTCACTCAGCCGGAAATTGAGTGCGGGGGCCAGTCCGGTTACCTGGCTTGCGCTGCGTCCGCCCACGATTGCGGCAGTGATCGCCGGATGATGGAGTGTCCAGCTCACGGCGACCACGCCGGGGCTGACTCCATGACCATTGCCAATTTCGCGCAACAACTCCACAAGGCGCAGGTTGCGGCTGAGGCGCGGCTCACTGAATTCCACAGCGCGGCGGCGCCAGTCGTCGGCCGGAAAAGCAGCCACTCGTTCAGCGGACATTGAGCCGGTGAGCAGGCCGGAAACCATTGGCGAATAATTGATGACGCCTATGCCATTGTCCTCCGCGTAAGGAAGAACTTCTTCTTCAATGGCCCGGCGCAGCATGGAGTAAGGCGGCTGAAGGCTGGTGATAGGCGCGATCTGCTGGGCACGTTTCATCTGTGCGACAGAAAAATTGGAGACGCCGATCCAGCGGATTTTGCCCTGCTCCCTGAACCTCGACAGCGTCTCCCATCCCTCCTCGATCTCTTCCTCCGGATTAGGCCAGTGGATCTGGTAAAGATCGATGGTTTCGACGCCAAGGCGGCGCAACGAGCCTTCCAGTTCTTCCGCCAGCGAGGCGGCCTTCAGCGAACGATAGATGGAGCGGTCCGGGTGCCAGCGCATGGAGCACTTGGTAAAAACGAGCGGCCTGGGCCCGGAGAAGCTCTTCAAAGCGTGGCCAACGATTTCTTCCGAGTGGCCAAGGCCGTAGATGGCTGCCGTGTCGATCCAGTTGATGCCTTCATCGAGTGCGCAGTGGATAGCGGCGACGGATTCCTGGTCGTCCTGGGGTCCCCAGGCGAACTCCCAGTTGCCGCCGCCAATGGCCCACGCACCGAAGCCGATGGGGGTGAGGTGAAGGTCGGAGTTGCCCAGCGTGCGTAGAGGGTGCGGAGCGGTAGTGGTCATGACAGAAGTTTAGATGAACCACCGACTTCGAGGCTGCAGGAAGTGGCTCCCGGCTATTCCACCTTTATCGTTCCCGTTGCCAGATTCCAGCCGCGAAGACCGATGGCGGTTTTTCCCTGACCGGCTGGGAACTCGACGGTGATAGTGCGCTCCTCGCCGGGCAACAGCGATACGTAATTCTCGCTGTAGTAAGCAGGCAGGATGCGCGCGCCTGCGGTGGCATCCTTGAGCGTGAGCTTGACCATCAGCGCCGGGATCGCGCCGGAGTTCGCGATTTTCACAACCGCCTTGCGTTCTGCGCCGTCCGTGGCAACTGTAGCAGAGGAGGTCAGCGTGGCCTGTGGCAGGCCATTCAATTCGCGCAGGCTGGCTTCGTCCTTGGCCCACCAATAAAGGTTATCGCTGATGGGCGCGCCGGCTGCATCGGTCACTTTCAATGCGACAAGAACGGTGTGCCCGTCGGCCAGCTTATCCAGATCGGGCTTTCCCACCGGGGTGCGGTTGTTTGCGGCGGCCTCAATCTGGTTGGTCTGATCGCTCAGTACCTTGCCGTCAAGGCCAACAACGCGAACCCGCACTTTGAAGGAACGTGCGTCCCCAAGATTGATGAGGTCCACCGAATTGTCGGCAAGATTGAGCTGCGCATGAACCGGCTCGCAGGCCTTCTGGGTGCCATAGAAACTCGACTGCGTGTCGTAATCGGAGCTGAGGAAGTTCCACTCCATGCTGGGCCACGCGGGCTGCGTCATCCAGATCATCCGGCCGGAGTTGGGCTGCCAAAGGTGAGCCGCGAAGCCCTCAAAGATGGCGCGGTGTGCGGCGTAGTCAATCATCTGCGCCTTGCGCTCGAAGTCTTCCAGGCCGGTGGCTGCGCCAAACTCGGTCTCCAGGTGTGCCATGAAGGGCGCGACATCGCCGTTTCCACTTTGATGCCAGTCGTGATATGCCCAGGTGTCGCTGATAGGCCAGCGGTCGGGCTCAGGGATGAAGGACTCGATGCTCTCAAGCGTGGGCACGCTGGGGACGCCAAGTTCCACACTGAATCCGCGATTGATGCGGTAGTAGGTGTCGAGCGTCTGCAACTGGTATGGGCCGGAGTTGCGCAGGTTCACCTGGTTGGAGCTGCCAGTGTAATAGCGGGTGTGATCGAGCGTACGCGTCAGGTTAGCCAGTCCCTCGTTGATGATGGGTTGCGGCACGCCTTCATTGCGACCGCACCAGACTACAATAGACGGATGATGGCGGAAACGAAGAATGCTGTCACGCGCATTCTGGAGGAAGAGCGCCGGATCCTGAGCCTCGATGTTGTATCCCTGTGTTGATTCCCAGAAATCGTTCCAGACCATCAGGCCGTATTTGTCGGCGAGCGCGTAAAAGTTCTCTTCGCTGTCCTGACCCATCCAGTCACGAATCATGTTCACGTGTGCATCGCGATGGAGACGGAAGTAGGGCTCGAGGTGCTCGATGCTGACGCGCTTGCGGCTATCGTCCATGCCCCAATTGCCGCCGCGCGCGGCAATGCGCACGCCGTTGACCTTGATAACCAGGTCGGTGCCCGGCCATCCGCCTTCAACAGGCCGTATGGAAGGCGAGCCCTCCGCGCCTAGTTCGAGCGAATGCACCCATGCGTGGCGCATCCAGTCCGGCACCGGTTGGCCAAGATTGGGCGTCTGGTCGTCGATCTGGCGGATGCCTTCGTGCGTCTCGTTGATGAGAGGAAGCGCTTCATCGTGCGTGCGGCTGGGCAGCACTTCCACGCGGCGCAGATGCCCGGTTGCGTCGAAGAGAGATGTCTCATAGCTAAGCTCGCGCATGCCGAATTCGATTTGGTTCTGCGCGCTCAGCTTGCCGGCCACTGTAAAGCTGACCTTCAGGGTATGCAGCGCGGGATCGCCATAGCCGTTGGGCCACCAGAGTCTTGGATGCTGCACCTTGAGTTGCGCAAATTCTGCTGGCTTGAGGCGTTGAACGCTGTCGCCCGGTTCAAGGCGCACATGTTTCGTGACCTTCACATCGTCGAATGTTGCTGTCAGGTCACCTTCGACGGATGTGTTGGAAGTGTTCGTGAGCGGCGCTTCAATTTCGATGTCAGCTTCGCTGCGGTCGGGCTTGGGCAACGTGGTGATGACGTTCAGGTCGCCCACTTCCACTACGCCGGTTGCGGTAAGCGTCACGTCCTGCCAGATGCCGGTGTTGCGGTCGCGAATGCCCGGAATCCAGTCCCAGCCCTCCGTAGCGGAAAATGTCGGACCATCCATCACCTGGATTCCGCCGTTGTCACCGGGCCCGGCCTTGATGGACTGCTCGTGAGCGACACCCGGATGCGGCGGCGGACTCACGCGCACGGCCAGCACGTTCTCCGCATTCAGCAGCGAAGTCACATCGAAGTTGCCTCGAATGAAAGCGCCTGTGACGCTTCCAAGCCTGCTTCCATTCAGCCAGACTTCTGCTGCATAGTTCACGCCTTCAAAGGTGAGAGTGAGGTGCTGTCCTCGGGCCTGCACAGGAGCGGCAAACGCAACCCGGTACCAGTAATCCTGATGAGCGAGGCTCTCAGGAATCGCAAGGTTGTTAAGTCCGTAATCGGGGTCGGGATAGA
Source organism: Occallatibacter sp. (assembly GCA_049514915.1). Taxonomy (GTDB): domain Bacteria; phylum Acidobacteriota; class Terriglobia; order Terriglobales; family Acidobacteriaceae; genus Telmatobacter. The sequence continues at coordinate 7,858 of JBEKUP010000069.1, read as the reverse complement.
GGCCGCGATCGATCATGGTGGTGAGCACGGTGCCAGGGACTGTGGCCGCGAGCCACTCTGTGGTTGCAACGCCGGGCTTGGAGAGCGCTGAGCCCTTGGCTATGCCTTGAGGCTTGATGTCGGGCTCGGCGGCAAGTTTCCAACCACCGCGAATGCGCCACCTTCGATCGCCGACGGGCTCAAGCCGGGCAGTGGCCGGAGGCAGCGGTTTGGCCGTGGGCTTCTGGACGTCGCCCTTTCCGCGAGGCAGTGTTGAAGGATCCTGCGGGGCAGTGAGGCCGACCATGCTCGAAGTTTGTACCGGCCAATGATGCGTTGCCTCTTCGTAATTGGGCAAGCCGAAGTCCGGGGGCGCGGCATAGATGGTCTTGATCTGCGCGGCAGTAAGCGACTCGCGAAAAACTTTGAGCGCAGCAATCTGTCCGCCGAAGTGATTGCTTCTGAGCGCCGCTACGCTTGCGGGCGCCATCTCCAGCCGCGCGGCAACCGCACCCTGATTCAGCGGAATCGAGGCTGCCTCGTTTCCATCGGCATAAAGCGTGACGGTATCCCCATCGCTCACGGCGACGGCGATATGCCACTCGGACTTCGCCAACGCGATTTTAGATGCGAGCAGATGGTTGGTCCCCGGCCCCCGGCCCAGCCACAAGCCGATCTGTCCGTCCTCGACTCCGATGAAGCGCGCATCTTCCGCGCCTGGGTCGCCAATGCCGGCTAGCAGAACTGTGCCGGCGAGCGGCTCCGAGGGCCGGAACCAGAAGGCCAGCGTCCACGCGGCGCGGCCTGCGAGAAGCGCCTCGTGCGCATCAGACTGCCGGTTGCCCATGCCCAACCTGTCCAACAATCCCGCTGTCCGCGGATCGATGGAGGAGGGCGGCGCGAGCGGTTTGCTGAGCCCAGAGCCGTCGACTAGAAACGTCGCGTTGTAAGGCCCGTAGGCTTCCGCGGGAAGCGATTGCGCGTTTGCGGGCCGGGGCAGGAACGATGCCAGGCAGACAAAAGCCGCACTCAGCGGCAACAAGCGCCAAACCGGATTTATGGACGCAAGTGGAAATGAATCTTTGCTGCGATTTTTCATGGCCGAGAAGATCCTGGGGTTTCTAATTTGTAAGGCCATCGGCAGGTCTGGAAGCAGCCTGCCGTATCGCCGTTTTCTCAGTCCGGAGCCGTGATAAGAAGGCCCTGGACGGGGTCAGATTGCAACTGATCTTTAGAGGAGGGTGAAAGCTCGCCCCCATTGTGCGTTTCAAACCAACGCACGCCCGCACCCACCAGCGCGGCATGGTCGCGCAGTTCGGAGATGCGCAATTCTACGTCGAGGCCTTGCAACTCAGCCAGCGTAGCTGAAAGGAAAAGCGGCGACGATTGCGAGATACCTCCGCCGAGCACGACGACGCGAGGGGCAAAGGGATAGAGCACGGCACGCATCGCCTGGCCCAGGTTGCGGCCAAATTCGTTGAACGCCTCCGCCGCAGCCGAATCACGCTCCGCGTCTTTGGCAATCTCGGCCACTTCTCGCAGGTTCCCGGTGCGCTTCTGATAGGCACCCTGAATGGCGCGCGTGGAGACTAGATCCTCAACAATGCCGCCTTTGTAGGGGACATTCCAAATTTCGCCGTCGGGTGGAATACCGGGGCCATCCGTGATCACATGGCCATCCACGGCAAAGGCCGAACCGATGCCGGTGCCCAGCGTAAGGCCTACGGCGCGGGATACGCCGCGCACGGCGCCTGCCCCGATCTCGCCCAGCAGAAAGGCGTCCGCATCGTTGAGAGAGCACACCTGGCCGGGCTGCCAACCGAAACGCGCGGCCAACGCCTCGTGCACATTTACGCCGAACAGGTAGGGCAGCTTATGCTTCATGTGGCTGACGCCAGTGGCGTAGTCAAAGGGCCCCGGTATGGCCAGAGCCGCGCCTGAAGCGTTTTCGCTTTGCGCTCCCACCTTCGTACCAAGGCTGTGCAGCAGATCCACAAAAGTGTCAGCGGTTGCAATGGATGCGTGCGGAGCACTGATAACGGAACCAAGCCTGTAATCGCCACCATGGCAAAGTGCGGCAGATATGTGGCTTCCTCCAATATCGAAGACTAGAACAGAATGATCCAATCCGGTGGTCACTCAAACCTCGCGTGCGATAACGGTATCACCAGGCGCCAACAATGCGCTACGGCAATGATGCTCGGAGCCTATCTTGTGCATACGCGCGAGCCGCTCAAAGAGTTCCGTCTTCAAGCAGGAGCAGCCGCTCCGGTACAAGCTGAATGCGCCATGGTTGAGGCTGCGCGTTCAGTGTTCGCCAAAGGTCTTTCGGCACATCTGCCTGCAAGTGAGGCTTGTCCCTGGGTTGCGGCTGAGTATGGAGATGCAGATAGAGCGTCATCTCATGCGGGGCTTCACTGGTGCTGACAAGCCAGCAGGGAAAGCTGTTTTCGCCGCGCGATTCAGGCCCGAATATGACCTGATGCGAGCGCATGCCGAGATGCGTCAGCCCATCCGGCACAGGTACCGCCGTCTTCAAATCGCAGTTCCACGCAGCTACGGCAATGCGATCGCCGGAAATGCGACGCGCGGGAACAATGTTCTTGCAGCCGGTGAGCCGCGCGGCAACAACAGTCTGCGGGCGCTCGAAGAGCTGATGCTTCGGGCCGCTGGCGATCACCCGACCGCTGTCGAGCACCAGCAGGTCAGTGCAGAACCGGAAGGCTTCTTCCATGTCGTGGGTGACAAACACCACGGCGCCGCCATAATCGGCCAGGGCTTCGCGAAGCTGTTCTTCCATCTGGCGGCGCAGGTGCGGGTCAAGAGCCGCAAAGGGCTCATCGAAGAGCAACGCATCCGGCTCAATGGCAAGGCACCGAGCAATGGCCGTGCGCTGACGCTGGCCGCCGGAGATCTCAGAGGGATAGCGGTCGGCCAGTTCAGCAATACGCATGCGCTCAAGCTGTGATTGAACGCGTGCCCTTTGCTCCGATCGTGGCAGATCACTGAGGCCGAAGCCAACATTCTCGGCAACGGTTTTATGCGGGAAGAGTGCGTAATCCTGAAAGACAACGCCGACTCTTCTACGCGCGGCCGGCACATTCTGACCGGTGGCACGATCAAGGAGGACACGGCCATTGAGAACGATGCGGCCGCATTCGGGCGTGACGATGCCGGCGATCATGCGCAGCGTCATGGTTTTGCCCGCACCGGAGGCTCCGAGCAAACCGACCGCGCCCCTGACGGCGCGCAATTCGACTTTCAGATTGAAGTTTTCCAACCGCTTTTCGGCGCTCATTTCAAGCGCGGCGGCGGCCGGGATAATCGGTTGGGTCAGAGGTAGGGCTCCTGGGAGTAAAGCAACTGGAGCTGAATTGATCTGCTTCCGCGCGGGCCCTCGCGTCGTGCCTTCCCAGTTCAGCAGGCGAATGATGGCCAGCGAGAGAACAACTATAAGGCCGACCCACAGCAATGCGAGGCGCATGTCGCCATCTTCCACGGCGGAAAAAATGGCCATGGGCATGGTCTGGGTGCGGCCGGGAATGTTGCCGGCCAGCATGAGCGTGGCGCCGAACTCCCCCAGAGCGCGCGCAAAAGCGAGCACCGTGCCTGCAAGCACGCCCGGACCGGCAAGCGGCAGCAGCACACGGCGAAACACGGCAGGTTCGGAAGCACCGAGCGTGCGTGCCGCATCCAGCAACGTGGGGTTCACCTGCTCAAATGCTCCTAGCGTGGTGCGATACATGAGCGGAAAGGCCACCACGGTTGCGGCAATCACCGTGGCAGGCCATGAGAAGACAATGGTGAATCCGAGCTCACCGAGCGCATGGCCGATCAAACTGCGGCGGCCCAGCAGCACCAGCAGAAAGAAGCCAACCACCGTGGGAGGAAGCACCAGCGGCAGCGTGAGGATGCCGTCGATCCACGCCCGCAGGCTGCCATGCATTCTGTACATGAAGAGCGCCGCGAACAAGCCCAGAAAGAAGGTTGCAACCGTGGCCGCGCAGGTTGTGGCAAGAGAGATATACAGCGGCGACAGATCGGAAGGCAGCGTCACGGTGTCGCTATTGTAAATCCGTACCTGACGAAGACGGCCGAGGCGGCTGGGCTGCCAAGGAAGTCGACAAACTTGAGCGCGGCTGCCTGATCGCGGCTACCTTTGACCACAGCCGCGGGATAGAGAATCGGATCGTGCGACGACTCCTGGGCCGTCGCGACGATTCGAACTTTGTTTGAAGATTTTGCGTCGGTGCCATAAACCAGGCCCGCGTCGGCATTGCCGGTTTCAACATAGGTGAGCACTTGGCGCACATCCTTGGCAAAGACGATCTTTGTGCTGACTTTGTCCAACAGATGAAGCGCAATCAATGTCTGCCTGCCATATTGGCCTGCCGGAACGCTGGCCGGATCACCCAGAGCAATCATCTTGACGTCGCCTGCAACGAGACCCTTAAAGTCGCTTAGTTTTGAATCGAGCGGAGCAATCAGCACCAGCGTGTTGCGCAGCAGATTCCGGCGCGAACCGGGAGCGAGCAGGCTCTTGGTTTCCAGATCGTCCATCTGCCTTGCGGCGGCGGAAAGAAAGACATCCACCGGTGCACCCTGGTCAATCTGGGTGGCCAATGTTCCCGAGCCTGCGAAGTTATTGCTGAACTCCACATTCGGCTGGCTCTTCTGGTAGGCCGCTTCCACCTCGACCAGCGCATCTTTCAGGCTGGCGGCGGCGGAAATGGTGAGACTGGTCTTGCTCTGCGCGAGTGTTGTGTTCGCAATGGCCGCAAGAAAAAGAAGTGCGACGCAGAGGCGCGCCGGCACGCAGCGAAGGCTGGATTGGATTGCTTTCGCAATGAATGTTGGCAGCGCGCTGTTCAACACAAGCTCCTGATGTTGGCCGGGCCGCAAGACTACGCCGCGATCAGGAAGCGCCCGTCGCGCATGATCTGCTCCTGCCCTGCCTCAGATTCTAGCCAAATGTTGAAGCCCAGGCCAACCACGTCAATGTGCGTGCCGGAACGCCACGGGGCACCGGTGTGCTCGCCATAGGGATTGCCGAAAGCGATGTGGATGCCGGGAAACTTCTCGTCCTGCAGAATGTTTCCGATGACGCGCTCCACGCCCAGGTTGGTGCCGATGGCGAACTCGCCTACGCGATCGGAGTTTTCGTCGGTGTGCGTGTAAGCCCAGAAGTCCGCCTCGAGTTGCTTGTTCACGCTGCGGCAGCGGACAATGCGGTTGCCCGCAATCTCGATGGTCAGCGGCGTCGAGGCCAGCAGCCCGTAGCGCGCACAGAGCCAATCCCCAACCACGCCATCCACTACGAAGGTGCCATTCACCTCACCGGGAGAAGTGAAACACTCGCCGCCGGGCAGATTGCCCCACTTTTCCGCGGAGATGATGCCAGAGGTCTTGAACCATTTGTAGCCGGGGTTCATTTCGGCGGTAATGTCGGTTCCGGCGTCCGTGGTGGCGCGAATGCGAGTGGCCTTCTTCACGCGGTCGAGTACCTTCTGCGAAAGCCGGTCAACGAGATTGAAATCGGCGCGCATGCCTTGGCACATGATTTCCGGCGTGATGTTGACCATGTGTGCATGGCGCATGTGGCGGCGGTTCACCACGTCTGTCATTTGCATGCGCGAATGCAACTCGTTGGTCTGGACCTGAACGGCAAAAATCGATACCTGCGAGGTCTCCATGTCGGCGAGCACTTCCGCGGGCATATTGATAAGCGGCCGCGGAGCCAGGTCTTCCAGCACAAAAACGTTCCACGGGCATCCCCGCTCGGCCAGTTGAGCACCCAGCGCAGCGGCAATCGGCTCGGTTACGCGGTCGGTAATGAGCGTAACCTTCTCTGCCGGATCAATGCGCAGGCAGGTGGTGACGGCCGAAAGCGCGCCGGGTTTAAACTCCGCGGGATAGTCGATAGAAAGCAGATGCCTGGAAGCTTCAGTCATGCGCGAGGTTGAGCCCTCCCTGAGGAACAATGGGCCGCGGACGCTTGACTGGCCGCGTCGCCATTTGGAATCCTAACGTGAGATTATCTGAAAATTGACAGGATTGAAACGAGGAAAGCTGGCAAAGCGCCTCGCGGTTCCAGGTTGAAACTTCGTCCGAGGACGGAATGGGCGGCGTGTGCAGTGGTATTCTGGGGCACCCTGCGTTAAAAACGGCGACGTGTTTCCGTGCGCGGGGGCTTGGAGAACAACGTGGTTCCAACTAACCTGCAGTGGACGAGACTTCCCTTCTTCTTTGATCCTGCCGGGCTGCGGGCAGACTTGGAGTGTATCGAGGCGAGCGAGTGGATTGCACATTTCAATCAACAGGATTATGAGGGCGAATGGAGCAGCGTGGCGCTGCGTGCGCGCGGTGGGCGTGCAAACGATATAGTGCCCATGGGCGGCGTGGAGGAGTTCGAGGATACACCGCTGGCCAGTCGATGCCCGCATTTGAAGGCGGCGACAGATGCGTTCGAGCTGCCGAAGAAGTCGGTGCGGTTGCTGCGCCTGCATGCCGGATCGAAGGTGCGGGAACACCGCGACCGGGATCTGGGACTTGACCGGGGCGAGCTACGCATCCATGTGCCGGTAGCAACGAACGACGAGGTGGAGTTTGTGGTGGCCAACCGGAGATTGGTTTTGCGCGAAGGCGAGGCGTGGTATATCGACTTCTCGCAGCCGCACCGAATCGACAACCGCGGGACGAGCGACCGCATTCACCTGGTCATTGACGGGGTGGTGAACGACTGGGCACTCAATCTGCTCGAGCGCGGTTTAAGCGAGATGGTCACAGAGACCTTTCAGCTGGCGGGCGTGGAGAGCTTTCGACAGTTCCGAGAGATTGTGTTCGAGGATGCGGAGCTGCAGGGCGAACTGCTGCCCGTTGCCGACAGGGCGCAGTTTGTGGATGCGGTTGTGGCGGCTGGAGCGCGGCGCGGGTACGCGCTTGAGGCAGCGGTGGTGGAGTCGGAGTGGAACCAGCGGCATAGGGAGTGGATAGAACAAGGGATGCGCTTATGAACCTGCGGGGATGGATTCCGGTGCGGATTGCCTGGCGCGCATCGGCGCCGCGGGTGGAGTGGATGCTTCTGGGCTCAGAGAGGCTGCTGGATCCGTTCTTTCGCGAGACGCTGCAACGACAGATGATGAAACCGTTTCACCAGCTCTTCCGGCGTGAGACGGGACTGGAGGAAATGGAAGCATGGACGGAGGCGGAGCCGGGAGCGCCGCTGAAGGGGATTGTGTACCACATGTCGCGGTGTGGTTCGACACTGATCGGCCAGCAGTTGGGGGCCATCGAGCGGAACATTGTGGCTTCGGAGCCGGCGTCAATTGACGATGTGCTGCAGTTGCCGCTGAAGCATCCGGGGCTGGGTCGGGCGGAGCAGGTGCGGTGGCTGCGGGCGATGGTTGGAGCGCTGGGGCAGAGGCGGAATGGGGAAGATGCGCTGTATCTGAAGGCCGACTGCTGGCAGGTCCATGATCTTGACCTGATGCGGGAGGCATTTCCAGAGACGCCGTGGATCTTTCTCTATCGTGACCCTGTGGAGGTAATGGTTTCGCAGATGCGGAGTCCGGCCGCGTGGACGGTTCCGTCAATCGTGCATCCGCAACGGCTGAGAATGGAGATGAGCGACTGGGACCCTAGGGAGTTGGATGTCTATCGAGCGCGGGCCCTGGCTAAGATTTGCGCGGCTGGCCTGCGCGCGGTGCAGCAGACAGAGGGTGGACTGTTGGTGAATTACAACGAGCTGCCAGAAGCCATGTACGACCGGATGCTGATGCATTTTGACCTCCGAGAGGCAGACTTGGCCGCGATGCAAAAGGCGGCACTGCAAAATGCCAAGGCGCCGGGAGCTCGCTTTACAGAAGATGCAAGCCAGAAA
>JBEKUP010000068.1:0-26249 GCA_049514915.1 Occallatibacter sp. | reverse complement strand
TTCCGCCATCCTCGAATCGATTTCCCCATCATCGCTGTGCCGGGAGCCCCATGAGCACCTATAGCTTAGGTCCTCCCACGCGTTCAGGAAAGTTACTATCTAGTTACAACTGTAGTACTAGGCGAGTTCGCCGAGCAGAAACGGCGGCGGACACCGCGTTTTCGCACGTTCCGCGACGATCGCGATGATCCCCGTCAAGAGCACGTTCGGATCGCTGCGCAGCGTTGCATCCGCGTACGAGTCCGGGTCGCTCGAAGGGTCACCGATGCTCACCACCGGCACCTTGGAGCCGGAGGCGCGAATCAGGTAGGTCAGCCTCTCCTTCTTGTCGAAGGCAAGAGAATTGCCCAGAAGAACCACGTCGAAGTCGCCGGCCTTAAAGTGACTGATGGCTTCTTGCACGGTGGAAGCGGCAATCACAAAGAACCCCGACGATTTCCAAACGCAGCGGTGCGTCTCCACTTGCATCGAATCCAGCCCAACAGCAAGAATGACCGTTATTGGCACGAACACCTCCAGTAAGGCGCGGGAAGCGCCACTCAGGAAACCCTAGGAGTTAATGAAAGAGTTTTTCGACCTTGTGGAGCGAAAGTATCCCGGTTTTCCCTCACTTTATGTGATCAGCGTCACTCAACCGGCCAACAACCTGGGATCCATCCCCGCCAGGTGCCCCAAGTCCCTCGCTGTTCGGTCTCATGACATCCTTTACACATTGTCCCGGGACATCCTTTACACTTCCGCGCGAGCGTCTGCCGCACCGCAGCTGCCTGCCCCAAGTGGTTTGCTGAGAATTACCTCGTCCCGGCGCGTCGTCCATTAAACTTGCAGCACACATGCCTCACGTCCTTGCCCAATCCGTGGAGATCCTCACCACGGTTCTCACCGTCGCCGGCATGGGCTACTTTCTCGCCGCCATCCTCGCCGCCTGGGGCTTCATCGCCGCACGCCGCGCCGCGCTCCCGGCCTTCGCCCCCGGCGTCACCGTCCTCAAATCCCTCAAAGGCCTCGATCCCTCCATGCTCGACGCCTTCCGAAGCCACTGCCGCCAAACCTACACCGGCGACTACGAACTCCTCTTCGGCGTTTCGTCCCTCGACGACCCGGCCATCGCGGCTGTCGAAGAACTCCAGCGCGAATTCCCAGGTCGTCCCATCCAACTGATCCACTGCCCTGCCAGCCTCGGGACCAACGGCAAAGTCAGCACCCTCATTCAGCTTGCAGCCCATGCCCAACACCGCTACCTCCTCATAAACGACTCCGACATCACCGTCTCGTCCCGCTACCTCGAGCGCGTCATGGCCCATTTCGCCCAACCGCAAGTCGGCCTCGTCACGGCCCTTTACCGCGGCCGCGCCCACGGCACGCTTCCCTCGCGTCTCGAGTCCCTCGGCATCGCCACCGACTTCCAGGCCGGTGTCCTGCTCTCCAAAATGATCGAACGCGGCCTGCATTACGGCCTCGGCTCAACCCTCGCCATTAGTCGAGAAGCCCTCGAAAAGATCGGCGGCCTTACCCCCCTCGTCGACCACCTCGCCGACGACTACGAACTGGGCGTCCGCATTTGCCGCGCCGACTACCGCGTCGTCCTCAGCGCCGAAGTCGTCGAAACCTCCACCCCTCCCTACACCTGGCGCGGTTTCATCGATCATCAACTCCGCTGGGCACGCACCGTCCGCGACGCCCGTCCCGGCGGCTACATCGGACTCATCTTCACCCACGGCCTCGCCTGGGCCCTCCTCAATGTCGTCGCCAGCGGCGTCAGCCCCGTCAGCCTCTGGCTCCTCGGGCTCAGCTTCTTTCTCCGCCTCGCCCTGGCCATGACTGTTGGTGCCCAGGTTCTCGCCGACCACCAGGTCCTGCCCAATCTCTGGCTCCTGCCTCTCCGTGACCTCGTTGCCATGGGAGTCTGGGTCGCGGGCCTCGCCGGCAACACCATCGTCTGGCGCGGCCAGTGTTTCACGCTCAAAGGCGGCAAGCTCCTCAAAACCGGCGAATCGCAAAACTGATTCGGTTTCAGGGGAACCCATTCAACAAGCCAAGCGTATGATGCTCTGTGTCCTTCCATGCGCAGCCATGGGGCGAAGCGTGGAATCGCAGAAAGAGCCATGCGATGCACGTGCTCGCCCAATCTCGCCCTGCACACGCACCGATCCCTATCCCATCCCCTAACCTGATCTATGACCTGCGCCTGCCCGGCCCCGCGTCCGTCGGCTTTTATGCCGACGTCGCTCGCTTTTCAGATCAGCTTCTCGCCGAAATTGAACTTCGCGCCATGGCCGAGGTCCTCGGTTATAGCGATTTTGTACGCACTGCCCTGAATGAGGTCCCCCGCAGCATCGGCGAGTACGCCATCGAGTTCCTGACCCTCGGCCTGCTCTGTGACCGATATCTCTACGCCGCGGAATCTTCTCCAACCTGGGCTCTTGTCCCGGCACGCGGACTCTGCCGGCTGCGCCACAAGTCGCCGCGGATGAAGCCGCTTGTCGATTTCTTACGGGCGGCTCTCATACGCGCCTTTTTCATGCCGCACATCGCCCGTCAGCCTTTGCCCTGTCCCAACTCCGAATCCTGCCGGCGCGCAAATCCTTGCCGTCACTCCAGGCGCGGTCAGAGACTCTGTTCCCGCTTCGAGAACGCTTTGACACCACCCCAATCGCCGCCACGCGCTTTATCTCAGGCCGAATACGCCCACAGAATGCTCGACGGGTTGCCGCGCCTGATCGAGTGGCTCCACGCCACCGGCGAATTCGCGCAGGAAGCCATGCGTCTCGACAACTGGCGCAGGTATCTCCACTCGCTTCCGCCCCCGCAAGCCATCCAATGCGTCCAGACCGCCATCGGCCTCTTCGAATGGTTCCGTAGCGAGGCGGATCTGGCCTTGGGCGCTTATACCGTCGGCGTCTGCGGCTTCCTCGCCACTGAGTACGCCCACCGCCCCTGCCGCGAAGACCAACTCCTTTGCGGCAAAGAGCCGGTGGAATATCACCTCGGTATGGTCGCCGCGGAAATCATGAACCGCGGCCTCCGCGCTGATTTCGAAAGCACACCACGGAAGGTTGTTCTCATTCCCGCCTGCATGCGCGGCCCCTACGCCACCTTTTGCCGCGCGCGCATCTCCGGGCCCGACATGCAATGCGCCGCCTGCAGCCCCGGTTGCGCCGTCAACCGCCTCACACGCCACATGGGCGCTCTCGGCACAAAGGTCTTCCTCGTCCCCCACGCCACTGGATTCAGCCGCTGGCTTGAGCGTTGGCAGCGCGAACCGGATACCGGGGTCGCTGCAGTCGCCTGCCTGCTCAACATCCTTCCTGGCGGGTATGAGATGCGTGCTCGCGGCATCGCCTCGCAGTGCGTCCCGCTCGACTTCCCCGGTTGTCAGAAGCACTGGCGCAAAGACGAGATCTCCACCACGTTCAATCAAGCTCAGCTCGCGCAGATCCTCGCGTCGCCTCAATGCTGAAAGCGCATATGAGCAAGGAAAAGCTTCAAATCGATTCAGGCGTGGTTGAACTCCTTTTGGGCGCAGCATGCCTTATCGGAGCCATCTTTGAGATTGCCTGGATCATTTACTCGACCCCCTCATTGACGGCCAACGCGGCTGGCATCCAAGCCACCGGCAGTGCTATCGTCAGTCCCAGATGTCGCTCATCACCACGTCAGACACCGGCCTCGCCATCCAGGGCCCCACCGCCACGCTCCTTTACGATGACTGGTATCCTGCCCTCCGCACCAGCCGTCTCCGCCCCGGCAAGCTCGCCACCGCCATGCTCCTCGACATTCCACTGGTGCTGGGTCGCCGCACAGACGGCCGCGTCTTTGCCATGCGCGACAGTTGCCCCCACCGCGGCATTCCCCTAAGCTACGGCTGGTTCGACGGCAACCGCGTCACCTGCCGCTACCACGGTTGGGAGTTCGAGCCCTGCAGCGGCCAGTGCGCGCTCATCCCCTCGCTCTCCAGTCACGACCACCTCGACGCCACCCGCATCTACGCTACCGCTTTCCCCTGTGAAGAGCGCGACGGCCACGCCTGGGTCTACATCCCCTCCGCCGGAACCGGCCGCAAATCCGATTCAGCCGCGCTCCGCCCCGTGCCAGAGCTAGCCAAGTTCGGCCCACGTTACCGCACCGCCCACCTTACCGCCGACCTGCCCTGCAATGTCGATCACGGCATCATTGGCCTCATGGACCCTGCCCACGGTCCCTTTGTCCACCAAGCCTGGTGGTGGCGATCCCGCGCCAGCATTCGCGAAAAGACTAAGCGCTTCGAGCCCATCCCCGAGGGCTTTCGCATGTCCGCGCACGCTCCCAGCGGCAACTCCGCGCCCTACAAACTCCTCGGCGTCTACGGCGCGCCCATTGAAACCACCATCGACTTCACCCTGCCCAACCGCCGCACTGAAGTTATCCGCGCCGGAGACAAGTGGTTTTCCTCGCTGACCACCGTCACTCCAGTTACGGCATCAACGTGCCGCATCGACGTCATCGCCGCATGGAACGTCTTCTACCACGTCCCCCTCGTTACACCCATTGCCAAATTCTTTGGCGCAAAGTTTGTGCGGCAAGACCAGGTCACCATGATCCAGCAGGCCGAAGGCCTTCGCCACAATCCCAGCCTCATGCTGATCGATGATGCCGACAAGCCCGCCAAGTGGTACTTCGCCCTCAAGCAGGCCCGCCTCGACTCCGCCCAGTCAAGCACCCCACCGAAACACCCGATCGACGGACCGGTTGACCTGCACTGGCGCAGCTAGAGTCTCCAACCGCCATCCGAAAAACTGCTCCCTCAATCCGATTCTTTCGAGCGTAGGATAAGGGCGCAGATTCTCTCCATCTTCTGTGATACGCACTCGTCCAGCCTTGCTGTGCCCCGCAATGGATAATTCAGCCGTTCCTGCCGATAGAACCAGAGACACACGAAAGGGTTAGCGCCAGTTTGATCGAATTCCTTTCGATGAAAAGATTTCTCCCAACGTTCGCAATCATTCTCGGGTGGGCCCTGGCCGCCGGTGCAGCGTCATCTGCCCCCTTGACCTCGCTGAGCGCCATTCACGCCCTCAGCAACACCGAGGCCGCCAATCACTATCCTGTCGACTTCGAGGCCACCGTCACCTACTTCCGCAGCAGCGATAGAACGCTGTTTGTCCAGGAAGGCGAGGCGGCCATTTATTTGTTTACCACCAGGAGCCTGAAACTGGTCCCCGGTGATCGCGTGCGTGTGCGGGGAATTACGCAGCCGAGCTTCCGTCCCATCGTGGAGACCAATGACATCACGGTGCTCTCCCATGGCGATCTGCCCAAACCTACACCCGCCACCTACGACGAATTGGTTCGTATCCAGCACGATGCCATGCTCGTAACGGTGAGCGCCGTGGTCCGCTCCGCCGACGTGGTCCTCAGCAAAGGTGGACGCCTCACCTATCTGCATATGCTTGCGGACGGCGGAACGGTGGATGCGTCCATACAGAGCGCTGACAGAGAGGAACTCAAAGACCTGCTGGATGCCGAAGTGGAAGTCACTGGGGTTGACTCGGCGATCTTCGACAGCAAGATGCAGCAGACCGGTGTCATGCTCCACTGCAGCGCCCTGTCCGATGTGAAGGTTCTAAAGCCCGCCAGCGCAAGTCCGTGGACCCTCTCGATCACGGCCATGGACACAATTCTCGCCGAATACCGGGTGCGCGATCTCACCTCCAGAGTCCGGGTTCGCGGAACCATTACGTATTATCAGCCGGGCGCGGCCGTCGTGCTGCAGGATGGCTCCAAGAGCATCTGGGTCTCGACCGAGACAAGTGACCCCTTGCAAATCGGCGATATTGCTGACGCCTACGGTTTCCCCGATGTTCACAGCGGCTTTCTCAACCTGGTGCGCGCCGAAATCCAGGATAGCCACTCGCAAGCGCCCATCGAGCCGCGTCCGGAGACATGGGACGATCTCTCCACGAGCGACAATGTCCAATTCGGCCACATCTACGATCTGGTCTCCATTGAAGGCCAGGTGGTGGCAGAGGCCCGGGAAGCGGAGCAGGACGAGTATGTGCTGGAGACCAATGGCCACCTGTTCACTGCGATTTATCACCACTCAGACAAGGCCAGCCTCACTCCGCTTCCACCCATGAAGCCGATTCCTATAGGCTCCATTGCTCGAGTCTCCGGAATCTGCGTCGAACTGAGTTCCAATCAACGGAACGGCCCCGTGCCCTTCGACATTCTGCTTCGTTCTTTCGACGATATTTCAGTCGTCGCCAAGCCCTCGTTGCTCAACATGCGCAACCTCCTTTTGGTCCTCGGTTTGCTCCTGATGGTTGTTTTCATTGTCATCGCCAGGGGCTGGGTCCTGGAACGCAAGGTACGGCGTCAAACCGCTGTCATGTCGGCTCGCATCGAGGTCGAAGCCGATCTTGAGCGGCAGCGTAGCCGCATTCTCGAGGACATCAACGAATCCCGGCCCCTTGCCGAGATCCTCATGCAAATTGCGGCGATGCTCTCTTCGACTCTGGGGGGCGCTCCATGCTGGTGTGAACTCACCGATGGGGAGCGGCTTGGTGATTGTCCGCAGGAGCTGAATACCCTGCGCATCGTCCGCGCCAGCATCGATGCCCGCGTCGGTCCGGCGCTCGGCACTCTCTTCGCGGGACTCAAGCCGGATACACCGCCCATCGACCGTGAGACTGTAGCGCTACATAATGGGGCGCGGCTGGCCACGCTGGCCATCGAAACCCGGCGGCTTTACGCCGATCTGCGTCGCCGCTCCGAGTACGACCTGCTCACCGATATTCCCAACCGCTTCGCGCTGGAAAAGTTCATCGAATTGCAAATCGAAGTGGCCCGCCAATCCGGCAGACTCTTTGCCCTGATCTACATCGACCTCGACAAATTCAAGTTAATCAACGACACGTATGGCCATCATGTGGGCGATCTTTACCTCCAGGAGGCGGCCCTTCGCATGAGCCACCAGTTGCTCGGCCGCGATATGCTCGCGCGGTTGGGCGGAGATGAATTCGCCGCGCTGGTCTCGCTCCACAATGGCCTCCCCGACCTCGATAAAATCGTTGCCAGGCTCGATCACTGCTTCGACCGCCCATTCGCCGTGGGAGGTTATATGTTGAATGGCGCGGCCAGCATTGGCTTTGCTCTTTACCCGCAGGAAGGCACAACAAAAGACAGTCTGCTGAGCGCTGCCGACGCCGCCATGTACGTTATCAAGAACAGTAAACACCAAAGTAAAAATAGCCCGGATCAGAAGCCGAATCCACAGATTTCATAAGGAAATCGTACAGAAGCAATTATCCACGCGCTTTCAGAAACTCCAAGCGCTCCGTCGAATTAAGGGCGTGTTCTCGAAGCCGGTATAACTCATTTGGCAAGTCCTGCCGACAATACTCGCCGAAGTTCATCCCGGTTCTGAGCGCCCAGCGCCATACGGATGACCACCTCGCGCATCCGCGACACCACCCCAACTCACCGTGCAGTGGATCCCCATGGAAGCTGGCAGCGCAAATTCCCCAGTCCCTCTAGGTGCCTACTGGGCTCGACGAGGACCTTTGCTCGCTGAGGCGCTAACCACTGTCATCTGTAATCTGCTTTAATTCCCTGTCTTTCTACCGTCAACACCGTAATATCGTCCTCCTGCCCAAACGCCTGCGCCGCAGCAGCAATGTCGTGTGCGGACTGGGCGCTGATCTCGCGGGTTCGCTCAAAGCCAAACAGCTCGTGCTGTGCATTCATGGCCTCCACCACGCCGTCCGACAGCAGCGTCAGCCGGTCACCGGCCTCCAGCTCAATCACCGTCTCACCGTACACCACATCCGCAGCCAAGCCCAGCGGAAGCCCCGAGTCGAGATCGATCTCCACTCCGCTGCGGTATGGCGACAGGTGCCCGGCATTGGCCATCGTCACTACGCCCTCACGCGACACTCGCAGACACAGGCACGTGATAAACCCACTCTCCTGCGCAGCCAACATCTGCCGGTTCAACCGTTCCATCAAGTTGCCGGGGTTCAGATTCTCGGCAGCCAGCGTGCGCAGCGCGCCAATCGCCAACGCGCCCGTCATCGCCGCCTTCAGTCCTTTGCCGCTCACGTCCCCCACCACGATCAGCGCAAACCCATCCGGCTGTGCCAGCACCTGGTAGAAATCGCCGCCGACTTCCTGCGCCGGAAGATAGGCTGCCTCCACATGAAAGCCCGGTAGCTTGGGAAGGGAAGCTGGAACAAGCCGCTGCTGAATCTCGCGCGCCGCTCCGAGCTCGGCCGCCGTTCGCGCCTGCTCGCGGCTCACCCGCGTGAAACGGAAAAACATGACCACCCCTATGGCCGCCAGAAACACCGCGCTGCCCGCATCGGAAATCTGCACAGGAAAAACGCCAATCTGGATTGGGTCGGTCAGAACGTCAAGGCTCTTCCAGCCAAAGTATCCAGAGAGTAGGCCCAGGTCGAAGGCCACGCCCATCGCCGTTGGCACCAGGCTGGGAAGAATCAACAAGCCCGCCTCGCGATTTCCGCGGCGGTACCAATAGGCCAGGAATCCCGGCAGCAGAAATGCCTTTGGAGCAGTAAACGCCACCTGCACGAGTGTGTATGTGTCCTGAGAAAAGTGGCCCAGCCACGAGAGCGGCACAAGCAGAGCCGGCAACAGCAGCAGCGCCTCGTACACCCGCCACCCGATTCCCACTCGGCGCCGCGCAAAGCTGAGTGTGAACTCGATCTGCGCAATCGAGATCAGATAGACCAGAGGATCGGCAAGAAGAAAATTCGCCGAAATAGGCACGACCCCCGCCTGCTGCAAATGCCAAAGGCCATTGGAAGCGCCGGTGAGGAAAAGAAAGATGGCCAGAAACAGATAGTCGCGCTGCGTTCGCTGGCTGGCAAAAAGAGCCAGTGCCCCAAGTGCCGCAATCACCAGCAGAAGGTTGATGGCAACAGTCGGCGCAGCGGAGTATAACCGCCCGCTTTCAAGCGCCTGCCGCTCGTATTCAATAACCGTTCGTCGGCCTAAGGTCGCGTAAAGAAACAGCGGAAAGCCATAAGCGGCGTAGCCGGTCGTCGCATGCGTCCGCAGTGCAATCTCGAAATCGCCATTGTCGTCGTCAAGCGTGAAGACCCGCTCCACCGGACGATTCACCACAAGCGGAGACAGAATCCCGGCCCCCTGCATCCGTTGCCCGTTCACATACAGCTCATAGGTTCCCTCACCACCCTGGAGCAGCAATCGGACCTCAGGGTAATCCGGCCCAACGGTCACATGTTTTCGGAACCAGTACCAGCCGGGCTGCGCGCTGCCCATGTCTTCCAGATCCACCGTCTGCCAGCCGCGGTCATCGAAGCCCGGCGCCGCCCAGGCCATGTTGTCGCCCTCATGCGCGGCCCAGCCATCGTTGATCTCAACCAGCCCCGACCGCCATTGCGTGATGTTCGCTGGAGCGGGCGAAGCCGCCCCTGCCCCGCATGCGAGCGAACAAAGCAGCGAGATCAGGAGGGGAAGCTTTCTCATTTGATTGCCGCATTCATGTTAACGGCACAAGCGGCCAGCTCACCATGAATAAGCCGCCCAAATGGTATTTCACCCTCAGGCAACAGCAGCCGCCAGGCGCTTCTCCGTCAGCACGTGCCATGCGACACGGTGTCCTGCACATTTGCAACCTGGTCACTCGGATGGATCACTGTCATCTGTAACCTGTCATCTGTCATCTGCCTTTTCAATCTCCCGCCGCAACCGGCTGCTGCGCGCTGATTGCCTCCCAGTCAATCGAGAGACAGTTACCCAGCTCGTTGAATCGCTTCTCCCACTTATCCAAATCTTCGGGGCTCAGCGCACTCAGCGTGCTTCTCGAGCTGCGCAGAATCTCATACCAGATGTTCTGCGCCTGCCATAGATTCAAGTCGAATGGCAGCTCCACCAGCGTTCGCGCCATGGCCAGAGCGCGGTCCAGCATCTCCAGTGATCCAGTGGATATCTGCAGCTCCACCATCGCCCGCTTCATCCGCTGGTCGGCGATATAGCTCAGTGTCGCTGTCTCCAGCGGGACCATGTCCTGCTTGGCCATCGCCAGGAACGACCGCACCTGCGCCTGGTCAACCTGGTCCGTCTCCAGCGCTCGCCGCAGTCCCGCATTCACCGCGAACCCGGCAGCCAGCGTCAAAGCAGGCGGCTTCGGCAGCCCGGCCTGCGAAAGATAATGCAGCAGGCTCGCGTGGTCTTCGTAAATCGTGGTCAGCGTGTTCTCGATATCCCATAGCGTCGAGTTCAAAATCAATTGCACGATTCGCCGCTGTTCGTCCGTAAACAGCGAGGTCAACGAGTAATCCACTTTCCCGTAATACCGGTCCAGCAGACGGATCACCTCCGGGAAATACGCCCTCTGCACAAGTTCCGCGGCCTTCTTTGCAAACTCATCGAACTCCACCGCGTCTGTGTCGTTGTAAGCCTTCACCGCCGCGGTAATGTTCTGGTCGCCGAAATGCAAAACGGAAAACGAGAAATTCTCGTGCTCGCCCGTAATCGCACTCGCAATGTGCGCCCGGCCCAGCGCCAGCCGTCCCCGTCCCGAGTTGAATATGTCGTAGGAAATGCGCCGCACGTTGTAGCAGAACAACTCCGTCTCCTCGCCAAACGACGAGAATATCGAGCTGATCGCATAGTGTGCCGCCACCTTCTCCAACCCCAGCTCCATCGTCGCCACGCACGCCCGGTAGATCTGCGCTCCGTCACCGGCATCGGCCAGGTTCGACTTCGCCTCCGCCATTCGCGCCAGAAACGCCGGCTCCAACCCTTCCGCCTGTGCGCCGAACAAGCACCGCGCCAGCTGAAGCACACGCGCCGCATAGGCAATAATCTGCACCGTCTCAATTCCTGAAATGTCGTCGAAGAACCAGCCGCAACTCGTATACATCAGTTGCGCGTGCCGCTGCATCTCCATCAACTCCAGCGCACGCACCCGCTCGTCCGCGCCTAAGTCCTGGCTGGCATGGGCCCGCAAAAACCGGTCCACGGTTTCCTCGCTGCGATCCAGCACCACATCGATGTAGCTGTCCCTCGCTGCCCACACGTCTTTAAACAGCTTCCCGCCCTCCGCTTCGGTCAACGGAACAATCGCGTCGCGCAATTCGTCCAGCGCCTGGCGCAGTGGTGTCCTCCAAAGCTGGTTGAAGGGCTTGCCACCGTTGCAGCCGCAGTTCGAACGCCACCGTTCTATTCCGTGCGCGCAACTCCACGACGTGTCGTCCACAATCTCGGCTTCATATTCCGGGGGAAACTGATCCAGAAACATCCCGTAGTTGGCCAGCTTCACCGTCTTGTCCGCTTCCAGCAGCCGCAGCGCATAGGCCAGCGCCATCTCTCCGTACTTGTGATGGTGTCCGTACGATTCGCCATCCGTCGCCACGTGCACCAGTTGCGGCTGATTGCCGTCTTTGAACCCCGCCCTTAACCGTCCAGCAAAGGTCTCCCCCGAGTTCAGCAGTCCTTCAAACGCAATTGCCCTCGACACCGCGCCGTTATAAAAGAACACCGCAATCGATGCCCCGGAGGGAAACCGAACCAGGTATGGATGCGTCGTATCCACTCCAGACCCCGGAGTCTCGGTCCATCCCCCGCCCTCGTCTCCCGCGTCTTCGCTCAGAGGCCGCGTCCGTTTGCACTGGTGCGGCGCCAGCAGCGTAAACCGGATTCCCTCCTGCGCCATCAGTTCCAGTGACCTGCTGTCCGCCGCAGTCTCCGCCAGCCACATCCCCTCCGGCCGCGCGCCGTAGTGCTTTTCATAGTCCGCAATGCCCCACCGGATCTGCGTCAGCCGGTCGCGGTCGCTCGCCAGCGGCATAATAATGTGGTTGTAAACCTGTGCCATCGCCGAGCTATGCCCCTTGTAGCTCTTCCGGCTCCGCCGCTCTCCGTCCTGAATCATCCGGTAGGTCCGCGGCGCGTTGTCCTTCAGCCAGCTCAGCAGTGTCGGTCCAAAATTGAAACTCATCCGCGCGTAGTTATTCACAATGCGCATGATCTTGTTCTTCACGTTCACAATCCGCGCTGCGCCGTTCGTCGCATAGCATTCCGCGCACACGCGTTCGTTCCAGTCGTGATAGGGCGCCGCCGAGTCCTGCGTCTCCACCGTCTCCAGCCACGGGTTCTCTCGCGGCGGTTGATAAAAATGTCCATGAATACAAATGAAACGTTTCCCGGGAGGCATAATCCTTCCAATCCTCTGCACATATTCCGCGCTATTTCCGCGTTATTCCCTATGATGCCTCAGCGTCGACCGTGCCGCTTCGCGCCGCGCAAAAGAATAAGTGTATCTGCGTTCGGCGCCAGCAGTCCCTGGCCCCAAACCCTTACTACTGTCCACTGCTCACTGTTCACTGTCCACTGCCTTTAAGTCGCACGCCCTCCACAGATACCAGCTCGCCACGCTGCGATACGGCGACCACTTCTTCGCGCGTTTCAACATCACGTCTGCTTTCGGCAAATCCGCCGCTGTCAGCGCGCGCGTCTTCGGGATTCTCTGGAACGTCAGCGCGAATCCCTTGCGCACACCGTAATCGGTCACCGGAAACACATCCGTGCGGCCTAAACGGAAGATCAGCAGCATCTCCACGGTCCACGCGCCAATGCCGCGAACCGCTGTAAGTCGTTCAATAATCTCAGCATCGGAGAGCTTCTTGATCGCCGCATGGGTCGGCACCGTGCCATCCAGTGTCTTGGCCGCCAGATCCCTGAACGCTTTGATCTTGTTGCCGGAAACACCGCACGCCCGCAGTCGATCGTCCGGCGTATCCAGCAGCAACTGCGGCGCAGGGTCGCCCCCGAAACACGCCCGCACCCGCCCATGAATAGTCGCTGCCGCCTTGCCGTTTAATTGCTGGTAAAGGATTGATTCCAGAAGAGACTGGAAGGGCGAAGCCGATGAATCCAGCTTCATCATCAAAGGGCCCACCCGCTCAATCAGTCCCGCCAGCTTCGCGTCCGCGGCCTTCAAGTGCCGCAACGCCTCCTCAGGATCAAAGGGAAGTTTTCTGTTCCTGCCGTCATGAATCATAAGCAGGAGTCTAACGCATGGATCTTCGTTCTTAGTGTCAGGTTCTAAGCTCTCCGTGGCCGGCGGCGATTGTCGGATCAGATGGTTGCGATCAGCCTTTGATTCGGATGTCTGGAAGGATTTAACTCGACCGACGACTAAGAACTCGGAACTCTGAACTATCCACTCAGGTCTCTCCCGGTGGGGTCAGTTGCAACGTTCCTGGCGAGTGAGATGCGCCGATGCGGGAATTTGGCATCTGCGGTGCGCCGGACGCTCGCTACTGGCTCGCATGGGCTTTGTTGCTTTGCATCGCCTGCGAACGCTTTTCCAATTTCATGCTCTTAATGAGTAGAAATCCCAAATACGCACCGCGAGCGAAGGGACCAGGGGTCTGGTTGACTCCATCTCAAGCGCTTCACAACCGGCCATTGGCCAAGTCAGGAAGGAACGATCATGCGCCGTACTGCAATCCATCTTATAAGCGGGTTAGCAATTGGTTTGTTGTTTTCGACAATCGCGCAGGCGAAGACCTATAGAGCCGCGGATTTTCCGCTGCGGGTACACATCTTTCAGCACAGCTCGCATTCGCATTACGAGAACCATTACCTGGAGGGAGTGGACGGCGAGGGCCGGGCGAATCTGTATGAGAATGGAGATCCGCGTGGCTTCGACTACAGCTACCACTGCGCGAATCGGATGATGAACTCCATCGGGTATGAGACCTTCAGGGCGCGGTGGAAGAAGCCGGGCAGGCTGGAACTTCTGCTGCCGGCAATGGGAGATACCTGCGAACTGAAGGTTGATTTGAAAGACGACGCCTATTACAGAGGCGACAAGGCGGTGAGGGAAGAGCCGGCGGCGGAGTTCAAGGCGTGGATGATAGCGCACCAGTACGACCCTGAACACGGCAAAAATGAGCCTGTGGGTGTGGAGGGG
Source organism: Occallatibacter sp. (assembly GCA_049514915.1). Classification (GTDB taxonomy): domain Bacteria; phylum Acidobacteriota; class Terriglobia; order Terriglobales; family Acidobacteriaceae; genus Telmatobacter. The sequence continues at coordinate 12,304 of JBEKUP010000068.1, read as the reverse complement.
GCTGGTGACCCGAGCGATACGGAGTAGGCGGGACTAAGGGGTGAATTGGATTCACGGGAACGACCTTCGACTTGCAATCGTATTGAAGATTGAGCGCTTCTCGAAGGGGGTGTTTATGGCTCGTTCCCTCCGCTCGGAGATTGGCCGCTGGAGCGCTCTGCTCTGGCTTGCAATCTCGACAACGTATCTACTGGTTTTGTCGGTCCTGATCGCTGGCAATGCGCAATTCCCACTGAACCTGGGAGCGATCAGGACGACGGGCCGCACCGGACTATGGGTAACCCTGGTGCCCGCCATCGCGGGCTCCCTTGCTTTCTTCCTGCTTTGGCTTCGCATTCGTGCCGGCGCACTTGTTCTGGGCGCTTATTGCGGGTTCTGGACGGTCATCCTCGTTTGCGGGTTGCCTTGGGTTTGGAACGCCCGTGAGACCTTTTGCACACGCACCGTCTGCATCAGAACCCCGTGGATCGGACGATTGCTGGTGATCGGACTGATGACGCCATTCGTGATTGTCGCCATCTGGGCGAAGAATGAATTTGCCCGGCTGTGCCAACCGAAACTTGCACGCCAGCATTCCGCCAGCAGACTTGTGGCAAGTGGAAAATCCGGATGATTCATCGGGTTGGACCTTTGCCCCGCGCCTGTTGTCCGATTTCGAACAGCCCGAGCCGGTTTCGGCCCCAGATTTGCTTTCGCCGTTCCAGTAAGTCCTTTTGTTTGTGATGAAATGCTGGCTGTGGAATGGCTGTCCGAATGCTGAAGAATTAATGTGCCGCGGCCCCACAGCGGCGGCTTACCTGCGTCTATTGGTCAGCTTACAACGGGATTCGCGCATTCATAAGTTCCAGGCACGGAGGAGTTCTCTTGGGGAAGTATTTCGCTGTCCTATGCAGTGTCGCGTTACTCACGGCTTCAACCGCACTGCATGCATCGCAGGTCACAAAAAATCAGCAGCAGGCAAAGCCAACGGCAGCTTCGCCGACGACGCCCCGGTCGCAACCAATCGCCGATGCCAAGGTGCCGCTGATTGATCACCCGCTGACCCTGGCGGACTTCGCCAACATGGAGCCCCGCCCCGAGCTGAAAGGCAAACTGACACACCTGACCAATTTCATTCAAAATCAGCCCACAGACGGAGCCCCTGCAACTGAAAACACCGAGGTGTGGATGGCCCGCACCAACACGGCCCTCTACATTGTCTTTATCTGCTTTGACCGTCATCCCGAACTCATTCGATCGCATCTGGCCCGCCGCGAAAACATCACCAAGGACGACTACGTGAGCGTGGTGCTGGACCCGTTTCAGGACCGCCAGCGCGGCGTTGAGTTTCAGGTAAACCCCGCCGGCGTGCAGGCTGACGCAGCATGGACTGAAGTCAACGGCCCCGATTATAGCTACGACCAGGTCTGGGACTCCGACGGAAAAATCACCAGCAGGGGTTGGATGGCACTGATTGCGCTTCCCTTCCGCAGTGTTCGCTTTCCGCCCGCGGGTCACGACTGGGGCGTCGTCTTCTGGCGTAACCTTCCGCGCAACAGCGAGAACGACTTTTGGCCGCGCGTCTCTGCAAACGTCACCGGCATGCTCAGCCAGGAAGGCGTGCTGCGCGGCATTGAAGGCGTTACCGGCTCGCACAATCTGCAGGTCAATCCATACGCCCTTGCGCAAAACGAGCACACGCTTGAAACCCTCGACCCAAACAATCCTTACTTCAGCACCCGCAATGCCGAGGCCACCGGCGGAGGCGAAGTAAAGGCGGTGTGGCGCGACGCCGTAGTCTTCGACGGCACCGTCAATCCCGACTTCAGCGACGTGGAAAGCGATCAGCCTCAATTCACCGTCAACCAGCGCTACCCCGTCTACTTTCCCGAGCTGCGGCCTTTCTTTTTGGAGAATGCCAGCTACTTCGCCACGCCCATGACGCTGCTCTACACGCGCAACATCATTCGTCCCGACGTCGGCCTTCGCGTGACCGGAAAGCTGCACCACACCAACCTCGGCTTCCTGGCCATCAACGACCGCGAGCCGGGCCAGACCATCCAAGCCGGAGATCCTCTCTACGGCACCAAGGCGGGTTTCTACGTAGGGCGCGCCTCGCAGGACCTGGGCAAAGGCTCCAACGTCGGCCTCATGTATACCGACGAAGAGTTTGGCGGTGGATGGAATCGCATCGGTGGCGCTGACTTCACGTGGCGCATCAACGACCACTGGACCACCCTCGGTCAAACCGTCGAAAGCTCCACCAACCAAAGCAATCCATCCAGCATGGCAACTGTGTTTCCCGCCGGATACGGCGCCGGACCCGCCACCGACTGGCAGACGCAGCGCAACGGGCACGCCTTCAATCTGTTCAACGAGTATCAGGACATCAGCAAGGGCTTCGACAGTCTGCTCGGCTTTTTCCAGACCTCCAATATCCGCAGCGATCATCTCCACGCCACTTACCAGTGGTTCCCGAAAAAGAGTGTGGTACAAAGCCGCGGCCTTGAAATCAATCAGAACGTCGCCTTTGACCACGCCAACAACCGGGTCTATCACTACACCACCTTCGATCCATTCCTGCTGCTGACGCGCAACATTGTCGTCGCACCCCTCGTCGGCCAGAATTCCGATACCGTTGGCCCGCAGGATGGTTACCCCATGCAGTCGAGCGAGAACTTTACGGAAAACTTTGGCGGCTTCGTCAGTCGCGGTCAACCGTGGGGCATCTTCAACTACAACGTGGTCGCGCTTCGCAGCGGCAACGTCAATTACAACCCCCTCGCGGGAGCGATTCCTTTTCTGATGAATCAGGAAACCGTGCAGGCGCTCATCAGCGTGAATCCCATGCGCCATTTAACCGACGACAATACCTACCTGCTTGATCGCGACCACGCCGTAAGCAACGGCCAGGTCGTGTATGAAACACAGACTTTCAGGACCAAGCTCAACTACCAGTTCACACGCGCCTGGTCCGCGCGCGTCATTGTGGAATACGACACCACGCTGGCCAACCCTGCGGAGACTTCACTGCAGCGCACCAAGGAGGTGCAGACGCAGGGCCTGCTCACCTGGTTGCCGCACCCCGGAACGGTCGTCTACGTGGGCTGGAACAACGATCTGCAAAACTACAACCACACCGTATGCACCGCAAATCCAATCGGCTCGCCTGCGCGCTGTAACCCCAACCAGCCCATTCTCGCCCGCGGCCCCGGATATCTGAACGATGGCCGTCAACTTTTTGTGAAGGCGAGTTATCTTTTTCGATTCTGAGGGGTGGCCCGCGATCATTAAATGACAAGTGGCCTCGGACCGGGTGATCGTCCTACTGCTTTTCAGGGCTGAAGGCCGACACAGGAATCGTGACCGATCCCATGCGGCCTGAGTTTTTGTCCACCACCAAGATGCGCAGCGAAGCCACACCCCGCTTCAACTGGATCGCGTGTTCGTAAGGAATACCTGTAGAAAGCAACTGCTGGTACGTCGACGGCTTGAGCCGCAGCCCCAGCGTTTGCCCCTCCACTTCCGCATGAAGGCCCGGATCGTCGCGCTGGATGAAGAAGACATCCAGCGTGTCCATCCAGCGGTCCGGCTGCCGCTCCACATCCAGCCCTCCAGCCGCGATGTTGATCTTCAGATTCGCGCCGGCGTCCATGCGGAATACTTTAGTGGTCACTGTCAATTCATTTGCATCCGCAGGTTGCCACACCGCCTGCTGGAAGCGATCCTTTAGCGTGGCCGGCTCTTTCGTGTAGAGGTAACCGGTGCGGTAATGCAGTGTCAGGCCGTGCTGATTGCTGTTGAGTTTCACCGTGATGGCATGGTACTGGCCATCCGCCTGTTGATCCGGAGAGAAGCTCAACAGATAAGTAGCTTGACCGTCATCCACGATCTGCGAAAGCGCAGCCGCCAAATCGCCCGCTCGCCTGATCGCGCGTCCCCCCGTTGCCTCTGCCACTTGGCGCACAGGCCACTGAATGGGATGAATGTCTTCCAGCATCTCGGCCTTGTCGCGGCCGCCTGTATGGTCAATGGGAATCGTCCCCGCCTGCGGGTTAGTCGGATTCAGCTCCACGGCGCGGTGCTGAATGTCGGCGGTAATGGCCGATGTTTCGAGTTGCGAAACATCGAAGGGATAGACGGCCACGTGTGCGTCGTTCATCGCCTCCTGCGCGCGCAGCGCAAAGCTATCGAGCGTATTCGAATTCTTGTCGATGCGCACCTCCTGATCGCGAGAATCGGCGAAGACATTGTCACTCGAGAACCAGACCAGGTTTTTGTGCCCCGCAACAGCGCCCAGCCGGCGCGCCACACCAACCAGAATAATCAGCGATGCACGCGCGGGGTTGCTGCCCATCGTCAGTAACTGGGGATCGACAGGCGAAAGACTGTCCGGCGTATCCAATTGATTGCCGTTCACGGAGCCCAGGTCGGATGCATTGCGCACCGTTTCGAACTGCTGGCGCGTGCGCGTCTCTTCGTCTTGTGCCTGCGAAGCAGACTGCGCCGTCGGCATCCACTTGCACAGCAGCGCGCTCACCGCGGCGTGATCCGTCGTAACCTCCGCCAGTACGCGAAAGCCAAGGCTGGTCATGGTGTAGAGACCAATCCGCTCGTCCGGATGCGTGGTGGCAAGAAACTTGAGCATCTGCGCCCGGGCGTGACTCATGTCGCTCCACGCAATGTGACTCTCATCGATCAGCAGAATCGTAGCCCCGGCGTCCGTTTGCGGTGTTGATGATGAACCCGCTGCCGTATCTGCAGTGCGGTTTGAAAACATAAGTTCGCGCGCATCCATGGGCGTCCCGCTTGCGCCCGGCGAAACAGCCTCAACCGGATTGAAGTGTTTAATCTCTTGCTTGCGGCCGTTGTCGTACACCTCGACATCCTCCGCTTTCAGTCCGCTTACGGGATGGCCCTTCTTATCGTCAGCCACCAGGCTCACATCCACCAGCCGCGTAGTCACCTTGAGCGTATAGCCAGGCGGCTGGCTCATCGCCGGTATCGCGGCTCGATCCGCCTGGTCGCTGCCCGGCTCGCCGCTGACTGCCCCAACGCTGATCTCCGGTTCTTCCGGAGCCACAGGCGCGACCCCGATCACAGGCGCCGCAGGCGCAGCCACAGCTACAGCCGCTGCAGCAGCAGCGCTGCTCTCCGTTGCTTTAGGCGGCGCAGGTTCCGCGCTTGTGGAAGGTGCGTTATCGGCGACCGCTGCGGGCGGATGACTGTCCGCCTCTTCGTTCCCAGCCAGAATGCGTGTCTCCGATCCGAACCGCCGATACTGCTCAAACACGGCATCATTCAGAAACGTCTTTGCCGGCCCATTGTAAATTTCCGCGGGAGGCGTCCCCGGAGCGAGAGTCCTGGTATGCGCCAACAACACTGAGACGCCCCGCAGCGGGCAAATATAGCTCTTTCCCCCTATATCCACCGCGCCGTATTCCACCATCATGCCGTTCCTTGACACCACTTCATTCGGCGGCATATCCGCTTCCAGCAGGATGCGAAAGATTGCCCCGCTTGCCGGGTCGAACGCAATCTCTCCGTGGTAGGCAGAGATTTCAGCGAACTTGTGCCAGTCCCCTGCCTCGGCGCCCTCACCACGAATCCCGCTCGAAATACAGCAAAAACCCACCAAGTAATGCGACTTTTCCCTGGGCACCGCAAAGTGGAAGACCACCTCCGCGCCCTGCGCTCCCTCTTCCCAGCGGCCCCATGTAATTCTGCCCTTCAGCGCATCGCCCACCACGGTGCTTAGAATCGGCCCAAACACCCCTTCGGTAAACAGCCCCTCCTCCTGCAATTCGCCTCTCTTAGTCTTCGCCGCTGCCTTCTCCACAACCTCATGGCCGTCACGATAAGCCACCAGCACATTCGCCCGGCCAACAACGTGCAATGGGATATAGACCAGGGTGGTCATTCCCACCTCGCCCAGTACATCTTGCGGTGGCCTGTCTTCAAAGCGCGTCGTATCGCGTGTCGCCATAAAATTGGGCAACTGCCGCGCCGTTGTATTTACGTAATTCACTACAGAAACCAGCATCTGTCGCAGCGCGGCAGCGTCCGGCCTGGGGTTTGCGGGAATCTCCGTTGCCGGAGGATCGAGGAATACGGACGAGTCAGCCAGCGCAATCAGCGCCTGCTGTGCCTTTTCGCCCGGCAAATCTGCCTTCAGGCGCGCCAGTCTGGCCGTGCTCACCCGTTCCGTCAGTTCCAATCCCGACAACTGCTGCGCAATGTCGGCATCCGTCCGATGCGCTGCCTCTTGTGCAACCAGTACCTGCTCTAACTGATCCACCGTAACGCTGGTCGCATGCTGAGCAGCATCGGCACGCAGTACCATGACAGCTACGAACACCAGCAAGCTCAATCGCCGCATTGCACCGCCTCAGTCAATGTCCGAAGCGAGTATAGTCCAGCGGGATCAAGCTGTCGCTCCGTTCGCACGGAGCGCTGCGGCCAGCTTTCTCTGCCTTACGGTGTTGATGCCGCTTTGCCTCACATGCGCAAACAAAAGAGCGGCCACAGCTCTCGCGCCTTGAGCAACAATTAGGAGGGACGACTCAGCCGACAGCTGTTTGCCTCTTCGAGTTGACCGAAGCATGGTCTAACTTTACCGAGTGCGTGCGCTTGTGACGCCTCTTTTCAGAATGGCCGATTAACACATCGGCTGAAATGCCAAGTTCATTTCGAACTCGACGTATCATCGCCAACGTCAGCGAGCGCCGCCGCGTCATCACTTCCGAGACGCGCGCGCGGCTGCCAATCAATGGCTCGAGGTTCTTTCTCGTGAGCCCTTGCTGCTCCATGCGAAACTGAATTGCGGCAATCGGATCGGGCGCGTCAATGGCGTGATGCTTCGCCTCGTAAGCGTCAACCAAAGTCGCCAGTATATCCAGTTCCTCCCCTTCCGCGGTGTCCGGCTTTGCCCCCATGAGTTCGGCAATACGGACAACAGCCGAATCGTGATCAGCCTCATTTCGAATTGGATGAATCTGCATATCGCTCCTTCTCATACGAGACCTCTGTGACATTGATCTTGTCGTATCCCTGTGCGTGCCCAACCAGATGATCAGCAGGATCTGATAGTGAAAGTTGATGGCTACAACCAGGCGGTAGTCATTGCCTTTAATGTTGAACACTACTCTCTCGCCAGAAACGATGCTCGCCGAGCGAAACTGGGCCTTTAGTTCTGATGGATCCTTCCACGCAGCCTTCTCTACTTCCGCATACCAGGCATCCAAATGCTTCTTTACACTTGTTCTAGGGCGGCTATCCACACGATTGATAACGAATCCGTTGAGGGTGGATCGGGCAATGATTCGCACTTACTGATGATACTATGCTCCCGTTTTGGGAGCAAGAGCAATCGGAACCTGTCGAGACTCACCCTTGGCGCAACCCGCCTCTAAAAATCCTCGTCATCCCCAATCGGCATTCCCGGTGGAGCGGCAATCGGCGGCGCAGGAACAAACTTTGCCGGATCCTCATCGAAGCGCTTGATGCGGTCGATGAGCGCGGCTCGGTGGATAGCCTCGGCCGTATCTTCGAGAGGCGCTGCCGACGTAAGCTGCTTCAAAACATCCTCAATATGCGAGCGCGCAATCGCCCGCGCCTGGCTCGATGCCGCCGGATTCACCGCCAGTGCCAGCATCGCCTCAAGCGCGCGGAACTCCACCGCCCGCTCCACTTCGGACGACATCGTGTGCCCACCCTCCGGCCGCTCCGCCACTGCGGCGGACACCGCCTCAAGCACCCCGCGCAGCGAGAGCGAGTTCGGCGCGCGCATGTGGTATTCAATCAGCCTGCTGGCCCGCGCCGGATCCAGCAGCACACCCAGCGTGAGATCGGCGGCGGACTCAGCCGCAGCCACCGGATCGAACGTCAATCCCGTATGCGATGGGAACGACTCCCGCGTACGCGGATAGCCGGGAGGCACAGGCGGCAGCAGCTTCAAAATCCGCTCCGGCAATGTCAGCGTCTCAGGCGACAGCGTCTTCAGCACCTCGGCCAGTGCCTTCTTCTGTTCCGTCGCGTCCACAATGGCCGGCCCTGCCTGCCCATCGCCGCGAAGATTGTAACGGTAATCCAGACCGCCGATCAGCTTGGTCGCGGCCTCCGTCTGGTACCGGTGCAGCAGATAGAGCGGCACCAGCGTCTGCTCCAGCTGCGCCATCGGCGTGCCTCGTTTGATTGCTTCTTCGCCGAAACTCTTAAGTGCTGCCGCTCGCGTCTGCAGCACCCGCTCCAACTCGTCGGCCGCATCCGGCCCGTTGTCCCAAAGATGCGCCCGCGGATGCGCGCTGCTTGGTGGCCTCGCGTCCTCATCGGTAATGAACACCTGCCCCGCCTGGTCCGCGTCCGTCAGAATCTTGCTCAGCGCAGCCTGCTCCGCTTCACCTGTGACCGCCGGCGCAAACTGCCGGTAACCATAGTTGATGGCCACCTTGTCCCAGTCGCCAATGTTCTCGGCGTAGGCGTGCGACAAGTCGATGTGGTATTCGGCGTCGACCGTGGCATACGGGCTCGGATAGTCCATCACGCTGTCGCCCCGCTTCACGCTCGATGCGGCAAAGTTATGCGCCAGGCCCAGCGTGTGTCCGGTCTCATGCGCAGCCAGTTGCCGAATCCGCGCCAGCACCATCAGTAGCATCGGGTCGTCGTCGCTGGGCTGCGCTCCCTTATAAGGCGACAGCAGCGCCTCGGCGATCAAATAATCCTGCCGCGCGCGCAACGAGCCCAGCGTCACATTGCCCTTGATGATCTCGCCCGTCCGTGGGTCCGTGATCGCGTCGCCATAACTCCACCCGCGCGTGTAGCGGTGCACCCACTGAATGATGTTGTAGCGTACGTCCATGGGGTCCGCGCCCGCCGGCAGCAGGTCCACGCGGAACGTCCCTTTCGCCCATCCCGCCGCCTGGAATGCCTCGTCCCACCAGCGCGCTCCGTCTACCAGCGCGCTCCGAATCGGCTCCGGCGCACCGCGGTCCACGTAGTACTGAATCGGTGCAACCGCTTCGCAAGCCGTCGCGCAGTTGGGGTCTTTCTTCGTCAGCCGGTGCCGCGTAATGAAAAGCTGATCCAGCGGTTCGCCAAGCGGCGTGGTGTAGTCCCTGAACCCGCTTGCAAAAAATCCCGCACGCGGATTGAACAGCCGCGGCACAAATCCCGGAGGCGGAAGCTCAATAAACGAAGTCCGCTCGCAAATGGTCATGGAATGCGGGTCTGGCGTCACATCGCTCACAAAATTGCCGGGCTCCCCATCGCCTGTGGTGAAGGTCAGCTCCGCCTCCACTTCCGTGTTCTTCGGGAAGCCTTTCGTATCATCCAGTGCAATCACCGACCGGCTCCCATCCACGTGATACGACCCCTGCTTCAGCTTCGTCAGCGTCTCGGAAATCCCATGCCCGTCGTGCAGAAAGAACTCCGTCGCATCAATCAGTACGGCTCCATCCGGCCCGTCGGCCGCGGCAGTAAATCCCCACAGCACCGACTCGGGAAACGACTGCCGCACCGCCAGCTGTTCGTCCTTGTCGCTGCTCAGCGCGCGAAACGCCAGGTTCGGCTGCACCAACAGCACCTTCGGCCCGCTGCGCTCGAAGCGCACAATCCGCCCTTCGGAAAGCTGTCCGCGATCCAACCCCAAATCACTCGACCCTGTCCCAAACGGCAGCGAATTGACAAGCAGAAACTCATCGCTCCTGCCATCCGCGTCCAGCTTCGGGACCTCCAGATACAGCTTTCCCTCTTTGCCGTCCCAATCCATCGGGATCAGCCCCTCAATATGCTTCATCCCCGCCGTCTTCAAGCTGATCGTCAACGGCGCAGCCGGAACGGCCGGGGCTGAGGGCGCTACCGGCGCGGCGCTCTGGGCCGCGGCAGCCATCTGAGCAAAAACGAGTAACAGAACAGGAACCATGCGCATGCTCCGTTCTATCACGGACTGCTACGGTGCAAACCGTCAATCTTGCTACCACCAATTCATCTTCCCCCCGCCCCGCGCGAGTACCATCAATGTAGGCAAGCACTCGCAGGAGCGGTACCATGAAGATGCGCCCCGGCTCACAAACCGGTTTTCTCCTCTGCGGCAAGGAATGGATTGACGGCGAAGCCCTCGAAGTCCGTTCCCCATGGGATCAGGGCCTCGTCGGCCGCGTCAGCATCGCCACCCGCGCCGACGCCCGCCAGGCCGTCAACCACGCCGTGGCCAGCCTGCGCCGCACTCGCGCCCTGCCTCGCTGGAAGCGCCGCGAAATCCTCGAAGACATTGCCGCCACGCTCCTCGAACAAAAGGAACGCTTTGCCCAGCTCATCCTCACCGAGGCCGGCAAGCCCATCCGCCTCGCTCGCTCCGAAGTTGACCGCGCCATCCTCACCTTCAAAACCGCCGCGGAAGAAGCCGCGCGACTCGGTGGCGAGTCCCTGCCGCTCGATCTGACCGAAGGCAACGAAGGCCGCTGGGGACTCGTCCAGCGCTTCCCCGTCGGACCCATCCTCGCCATCACCCCTTTCAACTTCCCGCTCAACCTGGTCGCCCACAAGCTCGCCCCGGCCATCGCCGCCGGCTGCCCCATCCTGCTAAAGCCCGCGCCGCAAGCCCCCTTCACCGCGCTCGCTCTCGGCGAAGTGATCCTCAAGGCCGGCTGGCCCCACGAAGCCCTCGCCATCCTCCCGCTTTCAAACTCTGACACCGCGTGGCTTGCTGAAAAGGAAGACCGCATCAAGCTCGTCTCCTTCACCGGCTCCGCCAAAGTTGGCTGGGAGCTCAAAGCCCACTCCGGCCGCAAGCGTGTTCTGCTTGAGCTTGGGGGCAACGCCGCACTCATTGTCCACAACGACTGGCCCGACCTCGACGACGCCGCCACCCGCACCGCCCACGCCGCCTTCGGCTACGCCGGCCAGTCCTGCATCTCCGTCCAGCGCGTCTTCGTCCAGCGCAGCGTCTTTCAATCCTTCCTCTGGAAGCTCGTCGAGTGCACCGCGCATCTAGTCGCCGGCAACCCTTCCGAGGAAGCCACCGAAGTCGGCCCGCTCATCCGAATTTCAGACGCCGACCGCGTCGAGACCTGGGTGCGCGAGGCGGTTGAGGGCGGCGCCAAGCTCATTGCCGGCGGCGAGCGCCACGGCTCCGTCATCACCCCCGTCATCCTCACCAGCACCAAGCCAGGCATGAAGGTGCGGGACGAAGAGGTGTTCGGCCCCGTCGTAATCGTCGAACCCTATGAAGACTTCGAGCAAGCCCTCGCCGATGTCAACCACTCAAGATACGGTCTGCAAGCCGGCCTATTAACGCGCGACGCCGGCCGCATCCTCACCGCCTACCGGGAACTGGAAGTGGGCGCGTTGATTGTCGGCGACACGCCCGCCTGGCGTCTCGATCCCATGCCCTACGGCGGCGTCAAAGACAGCGGCTTAGGACGCGAAGGCATCAGGTCCGCGATAGAAGAAATGACCGAATCCAGAATGCTGGTCATGAGCGGGCTAAGCTAGATCAAACTCACTACGAGTGCTTTGTAACAGGGCATCGCTTCAGCCGTGCCGAAACCCCACCCCAAAAAAATCAAGAGATAACGAACGCGACGAAGTCGCGCTCAAATTCACGCTTTGAACTGCACAGACTCTACAGATAATTTAAGAAATGCCGACATTTGAGGACCTATTCCGAGCTCAGTGAGTACTTTTGCGATTTGGCGGCAGATGAGATTCTACGAATTGCCTTGGATTTCACGCCTGAGATAAGGCGTACTTTGGCACGCGAATTGGAGAACCACACATTGCCTGATAGGGTTCCACGGTGCGGCGCAATAGAATCCCCCTATGACAGACGCCCCTCGATCTGAAGCTGAAATCTTTGCTGACCTTGAACATCTTTGCGGAACTGCGGGCTATATTCATCTTCTTGCGGACCTCGTCTTCCGAAACACATTCGTTCGGTTTGCAGACAAGATCAAAAGTGCGGACTTCCGCGGGAGCTATAGAAGAGACCACCTCATACGAACCGAACTCTCCACGCTCCACGGTTTGATGGTCAAGCAGAAGATTGATTTTGCCGTACCCACGCCGGAGCAAATGGCCCTACTGCGAGGCCGGACCATTGAAGTGCTTGAAGAGTTGCATCACAGCCTTTCCGGTTCCCTGACGGCACCAAGAGAGACAACCACCATTCAAGGCCCTACAGATGTCGATTTCAAACGCGGGGAGGCTCTATTACTACTGTGTTATAAAGTAGGTACCTCAAGTTTGATTGGCTTCGCGGGGGAGATTTTTGGGTAGTACGTTGATGGAATGAGCCTTCGCCAATTGGACTTTTCCCGTCAGGCGGAAC
>JBEKUP010000067.1:0-37780 GCA_049514915.1 Occallatibacter sp. | reverse complement strand
CCCTTGCGGGCGCGAGGGGGAAACACCCCTTAGCTGCTTTTGCTTTTGTTGTTGCTGTTGCTTTTCAGCCAATCAGGGAGGGGCGTTGCGGGGAAGGAACGGACCCGCTGAGGTGGGTGGCGGAGGACTGCAAAGCAGGCCGCAGACAGGGAGGAAACCTCCGTGCGACTTGAAAGCCGTTTGAATGATTGTTCAACACGAAAGGAGTGAGCTGAACCTGCGGTTCCGTCCGCAGTAGCCTATCGACATCGGCATGGCTGGTAACGGCTGGGTCGAAAGCTGTCGAGACAATGTGCTTCTGTCAATTCGACAAGGAGAATGCCGTGAGGTGTTCTTCGCCACTGCAAGCGTCAAGGTGGTGGGAGGGCTAGGCTGAATGACAAGTCCAACATAAGTGAACCGCCGCAGGCACCGTAACCTCCGAAGAGCCAAAGACGCTGACAGGCTCTAGCCAAAAGGCAACGCAGCCGGATGCATCCACCGGATGGTGTGGAGCACACGGACACAAAGGCTGCCGGTGTGAAGGTGGGGACTAACGTCATTCGTGTCATTCAAATGGAACAAGGTAAACCCGTTGTTTCGCCTCTTCGGGGGCAGGCGTCGCTGCAAGGCGCGCTGTTGGGGCAGCGGGTAAAGGATGCTGGAGAAAGCGAATGCCGCTCTGTAATGGAGTGGATAGGGGTTGAACCATGACCCCGCTGCGAAAGCAGGCAGACTTCCAGTTGGTCGTGGTTGACGAGAGAACTTACAGAATCTTCGCAGGAGGAAATCGCAAATGAACGTGGAGCAATCTATGTGTGCAGCCTCCGGCCTAGCATCGCAATGGGAGCGGATCGACTGGTCTCAATGTGAGCAGAGGGTCAGGAGACTGCAAGCGCGCATCGTCAAGGCAACACAGGAAGGCCGTCACGGCAAGGTGAAAGCGTTGCAATGGCTGCTAACCCACTCGTTCTGCGGCCGAGCGTTGGCTGTAAAGCGGGTGACGAACAATCAGGGCAAGAATACGCCGGGAGTGGACGGAGCGATCTGGAGCACTCCCACGTCCAGATACAAGGCCATCGACACACTGCGTCGGCGCGGCTATCAGCCGCAACCGCTGCGGCGTGTCTATATCCCGAAGGCCAATGGGAAGCTGAGACCGCTTGGAATCCCCACGATGAAGGATCGCTCGATGCAGGCACTTTACCTGCTCGCGCTGCTCCCAATCGCGGAGACGACTGCCGATCCCAACTCCTATGGTTTTCGACCTGAACGCTCAACCGCCGATGCCATCGAGCAATGCTTCTGTGCGCTTGCCAACAGGCACAGTGCACAGTGGGTTCTTGAGGGCGACATCCGTGGCTGCTTCGATAACATCAGCCACGCATGGATGCTCGACCACATCCCCACGGATAAAGAAGTGCTGCAGAAATGGCTGAAGGCGGGCTTCATAGAGAATCGGGCGCTGTTTCCTACGGAGGCGGGTACGCCACAGGGCGGGATCATCTCACCCACGCTGGCGAACCTGACGCTGGATGGGCTGGAGCGGCTTCTCAAGGAAACCTTCCGTATACGGCAGGCCCATGGGAAGGTGCACAATCCGAAAGTGAACTTCGTGCGCTATGCCGATGACTTCATCATCACCGGGAGCTCGAAAGAGCTGCTGGAAAATGAAGTTAAGCCACTGGTCGAGCGGTTCATGCTCGAACGAGGCTTGCAGCTCTCACCTGAGAAAACCTGCATCACGCATATCGAACAGGGCTTCGACTTCTTGGGGCAGAACCTGCGTAAATATGGTGGCAAGCTCCTGATTACACCCTCCAAAAAGAACATGCACGCCTTCTTGGAAAAGGTGCGTGGGCACATTCGTTCGAATCGAGCCACGAAGCAGGAGTATTTGATCAGACTGCTCAACCCGGTCATCCGTGGTTGGGCGTACTATCACCGCCACATCGAAGCGGGTTCGGCGTATCGGAAAGTGGGTATGGTCCTCTGGTACTCGCTCTGGCGATGGGCAAAGCGCCGGCATCCGAACAAGTCCTCTACCTGGATCGTAGATCGATACTGGCACAGGCTTGGACGGAGTTCATGGTGCTTCGCTGTAATGGCTGGCTCGAAAGCGCAACGTTCGCGCCCGGCTGAGGTTCGGCTGGTAAATCCAACCGAAATCCCCATCCGGCGCTACGTCAAGGTGAAATCGAACGCAAACCCGTTCGACCTGCACTGGCGCCGCTACTTCGAAACTCGAAAGAGGTTCAGGTGAGCTTGCCTGCATCGCAAACCCCTGTTCGTTGTGTTCTACCGGTTCTGCCCTCGGCAGAGCTTACACACGGCTTGAGCCGGATGATGAAAACCATCAAGTCCGGTTCTTAGGGGAGGGAGCGGCAGCGATGCCGCTTCCTTACCCGACTCCCGCCAAAGACGGACCTTCGTAAACCGGGAGCTCTGTTTTCAGGAGGTTCTATGGAATGAACTTCGACGATGAAAATATCTGGAGAGAAAGCAAAATAACGGCTGCCAGGGCAAAACAAAACTAGATGAGCCGTGTCTATTGAAATGTACAATGCACTAAAGGAAACTACCCGAACGGCTCCTGGAGATGAAAAATGCTTATTAAAAGCGATATCCACGTGATCGAAAGGAACTCGGAAACCATGACGACGCCAGCAGTGGAGACTCTGACAAAGCAATACGGACCATTGCTCAGCATTACTCAACTGGCAGCTCTCTTGGATCGTTCCCCCGACGGGCTCCGCATTACGCTGCGATCTTCTGGAGAGTGGGTCAGCAAGATCAACGCAACTCGGCTGAGACTCGGACGCCGCGTCTATTTCCGCACGGCTGAAGTTGCCAATGTGCTTGGAATCCGGTAAATCGACGAGTGAGTTCAGAACTCACGTCCGTAAGCGCGATTCTCGGCCTGAATTCTGCTTTGGCTGCCGATAAGCGAGCGTCAGCTTCGCGGATCAATGTGGCTGGCCCATCGGTGCGTTCGCAGAAGAACTCGATCAGAGATCAGCACTTCGAACGGAACCAAGCACAAGCCGTTGCTTGCGGGCAATTACATCCTCTGCTGTCGATCGTGCAAGCCATTCCCACAGAGAGCGCCCTGGATGCCGGCGCGCTCGGCTTCATGGCAAAGTTCCTGGTCCAAACCACTCTGCCGCACAGGGAGCAACCCGGCACGCAATACGTCCGCACGGACGGCAATCTCACGCTCCGCATCACGGATGTTGGCGCAACCGGCCTGCCTTACGGCAGCTATCCGCGGCTGATTCTCATCTGGATGACAACCGAAGCCGTCCGAACAGGGAATCGAGAGTTGGAGCTTGGGTCCTCGCTTTCGCGCTTCATGGCGCAACTTGGGCTTCAGGCCACAGGCGGCCACTGGGGAACAATCCCGCGGTTCCGCAACCAGATGCAACGCCTGGTCGGCGCCGCCATCTCGACCCGCTGGTCGAGTGATGCCAACGGGCAGAATCACTCGGGCGGAGAGAATCTCCTGGTGGCAGACAGGTTTCATCTTTGGTGGACGCCGCAAGAGTTGAAGTACGGAATTCTGGCAAAGTCCTCGGTGACCCTGTCGATGAACTTCTTTGAGCAACTTGTCGCCGCTCCGGTGCCGCTCGACTTGAGGGCTGTCCGGGCTCTCAAGCGGTCCCCGCTGGCGCTCGATCTCTACGCCTGGGCGACGCGCCGGGTCAGCTACTTGTCGCGGCCCACGTTGATTCCCTGGGAGTCGCTGCGCCGGAGCTTCGGAGCCGGGTACGCCGAGACACCGCAAGGCCGCTCCTGCTTTCGAGCTAAGGCCATCGAAGCGTTCCACAGGATCGTGATGGTGTACCCTGAGCTGAAGATTGAAAGTCATGACAACGGGCTGCTGCTTCGCCCTTCTGGTCCGCACATCCCCAAAGTTCTTCGCTAGGGTTCGGTGGCGCGTAGCGCCCTTTCTCCGCTGAGGGGCGGAGGTTCTGGCCTTGTCCGGTCCGCACCTGCACATTTCCACAGAGCACGGCGCTGCTACAGGCTATCTATATAGGTTCTCATAAAGGCAATACAGGGCGTCCTGGAAGCCTCATGTAATCAATACAGTACGGACACTTCGTACACCGTTTATGCGTAAATGTACACCGATTATGCGTGGAAACCTGCCCAGGATGCACCGCTTATGCGTAAACAGGTACACCGCTTATGCGTGGAAATCTCGCAGGATTCACACGGGTTTGTGAATATTTCCGGCGAACTGTTGCAACTGTTCCGCCTTGGCTTCGGTGGAGATATCGGCGGCAAGGCCGCTACAAGCAATGTGAAAAGCCCGCGTCGGCGATTGCCGGCGCGGGCGTGCCCATCCGTGCCTATCCACGCGAAGCCGCCATTGCGGAAAAAATCTTACGAAGCGTATAACGGCAATTGAATTCTTCTACCTTGAACGATGCTGGTTTGAATATGACGGCTGCCCCCGGAATGCGAGATTTAGCCCATCGACTTCTCACGTATGAAGCCGGTTCGGGCAAGAACTCCGAGCCAATCGAGTCTCCGACCCTTCGCGTCTATCAGAAGCTGCGCCAGAGTCTTGGTGAATTTGTTGGAGTTGCGTGTTTTTATTCGCTCGCCTCTCGCGCCTTGGCGTTGGCCAAGCCGGAAGCTCCCAGTCTGAACGCGGCGCAGGTCTCTGGGGATGGTGCATTATTGGGCCTGAGCGAGATTGAGACTCAAATCGGCATGAACAAGGATCCGGCTGGCGAGGGAGGAATCATTCTCATCGACTGCTTACTCGGACTGCTTCGTATCTTCGTCGGCGAAGCATTAACGTTAAGCCTGCTGCGCAATGCATGGCCAGGTGAAGCATTTGACGATCGCAATTGGGTACACGGGAGAAAAGCGTGAGCACCCAAGACAAAGTGAAGATCAACAAACTACCCACCGGGGTTCCGGGCCTTGACGAAATTGTGGGCGGCGGTCTTCCCGAGTTCTCGTTCAACATCATCGCGGGCGCACCCGGAAGCGGGAAGACGACGCTGGCACACCAGTTCGTGTTTGCCAATGCCACCCCGGAGCGTCCTGCGCTCTATTTCACCGTTCTCGGCGAATCCGCCATCAAGATGCTGCGATACCAGCAGCAGTACCAGGCCTTCACTGGAGCGAACAGAAATGATCTGCAACGGCGTCAATCGGATGACTAACGTAGCTGGGAAACCCGGAGAGAGCGCAATGGCAATGCGCTTCGTACTCGTAATCGGGGTGATGAGCTTCTTTGCCGACTTTACCTACGAAGGGGCACGCAGTGTCTATGGCCCTTTTCTTGCTGGCCTCGCAGCGAGCGCTACGGTTGTGAGCATCGTGACCGGATTCGGGGAATTGGTCGGCTACGGCTTTCGCCTGGTGTCGGGACGGTGGGCCGACCGCACCGGCAATTTTTGGCCGATTGCAATCTTCGGTTATTTCGTGCAATTGCTGGCCGTGCCAGCGTTAGCGCTGGCGAACAATTGGCCGATGGCCGCCGCACTGATTATTCTCGAACGCTTCGGAAGGGCGACACGCAATCCCCCGCGCGACGCGATGCTTTCTCATGCCGGTAGTGAGATTGGGTTTGGGTGGGCCTTCGGTATACATGAAGCATTGGACCAATTTGGCGCGCTGTTCGGCCCATTGTTGGTCGCCGCGATTCTCGCCTGGCGTGGAAGCTATCAGTTGGCATTTGCCGCCCTCCTGATTCCGACTGTGATCTGTCTTAGCCTCGTGCTCACAGCGCGCCATTTCTACCCGAACCCACACGATCTGGAAGTCAAGACCGGCGACATAAAGTCGAAAGGTTTGCCGCGCATATTCTGGATCTATATGATGGGCGCGGCGATGGTCGCGGCTGGCTTCGCAGATTTTCCGCTCATCGCGTACCATTTCACGAAGACTTCATCCGTTCCTAAGGATTTGGTGCCGGTGGCTTACGCGATCGCCATGGGCGTGAGCGGGACAGGCTCTCTCGTTTTTGGGCGACTGTTCGATCGATTCGGCGTCAAGTTGCTCATCCCGCTTACAGTCATTGCGGCGGCATTTGCTCCACTCGTGTTTCTGGGCCAATTCTGGCTCGCGTTGATCGGCGCGGCAGTCTGGGGCCTGGGCATGGGAGTGCATGAATCTATCATTCCGGCGGTGGTGGCGCCGATGGTTTCGCCGGAGCGGCGGGCGTCCGCTTATGGACTATTCACGGCAGGTTACGGCGTCTTCTGGTTTTTGGGTAGCGCGGCGATTGGCTTCCTGTATGACTATTCACTTACTGGAACAATTGTTTTCTGCGTCGCGACGCAGCTGTGCGCGGTTCCCATGTTCATCTGGGTCGTGAAACAGCAAGAGCAGTCATCGACTGTGCAGCCGGCGATCTAGGATTTGGCCCGCAATTGGGTATATCAGCTGGTGATTTCCTCATCGGTAACGCAGCCATTGCTCGCACTCTGGACCAGACGAATGTATTTGGCCAAGGTGCCCCGAACGCTCTTGTAAGCGGGCATGCGCCATGCTTTTCGCCTGGCCGAAAGTTCTTCTTCGGAGATCTTCACCGACAAGGTGTTCGCAACTGCATCGATATCGATCCGATCACCATTTTGCAGTAGGGCGATGGGACCGCCAACTTGGGCTTCCGGGGTCACATGTCCGACGATGAAACCGTGAGAGCCCCCTGAGAACCGTCCATCTGTGATGAGTGCAACGTCCTTGCCGAGCCCAGCACCAACGATGGCTGATGTCGGAGTAAGCATTTCAGGCATTCCGGGTCCACCTTTTGGACCCTCATATCGAATGACCACTACGTCACCCTTCTGGATTTGCTCGTGCTCAAGAGCGCCAAGCATGTCCTCCTCTGAATCGAACACGCGCGCAGGTCCCGAAAAGCGGAGTCCTTCTTTGCCAGTGATCTTGGCAACGGCGCCTTCTGGAGCCAGGTTCCCCTTCAATATTCGAATGTGGCTGGACGATTTCAGCGGCGCTGAAACCGGGCTGACAATCCGCTGGCCCGCTTTAAATCCGGGTAATTTGATTATGTTCTCGCGGAGCGATTTCCCTGTTACCGTCAGGCAATCTCCGTGCAGGAGGCCTTCCTTCAGGAGAAGTTGGCAGACCGCCGGTAGACCTCCGACAGAATGCAGATCCTCCATTACGTACGAGCCGCTTGGCTTGAAGTCCGCGAGAAGAGGCGTACGTTCACTGATGCGCTGAAAGTCGTCGATGGTCAACGGCACATCTACCGAGCGCGCCATCGCGATCAGATGGAGAACCGCATTGGTTGAGCCTCCAAGCGCGCAAACCACGGTGATCGCATTTTCGAAAGCCTCACGCGTCATGATGTCTCTGGGCTTCAAATCAAGTTCGAGAAGATTTTTGATCGCCGTCCCGGCTTCGAAGCACTCGCGTTCTTTACCGGGATCTTCCGCAGGAGTTGAAGAACTGTATGGCAGAGACATACCCAGTGCTTCAATTGCCGATGCCATTGTATTCGCTGTGTACATTCCCCCGCATGCCCCAGCGCCCGGACAGGCGTGACGGACAACCGCTTGGCGCTGTTCTTCACTGATCGAGTGCGCAATGAATTGGCCATAGCTCTGGAATGCGGAAACGATGTCGAGCTTTTCGGGACCGTGATGCCCGGCTCGGATGGTTCCGCCGTAGATCATCAGGCTGGGCCGGTTCAGCCTTCCCATCGCCATAATGCAGCCAGGCATGTTCTTGTCGCAGCCTGGGATCGAGATATTCGCGTCGTACCACTGAGCTGACATCACAGTCTCGATCGAATCGGCGATCAGGTCGCGCGATTGAAGGGAGAAGCTCATCCCATCAGTTCCCATCGAAATCCCATCGCTCACGCCGATGGTGTTGAAACGCATTCCTACCAGCCCCGCGGCCTTGACGCCCTCCTTCACCTTCTCGCTCAATGCGAGTAGGTGCATATTGCACGGGTTTCCCTCGAACCAGACGCTCGCGATTCCGACTTCGGGCTTATCCATGTCGGCTTCGTCGAGTCCCGTAGCGTAGAGCATTGCCTGTGAGGCGCCCTGCGACTTTTGCTGGGTGATTTGGGAACTAAAAGTGTTCAAGTGCTTTTTCATAGGTGATCAGCCCGTCCTGTGGTGAATTCTGTCCAGCCCCGCCTTGCTCATCGACTTGCAATTGGAGTGGCAACAATCAAATGAAACGTTCCCGCGATTGCTGTTGGGTGTTTCGGCGGATTGGGATTTTCAGCCGTCGGGGCGGGAGGCGGTCCAAGCTTAGCAGTCGGAAGATAGATACTGTGGTTCTTGATATCGAGCGTCATTGTTCGCGCTCCCACTTCAGTTCGCAGATTCTGTACTACGGCATAACCGTCGCCATGCTCCGCAATCACGGTTAGCGTCCCATCTCCATTTGAGGAAAAGGCGAGTCTAGTCTCCGGGTCAAAGGTCGCCGCATCTGGGCCGTCACCGATTGGCAGAGTGCTTATCAACTTCCCCGTGCCCGCGTCCATTACCGCCATCAACTTGTTGTCGCATGCCGAGAAGAGCCTGTTTTTCTGTTCGTCGAATGCCAGCCCCGAGGGAGACTGGCAGGGCTTGAGCGGCCATCGTGATTTGATCGTCATCGACTTTGCGTCAATTCGAACGATCTCGCTTTGGTCATTGATATTGACGAATATAGAGCCGGCCCCGTCAGTCACAGGAAACTCCGGGACGCCTCCTAGAGGGATCACCTTTTCAATTTCGCCAGAGCTAGCTCGAATGACGGTGATGGATTTGCTGGGCTTGTGGCCTACAAACAATCGCCCTGAGGACCGGTCGTATACCATGCTGTTTGGATTCGCCAGAGTCGTGATTCGGCCCTTGATCTTCAAGGTGGTTGGGTCGAACGAGATGACTTGGTTCTTCTGCCCGTCGCTCAGAAAGCCCGTGTTTAGCTCCTTCACAATGACGATGCCATGAATGAAGCCAAAGCCTGTCAGCTTGCCAAGTTCTTGCCCTGTATCGAGATCCAACACATCGACATTGCCAGCGTGTGAAACATAGAGTCGTCTCGACTCCGTGTCGGCCCTCAGGTAGTCCCACGCGCCATTGCCCCCAAGCGGAATGGTGTGGGTGACGAGGTATTCTTGAGCGAACACTGCGGAACAGGCAATCATTGCCAAAAACCCAATAATCAATTGTCTTCTCACCCTTGCCCCCGGCACCAGCGATCAATTTCCTATGTGAGAAGAGCATAATTCGGGATGCCTGCGCCAGTATAGGAGGCCCATTCCAGTACCTCACCCACGTGCTGGCCATATTGACCGGTGTATCGGTCATCACTTGACTTTCCCACCGCGAAATCCTACGATTTACTCAACGTTGAGGTGAGGGAGTTCACCTTTAACCGCTGTCCATCCAATAGGCCGGACAGATGATGACTCCTGACAGGGAATCCTGTTGCGGAGTCATGTCCCGGCCGGGTCCCTGAACGACAATCTAGGAGTTCGTATTCATGACGAACACTTGGGCTCTTTGCGCGCTCTGGGTGGGTTTGGCTTTGGCCGCGACGCTGTTGGCGATCTGGTTCAAGATCTCGACGGCGCTTTCGGAAATTGTGGTCGGCACCGTGGCTCAACTGATCATCGGCGTATTCCTTACCGGGGTCTTCGGTTTTGCGCAAGGCGGTCTGGCTGGCAACACGCAGTGGATCACGTTTCTGGCAGGAACCGGGGCCATCGTCCTGACTTTTCTGGCTGGCGCGGAACTCGATCCCGTGATTTTCAAGACTAAGTGGCGTGAAGCGTCGATCATTGGCCTGGCGGGATTCTTTGGCCCGTTTCTCGGTTGCACAGCAATTGCGCACTACGTACTCCATTGGGCCATCATGCCCAGTTGGCTCGTGGGCGTCGCTCTATCGACGACGTCGGTGGCCGTCGTGTATGCCGTGCTACTGGAACTCGGGTTCAACGCCACTGAGTACGGCAAGGCGATTCTGGCCGCCTGCTTCATCAATGATCTGGGGACCGTGATTGCGCTGGGACTCATCTTCTCCCCATTCACCATCAAGACCGTGATCTTTGTGGTGGTCTCTATTGTGGTCTTCGTGGTGCTTCCCTTTCTTACACCGCGTTTCTTCAAGAAATATGGTGGGCGTGTCTCCGAACTCGAAGCCAAGTACATTCTGTTTTTTCTCTTTGCCATGGGCGGACTGGCCGTCTGGGCTGGAAGCGAAGCAGTGCTACCGGCCTACATGATCGGCATGGTGCTGGCGGGAACGGTCGGAAAAGACCATTCACTGATTCGCCGTCTGCGTACACTTACCTTCGGACTACTCACGCCGTTCTACTTCATCCGCGCCGGGTCGTTTGTGTCGGTGCCGGCGTTGATGGCGGCGCCCGTCACGCTACTCGTACTGTTTGGGGCGAAGTCGCTATTCAAGGCGGTTGCTGTGTATCCGGCAGTCAGGATTCACAAGTATGACGGCAAGGCTGGGGCCTACTACACGCTAATGATGTCAACTGGTCTCACATTTGGGACGATCTCGGCACTGTTTGGCCTCAATCATCAGATCATCACGCAGGCGCAATACTCCTATATCGTGGGCACGGTCATCGCGAGCGCGGTAATACCCACCGTGATTGCCAACTCGTTCTTTCTTCCCCGGCATCTTCTTCCCCACTTACAAGCACGTAAGAAAGCAGAGCAGGAAGTCATGCGGCCAGTACCCGCAGAAGAAGGGTAGGTAAGCCATGGGAAGTCCGGTTTTTGTTGGAATTCAAAGAATATTGGTCGCATTCGACGCGTCTCCACATGCAGAGCACGCACTCGATGTTGCGCTTGCAATGGCTGGCGATATGAAAGCCAAGCTGTTCGTCATCTCGGTAATTCGGCCGCCCGAACCCGCCGAAAGCGCGGAGTTTCACGCTGTGCTTGAAGACGGGCAAGAGCGCTACGAGAAAAGTTTCGTCTCGTTGCGCGAACGCGCTAAGCAAAAAGACATTGAACTCGAAACTGACGTTGTCCTGGGCCATCCGGCGGAGCAAATCATCCATAAAGCGGACACGATCCAGGCCAGTCTCATCGTGATGGGCAAGCGCAGTCATACGATCCTCCATCGCTGGATGCTGGGCTCGAACTCCGAGCGGGTGCTGAGATATGCGCACTGCCCGGTGATGATCGTCCATTGATCGGATAACCAAGCTATGAAGATCTCGAAACACGCGAGCGGCGAGGTACAGAGGAATCGTAACTGTCATCAATTCTGTTCTCACATGCCGCTCGAGAACAACTCATTGAACTCCTCACAACTGACGGCTTTTGCAGCCGAGAAAGCGTAAGCATCATGTCTGAAGTAGTAAAACTTGAAGCGCTCGAAATTCTTGATTCCCGCGGGAATCCAACTCTCTCAGTCACGGCCACCCTCGCAAACGGCGTAAAGGCAACGGCGAAGGTACCCTCCGGTGCATCGACCGGCAAACGGGAAGCAGTCGAACTCCGCGACGGTGACAAAAAGCGGTACGGAGGTAAGGGCGTACTGAACGCGAGAAATCACGTCAACGGCGAGATTCAAAAGGCTATTCACGGATTCGATGCTAACGACCAGAAGGCATTGGACAAGAAGCTGTGCGAACTCGACGGAACGCCGAACAAGGCGCGCCTTGGAGCCAACGCAATTCTGGGCGTTTCTCTAGCGGTTGCGCGAGCGGCCGCAGCGGACCATGGCCTGCCCCTTTATGCATTCCTTGGAGGCGAGAAGGCCAATCTGATTCCGGCACCGTGGTTCAACGTCCTCAATGGCGGAAGCCACGCGGACAGCAATGTGGACTTTCAAGAGTTCATGATTTCGCCGGTTGGAGCGCCTTCATACAGCGAAGGACTGCGCGCGGCTGCGGAAGCCTTTCACGCATTGAAGGCTGTTCTGCACAAGAAGGGTTACAACACGGGCGTGGGAGATGAAGGCGGTTTCGCACCACAGTGCACCTCCAATGAAGAGCCTATCGAGTTGATTCTTGAAGCGATCCAAAAGGCTGGGTACAAAGCGGGTAAGGACATCGTCCTCGTTCTTGACCCCGCCACCAGCGAGCTCTTTGAAGACGGCGTCTATGCGTTCGACAAATCGGACAAGAGCAGAAAGTCGCCGGAACAGATGGTCGAATTTTGGAAAGGTGTTCTCGACCATTATCCGGAAATCTGGGCAATTGAAGATGGAGTTGCCGAAGACGACCACGCCGGCTGGCAGCATCTGACCAAGACGCTTGGGGGCCGGATTCAGTTGATCGGCGATGACAACTTTGTCACCAACCCGACGATCTTCCGCCAGGGCATCAAAGACGGAATCGCCAATGCCATTCTGATCAAGCTGAACCAGATCGGCACTCTGACGGAAACGCTCGAATGCATTCAGATTGCCCGCGAGAACGGATACGGCGCAGTCATCTCTCATCGTTCCGGTGAAACCGACGATACCAGCATCGCCGACCTGGCCGTCGCTGCCGGCATGGGGCAGATCAAGACAGGCTCGACCAGCCGCGGCGAGCGCATCGCGAAATACAACCGCTTCCTGGAGATTGAGCACGAGCTTGGGTCAAAGGCCCGCTACGCCGGAGCAACCGTGTACGAGCGGTGGCACAAGGCAGTAAAGGCATAGCAAGCAACTGTGGGTGTTGGAGTCCACCTGAAGACCGCTCTACTGGGCAGATGACTCCTCGAAGCTGAAGAAAACTTGGAGGAGTCATGCCCAAATCCGGACTAGAAGTCGAAAAAAGGCGACACCCAGGGGAGCTGAACGAAACCCAGCAGCG
The DNA here is from genome assembly GCA_049514915.1 of Occallatibacter sp. Taxonomy (GTDB): domain Bacteria; phylum Acidobacteriota; class Terriglobia; order Terriglobales; family Acidobacteriaceae; genus Telmatobacter. The sequence goes on along the minus strand of JBEKUP010000067.1, from coordinate 25,035 downwards.
ACGCCTGATCATCACCTGCCAATATATTGACAAGATGTTGAGCGAGATCGAGCAAGTTCTCCATTCCGCAGCATCTCTTTCCCCATTTCCTCGTTACGTCGTTGACATCACTCCTGCACAGGCGCGGGTGATCGAAGACCATATTCGCCGACTTCGGTCTCAACTGCTGCGAGCCTTGGACTGGCAGCACATGAAGCCCGAACCACCGGAGATCCCAGTCACACGTTCGATCAAAGTTGACCTTACGTTTATCGACATCGCGATCGAGGAACTCAGACCCAGTTATATGCGCGGATGCGGGGCCGTGCCCGAAGATGCGGTGAACGAGCTCAATGGCGTAGTCCATGAGCTACGCTCGCTGGCGAGCGGAATGGAACGGTATCTCGGCCAGGAGCTGGGCACGAATCTGGAGTCGCGTCTTAAGAAGTTGGAGGAAACCGGATACGATGTTGCTCTTTTGCGGTTGATCGAGCAACTCATCACTCGTCACGGGTTGGTGGAATTCCGGTCGCGTATCGATTCGCTTGCGTCCCGCCTGGAAGACAACAACCTGGAAGTGGCTCTCTTCGGTCGGGTGAGTAGTGGAAAATCCTCACTTCTGAATGCGCTCCTGAACACAGATGTTCTTCCAGTAGGCATTAACCCCATTACTGCGGTACCTACGAAATTGCGCTATGGAGCTACCTTACGCGCTGACGTGGCATACGGTCACGGGAGAGAAGAGACCGTCACACTCAAAGAGCTTGCCAAGCTGGTATCCGAACAAGGAAATCCCGGCAATCTTCGGAATGTGGTGCGTGCGGTTGTTGAAGTCCCATCGCCTCGCCTCAAAGAGGGCATCGTGCTGGTGGATACGCCCGGACTTGGTTCCCTGGCCAGACGGGGCGCTGCGGAAACTCTTGCGTATCTTCCATCGTGTGACCTTGCGCTGCTTCTGATTGATGCAGGAACGGCCTTGAATGAAGAAGACATTGGGACTCTGCGTCTGCTCTACGAAGGCGGAATCCCAGCTATCGTTCTGCTCAGCAAGGCTGACCTGCTTGCGGAAGGGGATCTCCATCGGGCGACTGCCTATATCCAGGAACAATTGCAAGCCGAATTGGGCCTTGGGATGAATGTGCACCCCGTTAGCTCACTGCCCAGCCATGCCATTCTGCTTGATCATTTCTTTGAACGGGAGTTGCTTCCCCGATTCGACCAGGCCCGAAATCTCAGGAATGCCTCTGTGGCGAGAAAAATCGGAGCCTTGCGTAGCTCAATGATCGCGGCCCTGGAGACGACTATCGACCAGACAAAGCGAAGGGGAAAAGAGACCCCGCACGATGTGCATCATCTCGAAGAGCAATTGCGCCTTGTGACCGGAGAAATCGGAGAACAAGGCACCGTACTCAGCCATGCTTTTTTTGAGCTTGCCGAGATGCCGGAGATGGTTCTGAACGAGACGGCGGACAGCACACTTCGATGGATACAAGCGAATTCCAATGCCCGTGTCACATCGTTGCAACTCTCGGAGTGGCTCCATGATGCTGTTTGGAAGTCCGTGCAACGTCATATCGAGGGCGTGCGCAGCGTAACCCAGCGTGCAATCTTCACGTTGCAAACAGTGGCGCAGGAGATGGGGCGCATCGACGTGCCTGCGCCGGAGGAGGTGGAAAGCCTTTTGCGCGACATGCCGCGTTTTGAGTTGGCGTCACTCCCCAAACCCATCAATATGAGCCCCTGGATGTTCCTCGGAACTGGCTTTGTACGCTCGCGGATCAGAAAGGCGCTGCGGGAAAGCATTGGCCCCGTTGTGAAACAGGAGCTTCACCTTTACGGTGATGCGTTGTCTCAGTGGAGCAACCAGTTTGTCAGCAAGATAGTGCTCCTGGTGAGTTCCTATGCAGATGCTTATCGAGTTCAACTCCAAAGGATCTCGGGAACTTCAGATGGCGCGATCGACGCACCTCAGCTCGAACAAGACCTGGCTCTGTTGCGGAACTGGAATGCAAACGAGAGCCCTGACGCAACGGAAACCATCGAAAGGGGGGCATAGGCTTGCAGAAATACCTTCTTATCGCATTCGGCGGTGCACTCGGTTCCATGGCCAGATACTGGGTGGGCACGACGATTGCCGGCCGTATGGGTACGAAGTTTCCCTACGGGACTTTTGTCATCAATATCACGGCCTGCGTGATCATTGGTTTCTCACTGTCCGTTCTCGCCAAACGCGCCGACTTGAATCCTGCCTGGAGATTCCTGGTGCCAGTCGGATTCATTGGCGCGTACAGCACGTTTTCAACATATGAGTGGGAGACTCTTTCTACGATTCGAACCGGCGCTTTTTTACTCGCCGCCCTTTACGCGGTCAGCAGTCTCATTCTTGGGCTCGCCGCCGTATGGGCCGGCTCTGTGATTGCGGAGATCCTGTGATGAGAGCACAAAAGCAGCTTGTTTTTTACGAATCAATCCTGGGTGTACTTCAGGAGCCCGGTTGCCCTTTCTGCCGCTTTCTGAAGGAGTATCAGGCGGCCCGTCTGCAAAATCGCCCCGACAAGGAAACCCATCGCCTCTGCAACTTTCACACATGGGGATTGGCGGCAGTACAGAACGCGTTGACCGCGGCCCAGGTCTTCATCAAGCTGGTCGATTCGCCGGTGCCGACCTCTAACGAAGTTACGACTTGCGATATTTGCAATGAAATTGCCGCAGAGGAGGACCGGCGTATTCGCGAATTTGTCAGTTGTATTCACCGAACGGACGTGTCGGATTGGCTCAGAACAAACGCGGTCTTCTGCATTCCACATGGAATCAAACTTCGCCGTCAGGTTCAGCCCGTGGTTGCAGCCCGCATCGATGCAATTATTGAGAACTGCCGCCAGCAGTTGACGCAAGAGCTCGAAAGCTTGCGGGATAAACCTGAGTCGGAAAGACCAGGATGGGGCTCGCTCGGCCGCGCTGCCGAGTTCCTAGTGTCACAGCGCGGACTACATTCCTGAGGGAGGAACTTATGTTGACTGCCGGAAAGGCAATGAAAGTCGCGATTTATTTGAGTGAGGGCTCGACGCATCATGGGGTCCCCACGTATTCCAGCATCCTCGACTTCCTTTTCTACCGGGGAGTATCTGGAGCAACCGTGCTGAAGGGAATAGCCGGATTCGGCGCTGATCACCACATGCACACCGCGAGCGTCGTCGAAATCTCAGACCATCTTCCGTTAAAGATTGAATTCATTGAATCTCGCGAGAAGGTAAACGAGATCCTTGGAAAGCTGGAGGAGCTGGCCGGAAGCGGAATGATCGAGGTCCAAGAGACCACGCTTGCGAAGCCCGCACAGGTTTCAAAGCCGAAGAAGGCCACTCCGCCAGCGCATCTGAAGATGGAAGGCAAGGCAAAGATGATGCGCATCTATATTGGCGAATCGGATCAATGGAAAGACAAGCCACTTTACAAAGCGCTCGTCGAAGCCATGCGGGCCAACGACATTGCCGGCGTAACTGTCTACCGCGGAATTCTCGGCTATGGCGCACACCGGCGGATGCACAAAGACAAGGCCCTCCACCTCTCCCACGATTGCTCGATCATGCTCTCGGCAGTCGATACGGAAGAGAAGCTCCGATCCTTCCTTCCGCTCGTGGATCAGATGGTGGAAGAAGGATTGGTCGTGTTTTCAGACGTGGACATCATCAAGTACTCCTACCGCGCGCTGGATGTCGATCTACCGGAAGCGCAGGCCGGGACTGTTTCTGCATGAGCGGAGGCTCAACCATGAAAGACCAATATCAGGCGCGCATGTTACGTATCCATTTTGGAGAGGGCGACAAATGGCAAGGCAAGCCTTTGCATGAGGCGATTGTGGCCAAGTGTATGGAACTCGGGATGGCTGGTGCGACCGTATATCGAGGGATTGAAGGATACGGAGCCAGCACTAGAATTCACCATGCCAGTCACTGGACTTTCTCGAAGGACGCACCGATCATGCTGACTGTCATCGACCGTGAGGAACAAATTGAAAATCTGATTCCCCATCTCGATGGGATGGTTGAAGAAGGTCTCATCGCGATGTCCCGTGTCGAGGTGATCCGTTACACGCGCGATCCGGGAACTAAGCAGGAGTCAGCCTCGGGAAGAGCGTAATACCAGATGCAGGAACAAAATGGCAGTTTGACTGTGCAAGCTTACGACAGCTTTTCGACTGAGACGCCCGTACCCACGGACGGCTCTTCCCGCCTGTTGCGACTCGGCCGACTCGCTCAAGAACTTGGAACTGAGCCTGTCGCCGAGGAAGCACGTGAGCTCGCAGCGCGGGTCTCCGAAGGACGTTTCTACGTAGCCTGTGTCGGCCAGTTTAAGCGAGGTAAATCCACTCTGCTGAACGCCTTGGTCGGCTACGAGGTTGTTCCGACCGGCTTTATTCCTGTAACGGCGGTGCCTACCGTGATTCGGTTTGGCGACGCACGTCATGCGCGCGTCCGAATGCGAGACGGGATGTGGCGGGACATTGCCATGGCCGAGTTGAAGGAGTACGTAACCGAAGAACTGAACCCCGAAAACAAAAAGGCTGTGGATGGCGCGGAAGTATTCGTGCCCAGCCCGTTGTTGTCCTCCGGCATGTGTTTTGTGGACACGCCGGGTCTCGGTTCGGTCTTCACTGGAAACACAGCAACCACGCAGGCATTCATTCCTCACATTGACGCTGCGTTGGTTGTGGTCGGCGCCGATCCGCCAATTGCGGGCGAGGAGTTGGCGCTGGTGGAATCAATTGGCACGCAAGTTCAGGAGTTGATCCTGGTTATCAATAAAGCCGACCGCACCACCGATCCGGAACGTGCAGCGGCGGCTAAATTCACACGCGAGATTCTGGAAAAGCGGCTGCATCGCCCGATGGGCGAGGTCTTTGAGGTGAGTGCCGCCGAACGGATGGAAGACCGCGGCCCCCTGCGGGATTGGGAAAAACTTCTGGCGAGTCTGCATTGCCTCGTTGAAGACTCAGGCAGAAATCTCGTTCGCGCCGCTTGTGACCGAGGCCTCCAGCGCTTAAGCGAGCAACTGCTGGCTATTATCAGCGAGGACCGTGACGCGCTTCTGCGGCCAATCGAAGAATCCGAACGGCGTATCGAGCTAATGAAGGAAACCGTCAGCGAGGCTGCGCGCTCCATGCGCGAACTGGATTACCTGTTTATGGCGGAGCTGCACCGAATTTCGGACCTCTTCGGTGAAAGGCACAAGCGGTTTTTCCATTCCGCGTGGACGGAATCTGAAACAGAATTCAGTAAGGAGCTGCCGTCCGTCCCTCTCGGCTTTGGGCCAAACTATCGGCGCCGAGTGATGCACCTCGCACAGGAGATTTCGCGCCGCAAGGTTACGCCTTGGCTCAAACCCGAGCAGGAAGAAGGCGAGCGCCAATATCGCGCTGCAGCCCTTCGCTTTGTGGAAATGGGAAACAGCTTTCTGAAAAAGCTTGCCGATGCGGGTCTCAACGAACTGACGCGAATGCCCCATGCACTCGATCCTGAGAAGGGCTTCCGTGTGCGTTCCAGTTTCATTTTCGAGGATTTCATCGGAACTGCCCAACCCCCTTCGCCGTTGCGCTGGTTGGCTGACGTCTTGTTGCCGCTTGTGGGCGCACGGAAAGCAATCACCAACGAGGCTCGGGAGTTCTTGCGGCATCTGTTGGAAATTAACAGCGCAAGGGTACAGAACGATGTTCTCAACCGGATTCAGGATAGCCGGGGACGCTTGGAGGCCGAGATCCGAAAGCTGCTGTATGAAATCAGCCGTATTGCAGAACAGGCACTTGACCGTGCGCGAAAAGTCAAGGAAGAAGGGGCTCCCGCCGTACAGTCGGCAGTTGAACGGCTCAACCGGTTAGAGCGGGAAGTTTCCGCACTGGTCGTGCTATAGGGAATGGTGGTCATGGACGACAAGAATTGAGACTTGAGATTTGCGGACCAGCGTCTCGGAAGTGGACCCTTCGAGCCAGCGCCGAACGCGCCCGATGTCACGGTGTCCGACAACGATAAGGTCCGCCGAGGCTTCTTCGGATTTACGTTCGATTTCCTTCTCGGGATCGCCTTCGATAATCTCCGTTACCACGTCCACACCTTGGTCGCGGGCAATGCGTTCCGCGCTCCGCACCTGCTTCTCAAGATCCGCGCGCGCCCTCGAGGCCTCTTCCAAACCAAAACCTTCGGCTTGCGTTTCGGCGCTAAGCGGGACTATGACGCCGAGCAGAATGATCTGAGCGTGAATGCTGGCAGCGAGCGATATCGCAACTTCAAGAGCGCGTTCCGATCCCGTAGTCCCATTAGCTCCGACGAGAATTCTCTTAAACGTAGTGCTGGTCATCATCTATTCCTTTTCATTGCAGATCGCCCAGTCGGTCATTTGTTTGGATGCAATTGAGTAGCGATCAATCGCGCCCAGACGTCTGACTCTGGGCGTAATCAAGTCTAGCCGTGTTGGGCCAGGGTCGGTTGCAGCAAATGCCCCAGCTATGTTACAAGTTGATTTGGCGAAGGAATCCGCCATTAACCGCCCTCCGAAATGGAACGGCTGATGACTCCTGTGATTACGCAGGGGTTTTTCTATTTGTCCCTGCGATTTGACGAAAGAGGGACAAGTGACCAGTCTTCTTGATCTTCCCATTGGCGAAAAAGTTCCGGAAATCGTCACCGCCGTAATCGAGATTCCTCTCGAAAGCACCAGCAAATATGAGTATGACAAGGAGCTTCATGTCTTCCGGTTGGACCGAAACCTCCATTCGCCCGTTCACTATCCCGGAGACTACGGTTTCATCCCCCAGACCCTTGCCGAGGATGGCGACCCTCTCGACATTCTGATCTTGACGGATTCGGCTACTTTTCCAGGCTGCGTTTGTTCCGTCCGTCCAATTGGCCTTTTCGAAATGCTGGACCAAGGGGTGCCGGACGAGAAGGTTCTCGCCTACGCCACAGGCAATCCGCGATTTGGCGACGTTGACAGTTACACGCAGGTGCCGAGTCATTTCCTGCTTGAGGTTGAACACTTCTTCTCGGTTTACAAGGACCTTGAAGGTAAGCGAACCAAGGCGCTCGGCTGGAAGGACCGGGATGCTGCGCAAGAGTGCATCCGGGCCAGTTATGAGCGCTATTTGGAACGCAACGCCGGTTAGGTGCGTTCAGCGAAAGAGGTCCAACAGCGATGCCTTCATCTTCTGTCCAACGCGCTCCGACACCTGAATATTTGAATACTGTTGAGCGCGAAGAGGAGTTGGGGCGCCTTCGGAATCAGGCCAGGATTCGAAAGTCCTTACTGGTGTATGGCTCAGAGGGAGTGGGTAAATCTCGCCTCCTTCAGACTTTCGTTGGTAGCCAGCCGCTAGCGGTCTACATCCCGCAAATGAGATCGCCGCGTGAATTTGTCATGAACCTGCTACAAGCGCTGCATTCCGCGGACGGCAAAGTTAAACTTCCTGGAAACATCGCTACTCTCTCCACATCCTCGCTGAAGGGCATCGTCCACCGGGCTCTCGATATGCAGCCATTTCTGATGGTTCTCGATCATCTGGATGCTCCGTCCCGCGTTGTGACCGGCATGATTAAGGATTTGCATTACTACGGGCGTACGCCGGTGGTCTTTGCGTCGCGATCTCCGCACATGGAGGATATTGGTGCGCTGCGCCCTCTCTGCGCGAACAAGGCGGAACGATTGGAAGTGAAGAACTTTCCACCGCAAGTCGCTTTGGAATTCGCGCAACGCGAAGCCGAAAGAACCGAACTTTGGGCATCCAATCTGGAGACGGTGTTGCCATCGCTTGTTGAGTGGAGTGATGGCAACCCGGGCGCGATTCTCTACATGTTGAAAATGGCGCAACTCCCGCAATACAGAGCAGGTGACCAGATCAAATCTCACATTCTGTACGTGGACTATCGCATGGGACGCAGATAGCGCCGAAAACCGATCCGATTCAGACTGGCGTCCGCGATGGTGAAATGTTGACAGCCAAATGTCGCGAGCGCAGGTCCACTCGTTGAAGAAGATCGCAGTATTGCGCCGTCGATGCACTCTGACCACGTTCAAAGAGAGTCTTCCACTCTGGCCCGCTCTTCAGCTTCAGAGAAAGCATCAACGCGTCGCCGAAATCATCAAGGGCGACTGCGGTCAGTTTGCAGATCGGCGCACATCGAACCGTTATTCCGTAAAGGTCGTCCGTCTCTTCGACGCCGGTCGAGACCGCGATCAATCGACGATCGGTGACTGCCATGGCCACGGCGGGCAGGACCTTAAGTGGACCTCTAAACCATCCTTTCCTCTTTGGAGGGATTGCGGGACGGCAGCATACTCCAAGCAGTGCCTCATCGGAATCAAGTTCGGCCTTCAGTGCATACCAGCAGCGAAACGTCATGCCTTGTGAAGGAGTGGAGAGAGAAAGAACTGCAAGCCCCGTTGCATGCCGCGGCATCCAAATCGCTCGCATTGCGCAAAGAAAATTGCTGAGATGCTTTTGGTGAAGTGTATTGTATCGAAAGGCTTGGACCTCGCCGCCGGCGGACAGTTCAAGGAGGCCATATAGGAGTGCCTTCTTCGTTCCGACCTCGATCAACTTTTCAAGTGGCGTCACAAAGGGTTTAGTTTTCGTAGCTGGATGCGCGTAGATCATCAGAGCATCGCGAGTTAGGATGTAGATGCGCGGCGGATATTCTGGCGCATTCCACCGTGCTTCCGTGTCTCCGGGAATGAAGATCGCCGAAAGCCAACCATCTCGCGGTATCCGAAGCGGAAAATCCTTCGGAAAATCGGACGCATCCCGGATTTGGAACCCGAATCGGTATTGGCGTGAATCGCAGTCGGTAGAGGCAATCATTTCCGCGCCTTCAGAGAATGAACTCGGCAGCCCATGGTGCATTCACGCTTCTGTGGCCAGCAAGCATGAGCAACGCCAATTGAGATGCGCTGCGCTCTTCTTCACTGGTCAGATATCGGCGAAGCGCATCGTACCGCAGCGCATACCGTTGCAGATCCTCGGCTGTTCGTTCCAAGAATTGTGCATGGGCACGAAGGAGTTCGCGCATGGGTTCCCCGGTGCCTAAAGAAGCAGAGACGTGGGATAAATGAGGAAGACAGTAGGCCGGGAATCGTCCTTTGGCGGAGGCGACCGCATCGAGCACGGCTTCGGCGGCAAATTTTACAGCCCTCTCTTCCGACTGGACGCGGACCTCGCAGACGATACATGTCTTCGCTGTTGCAAGAATTTCCTTCAGGTCCGCGATAGACTCGTTGCCATCTGATATTAGCGCTGCCCGTTGGGCGAGAAACTCCGCAATGCGATGAGCGAGTTTAGGGTACGCTGTACACACTCCGTATGGAGAGGAGATGTTCTCGTACTGCCAGGTGTGGAGAGGACAGAATCCGCCCCTTTCGGCGTGCTCCCGTTGCGTGTCCGGATTGATGGTCAGCTCGTATTGATACTTACTCAGAAATGCGAAGATTGCATCGAGCACTGCGGCACAGATCCAGCAACCGGTGCGTCTCTCGATTTGCAAATGTGGAAGGCTGGCGCCGTCTCTCAAGGCGGTCGCTCCACCCTCTTGAGCATTCTCGCCGAGACTCCTTACTCGCAGGTCATGCAGTCTCTTGTCGAGCGAGCTGAACGAATCCGCAAGTTCCATGTTGCCTTCAGGCCTTGACGTGTGAGCGAGAAATGAACCGACCCGCCCATACATGTTGGAGAGGAAAGACTCTGCGCGTTCTTCGGTCAGAAACCGGATCAGTTCTGTCTCAAACTCTCTGAGGCCGCTTTGCTCCAACTGATCTGCATTGCCTGATTGCTTCGAATCCAGCCCTTGTCGCGCAGACAAGGAGAAGATGCGCGGTTTCTCTGAGAAGGAAAAGCGATCCAGCCGCTCCTGAACAAACGCGAGGGCATCCTTCCGCTCTCCTTCGCTGACCGTATCCTGCTTGTTGACGACGACAAAGAGCCGTTTGTTCGTGAATCGTATCCGGTGCAGGATGCGATCCTCTTCTTCCGACAGCGGACTTTCATAGCTGGTTACGAGCACGAAGGCATCTGCCTGAGGCAGGAAACGTTCCGTCGTCTGCGTATTTTCAGCTATCGATGACCCAAGCCCTGGACTGTCCACAAAAAATAGCCCACGGCGGAGGATCTCAACCGGCAGCTCGATTTCAGCAAATGCGACATTCTTGACATTGCCCGGATTTGCTTGCTGAGTGACGTAGTCAGCGAGTTGCGGAAGCGGCACCTCGCGTCGCAGACTGCGGTCTGTGAAGTTAAGCACGACCTGCTTGCGGCTTCCATATCGAACGGTTGTGATCACGGAAGTCAACGGAACAATACCGGTGGGGAGGTGGTCTCCGCCAAGGATGGCGTTCATGAGTGTAGATTTGCCACGGCTGAAACGTCCGACAACCATCAAATTGAATCGGTCTTCTGCCAGCCGCGTGAGCAGATCACGGCTTTCGGTCTTCAGGACTTCGTTATTGTTGATGCCCGCCTGGGCAGAACGGATGATGTCGCCAATCCCGAATTTTTCTTGTTCGTAGTCTTTGAGATTCATGGCCGCCGATTCCTGATGAATGTCGTTGAGATTGTCGTCACTTCTAATGCCCCTGAGTCGGTAGTGCCCCCGTCTCCAATACCGAGATCAATGAGTCCTGATCGTCGGTGGGGATTGGCATCAGACGGATCTGTTCGGCCGTCTCTCTTAGCGGGTAGGGATACTCCTTAAGTGAAATCGTGCCATCCTCCCATACCGCATAGCAGGCAAGAGAACGCCCGGTCTTCGGTTGACCAAGGCTTCCTGGATTCACGATCGTCGTCTGCCCAATGTTCCGAATGAACGGAGTGTGGGTGTGGCCGACGAAGAGCACATCGGCATCGATCCGCAAAACCTCATCTTTCCAGCGATCCGATTGTTCGGTGCAATAGCCGAATAAAGGATCTGTCGGGCAGGCGTGAACCAGATAGAAACGGGTTGTATTCACCTTGAACTCGTGGTGGCTGGGGAGCCCTCTGAGGAACCTGACGTCGTCTTCCGTGCAGACGTTTTGGGTGAAACGGAGCGTCTCAGCCGCAAGTCTCTTGAAGGGCGGGGAGCATTGGGGATCTACAGAAAATCCGACTGCATTGTCATGATTACCGCGCACGGTGACGGCCGAGACTCGTTTCACCCACTGGACGACCTCATGAGGTTTTGGCCCGTAGTCCACCAAATCGCCGATACACCAGAGTTGGTCAAATTCCCGCTCGGGCAGGGCTTCGAGCGCTGCCAAATTCGCGTGAATATCGGAAACGATGACAATTTTCATAAACTCCTTAGCACCCAGGCGCACGAACACCGCTGAACCAGGTCATGCAATCTCAAATTTTTGCGAGGAGTTTTGGGGTGGGTACTCCCCGACGAAACCTCGTCAGGGGTCATCAGCCGAACTTCCCTTAGGTCCTGGAAGAGCAGCGGTTCAGGCGAACCCCTTCGCCTTCTATTTCTTGTGCAACATATGCACAGATTGAGTTTAGCAGCTTCGCTTTTCTTGCGTGGCTAGAGATGTCCAACGGGGCACCTTTGATTCCTCCGTCACGGGGGAGTGTTTCACGCTTGGATTTGCAAGCATTTGGAACAAGAAGTCTTCGAGTGTCGGGTACAAGTTCGGGTACAGACATCAGTTTGGCTTGATTACGGATAATTGAGCTAAATTGCTGATGGGCAGTCACTTGTGGATATCCGACATTACGCTCAATTTCGCTTATTTATCATAGACTTACGGTATTCTTGAGAGACTCAAAATCCGCCGGCCCTTGCGGTCATGGGGGTTCGACCCCCCCTCCCGGCACCATAGAATCAATCACTTACAGCTAGACAGCTTTCATAGTCGTCCCCGACTGTGCCCAAACTGTGCCCAAACCTGCTTGGTGGGTTAGTTGGGCCCCATAGCCAGACCCAGACAATCCGTTGCCAGCTCGTAGTCCGCCAAATTCAGCCATGACTGACTGCTAGAATTGTCCATCTCCTATATAAGAGGAACAGATGAGCTCAACCGGCCCAATACTGCCGCGGACATGAGTGAACTCGACGTCCTTCTGAATGCCGAGTACTTTGTCGATACTCAACTGTGGCCACTCCATCACAAACTGAATGCAAAGGGCTGGTTGGACAACTTCACCGATGTAGAAAAGCCGTTTGCCGTTCATTTGCTGAACGGATTCCTCTATTTCTGTCCAGACCTCGTCGATCAAATGTTCAAAAACGCATTTCAAAGCCTCCGTTCCCGGCTTTATTAGCCGGGTGATTCATACCTCGCATTCCAGTCAAAATGGCGACAGTTCGTCGACACTGTCATCGTCACCTATGTGACGGGGGAAAGGCCAAATCCAACCGATAGCGGATTCGCATTTGCACGTAAAGCACGTCAAGTTCTGGGCATAGATGAGAATCGGATCAAGAGCCCGGAGGAAGCTCTTCAGCATATTGTTCGGCGGGAAGGCCCAGTGCTATTTGTGGATGACTTCGTGGGATCGGGCAACCAAATGATCGAAACTTGGCAGAGGTCCTACACGATTGGAGGACTCGCAACCTCATTCGAAAGGGTAGGTTCGGTATCAAGCTCGACATTTTATTACTGTCCTGTTATTTGCACCGAGAAAGGTTCAGATCGTTTGCGGCACGCTTGTCCACAGGTTCTGCTACAACCAGCGCACATCATCACAGACCGCTACAATGCCGTGGCTCCGAACTCGTTCTTCTGGCCAAGTCACCTTTGGCCAGCTGCGCTTGGTTTCCTACAAACAGCAAGTGCCAGGGCTGGTATTCCTGATAATGACGGAAACGTTAATGATTGGCGCGGCTTCCACAAACTTGGCCTCGCGTTGGCCATTGGTGATTCTGTTCCGGATGCGACATTGCCGATTTTCTACTGGGAGGAGAAGGATTGGACACCCCTGATTCGAAGGACCTGATCATCCCCACTGATGAATCGGTCAGCGCCGAAGAAGCACTGAGCTCCGTTTTCGGAAGCTATAAGGCCGAATGGCTCCAAGAGAGAGTCTTTGACTTTTTTACGGCGCCAAACTATCTTCCGGAGCTCTTGACTGCCCGGCCTGCGTTTTGCTCGGGGGCAGGGGAACGGGAAAAACGACAGTCCTAGAGGGCCTTTCATATGAAGGTCAATTCGCTCTGAATGGGAAAAACGCTGCAACGATTCCCGACTGGAAATACTATGGTCTCTATCTTAGGATCAATACGAATAGAGTTGGGTCACAAGACGGCTACGCACTTCTTGAAGGCCGCCGGCGCTTCCGATGGGATGGACGTGGAGCCTGGCGTTCTTTCGACCGATAGCGATCTTGGAATTGAGTACCTCGAGGCTATGCGTCTGGCTGGTGACTACGCATATGCGGGTCGTGACTGGGTCTGCGGCCGCGTGGCCGAGATCCTGGGAGCGCCGATTGTCGAAGAGGTGCACAACCATCACAACTACGCCTGGCGCGAAGAGCACGAAGGCGAGCAATTGTGGGTTGTACGCAAGGGCGCGACGCCGGCCTTTCCGGGCCAGCGCGGGTTTGTTGGCGGCACGATGGGCGAGCAGTCGGTCATTCTCGAAGGAGTCGAAAATGAGCATGCCCGTTATTCGCTCTATTCCACCGTGCACGGCGCGGGTCGTGCAATGGGCCGTCGGGAGGCGGCAGGCGTTGTCGATCGCAAGACCGGGGAGGTCAAGCGAGCTGGCAAGGTCACGCCGGAGATGATGCGCTCCTGGGTAGATCGCGCTGGAATCGAACTGCGGGGTGCTGGACTGGATGAGTCTCCGGACTGCTACAAGCGCCTCGATGAGGTACTTGAATCCGTTGGCGACACGGTACGCATCTTGCACCGTCTCACCCCGGTCGGAGTCGCAATGGCCGGAGCAAACGAGTTCGATCCGTACAAGGACTGAACCATTAACGGAACTGGCGGCGACAGGAAGAAAGACATCGAAGCCGCCAGTTCAATATCAGGCGAACGAATCTGATTTCACCTTAGACGCCCTGGCAGAGCGTAGCGATTGCCAGGTCAAAATCGACGAAATAAGGAAGAGGCTGATTCGTTCGGCTCGCGTGCAGGAGGGCGAGCAGCCAGCAGAAGACACAACCGAACTCCTGGCGGAAAGCGAACGTGTATTCGCGCGGCTTCTTGAACTCGTTAGCGCAATTAACCGCACCAACTCGAAAACCGCGTTCGACACGGAGCTCACGATTTCTGATGCGATAGCCGAACGGGATGTGGTCGGCAAGCGTCGTGACTTCCTTGCAGGAATCGCCGAGGCAGGAAGCACACGGCAGGATCGTTACTCGAAGTCGGAGGTGCGATTTGTTGCGACTGTGTCTGTTGGCAAATTGCAGGCCGAAGTAGACCAGCTCGCAAAGCGGTATCGAGAACTGGATACACGGCTGCAGGAACTGAACTGGAAGACCGAATTGATCTGAGTAGTTGGTAACCCTTGTTTGCAGCGAGCACAAGCCTAGCCGGGGGCAAAACCGGCATCTGGGTGATTCCGAAGAGCCGGAATCTGGGGTTCGACTCCCCGTGTTACGGTGCATGCTCCGTCCGTGTTACGGTGCATGCTCCGTACAGTCACAAATGCACGGCGTATCGATTATCGTCACTACCGCGTGCTGGGCAAATAAGGGTGAGGGTGGGACAGGGGACATTCAGATCAAATGAAAGCGATTCCGATACGAGGTCTGGCGCTGACGTGGGGGCAGTGGTGGAACCAGATTGTACCCAGATTGTGCCTGAAGATGTCGGTTGTGGCGATTTGAGCGATTCTGTCGATTGTCGAATCAATAACTTACGTGTTTCGAACACCGGCTAAGGTTCGACATTGTTCTTCCATGATCTGCGTCGGACAGCAGCGCGGAATTTTCGACGCGCCGGAATTGCAGAGGGCATCATTATGAAGATCGGCGGATGGAAGACTCGCAGCGTCTTCGAACGCTATGCCATCGTCTCTCATAACGACGTTGAGGATGCCCTCGAGAAACTGGAGCAGCGCAGGGAGCCTTCAAAGCAAAGAGCTCTCAAGCGGGTAAATGAAGCGGCCGCTCCAAAGCCTCGCCTTGCTGTTTCTTTCTTCTTTTCATCCACCGCCCCATTTTGAAGCACGCTGCTCAATGTTGAATCGTAAGAACGGGACATTCCGCATCGACAATAATCTGGAAGGCCCGCGACGTTCTGGTTTCAATGCTGAGATGGGAGCTCTTCCGAATTCCAAGCACGAGCAGATCGATGGAATGTTCTTTTATATGTTCCAATATCCGCTCTTGCGCCTTCCCCACTTCGACGAAACTTCTCGGATCGCAAAACTCCTTCGCAAGCTCCGGCACAAGCCTGTCAAGAGTCTCGTAAAAGTCCCTCTGGAGGTTTGATAATCGATCGGGATGCGCGACCGAACCTTCTTGAATGACGTTGAGTATGTCGAGTTTTGTCCTGAATGCCTCGGCGATGCTGACAGCATAGAGCGCCGCATGAGCGGCAGCTGCTGAGAAGTCGGTTGCAAAGAGAACTCTTTCGAATGGAAGTGTTTTCGAAGAAGCGGGCCTGACCCTAGGACCAACGGTCAGGGATGGCCAGCGTGTGGAACGTAGGATCTTCTCCGCAGTAGAGCCAATGATTCCCCGCTCGAAACGACCGCCCCCATGCGTTCCTAATACGATCATCGCGGGCTGATACTTTTCCGCCAACGCAGGAATAACATCTTTCGGATCACCTTCGAGCAAAACCGAATTCGCCTCGCTTGATTTCCCCGCCAGCTGAGTGGCTTTGTTCTCCAGAAGTGTATTCAGGTCCTTTCTCTGCTGGCTGACCAATATCCTGTCGATCTCCACCTCCAGAGCCGCTTGTGAGAGCGTGAAGGCATGCGCCACAATCAGCGTGGCCGAGAAATATCCCGCTAGGTGCGAGGCGTACAAGCCCGCATTCTGTGCGCCGAGAGAAAAATCGGTCGCGTAAATGATTGCATTCAAATTCAAATCGGCTTTGTCGCCAATGATCGGCATGTCATCTATCTCCTCACGAAGAAACTTACTAACAGCACGGTCAGTACAAGCGTGCTCACGGCAGTGTAGAACCAGTCCTTCAGAAGGAAAAACCCGACTACGCCGAACAATACACGGCAGATTGGAGTAGCAATTAAGAGCAGAATCCCAAACTCGATGAGACTCTTGCTTTCAAAATGGAAGGCTCCAGAAAAGACAGGGCCAAAGTGGTCGCCCGCGGCAGATGCTCCATGGAAGTGGCTATAGTCGGGAAGAGGCCCACCCGCCTGGCAAAGGTAAATAACTCCTCCGACGAACACCACGATTGCCGCGACCGTTACTCCGATTCGCAGCATTTTCCCCATCGCGACCTCAAGGCGTTGATCGGTTGCGTGCGTCACTTACAGTCTCCCTGTTAAGCCGTTGAAGATCATTTCAGCGCCGAGCGCAACGATGACAATCGCGAATACCCATCTCAGTGTTCTTACCTTGGCGACAATTAGCGCTCGGGAACCGACAAGCGACCCGGCGAGCACGCCAAGCATCACGGGCATGGCCAGATCTGGAAGGATATAGCCGCGGCTCAGGTAGACTCCCGCGCTCGCTGCAGCTGTTACGCCGATCATGAAATTGCTCGTTGTGGTTGAGACTTTGAAGGGCAATTTCATTACTTGATCCATCGCCAGCACCTTTACCGCTCCAGAACCGATTCCCAAGAGACCTGACAACGTACCTGCGACGAACATGATGCCGAAGCCGGCCGGTACATGGTCGGCAGTGTACTGTACTTTAACGCCCCGCACCGGGTATGCTCCTCTGAGATTTAGGCGTGCCGCTAGTGTGTCCTCCTCCTTGCTGGGGAGAGCGGTTTCTACATGGCGCAGGGATGCCCACGCGGAATAGAGGAGTACGGCCCCGAAAACAATGCCTATCCAGTCTGCAGAAACCTTCGCGACCAGGTAAGCACCGAGTAACGCGCCCAACGTCGTAGCAACTTCCAGGAACATCCCAATTCGAATGTTCGAGTAGCCATCACGAACATATGCTGCAGCGGCCCCTGACGAAGTAGCAATCACAGAAACAAGCGACGCTCCGATTGCGTAGTGCAAATTAACCTTGAAAAGAAGGCACAGCACAGGGACAATGACGACTCCACCACCCAGCCCGGTCAGTGCGCCGAGAAATCCGGCCAGGATCGAAGTGATACAGATTGCCATGGAAAAGTAAAGAGTATTCATTCAGGAAGCGTTCCTTCATGCCCGGCCCCATTCGCCGTTGCCATTACGACCACGTTGTTCAGACCTTCACCTCTGACAATCCTCGGAGCAGCATGCAACGAGGGCGCATCGAAGGCTCTCAGAAGATCCACCAGTTGTCCCACCAGCCCCCGTGGGTCCGGACCGTTCAGGAGCACGATGCTCAATTGCCGGCGGATCGGACCATTGTCAAGTTGAATTGCTTTCACACTTCCCAAAGCCAAGGACTTTTCAATTGACATGTAGGGGACGAACCCTATGCCAAGGCCGACCTCAACCGCTGCAACGATACCTTCGGTCGAATTCAGATCGACAACTGTGCGCAGTTGCTGTCTCAGGACACCGTTTCGTTCCAGATACTCTTCGACAAATTGGCGCATGCCTGAGCCAACTTCCCGAAGCAGAATCGGTTCCTGAACCAGCTCTGCTGCCTTGACATTTCCCTTCAACGCCCAGCGGTGATCTGGCCTGACGATGAGCGTCAACTCGTCCTCTCCGAACACCTCGACCTTGAGATCCGGCCGATGTGCCGGTGCCTCAATCAATCCGATGGCAATCTGGTGAGCCGTCAGAGCTTGCAGAACTTCATTCGTGCTTCCGCCAATGACATGGATCTTCAGCCGTGGCCATTCCCGCAAAAGCTGGGTAAGAAGCTTCGGCAAGAGGTAGACGGCTATCGTATGGGAGGCCCCGATGCTCAGTTCAGCTCCTTCCTGTCCTCCGAACGGCGCAAGTGCGGCAATTGCGTCGTTGGCAATCGCTTCAATTTGTCGAACGTATTGCAATAGCGTTACCCCGGCCGGAGTCAGATTCGTGTCGCGGCCGATACGGTCGAATAAGGCGATTCCAAGGCCTTCCTCAAGTGATCGTATCTGGGAGGTGACAGCAGGTTGGGTCAGATGAAGCTCCTCAGCGGCCCTTCGGTAATTGAGCAACTCCGCGACGACTCGGAAGACCTTCAGCTTGAAATTTTCGATCATGGAGTCGCTCCAGTCTGATAGGCGATGTTTGCAAGCGCGAGGCGGTATTGATATTGAGCATTTGTGTAGCCGATGGCAGCGTCTGTCTGCTGGTACTGGGCCTGACTGAGTTCGACGATTGAGCTCAATCCGAGCTGGTAGCGCGTTTGCGCTAGAGAGAGGGCCAGGTTGGCCTGGTTCAATAGCTCTTGATTGACAGCAACACTTTGATAAGCTGTGTTCGCTGCCAGCCACGCGGTGCGAACATCCCTGACTATACGATCTTTCAGCTCGCGGGCCTGCTCGGAGTCGGCTTGTGCACGGATCGACGCCTCCTTTGCTTGTGCGGAGTAGAGAAAGCCATTGAAGATGGGAATGTTCATGTTGACCCCAATCCCGCCCCACCAATTCTGAACATAGTATTGCGGGGGCCGTATCGGAACGCTCCCGACAGTTCCAGCAGCTGTGATGCTTGGGAGCTTCTGATCGCGCTCCGCATGGCTAAACTTAACGGCTGCCTGTTGATTCAGATTCAGTGCCTGAAGGTCAGGTCGTTGCCGAAGCGCGAGTTGAATGAGTTGATCGGCATCCGCGGGGGGAGCTGACAATGGGCTGGTGTCCTCTACCAAGTCGTATGTTACTTGCCTGTCAAGGCCTAGAACCGCATCCAGCGCGGCCATAGAAGAGTCCGCATTGCTTCTTGCACTAAGCTCCAGCAGCTTTGCCTGAGACAAGTTGACGTCCGCAAAGCTCAGATCAAGAGTGGACTTCAATTTATTCTGTGTGTAAGAGCTAATCTGAGTCTGCGTGGTCTGTCTCGTGGAAGTATTCTGGGTTGCAACCTTCAGTAGGGCCTGGGCCTGAAGCGCGTCAAAGAAGGCTTGATCGGTGGCAATGACGATGTCTTCTGTCGTCGCGAGCGCATTTGCATTCTGCGCTTTCTCCTGGAGTTTCGAAGACGCGACCAGATTGCTGGTTTTGCCAAAGTCCGTGAGAAGCTGCGTAAAACCACCACCAGCCCCGGCATGCGTAAACAGGCGAGAGGCCGTCAGAGAGCCTGCAGAGATGCGTGATGCGTCCTCCGCCTGCACTGCGGTGATCGCAGCATTCGCGGTCGGCAATTCGGCCGAACGTGTCTCGCGCATCACCTGATGCTGCGCCATCGCAAGAAGACGCGCCACGCTCACTCGTGGGTTGTTCTTGATGGCTATCTTTTCGGCATCCGACAGTGTAAGGCGCGGGTGTTCAGCTGGAGTTGAGTTATCGGATGGCTTCGAGGACGCCTGATCGAATGGTGATGCGATAGGCCCCGAAGCTTGCTGCGCAAGAAATATCGGCGGAGCCTGCGGCGCGTCTGGAAGTGGAGCATTCGTGCCAGGAGCCTGGCCGGCAAGGCTGCCAGCACCTACAACCACTGCAGCGAAAACGAACCCGCAACAGGCTCGCAGATTCTTACGTTTTTTCATGAACGTCATGCCTCCCCCGCAATTGCGGAGCTCTTCTCTTGTCGTCCATGGACGATGAGGTATACGGCCGGAACCAGAAATACGGTCACGACCACGGAGACGGCGAGCCCGCCGATGACTGCTCGTGCGAGAGGAGCATACTGCTCGCTGCCCGCCTCCATCCCAAGGGCCATCGGAATCATTCCCAACAATGTCGCCAAAGATGTCATTAGGATTGGGCGCAACCGGATCTTGCACGATTGCACCACGGCTTCCAAGAGCGACAAGCCCTGACTGTGTAGAGTGCCGGCGAATTCAACAATCAGAATGCTGTTCGAAACCACGATGCCGGTCATCATGATCACGCCCATCAAGGACATGATGTTCAACGTGCTGCCGGTGACCAGCAGGATCAGCACGACCCCAACCAGTCCCGGTGGAATTGCCATCAGAATGATGAACGGATCAATGAATGACGTGAACTGAGTCATGAGAATCAGATAGACCATCAGGATTGCAATGATTAGCCCAACCCCAAACTCCTCGAAAGAGTGGTTCATGCTGACCACGGCTCCCCGCAGATTCAAGACTGTGTTTTTGTCTGTCTTCGTGTTCGCAAGGAGTTTGCTAACATCGCTTCCAACGCGCTGCAATGCCTCCGTCTTGGTGGAAACATAGATATCGATCACGCGCCGAATCTGATAGTGATCGACCTCGGTAGGAGTATTGATGAGCTTGATATCGGTAACCGAGCTCAAGGGCGTATAGCCCGCCGTGTGATCCCCGCGCGTCAATTCGCGGGACTGGTTTCCGGCCCGGTGAGCGTCCTGCATCGGGTCGTACCCAGCCGGCTTGACGCCCCGTAAAGGGATATTCTCGAAGTCTTCCATCGACATGTTGTTGAGAAACCGGTTGGCATATTGAACTGTCACCATGTAGTTGTTGCCACTCTTCGGGTCAATCCAGTAACTTGGCGCAATCATGCCGTCAGACGTCATTGCGGTAATCACGTTGTCCACCACTTCTTTCGCAGAAAGCCCGATGAGGCTGGCTTTTTCGCGGTCTATATTCAGCGCGATGCCCGGGTAGTCCAAATCCTGCGGGATGTAGACACCGCTCACGTTCGACATCGTTTGGATTTTTTGTGCCAGGGTCTTGGCCAATGCGTATGCGCCTTCCATGTCCATTGAGCTCACCTGCACATCGATCGGGGCTGGCAGTCCTTGATTCACAACCCCATCTACTAGCCCGCCGGCTTGAAAATACGTCGTGAGTTCAGGCATGTCGCGCGAGAGCGTCTCTCGCACACGCTGCATATATTCGTAACTCCCAATACTGTGGTGCTCCTTCAGGCTGACCTGCACGAAAGCCGTGTCCATGGACGCGTTAGCGGTGTAGATCGCGGACAGATCTGGGTATACGCCGATATTGGAAACAATCATGTCCAGGTCCGCTGGCTTGACCACGCCACGGATGACACCTTCGACTTTGGCAATATAGTCGTTACTGACCTCCAGACGAGTGCCGCTTGGCATGCGCACGTTGATGACAAATTGGCCTGGATCGGTACGCGGAAAATAGGCGCGGCCAAGAAACGGGAAGGTCAACGCGAGAACAAGAACCACTCCGCCGCAAATGGCAGCCGCCGTCAAGCCAGGGCGCTGCATTGCACGCTTGGCCAGCCGTTCGTACCAACTCAGCATGCGCTCGTATTGTTCGTTAAATGCCTTCTCGAACCTGACGAATAAGCCTCCTTGCGTCTCTTTGCGCCCGTCCGGCTCATGGCGAAGTCGGATGAATTTCGCGCAATAGAGCGGCACTACCGTCATCGCAAAAAAGTAGGAAGCAAAGATGGAAAGAACCACACCGAGCGCCAGAGGCGTGAAAATGTATTTGCTGATTCCACTGAAGAAAGTAACTGGGAAGAACACAATGGATGTCGTGAAGGTAGCGGCGAGCACGGCCATTGAGACCTCAGTGCCGCCGCGCTCCGCGGCAAGGTCAGGAGATTCTCCCAGCTCCATGTGGCGAAAGATGTTCTCAAGCACGATGACACCGTTATCGATGAGACGGGAGAATACCAGCGCCAGGCCGCCAAGAATCATGGTGTTGATTGAGCCGCCCATGAAGTTGGTAACCAGCAGACAGAACACCATACTGAGCGGAACAGAAAGAAGCACAGCAATCGTGGCGCGAGGACTGCCGAGGAAGATCAGAATCATGAAGCCGGTGAGCACCAGGCCTATCGCCGCTTCCCTGGTGACGTTGCTGATAGCCAGCTTTACGAAGATCGACTGGTCAAAGACAACTGCGGTCTTCAATGACTCGGGAATGTCGACCAGGTGCTTGATTGCGGCCTTCATCCCGTTCACGATCGTGATGGTGTTGCTGTTGCCGCCCTGCTTGAAGATCGGCACATAGACAGACCGCTGCCCGTCAATGCGCACAATGTTATATTGAAGCGCGCCGGAATCCTCAGCCTCTCCAATGTCCGCCACCAGCACCGACGAATTTCCCACCGATTTGAGTGGTATCGAGTTCATCGACTTCGCATCAGGAAACTGACTATTCGCGTAGATGTTAAAGTCCTTGGAGCCAATGCGCACATCGCCTGCCGGCAATATAAGATTTGACTTGTTCACAGCCTGAACCACATCGTTCAGGCTGAGATTGCGTGCCTCCATCTTGACCGGATCGACGTAGATTTGAATCTGCCGGTAGGTCCCACCGTACGGCTGCGGGACGGATGCACCTTGGACATTGGATATCTGATTGCGGACCTGAAACTGTGCAATATCCTTGAGATTGGTTTCGTTCAGTCCCTGGCCCTTCAGCGTCACCAGGCAGACTGGCTGCGTCGAAGCATCCATGCCCAGCACCACTGGAGGCAGTGTGCCCGGAGGCAGGCGGCGCAAGTCAGCCATGGCAAGATTTGCAATGTTACTAAGCGCCGTATTTGGATCGGTTCCCGGCTTGAAGTAGATCTTGATCAGGCTTACGCCAGTCAGTGACCGCGACTCGCTGTGGTCAATATTGGCGCCCAATGTGAAGAAGCGTTCGAAAGTATTGGTGATGTCAGCTTCGATCTGCTGCGGCGGCATTCCGTTATAGAAGGTAGCGACCACAACCACGGGCATGTCGATCTTGGGGAACAGATCAACCGGCATCCGCGCGGTGTTCACGATCCCCACAAGCGAGACCATCAGACAGAGCATTATGATGAAGAACGGATTTTTTAGGGCGAACTTCGGCATTACTCCGCACCCCCGAGGTTCGTCGCTTGCGAGCGATCCGTTTGAGGACCGAAGCTGCTATCGAAATGACCAACAATCATGCGGGTTGCCATTCTCTAGGCCTCCGATGCAGCTGCTGATTTCTCAATCCGCCGACCGTGGACAACCAGATAAACAGCAGGCACCAGGAAAACGGTAACCACAACCGAGACTGCCAATCCGCCGATAACCGCACGTGCCAGAGGGGCATACTGTTCGCTGCCCGCCTCCATTCCAAGCGCCATCGGAATCATGCCCAACAGCGTTGCCAGCGATGTCATCAGGATCGGACGAAGGCGGATCTTGCACGACTGCACGACTGCATCCAGCAGGCTCTTTCCTTCCTTGTGCAGAGTCCCGGCGAATTCAACAATCAGAATGCTGTTTGAGACGACGATGCCGGTCATCATGATCACGCCCATGAGAGACATGATGTTCAGCGTGCTGCCTGTCAGAAGGAGGATCATCACGACCCCGGCAAGCCCTGGAGGAATTGCCATGAGAATGATGAATGGATCGATGAAGGAGGTGAACTGGGCCATGAGGATCAGGTACACCATGAGCACAGAGATGATCAGTCCGAGTCCGAACTCCTCGAATGATTTGTTCATGCTTATGACGGCCCCGCGCAAATTCAGAACCGTATTCTTGTCCGTCTTCGTGTTTGCCAGCAGTTTGTTGACATCTCTCCCGACGCCCTGCAGGGCTTCAGTTTTGGTTGAAACATAGACATCGATCACGCGCCGTATCTGGTAGTGATCCACTTCGGTTGGTGTATTGATCAGCTTGAGGTCCGCGACCGAACTCAAGGGAGTGTATCCAGCCGTGTGATCACCCCTCCAGAACTCGCGCTGATCGCTGGAAGTCTCACGCGCCTCCTGCATCGGGCTATAGCCGGCTGGGTGAACGCCCCGCAGCGGGATGTTTTCAAAGTCCTCCATCGACATGTTGTTGATCAGGCTGTTTGCGTACTGGACTGTGACCATGTAGTTGTTACCGCTCTTTGGGTCGATCCAGTAGCTGGGCGCGATCATGCCATCGGAGGTCATGGCCGTGATTACGTTCTGAACAACGTCCTTCGCAGACAGTCCGATCAGGCTGGCCTTTTCCCGATCGATGTTCAGAGCAATTCCCGGATAATCGATGTCTTGCGGAATATAGACGCCGCTGACGTTCGGTATCGCCTTTACTTTCTGAGCCAGTTCCCTGGCAAGCGCATAAGCGCCATCCATATCCATGGAACTGACCTGGATGTCGATTGGCGCAGGGAGTCCCTGATTAACGACTCCATCCACCAGCCCACCAGCCTGAAAGTAGGCTGTGAGTTCAGGCATCTGCTGAGAGAGTTCCTCGCGAACGCGCTGCATATACTCGTAACTGGGAATGCTATGTTCCTCTTTCAGGCTTACCTGAACAAAGGCCGTGTTCATTGATGCGTTGCTTGTGTAAATCGCAGAAAGGTCGGGGTAAACACCGATGTTGGATACGATCATGTCCATGTCGGAAGGTTTGACAACGCCGCGGATGATGTCTTCAACCTTCGCGATGTACTCATTGCTCACTTCCAATCGAGTGCCGCTTGGCATCCGCACGTTGATCACGAACTGGCCGGGATCGGTTCGGGGAAAGTAGGCACGACCGAGAAACGGAAAGAGCACTAGCATAGTGAGCGCCACGCCGCCCAGAATCACGGCCGCCGTGAAGCCCGGACGCCGCATGGCGCGCATCGCAAGCCCCTCATACCAATTGAGCAGGTGCTGGAATTTCTCGTTGAACTTATGTTCGAAACGGTGGAAGAAGCCCGGTTTCGTCCCTTCATTTTCGGACTCGTCTTTAAGTCGAATAAAGTTTGCGCAGTAAAGCGGTACCACTGTCATCGCGAAGAAGTAGGACGCGAAAATAGACAGCACGACACCGAGCGCCAAAGGAGTGAAGATGTACTTGCTGATCCCGGAGAGAAAGCTCACGGGAAAGAAGACGATGGAAGTGGTCGAGGTCGCTGCGAGGACCGCGAGCGACACTTCCATGCCTCCCTTTTCAGCCGCGTCCCTTGGTGCAAATCCCATCTCCATATAGCGAAAGATGTTTTCAAGCACCACAACGGAATCGTCGATC
>JBEKUP010000066.1:0-27913 GCA_049514915.1 Occallatibacter sp. | reverse complement strand
ATCACCGAGAGAAACGCGTTTCGCGGTTCCTATCGAGCGGGTAAATCTCGGCCACAAATCGCGAGATAATCTATCTCACACAGGTTGGGAGCCCAAATGCTTCCATAGCGGCTCCGCAGAGCCGCGGCGACTCGGGGCCAATTCACCAAATCCAGCGAATGCCCGACCAGAAGGTCGGGGGCGTAATCGAAGCTTGAACGAGTCAGATAAAACTCGCTGCCTACGCGGATGGGACTTGCATCGGGGCGATCGCCACCCATGATCGGATTGCAATAGACGCTTGGAATCTCAACTGAGGCCGGTCGAAGACCGGCCTGGAGCGTAAGCCCTGTAGATGTTGCCGAAACGTTCTGCCCAATACCGTCTAGGCAGGCGTGCCCGGCTCACCTTAAGCAAGATGCGGAACTCTCGAAAGCACGACTTCACCGCCAACCGGGCGCTTGGCGTCAGACTCGGAGGAGGCATCTCGCCGGGAATGATTAGCTTCCAGGGAAAGATCGATTTCTAAGCGCGAGAGCAGCGTTTGCTCTTATTGAACCGTACCCTCCGCTAGCTCCCGCGGAGACGAGTGTTCCAATGGGCGAATGACGGCCAGAACGATCTTTGAATCCCGGTTCAAGGGCAAACGGACAAGTTGCTAGCCGTAGCTCTCATGGTTCGTTCCAAGTCCAGTGCTTCAATAACATCGGGGATCACCAAGAGTATGCTTGACGTCCAGACTTTTTGATCCCTCCGTTGCGTTGTCGCCGCCACGGAGGGACGGGTGGGATACGGCCTGATCAGTTCGCAGTTTCAGTGAATGTGACCGCAGCTCCGCCGAGTGCGAACTGATCCTGCGCGGTTACGGTGACAGTTCCCTGGGATGAAGGCAGCGTCAGGGTGACCGAGGCCGTCCCCGATGAGTTGGTTTGAGCAATCACGCTGGTCCCGCTGGTTGTTCCATTGGAGAGCGTGCCAGCCGAGGTGGTAAACAGAATGCCCGCGCCGCCGGCCACGCCTCCAGACTGGCCGGGGGCCAAGGTGATAGTAAGAGGCTGCGACAGAGCCGAACCCGTGCTGCCCGATTGGTTGTTGCCTGACTGGGTAAGCGTGGCGGGAGGGTTGCCGACAACGATCCATCCACCCTCGGACTGAGTTGCTGTCCCGTCGCTGCCGGTGACGGTGTAGTGGCAGAAACCAGGTGTGCTGCCAACATTCACGGTGATGGTTGCGGGTTGGGACGAGGTGATGGTGGCGTTGCTGAGCGCCAGCGCGCCGCTGCAGGCCGTGGCCCCTTCGTAAGCATCGAAGACTGCCGAAGAGAGCGTAACGTTGGCGCTGCCGCTGCTGATGGCCGGATGCAGGGTTGCGGTACCCGATGACGGAATCATCAGATCGTCCGGATTCAGATACCATGCCGATGCGGGTCTTGTGGCCTCGCTTCCATTGATTACCAGCAGAGTGATACTGTAGGACGCAAAGCTCTGCGAAGGGTTCCAGGCTGCCGAACCGGAGGCCGAAATGATGCTGGAAGCGGTCGAGCCCAGCGTGTACGCCGTGTACGTTGACGCATTAAATCCGGACAGGTTGAAGGTCACCTGCGCGGAATTCTGGGGGTCCTTATTGATGACCATAACCGTCATCACCGTGCCGGCCGAGTTGAGCGCGGCGTAGCTGGAAAAGAGATTCACATTGCCGGTGTTCGTATCCGAGACCGAAAGGGTCCCGAATCCGTCGTGCGAGCCGTCGTAATTGGTATAGAGCTTCAGCGCCTGGTAATTGGGGTTCCCGGAAACCGGCGCGACCCATCGAGTTGCAAGAGAGATGCCCTCGCGCCCGAAGATGCCATAGGCGTCCGCATCGCCTAGCGCGGTGGAGAAATCAGACTCTTCATAGAAGGCAGCGCTCCACTCGGTGAAAGACAACGGTGTACCGGGGTAGATGGCGTTGACCATGGCCTTCATGCGCGGAATGCGGAAGGGGATGGTCCGGTTGGGCTGGATGCTGGTGGCATAGATCTGATTCACGGTCCCCGAAGTGCTCACGTACGTTGGATCCCAAAAATCGCGATAGACGTCAGCGGATAGAGCTTGTAGCTGCGCGGTCGTGAGTCCTGTTGTGTTGGCATCGGGGTAGGCATGGATATCGAAAACGTCGAGCGTGCGCGATCCGTTGATCTGATCCGTCCAAGCGATCTGGTTGAGCCACCAGGGCAGATAATCTACTCCACCGTGATCGTCCTTGTCGGCGCTGTTGGCTCCGTTCCAGTAATACCACCAGCAGCATGTTACCGGACCGAACCGCACAGCGGCGGGATCCCAGCTCTTCAGATTCGCAGCTTCGGTCTCATAGACATTGGCCAGCTCATCATAGCCAGACGGGGTTGGGTGAACATCGCGATGCGTGCCGCCCCAGATGTCGATCTCGTTGTCCATGTCGTAGAAGTGGCACGAGGTGATTGTCGAATAGGGCACCGCGCATGTCCCGCTGCTGAAGGCGGCGGCAAGTGCCTGCGCCCAAGGCTCGCGATAGACGCAATCCCCTGACGGGCAGGCCTGGCTGGAGTTGTCGAGGAGCGGATAGTAGGCCGTGGTGACCGCGGATGTGGTCACAGGTGTCTGGCAGTCGGTCTTGAGTCCGTCGCCGGCATCGATGTTGTATTTATCGACTGAGCACTGCGCGCCGTAAGTCGCTGCGGAGAAGCTCCAGTGGCCATTCGATCCGTTCTCCGCGCTCTGCGCCACCCATCCGAGCATCGCCATGGTGGTCAGCGGATGGCTTCCGGCATTCTGGACATCCGTGATGAACTGCACGGAATCACTTTCCGCTCCGTTTCCGCCGGTATTGAAGTCCTCGAAGTAGTAATCCGCGTCGGCGTTATAGGTGTGCAGTTGCCAGTTGTACGTTGATGCGGCGTTCCCACCCCAGCGGCCCACCGTCGTACCCGAGTCGGAAACAGTTGACGTGCTGCTGATGTTGCCGCCGTACACATAGGGACTGATCACATGACGGTTCGCAAGAGTGTCGATGTTGACCGAAATGGCGCTGCCGCTGCTTGCGGTAACGGTCACCGATGCGGTTCCGGAGGCGCTGTTGTAGGTCCCGGAGCTGGCACTGTCTGGCGTGTACCTGGCGGTCAATGTGTCAGTGCCCGCGGCCAGCGAGCCTGCGGAAATCGTAATGGTCGCCGAACCGGAACTGAGGGTGGTCGCGGCAGAGGTGTAGCTGCCGCTGGAGAGAACCACCGAGCCGGTGGGCGTTGCACCGGTGCCGGCGACCGCGATGGCGACGGAGAGCGACTGCGCGATGGTGATGCTGATGGACGCGGGGGTGACGGTCACCGTGGGCGTGGTCGGCGGCGATGTTACGGTCACCGATGCGGTTCCGGAGGCACTGCTGTAGGTTCCGGAGCTGGCGCTGTCCGGCGTGTACTTGGAGGTCAATGTGTCGGTGCCCGCAGCCAGCGAACCTGCAGGGATCGTAATGGTCGCGGAGCCGGAGCTGAGCGTTGTGGCCGAGGAAGTGTAGTTTCCGCTGGAGAGAATCACCGAGCCGGTGGGCGTTGCACCGGTGCCGGCGACCGCAACGGTGACGGAGAGCGACTGCACTGTGGTGATGCTGCTGAAGGCCGGTGTAACAGTCAGCGTGGGCGTAGTGGGATTCTGAGTCTTCCCCCCGCCTCCCTGGCTTCCACTACCGCATGCCGTCGTGAAAAGAGCAATCGCGAGAAGCAGAAAAATGAAAAACAGGCGCGCAATTCGATTCATAGAAAGGTCCCCTTTTAATCCTCTCGGTCCGTTCATGGCAGTTTCTTCTTCGATCGATTTCTCACCACAGCGAAATGTGCCCGCTACTTGATTGCCCTGCCGCGCTCAAGCTCGATCAGCACGATGTCGTTACTGTTCATTGGCACAGAAACCTGAATCGTGCCGGTAGACCCACTCTGCATAGTCTTGCTGATTTCCGGCAGGTCGCGCGTTAGCTCGTTCAGGTGCGCAATCTGTTCGGCGCTCAGATCCTTGGGAGAACCCATCTCGATGTACGCGGAATACGCATCGTTTGAGTGAAAGCCGGTGCGGTGCACTTCCAGGCGGTAATCTGCATTCGGCACCAGGTGGGTAATCCGTAACTGGATCGGGGCCGCTGCATGGGAAGGGATCACCTTTGTATAAAAGGATCGATTGCTCACCTTCTGCTCCGGCTGCTCGAAGTCCCAGACTACACCGGTGAAGTCCCCGTCTTTTGTAGACAACATCGCTTGAGAATCGTTCGTGGCGAGGCTGTCGCCGTGAAGTGCATGTAGGTACTTGTAAGCGAAGAATGCCGGCTTGCGAATGCCTTGCGGGTTCAGGAGCCCGAACCCTCCTTGAAACGGCGCCGTCGGTGGTCCCGGCTCTTCGAACAGATCGGTATAAGTCCAGTAACTCATGCCCTGCAACAATCCCTGACTGGCTTTGAGCTTGGTCAGGATGTAGGGCGCGCTGATGTAGGAATCGTGTATGGAGTCGCGGGGTGTGTAACTTGTGCTCCACTCGGTGAAGTAGAGCGGAAGCCCTGGAAACGCTGAAGCTGAAATCTGCTCGCGCACACGCCGCACGTCCCCGATGATCGCATCCGGTGACGGATCGAGCTTGGTGTCGGACTTCCCATTCTCATCGAGAAAGCCGCCCTGAACGCCATAGGTATGCGTGGTCACAAAATCAACGGCAGTGCCGCTCTGCTTCACCTGCGCCAGAAACTCGGGAACCCAGGCCGCGCCGGCCGTGCTCGGGCCTCCGACTCGCAGCGCGGGGTCAATGGACTTGATCGTCTTCGACGTCAGGTCGTAGAGCTCGAAGTATGCTTTTTGATCGCCGCCCTCCCAGAAGCCGGAGAGGTTAGGCTCATTCCACACTTCAAAGAACCATGTGCGCACTTCGTCTCTTCCGTACCGCGCCTCGATATGCCGAATGAAAGCATCGACGAGGTCGCGCCAACCTTCCGGATTCGGATGCGAGGTATTGCCGTTCCAATAGAAAATGCTGTTCTGCGAGGTAGCCAGCGCCCTGGGCGCGAAGCCGAGTTCGACAAACGGCCTGATCTGCCGGGCCAGCAAGTCGTCATAGAGCTGGTCAATCTTCGACCAGTTGTAGACAGTCTTTCCGTCTTCGATTCGCACAGTTCCCAAGACGTCGTGAAAGATGGCGTGAAAACGGATATAGCGAAAGCCGAGCTCATCCACGGTGAACTTGAGCTGAGACTGGCTGTCATCGCGAATCAGCGTTCCGGGGTAATCGGAGCCAACTGACAAATCGAAGAAGCGATCTACTGGACCGGTCGGGTTCCTGATGTCCACGGTGACGTGGCGCGTAGCTGCCTCAGGCGATTGGGCACCCAAAGGTAGCGCAGAAAGAATGACGGAGAGACCGAGGACAAACCTAAGGAGCGGCCGTACTGAAGAATTGGGCATAGATAATTCAAATTTCCTGCAGAAGTTGTTTGACGTTATGGCTGAGAGCCTGAATTTCAATTGAAACCGCCGTTCGCCGATGGGATTTGTGAGCTTCATGATAATTCGACAAGCACACCGTTGGGATTACTCAGTCCAGGACCAATCCACGCAATAGCAACTCGTGAGGTTCGGAAGGTCACGACCGAAGCCCCACGAGTGGGGAATGTTGACTTGCGCGTCCAGTTCGCACTCATCCCCAAAACCGATTTCCTATTTGCTCAGTTCCGAAGCAGATCGTCCTCGGCGTACGCATATTCCGTAGATCGCACTGTTAATTTGCCGAGGTCTTCGAAAATGTCCGACCGGGAGCGGAGTTTCCGCTCTCGGTCGGCAATGGGCAGGAGGACCCACAATCTACGGCAGCGGGCAGGAGGCACCCCAAAACCTGGTGCATGATGACGTTCACCAGGAATGCTTGTTAAGAGCAGGAATAGTTGTTGATTGCCGGGCACTGGAATGTGTAGCGGGATGTTCCAGGTGCATCGGAATCAGCCAATGCGTACGCAGTCACCGCTACTCATTCTCGTTGGGGCTGTGAACGCCGCACCTCTTGTACACGCTGTTGCTTCGATGGGGGTGACCTGAGGCCACCCCCTTTTGGATTGTGCTGTCCCGGCCCAGCTCAGAAGTAATACTTACCTGCGAATTGCATCCACCGATATCCTTCTTTGGCAAGAGGTCTACCGGTAGTCGAGGTATTGGAGTTGAAGACCAGTCCAGAACTTGTACTGACTCCGTTGAAGGTCAACTGGTTGTCGGAGGTGCCGGCGATGCCGAACGCCGCATTAGGATGGTTGAGCCAGTTGGTGGCCGAGATACGAACCTCGAACCGCTGCGATTCAGTCACCTTGAAGGCCTTGAAGATGGCAAGATCGCTGTCGAAGTATGCAGGCGTCCGGATATAGGGCCAGATAATCTGTCCCTGTTGACCAAAGGTGGTTGCCGTTGGCGGGAAGGGCGCAGCAAAGCAGTTGGGGTTGAATTTCTGCCCCTGATACACCTTGACGAACTTCCTGGGATCGCAAACCAGCACAGGCTGGAGTCCGTTCTCGGGCTGCGGTGTTCCAATCCACGTGGTGTTTCCAATGGCTTGGGTTTGCAGGCCGTCCGGCATGGTGAAAGTTTGCTGAACTACACCAGCCGAATTCTTGAGCTGCTGGTAGTTAGCGTTCATGTTTGGAGACGTTGTCTGGTAGGGAACGCCATCCTCATAGGTGGTGTACCCGGAAAGCTGCCAGCCGTTAACCGCCTCTCCCAGAAGAAGGTTGTTGTGGATTGGTTTCGGCAGCTTGTAGCTGAACGACACGTTGAAGGTCTTAGTGTGGTCATACTCCAATGGACCGTAGTTGGAGTCCAGCGAAAACGGATTGACCACCGGACCGTTGCCGTTTCCATTTGAGGTGGAACCGTCGCGGGTACCGAGGACCTTGCCAAAGGTGAAGTTGGTGAACAGGAACAGATTGCCGGACTGCTTTTGAGCAGCGACCTGCAGGGAGTTGTAGTTAGCGTAGCCGCCATGTGTGACGATCCAAATGTCCTGATAGTTGGACAACGGCCGATAGTCTTGTTCTGTCAGGCTGGAGGATCCCGATACCGGGCTTGGGTTCTCTAGAACCCCTGTCTTTGGATCAGGCAAAAAGTATGCCCCATAGGGAACCGGGTTGGCATCGCTTATATGCCCGTTGCCGCCGAACTCGACTTGGTTGCGGCTAAAGCTACCTACATACGATGCCTGCGCGACGGTGTGACCGGGCAGCGCCTGCGCCACGCCGAAGCTGTATGTGTCGGCATAAGGCACCTTGCTGTCACCTTCCTGGTCAGCGGAGATCGTACCGCCGTTCTGATTCAGGCCTTTCGGAACAGTGAGCGTTGTGGGAGTGGCTCCTGGGCCGTTGCTCAGGACCCCACCCGCGACGCTATAGCCGTAAAAGCCATTCGACTGCGAGCCTGTTGAGAAGACGAAGGACCCCAACGGACCATTCATCGCATTGCCCGCATCTCCATTGGAGACCTGATAGCGATAGGTTCCAAATCCGCTGCGCACAACTGTCTTGCCTGTTCCAAAGACGTCATACGCAATGCCTACCCGTGGATCGTAGAGGAACAATTGGCTCTTCCAACCAGAAACCGGAATCTTGGAAGAGATCGAGTGCCAGAGCAATCCAGTATTGGCCGGCGCGTTAGCGCTGTTGTTGTAGGAAGTTGGATCCCACACCTGAGAGCCGCCATTGTCGTACCACTGCCCTTCGTGGTCTGCGCGGAGGCCCACATTAACTGTCATCTTCGGAGTAGCCTTCCAGGAATCCTGCGCCCAGACAGACCACTGATGCCATTTCGCATCCTCTATAGGAACGCTGTTCAACTCCGAGTAAGCCTGGTTGCGGCCCATCAAGCGGTCGAGGGTCATATTGTACGTCGAGGAGGAGCCCCAATTCTCAACGTCGAATAAGCCGCCATACTGCGAAGGGCCGTTCGATTGAGATTGAAGGTTCTCAGAGGTATCCCAGTAGAATCCAGCCTTGATGGAGTGTGTCTTGATGATCTTGGTGAAGTTATCGGTGTAAGCGGGTGCCTTCGCAGTTTTGCCGAAGGTGTTCTTGCCGTAGATGCCACCATCGAAGTTCTCCTCACCGATCTCCGTAATGCCGGAAGACCACCCACCGGTGAAGCCGGGAATCTCATCCTGCGTATGGCCGAAGAGGGATTGGTTGGGAAAGCCCAGCGCAGACGGATTCACCGCTGCCGGATCCTGGAGGCTATTGTCGTTTACGAATTCCGCATAAGAGAACACGAATTCGTTCGTCGTCGACGCATTGAAAACGTGCGTGTAGTTCGCCAGGTACACATGGGCAGTTTCTTTGCCAACTGGCTTTCCGGGATACGGAATGGTCCATTCCGGAGCCCACCAGATCGACAGCGGATGGTCGTCTGTCTCCGTCTGGTAGGTATACGAGCCCCACAGTTTGTTATTGTCGTTGAACGCGTAGGTTACTTTGCCTGTGGCTTCCCACCTATCGATCGGAGTTACCGGCGAATAACCGTAGTTGTTCCAGCCGTTACCCAAGGAGGGCGTCTGGTTCGCTGGCGGGTTCAGTTTGCTGATGATGGCCCCGTTCGGGTCGAAGTACGCCTTCAGATTCGGAGGCGTCCCTGAGCCATACCCTCCCCATGGCGATGACGCAGAACCGCATCCCTGCCAGCCATCATTGGTATTGCAGGGCAACGTATAGGCGTCTGGATAGACCTGGGTTGTTACCTGGGTTGGTACGCCGGCATTGCTAAAGTCGCCGTTCAACTGAGCCGCAGTGGGAACGTTCATTTCCACAGGCTCGTTGAACGGGTGTTGAATCATCTTTTCGTAGCCACCCCAGAAGAACAGCTTATCCTTGTTGCGGTTGAAACCCTTCCAAGCGATTGGTCCGCCCGCGTTGCCGCCAACATAGTAGAAGTACTGCGGCGTCAAAGCGTTCGCTTCTCCCTGTGAAACTTCCTGGTTCTTGGCATACCAATCGTTTGCATATCCGGCGCCCGTATTCCGGGCGTATAGGTAGCCTTCACCGTGATACTTCTGGCCGCCGCTCTTGCTGAATGCCTGCAGAATCGCAGGGCCCTTTGCGTACTCAGCGCCGTAGGAGGCAGAAAGGAACTTGACGCTGTCAACCATGTCCTGGTTGATGTTGGCAATCTGGGTACCGGCATTGCCTGGATCGACCAAGTTGGCGCCATCCAGAATGACCGCTGTGGACCCGTAGGGTTGCGTGCCATTAGCCGAGAAGGCTCCGGCCGGACCGTTATTGGTACTGGTAGTCTGGCTGTTGAATGAGGAGCCTGCCCCGCCGCCGTTGTTGAACGTGACGCCGGGCATCATCTTGATAAGTTCGGCCGCGTTACGGCCGGTCAGAACAGCGGAATCCACCAGCTCATTGTTCAGCGTGGAGCTGATTTCCGCCGTATCTACAGGGACTTCCGCTTCCGCGCCGGAAACTACGGTAACGGCGGTGACGTCGGAACTGATCTTCAAGTGAATGTTAGGCAGCGTACGAGAGTCACCCTGGTTCAACAGAACGCCGGTTTCCTCCCAAGAGGCGAAGCCCTTGGCCGAAATCTTGACGGTGTAGGTGCCAGGCACCAGGGCAGTCACTGAAAAGAATCCTGCGCTGTCGGCCTTGGTGTCACGCTTGTCGCCCGTAGCGTCGTTCACCACAGTCACGACGGCTCCCGGAATTCGGGCATCCGTCTGGTCTGTGGCAGTACCACTGAGTGTGGCTGTCAATTGTTGAGCGTTGGCAATGGTAAAGGATAGAACCAGGACTGGTATGAGCAGCCATGGAATTCGCCAAATCCAGTTGCATTGTGAGGATCGGTTTGATCCTTCTCTGTGGTTGGAATACATCTTTCTTGCCTCCCGAATCGGTTGCTGTCGCTGTTTATGCTCAACTCCAGGTGAGCGACTTACTTAATCGTTCTGGTAAACCGTTGCCAAGAGTCACTTGCGGAAATCCGCGGGCTTGAATCGTCCGCGAGCGAATCAATAGCCGCTTAACCACCATTGCTGTTGTCACGCCATTGATCCATCCCCGTGCCGATGGTTATGCCTCCCCATTCATGTCGAGCGCCATGCTGAACATTCGCTGATCATGTACGTCCTGTTCCTGCTGGCTGTGTTCAGTTGACGGTGATAGTGAATTTCTCTGTACTGAGACATCCATTGGAATTGGTATAGGTGGCCACATAGGTGTTTGTGCCTGTGGCCAACGGGATGCTGTTGATCTGACGTACAGCGGAGGTGTATCCGTAGGGGCCAGCCCAGTTCCACGATCCACCGCTCGTCGGCTGCGGACCGAGGTTCACTGTCGAACCTGGGGATACCGTCGCGGTCGATTCCTTTGTCCACGCGCCCCCATTCACCTGCACATACGGAGTGATGGAGGTGGCTGTGCAAGTCTCGGGGATGACAATTGCAGTCGCGGAATACGCTGGAACGGTGACGCTGAAGCTTTTTCCGACTCCGCTGATAGAACCCTCGCTGATGCCCGCGTTGGCCGTGTAGTTCCCGCCCGAGAAGTTGGCATTGCCGAAGTCATATTGTGTGCCGGAGCTGGAAAGATTGACATTGGAGATGCTCACGCTGACCGTGGTGTTGTTGTTGGGATCCTCGTTGACGAGAATCACGCCAACCTTGCCATCGGTGCGATTGACACCGTGCGCCCTGAGCAACGAGTTGGAGGAGGCGGCCGCCACCATGTTGTCTCCAACGCGTGCCACAGTGCTGCTGAGGCTGACGCCGTACCAGGGGCCGTAGGGGTTGAGATAGCTGTTGCTGGTGTTGCCGGGGTCGCCTGGATTCGCCAAATAGCCCTGGTGCAGGTCCTGGTATTCGACGTTGGAAACGCCATTCTCAAAAAAAGTGGGGTACTCGTCTATGGCGAAGAGAAACGGGAAAATGCCCCCTTCGACGCCGGGACCGGACTCGGTGACCAGGATTTGAATCGCACTTTTGCTGCTCAGCGTGTAGTAGTTGCTGATGTCGGAGCGAATCTGGGACAGCTGGGCAGGAATTCCGGCTTGCGCGGCAAGGATCTCGGCGTTGGTGCCGCCGGGGTACCAGTGGAGGATGACGAAGTCCAGGGTATAGCCGGAGCCGTTGAGAGCGCTGGAGATCGCAGACAGTGCATCCTCATCCCAGTTAGTGTAGTAGCTGGCCGTGTTTACGAAGACGCCGCATTTGATGCTTGGATCGACCTCCTTCATGGCCTTAATGAAGGCTGCCGCATTCGTCCCATATGCCGTAGGCGAGAGCGCAGAGTTGCCTACACGGTCTGCCGGGGTGGTGTTGGTGTCGTGTAGATCCGTCTCCCAGTCGAGACCGGTGCCGTAGTAGCCGTTCCCGTAGATTTCGTTGCCGATCTCCCAGTAGACGATGCCGTAGTTGTTGGTCACATTAGCGTACTCGACCCATGAGGCGGCTTCACTGGGCAGCGCTGGACCAGTGTAGGTGGTGTTGGAGCCATAGTTGGCCGTGATGATCGGTATGCCACCTTCAGGCTGGACGAGGTTGCTCATGAAGTTGTTGAAAGTGTTACTCGTGTCCCAGTAAGCTCCGTCGTTCATGGTCTGGTCAGTGCCGCTGATGAAGTTGAAGAGGTCCGCATAGGAGCCGCCAGGATAGCGGAGGGCATTGATTCCGGAGGCCTGAACCTCAGAAGCCACCCCGCTGCTGAGGAGGTAGTTGTCGTATACGGCCGTGTCCAACCCATAACCTTCGGGAGGCACAGCGGCGCTGACAGATGTGGCATTGACGGTGACAGTGGCGGTGGTCTGCGCCCAGTTGGAGTAGGGGGGCAGGCACTGAGCGCCGACTGCCAGAACGATGAGAATACGCTTTCTGGCGGGTGAATACATTTTGTGAACTGCGTTCCTTTCCTGGGTAGGGCTCACTCCGGTCGGTCGACAGCGCGGGGAGGATTTGGTTTGGGGCGGCAACCTGTTGGCGCATAGTCCTCTTTATGAACTGGCTCCGGTCCAAATGCAGCGTGATTTTGGGTACCGTGAAGCTTGTCGCCTGGATGGGCGAAGATGCCGGTAACCCCCAAGTTCCCGAATTTTCGTCTGGCTGACGCATATACTCCGCTACGGTGCTTCCGGACACCTCAGCCTGGCTTGTCTTGCTCGGCGCTAACTTTTCACGCCCCGAGAATCCTTAGTCTTAAGCCGCGAGAAAAATAGGCCCTGTTGCAACGGAGGTAAAGGTTAAACCTGAACATTCGTGTACAGATGTGCCATGCGAACGGTTACAGGCGTGTACATATTTGAAATTGAAAGGGCTAGCCAAGTAACGCCCAATCGCTCGGTGCTATGTTGCAATTGCGTTCCTGCCCCCGTTATGATCACATCGCTAAGGAGGCACTCGTTGTCGAGCACCAAGCAGTCCGAATCCGATCTCTCTCCATCCGGCCCGATGGAGGACGAGCGCCGGGAGCTGGAGACTGTTTCGGCAGCGTTAGGGAATACATCTCGGCTGCATCGGCTGATCACCTATATCGGGGAAAAATATCTCCAGGGCAAGACGAACGATCTGCACGAGTACGACATTGCAACTGAAGTCTTCGGACGCTCAAAAGACACATTCAATGCAGGCGAAGACGCAATTGTGCGGGTAGAAGCGCACCGCCTGCGAAAACGACTGATCGAGTATTACGAGGGCGACGGGAGAGATCACGCTATCCAGATTTCGATTCCACCTGGAGCCTATATCCCCGTGTTCACACGCCAGCCTTCTGCTCCAGTCAAGTCTGAGAGCGAAATTGTGATTGCGCAGCCGGGCAAATGGCGTTGGTCTTATGTCGTCGCAATCTCGGCATTAGTCTTGATTGCTCTCAGCGGGTACCAGGTTTTCTGGAATTCCAGACTCGGGAAAGATAACGTTTACCCGGCAGCTTGCAACGCACAGCCAAATGCCCCCTCGAAAGCCGGCCCCTTCGCGGAGGTACCCCTGCGCATTCTGGCCGGGTACAGTGGAAAACCGCAGATCGACAGCGCCGGCAATTCCTGGCAGCCCGATCAGTATTTTCATTATGGCGGGGAGAGTTATCGTCCTGAGAGGGTGGCAGCACAAACGAGCGATCCCTTGCTGTTCAAACACCGACGAAATGGGGACTTTTTTTACGACATTCCGCTGCGGCCTGGCGTATACGAACTGCATCTTTACTTCCTCGCTGCGGATCCTCTTTCGGTCGAGCTTTCGACCTTCACTGTCGACATCAATGGAAACAAAGTCCTGACGGGCTTCGACGTCCGCTCGGACTCCCTGGGTGCGAATAATGCGGACGAGCGCGTCTTTTGCGATGTCAGTCCCACCAGCAACGGAATCTTACACCTGGGATTCACCAGCGAGCTCTCTCCGGCAACGTTGAACGCGATCGAAATCCTGCCGGGGATACCTCGAACGCAGCTTCCCGTCCGCCTTGTTACGCAGCCGAGAGCCTTCACCGACCACAGCGGCCAGTTCTGGCACCCCGATGACGATTTCCTGGATGGTTACAATTCGAAGAACAGTCCTCAAATCAAGGGAACATCCGACCCCGATCTGTTCTCAACGGAGCGATATGGGCACTTTACCTACGCCATTCCGGTTGACACGCGCGATCGCTACACTCTGACCTTGCACTTTGCGGAGTTTTATTTCGGGGCCGGCGCGTCGGGAGTTGGAGGCGACGGGAGCCGGGTGTTTCGCGTTCTGTGCAATGGAAGCACGCTGCTCGATAACTTTGATATCTATAAAGAAGCAGGCAGTCTTCATGCTTTGACCAAGACCTTTTACCACCTGAAGCCGACCGCGCAAGGTAAGCTCAACATTACCTTTGAGCCAATTGTGAACAACGCGACCGTCTCGGGAATCGAAGTCCTGGACGAATCGCATTAGGAGCTCTGCGCCCTGAAGCATGTACTCGAAGCTGACCTCAATCTCCTCTCTGACGTCTGAACCGAGGCCGCGAAGTGAGATACCCCCGGCAGAGCCGGGGGCTTCATTTTGTGAGCCGCTCAAAGCGGCTTGAGCGGGGTCGCTAACGCGGCCCCGATTGAGTTGGGCCACCTTTTCGGTGGCAGGTTATCGCCACATGTTGAGCTGATCGATTCGCTTGTCTTCCTGTTCCTGATTGCGGATGTAGTCTCGGATCGTGGCCTCATCGCTGCCGACTGTCGATACAAAATAACCGCGTGCCCAGAAGCTCTGCCCAGCGTAATTCTGCTTCTGTTCCCCGTATACGCGGGCCAGGTGAATCGCGCTCTTGCCCTTGATGAATCCCACCACCGATGACACGGAATACTTGGGCGGAATCGAGATCATCATGTGTACGTGGTCGGCCAGAAGGTGCCCCTCCTCGATGCGGCATTCTTTCTGCTCGGCCTGCTTTCGAAACACCTCGCCCAAATGACGGCGCAGATTTCCATACAACACTTTGCGCCGGCATTTGGGTATGAAAACAATATGGTACTTGCACTCCCACTTCGAGTGGCTTAAGCTCTCATATTCGTCCATCCGAGATTCTCCTTCAAGTGTGCTTGGCGGCTCACCTCTCGGAGTTTCTTGGATGGACTCCCGCAAATGTCAAACTGCTACTGCCTCCCCGGCAGAGCCGGGGGAACTCCCGTTTGATTAGCAAAGATTCGTTCCTAACGGAGTCGGGAAGCGATGCCGGCGTCTGACGTTTTCTCCCCGAAAGGCCGATAGGAATTGTGGACACCACTGTCGAGCTTTTGGCCGGAGTGAGAAAGAAAGCAAAGGTTGGACTCCGGAATTTCAGTCGCGAAGTGGAAGAGCACAAGAACGAATGGCGGGGAAATGAGCGTGACTTGGAGATGCCAGAAAGAGTTAAGAGTGGCAATCTTGCTGCATGCTCGGCGCAGCCTCCTGTTTCTTGCGTCTGCTCTCATCTTTGCGCTTGTACTTGCAGCGAGTCCGGAATCCCTAGGAAAAGCTGCATTTGCAGAACCTTCCGCAAAAACTCCGGACCCATTGCGGACTCTCACTTCAGCGCGCGATGCGCATAGCCTTAGCGACGATCAGGCCAAACGCGGCTATACCATTCATCTTCGCGGTGTGATTACCTACTTAGACAGGAACGATGAAACAGGAATTGCGGCGATCTTTATCCACGATGCTAGCGGTAGTGTCTATGTTGGTCAGGCCAGCAATCTCGCCGAGGACCTTTACGTCGGAGCCTTGGTGGACGTGCGCGGTGTCAGCGCCCCGGGGCGTTTTGGTCCCATTATCGTCAAACCCCAGATCCGCATAATTGGTCACGCTCTTCTCCCCTCAAATCCCTCGCGCGTCAGCCTTGCCGACCTCAGGACCGGCGCATATGACGCCCAATGGGTAGAGGTCCAAGGCTCAGTCCACCGTGTCATCGAGTACACCCACAAT
The DNA here is from genome assembly GCA_049514915.1 of Occallatibacter sp. Classification (GTDB taxonomy): domain Bacteria; phylum Acidobacteriota; class Terriglobia; order Terriglobales; family Acidobacteriaceae; genus Telmatobacter. Next base: position 12,518 of record JBEKUP010000066.1, on the reverse strand, counting down.
GTGACGCTGCGCCTCGAACTCGCTGACGGGCCGCTCAACGTTACCATGGCCAGGAAGCCGGGAGCAACGTACTCCAACCTGGTCGACGCCGAAGTAAGAGTTCGTGCCAACGCTGCTCCCACCACGAACGCCGGCGGCGAGATGATTGGCGTCCAACTTCAGGCGCCCGATCTCTCCGCGGTACAAGTTCTCGAACCCGCTCCCGGTGATCCCTTTGCTGTCCCGTACATCCCGATCGACGCGCTATTGCGGAGGAGGCATTTCTCTACACCTATGCATCGTGTCCACTTGCGCGGCACCGTAACCTTGCAATGGCCCGGGGCCTCGCTCTGCATTCGCGACGCAACGCGCGGTATCTGCGTCCAGACAACTCAGGTTACCCCCGTGGTTTTGGGCGACATTGCAGACGTGGCCGGATTCGTCGAAATTGAGAATAACGCGCCAACAATTACCGACGCAGTTTTCCGAATTTCCGGGAATAGTCGCCCGGTTGCACCTATTCCTACGACCGCGGACAAGATTCTGCGCGGCGGACTCGACTCCGAGTTGATCCAGATCGACGGCCTATTGATCGGCTACGACTTAGTCTCCTCCGACGCCGCCCTCCAGCTCTCGTCCGGCGACGCCCTCTTCCCCGCCATTCTGCCGAAGAACCTCACAGGGGTGAAAGCCGCTGACTGGCGAATCGGCAGCAGGTTGCGCATCACCGGTGTCTGCGCGGTCGCTACCGATACCCAAAGCGATATGCGCGCCGGTGTGGCCGTAATCAAGTCCTTTCGTGTTCTCATGCGCTCTCCGTCAGACGTCACAATCCTGGAGCGTCCCACCTAGTGGACACCGGCTCATGCGCTGGTGGCGCTGGCCTTGGCGCTCACCGCCACGCTGGGCGTTTTGGCGTGGGTGGTTGTGCTCAGAAGGCGCGTCGAACTTCAGGCAAATCTTCTTCGCAAGAGCGAAGAACAGTTTCGTCACATGGCGCTGCATGATGCATTGACCGGACTGGCGACCCGCATTTTGCTGCAGGACCGGTTGCATATCGCGTTAAGTAGCGCCACGCGGCGACGCGCTGGACTGGCGGCCCTCATGGTGGACCTCGACAAGTTCAAAGAGATCAACGATACATACGGCCATCAGGCCGGCGATGAGGTCTTGCGGGTTACTGCGAATCGCCTCTTGCAGGCAGTGCGCAGGGAGGATACTGTCGCCCGACTGGGAGGGGACGAGTTCGTCGTGCTTCTCCAAGACCTCAGCGATCTGCACGTAGCGGAGAGGGTTGCTGCAACGATCGTTGAAGCGGTTGCGGTTCCTATTCCAATTGACGGACGCGAGGTGCCGATTTCCGTCAGTGTGGGAGTCTGCGCCCTTGAGGTAGACGCGCTCGATGCGGTTAACCTCTTGAAGAATGCGGACGCAGCACTCTACGAAGCGAAGTCAGCCGGTCGAAACTGCTTTCGGCTCTACGAGCCCCATCGTATCGTAATTCCAACGATTTGACCGCACCGTTGCGAAATATCGCATCCCGCGTTCGAGGGGAGCCGGTCCGACAAGGACACTGGGGCCTTTCTCAACTTCTACTCGACCTACCCGATCTTTGCTATTACCCTATAATCCCTTGCACATTCGCCGATAAGACTATCAGACTCGACCTCCAGACGGCGAGTACAGCGTAGGATTGAGCCCGGATGAAAGCATTCGCTGCAATCTTCGTGATTTTGCTGGCAGGGGCTTCGGCTGCCAGGGCGGCCGGCCCTGCTCCCTCGACTTCTCTACACGCAGTGCGGGCGCTGAGCAATGCAGAGGCCGCGCAGAAACTCCCTGTCGCCTTTCAGGCCACGGTGACCTACTATCGCTCCTATGAGCACAACCTCTTTGTTCAGGATGGCGCTGACGCCATTTTCGTATATTCGCAGGACGCCCTGAAGATTGCCGCAGGCGACCGGGTATTGATTGAGGGAACGACCCTCCCCAGCTTTCGTCCGATTATTGTCTCATCCAAGATCACACGATTGGGCCAAGGAACGATGCCTCTGCCGTTGCCCTCTCGGATTGAGGAACTGACAACCGGGGATCATGACTGCCAGGTTGTCTCAGTGCGAGGTGTCGTTGAGTCGGCGGACGTGATCAGCCACCTTGGACTCCACAGCGGGCGGCTGGGGGTGCTGATCGACGGGTTGATTGTCTGGGTCAATGTGGACACCGAGGATGAGAGCGCGCTGAGCAACCTGCTGGACGCCGAGGTGGAGGTTAACGGGGTGGCCTCGGGGATCTTCGACGGCAAGAATCAACAGACGGGAGTGAGGCTGCACTCTTCATCGCTGGCCCAGATTCGCCTGGTGAAACGCGCCCCGGCAGCGCCCTGGTCTCTTCCATTAATTCCGATGGACGAGGTGCTGCCGCACTTTCGTGTGGTCGACCGATCGGAGCGAGTGCGAGTCCATGGCTCTGTCACTTATTACGAACCGGGCAGTGCGGTCGTGATTCAAGAGGGGACCAAGAGCCTCTGGGTGGAAACCAGTTCCATTATTCCTGTGAAGGTTGGCGATGTGATTGATGTCACCGGGTTCCCGGAGACGCAAAACGGCTTTTTGCAACTGACCCGGGGCGAGATCCAGAGCCAGCACATCAGCGCGCCGGTCACGCCCCTGTTGGCAACGCGCAGCCAACTCGCGGCCAGCCGCAACATTTTCGACCTGGTCTCTGTGGAGGGGCAGGTCACCTCGGAAGCGCGTGGGGCCACCCAAGACGAATACAACCTGATGGCCGACGGCCAACTGTTCACCGCCATTTACCGGAATCGGTCGGCGGGAGGCGCCGATCTTCGCCCCATCGATCTGATTCCCATTGGGGCACGTGTTCGGGTGACGGGCATCTGCATCGCGGTAGACGCCGACGCGAATGCGTACGGCGGGCAAGTTCCCTTCAACATTCTGCTCCGCTCTCTGGACGACGTGGCCGTCGTCGAGGCGCCTTCGATACTGAACATTCGTAACCTGCTGCTACTAGTCGGTCTCTTGGTCACCGTGGTCTTCATCTTTGGGGTGAAGAGTTGGTTGCTGGGACGCAAGGTTCGTCAACAGGCCTTGGCGATGGCCGCACGCACAGCGGCCGAGGCCGATCTGGAACGGCGGCGGAGCTGCATCCTGGAAGATATCAATGGTGTTCGGCCACTAACGGAGATCCTTGTGAAGATCACGGAGATGGCTTCGTCGGCCTTGCACGGAGCTCCGAGTTGGTGCGAGCATGGAGGCTGGGAGGTGCTGGGCAGTTGCCCGGCTGACCCTGGGGACCTGCGTGTGGTCGCGGTCCCTATCGATGGACGCAATGGCGTGCCTGAAGGCAGGCTCTTTGCCGGACTGGACCGCAGCCTGCCACCGGACGAGCCGGAGAATATGGTGCTGGCAAACGGCGCCAAGCTTGCAGCATTGGCCATTGAAACCCGGCGGCTCTATCAGGAACTGCGCCGACGTTCGGAGTTCGACCTCCTCACCGAGATCCCCAACCGTTTCGCTTTTGAGAAGTTCCTCGATGCGCGGATCGAAGAGGCGCGCAATGGGGGCAAGAGGCTCGGGTTGATTTACATCGATCTGGACAATTTCAAGCCTGTCAATGATACCTACGGACACAGCGCGGGGGACGCTTTCCTGCAAAGCGTGGCCCGGCGGATGAGCGATCAGCTTCTGGGCGGCGACCTGATGGCGAGGCTGGGCGGAGACGAATTTGCCGCAGTGGTTTCACTGATGAATGGCCGTCCGGATCTGGCGCCGATTATCGGCCGCCTGCAACGCTGTTTCGAGGAACCGTTCCTGGTCGAAGGACATCGGCTCAACGGCGGGGCGAGTCTGGGTGTCGCCGTATATCCGGAAGACGGAACAACCAGAGACGCACTTTTGACGGCCGCCGACAGTTCCATGTACATGGCGAAGAAGGCCAAGCGCTTCGATCCAGTAATAGCTTGAGATACTTCTATCTGGATCTATCGGATCTACACTTTCATACCTTAGGTTTTGCGTGTAGACGGCTAATGCCTGACTGATCGCTGAACGGAACGCGCACACCAAGGTTTCATGCGCAAGGGCCGGAGGGCCCGAATCGCTTCTACTGGATTGCGGGCGCTCAGCACCTCGCGTCACTTGCGAGACACTTCAACGCACGGGCTTTCAAGGAGCAGATCTGTCAAAGACTATGCAGCTAAATCGGAGTAAAAAAGGGCACACTCTTTTGGCCCTTTTGCACCCCAATAAAACTCCGCCGATACTGTCAACGTCTTTAGCAATGTGTGGTGGGCATGACTGGGCTCGAAACCGTGATCTCAGCTGTGCCACTAGGTTAAGGAAATGATGAGATCCTTCCTGCAGGCTGTCCAGAGTCTGTCGGCTATTTAACTCGTTCCATCTCTGAATCGCTGTTCTCTGCGGTCGGCGGTGGAGGATTACGTAAGGAGGTCTGATTGCGCCCTTTGGACTTTGCCACGTACAGGGCTGAATCGGCAATGGCAAGGATTTCCATCGCCGAAACGGTCGAGGGCGACAGGACCGTCGCTCCGATACTGATCGTAACCTCGATCTCGGAGCCGTCCGCCAAAAACGCTCCTTCGGCGATCATCGCTCGAATTCTCTCGGCGCTCTGCAGGGTCTGGGTCTCATTTGAATCCGGCAGAATAACTAGAAATTCTTCTCCGCCGTACCGCCCCACAGAATCATAAGAACGAACAGAGTGACCGATGCGGGCTGCCAACCCCCTGAGGACAACGTCGCCCACCGGGTGTCCAAGTGTGTCGTTGATTTTCTTGAAGTGATCCACGTCGAGCATCAGCAGCCCGATTAGGTGTTGGGAACGGCGGGACCGTTCCATTTCGCGATTCAATAAATCCAGAATTGCACGCCTATTCCAAAGTCCCGTCAGTGAATCGTGATTCGCTTGAAATTGGAGCTCGTCGCGCGCGAGGATGGCTTCATCTCTTGCTTCCGCGAGATATTCTTCCGTCCGCTTGCGGATAAGAATTTCGTTTTGCAACTCGGCGGTCCGCTGAGCTACAAGAAGACTCAGTTCCTGCTGACGAACCTTCAAGCGCATCAACCGGACCCGCAACACCGCAGCCGCAAGCGCCAGTGCGGCCAGGCCACAAAGCATATAGAACCAGTACGTACGATAAAAATGTGGTTTCAAGACAAAATTGAAAGCCACGCCGTCGCCCTTCCAATGCCCTTGATCGGCGGCGCGTACACGGAAACAGTAGGTCCCCGGTGGAATATTTGTGTAATGGGCTGCCCGGGGACCGGTAGCGTCCACCCACTCCCGGTCATACCCTTCCAGTTGATATTGGAATCTGAGCTTCTGCGGATGAGCAAAACTGGGGGCGGTGAACTGAAAATCGAGATCTCCGCGGCCGGGCGGGCTCACGGCAGTGGCGTCCACCGGGACTGGCTTATTGTCGATAGTTACGCCCTCGATAATGGTTGACGGGGTAAATGAATCGATCTTTAAGTGCTTCGGATCGATAATGGCTATGCCCTTCATGGTGGAAAATACCAGCCGGCCCTCCCGGGTCGTCCAGCCAGCCGGTTGGACACCGCCATTGCATTCCCTGCTTTTCATGCCGTCTTCTGTGCCCAGCAGCCCGTAGCTGACGGAGCGGATCCTTCCGTCTGCGAAGTCGCTAAGTTGCTGCTTATTTATGTAGAAAATTCCCCGATTGGAGCTCATCCAGAAATTCCCATCGCCCGGATCCAGAATCTCAATCACTCTGTCGTCGAACATTCCCTCCTTGGTTCTATAAACAGTAAACTTGCCATCCTTCAGACGGTTCAGGCCGCCGCCATTGGTACCAATCCAAAGAGTCCCCTCGGTATCTTCATAGAGACTGAGTACATGGTCGTCTGAGAGATGACTGTTTCTGACGTTCAATGATTTGAATCGTCCGTCCTTGAACCAGCTTATTCCTGAATCCGTGCCAATCCACAAAGCGCCCGCCCGGTCCTCAAGAATCGCTGTTACAGGGAAGTTCAACAAGTCTCCGGCCGCAGGAAATGCATTGAACCGGCCGTCCCTGAAGCGGGTCAGCCCGCCCATGCCTCCGATCCACAGCGCGCCACTCCGATCCACGAAGGTCGCTGTGATCAGGTCACCGGCCAACCCATCTTTGGTGGTGTAGGTCTTAAATCGCCCGTCCTTGAAGCGGTTGAGTCCCTTCCGGGTACCTATCCAGAGGTTGTGGTCAAGGTCTTCAACGATCGAAAACACCGCGTCACTGGAGAGCCCCTGCCTGGTGCTGTAGTTGGTAAACTTCCCATTGCGAAACCGGCTCAGTCCATGATCGTTCGTCCCTATCCACAGATCGCCATTTCGATCCTGATAATTGGCGATGATAATGTCACTGGGTAGCCCATCCTTTGTCGTGTAAGTAGAGACGTTTGCCCGCGTGAACCGATTCAGACCGCTCGCGCCAACCCAGAGATTCCCTTCTTCGTCTAAGGAGATGGCCCTCACGTCATCTCCCGTAAGACCGTCTTTCGAGGTGTAAGCGGCAGCCTTGCCGTCTCTGAGCCGAAGCATTCCCCCACCCAGAGTACCGATCCAGAGAGTCTGGTTATTGTCTTCGAAAAGGACCTGAATCATCGCGGTAGACAGTTCGCTCTTCTTATCGAAGGGGCGGAACGTCCCATTCCTGAAAAGGCTAAGACCTGTTCGGGTGCCAACCCACATTCCCCCCTGAGGATTCTCGCAAAGAGCCCTGACGTCGTCGTTGGGCAGTCCATTCCCCGTTTTATAGGTGGTAAACTGCCCATTCTTCCATTGATTGAGTCCGCCATGGGTACCGAACCATACGCTTCCGTCGCGGTCACCTGCTATCGAGAAGACTCCGTTGCGGGTGAGGCCGTTCTTTGTAGTGAAGACGGTAAACTGCCCGGCCAGGAAACGGCCGACGCCTCCTCCGTCTGTAGCTACCCACAGGGCGCCATCTCCATCCTGGTAGAAAGCGGTAACGCACCTGCCCGAAAACCCTTCCGGCACCGGATACGAAGAGATCGCTCCGCGAGTCATTCGGAACAGACCGCCAAGAGTTCCGATCCAGAGATTCTTGTCTCGATCTTCGAAGAGCGCAGTTATGGTGTTGTTCTTCAGTCCGGGAGTATTTCTTGAATCGAAGACAACAAAATGGACACCGTCGAAGCGAGCCAATCCCTCTTCCGTTCCCAGCCAAAGATAGCCGTCACGGGCTGGCGCTATGGTGAGAACGTCGTTTTGCGGTAGTCCCTGGTCCTCCTGCCAAACCTGATGGACGTATTGAGAAATCGGCTGGGTTGGATCAAGCTGTGCCGGCATCTTGGAGACTAGGCAGAAAAGAATGGCCGACAAAGAAGCGAGCCACTGCGCGCCCTTGCTGAGCGGGGTGTGCGAACCATGGATACCTGCGGCCAGTCTCCACGAACCTAGACCTTTGGGGCACACGAGCCCCTCCTTTTTCCTTATCGGCAAAAAGGACCTGGAACTCTATTTCCATCGTCCCCGCCGCTTGCCCATTGGCGATTTGCCCCGGAGTATCTCAAGTAAGGTCCGCATTTGGCGATACCACTTTGTTACCATGACCCGCAGGCCGTCCGACCTCCTAGCGGAACCGATAGCCAGTGAGGTATTCGTCGATGATCTCCTCAAGAATCCGAACTCGGTTCTGCCGAACCTCTTTGAAGTTGTTGTAGCCAGCCTCGAGCGCTCGCCGGTGTTGTCGTTCGGCCTCTTTCGCGACCGTTCGCGATGTCGATTTTGTCGGCTCGTCGATGCGTTCTCCGGCGAAGCTGAACCTGTACCACCAGTATTTTCCTCTCTGATAAGTTGCCATTCGATTACTCCTGTCCTGTCGGTGAGCGCGCCTGTGTGGGCGCTCGACTGAAGGTTCAGGCGAAGGCAAAACTCTATCAAATTTCAGGGGCCTGGCGCCACTCAGGAGCACGGTTCAGGAGATGAGGTTGGAGGTCTGGAGTCGATCTATCGAGGGGATCCACAACTGAGATAGGTTGCTATGGGTTAGCATCCGTTTTGAAAGTGAGTGACGACAGAATTGACTACAATCGGGCCAATTTCGTATCTTTCTGCTGCTTTCTCCCGCTCTAAGCTGTTGATTCCATTGGATCTTAAGGTAGGGCTCGAACCTACAACCCTTCGGTTAACAGCAACCAGCCCAGCTTTCGCTGGGGCAATGCGATAAGAAACTGCGCGACAACGAGCAGTTCCTTAGAAGTTGCGAGAGCGGTCGAACTGCCAATTACCGGCAATTGCTTTTGTTGTTGATAGTGAATGGCTTCTTGAGTTAGCAGCAACTGGATGTTTAGGAGCAACGGGCGAAGCAGGCCTCTAAGCTTGCGTCGCCCGTATTTTCTGCGTCGCTGTCTCTTTCTAATTGACTGTGCAGGCCGTTCCGTTGAGTGAGAAGGCCGTCGGTATTGCGTTGGTGGTTCCGTTCCAGGTGCCGTTGAAGCCGAAACCTGAGTAGCTTCCGCCGGCCGGAATGTTCTCCCATGTTTGACCGGATTGTTCGCTCACAGTGACGCTGGCGCCACTTTGAGATACAGCTCCATTCCAGGAACTGGCGATGGTCTGTCCGCTGGCGAAGCTCCAGGTCAACACCCAGTTGCTCAGAGCTGTGCTTCCGTTATTAACGATGGTGACGGTGGCTCCGAACTGGCTCGTGTTCTGGGGAGAGATCGTGTAGTCGACCTTGCAGGCGTTGCCACCGAAAGGAGCAACGGTAAGCGCGATGGTGGTTGTCGCCGTCGTCGTGCCCGAGGTTCCGGTGATGGTCACCGCTGAAGTGCCGGCCGTGGCCGTGCTGGTGGCTGTGAAGCTAAGCACGCTGGTCGCGGTTGTGGGATTGGTGCCGTAAGCGACAGTTACGCCGCTTGGCAGACCAGTTGCGGTGAGTGTTACGCTGGCGGTAAATCCGCCCGCGTCTGTGACCGTGATGGTGTCAGTCGCTGTCTTGCCCTGGGTTACTGACATTGTGGCCGCGGAAGGCGTCAGCGTAAAGCCCGGCTTTGCAGCCACTGTCAGTGCGATGGTGGTGGTTTCAGTCAGTGACCCGGAGGTTCCAGTGATAGTGACCGTGGACGTTCCAACCGTAGCTGTAGCGCTGGCTGCCAGAGTTAGCACGCTGGTGCTCGTGGTGGGGTTAGTGGCGAACGCGGCAGTGACACCGGTCGGCAGGCCCGACGCGGCTAGAGTTACAGAGCCGGTGAACGGACTAACATCGGTCACCGTGAGCGTGTCGGTTCCACTGACGCTTTGAGCTATCGACAGAGTGGACGCTGAGGGTGCCAGCGTGAAGCAGCCGCCTGTAGCAACGGTAAGCGCGATAGTGGTGGTTGCGGTCGTGATTCCAGAGGTTCCGGTAACAGTCACCGTGGATGTACCAACTGTAGCCGTGGCACTGGCCGTGAAGATCAGCACGCTGGTGCTGGTGGTGGGGTTAGTGCCGTAGGCAACAGTGACTCCAGTAGGCAGTCCGATCGCCGCCAGAGTTATGCTGCCGGTGAATCCACCTACATCCGTTACGGTCATGGTGTCGGTCGCGGTCTTGCCTTGAGTTACCGCCAGAGTGGAGGCCGAGGGAGCCAGCGTAAAGCCTGGCTTGGCCGTCACGGTCAGTGCGATTGTGGTGGTTGCGGTCAGACTGCCGGAGGTTCCGGTGATGGTGACAGTGGAGGTTCCAATAGCGGCTGTGGCGCTGGCTGTCAGAGTTAGCACGGTGGTCGAAGTGGTGGGGTTAGTTGCGAACGCGGCAGCCACACCGGTGGGCAAGCCCGATACGGCAAGAGTTACCGAGCCGGCGAAGGGACTGACATCGGTTACCGTGATGGTGGCGGTGGCGGTGGCGCTTTGGACAACTGACAGCGTGGCCGCGGAAGGCTTCAGAGAGAAGCTACCCGCAGTGCCGGCCGGGATCAGAAGTCCCAATATACTGTACGCGGGAACGGTCACAGTAAAGGTGTTTCCCAGCCCGCTTACGGAGCTCGACGCGACGCCTGAGTTCGCGGTGACCGATCCGCTGGTGAAGTTGGCGGTGCCGAACGAATACTCGGTACCCGTGCTGGCAAGCGTCGCGCCGGTTATGCCGACGGTAACAGCGGTGCTGTTACTGGGGTCCTCATTGACTAAGATCACGCCGGTCTGGCCATCGGCCCGCTGCACGGAATGCGCCCGCAGAAGGGGGTTGGTGGAGCTGGCCGTAACCATGGTGTCTCCGGGGCGCGCGATGATGCTGTCTAACTGATATGCGTACCACGGTCCCTGCGGAATGCTGGGGCCGGCGTCGGTGAGGAATCCGTTGTTCATCTCCTGGTATTCCACGTTGACTGCGCCGTTCTCATACCAGGTCAGGTTGTCGTCGGCGGCGAACAGGGCCGGCATGATGCCGGGATTGCCGTTATTACTGGTTACGCCGGTTTCTGTGACCAGAATCTGAAGCTCACTGGCGTTGCTAGGGGTGTAGTAGCTCTTGATGTCGGACCGGACCTGGGCAACGACGCTCGCAATCCCAGCATCCCCGCAGCATCCGAGTGACGGCGTATACTGGAATGCCAGCTGATCCGCGTCCTCCTGCGCGCCCGAGCCCGAGCCGTATGGGTACCACCAGTGGTAATCCACGAAGTCGATTGTGTACCCGGTGCCCGCTAGCGCGGTGGATATGGCGGTCAGCACATCCTGGTCCCAGTTGGTGTAATAACTGGCGGTGTTGACGAAGACGCCGACCTTGATGTTGGGGTCGACGGCCTTCATCGCCGTGACAAATGCAGCCGCGTTGGTGCCGTAAGCGGTGGGCGAGAGCGTGGACTGGCCCACGCGGGCGGAGGCGCTGGCTTCGGAGTAATGCAGATCGTATTCCCAATCGAGGCCGGTGCTGTAGTAGCCGTTGCCGTAGATCTCGTTGCCGATCTCCCAGTACTCGATGCCGTAGTTATTCGTAACATTGGCGTACTGGACCCAGGAAGCAGCCTCGCTAGGCTGGCCGCCGACGGTGCCCGTGAGATCGGAGCCGTAGTTGGTGGTAATAATGGCCTTCCCGCCTTCGGGAACGACCAAATCGCTCATGAAGAAATTGAATTCGTCTCCAGGAGCAAAGTAGCCGCCGTCGTTGAGGGTCTGGTCGGTGCCGCTGATGAAGTTGAAGATGTCCCCGTAGGAGCCGCCGGGGTAGCGCATCGCACCGATGCCGGCCTGGGAGAGCAAGGTGGAATTGCCGGTGCAAGTCAGGTAGCCGTCGTAGACCGAGCAATCAACGCCATAGGCCTCGGGAGCCACGGTCGCCTCGGTGGAAGCTGCGTTGACGGAGACGGTTGCGGTGGTCTGGGACCCGGCGGAGATGCTTAACACGCACAGGGCCGCGAGCAACGCAAAAAAACCGTGTGGCAACAGGCCACCGGGGTTCAGCCGCTTATCTGCTGTGGGATTCTTTGTGAGTAAACGCATGTGGTTCCTCTCTCGGAGTGTCGATTGCGAGCGCCGGGCAGGCTCGAAGTGGATCGTTCTAAGAAAATAGGCTCCCGTCACCTATACAGAAAGCGATTGCCCAAATGTCCAAGGTGAATGTCGCTTTCATGGAAAGTTGAATGCCCCGCATTCTAGCGCGGCTCAGTTTGTTAGCGCGTGCCCGCCCACGGGAGGGAGTGAACTGCTGAGACATGGCTTCTCCTTGTTCATCACATAGGCCGTTGATAACCGCCGCTGCATGAGTGCTATCGCAATATGATGACGGCATGAAAGCCTTTACATCTGGTAGAGAAGATGACAGCCCGAGTCGCAATCTGAATATGCGCCGGCTATCGAAGAATTAAGATGAGATGAGATGAAGGGAAGAAAATAGTTTCCGCTTGCGCGGCGTGAAGGGACAGAGACTTCTTCGATCCAAGCAAACTGATGCATTCTGTCTTGGAATGCAATCAAAAAGCGCAATGCCTTCCGAGATGACAATTCTATGACGCGACAATCGCAGCTGATCTAAAAACCGTCATCAGCGCAACCCGTGCATTTATGACCTCAAGTCCCGCCAGACTCACACTCCTGAATCCGCGCAGCCAATTCTAAAACGTTTGAGCAAAGAGAAGTCAAATTACTAGGGTAATGTTGGCGGTCTCTCCATCCCGAGCCGCTTTGGACAGAACGTCGAAGGCAACTCCAGGACACAAGAGTCCCGGAAGTAATCTCAGCGTTCACTGTTTGGTCCTGATGTGAGTTGGGGATTGTTCCTTGCCGTATCTGTAAGCGCGAACGCAACCGTCGCCGAAGTCCGTTATATGCCGGCTATCATTCAATTCCTCGGGTACAACCACTTACCTGCCGCCAGCTCAATTCCTGAACGTCTTGCAACAGCAGTGACCACCTCGATTCCTGAACGAATCGATCCTAGCTCGTCGATCCTGAAAAAGTGATTTTCAGGCATATTGAAGTTGAGGATTGCGGGCTTTTGGGGCTTACAGGGTGAGCAGCCGGTTCCATACGTTCATCATGCAGAACAGAAAAATGCGCCC
>JBEKUP010000065.1:0-27976 GCA_049514915.1 Occallatibacter sp. | reverse complement strand
CTGAGGCCCAGTGGAATCAAAAGTGAGATGGGAATGAACCAGCGAAGCTTCATGGCGTTGACCTCCTCGGCGGCCTCACGGCCGCATATTTGCGAATCATGAACTGCCGCCGGACCGCCAGCGCGTAGGCCACAACATCTGGGTTGTGATAGTTCAATTGCTCCCTGGCGATACCATGGTCGCCCGCGTAGTAGGCTGCAGCGACCAGGCGCAGATCCCCGTGAAACTCCCACATCAACGCCGTCACGTAGCGCGTACCCGCGGCGATGTTCTGTTCCACGTCGAAGGGGTTGAAGGCGCCGAAGCGGCGAGCTGTCGCCGGCATGAGCTGCATCAGCCCCATTGCTCCCTTGCCCGAGACCGCACGCGGATTCCAACGTGATTCAACGTCGATCAGTGCGGCGACCAAGTCGGGTGAGACACCATAGTGCTCCGCATATTGCCGCACGAACTGCTCCGCCGGAGCGGGATCAACTTGGGCCGGTGCAACTCGGGAGAACATCAGCAATAGCAGGAGTAGGCATCGCTTCATGAACCTGCCTCCCCAGGGAGCGTCAGGCTCCGAGCAAACCGTGCGCCATCGTCAAGCAGGCTCTTGAATCCTTCGCGGAGCAACAGATGACGCCGGTCCTTCTCCGTTTTTGCCAGGAACGGCAGCAGCACGTCGCGGTGCTCCTCGGTTACGTGGTCAGTCCCGAGCAACTGCAACGCATTGGCGAAATCGATCATCTCGGAGACCGAGGGAGGCTTTTCGAGCGAATAGTTGCGGAACGAGAGCGCAATCCCCGCCATCTCCCGGTGAAACTTCTCATCGGCTTTTGGCGTTCTGCTGGCGATTATTCCCGCTTCGCGCTCCGGCGTCGGGTGCTCGACCCGTACATAGAGGCTGCGGCGCCGGATGGGATCGCCCAGCCTCCGTTCTTCGTTGCTGGTCAGCACGACAAACGGAATGCTTTTCGCGGTTACGGTTCCGAACTCAGGAATCGAGAGCGTCCATGCTGAGAGTATCTCTAGCAGCATTGCTTCGAACCCCTCGTCAACCTTGTCCAACTCGTCAATTAGCAACACGCACGGCCGTTCGCATTCGAGGGCACGCATCAGAGGTCCGGGCCGAAAGAAGTCCCGCCCCTTGAGGTTCGCCTGCACCGACTGCCAGTTCTCGTGCTGGCCCTTCGAGAACTCCATGTAGAGTCGCTGCAGGCCCTCATCGAAGCGGCCGATTGCCTTGTCCTCTGTCACGCCGCGGTAGCACTGGAGCCGCTCGACATGCGTGTTCGCAGCTGCGGCGACAGAAAGCGCCAATTGGGTTTTGCCTGAGCCAGCGGGGCCTTCGAGCAGCAACGGCTTCTGGAGCTTCGCGGCCAAATAGACTACCTGTACCATTACGGGATCGATGAAGTAGCCGGTTGCGGCGAGCTTGACGGAGAGATCTTCGAGCGAATCGAACATTGAGTCACTCCTTTAGGTCAGCGTGAATCCGCAGTATCGAAAGCATTCGGTCTTAGCCGGAATTCCGGAGATCGGAGTACACCTGCATCTTGAGCACGTCAATGAACGTCAACGCGATGGCAACTCCGAATCGCTCCTCTCGTCCTTTCACCAGAGCCTCCTCAAACAGAAATGAGCATGTCTTTGATTCAGGACTCGGTCAAATTCGCAGTTTCGCAGGAACTGAACGTGAATCTCGTAAGGCCTTTCGAGTGGAGCTGCGAAATTAATTTCCTGAGAGGTTCAGGTAAAGCCATCACGACAAACCCTGGAGGCGACGGTGAACACGTTGAGCAATTCGTTCAGGAATTCTCATGGTGGTATAGCCTCTCTTGGCCCTCGTATGTGGATGAGCGATCTTTACCACTCCCGGCTCTTTGGTGAAGAGGCGTCTGATCGTGTTTTCACTGAAAAACCAGAGCCTAGAGAGTTCAGCGACCGTATAGTGTGTTTCAAGAGCTGGTACACCCAGTGATGACTGTCGCTCGACGGCGGGTGTCGCGCCATATGTTGGTTCCAGTTGAAGTTCCATTCGGCACCCCTCTTAATTCGTGGTTGTGTGAACCGGCATGAGGAAGCAAAGGGCGAAACACAAGAGCGGTTCTACGAACCTCAAAATGCGCTCGAGTTACAAGTAACGCACGCTCAAAGCTCGGTCAAATCGGGATTCGAAGGCATTGACGGCTTTAAGAGATGACACAGGCAAACGTAGAATCGAAGGTGCGGGAGTGGTAGATGGCCAAGCAGAAGGCTTCACAATCGGCAGGGAAGCCAGGACCACAAATCGTCCAGCGTTCGGCCCTTACCGGCGTGTTGGCACCAGTTATGCCTACCGAAGTAGCAGAGTCCCTTCGGCAGGAGCTCACGGATGAGCTCCGATCGGTCTTCCGCAGAAGCCACGTCAGTCCCGATCTGATCTATGCGTTTTCCAGGACCGGCCGAATCGTCACGGAGGAGAATCGCCATCTCCTGACGCCTGAACAGCACCGCAATTGGAAGCAAGCCCTGCGTGAGTATCGCCAGGGGGCAGAGGCAGATGAGCGGGCCATCGATCTGTGTTATACGCTGCTTCACGAATCGGGCCGCTCCGAATTGGCCAGCAGAAAGCGCTTCGCGGTTTCCGAACTCGGTGTTGCGACGCTTGAAGCGCATGAAGAGGGAATCAGTTCATTTGCGATGGAGGGCGTGTTCTTCAACGCATGGTTCTCTCAACTGGCGAAACGACTTCATATCCTCCCAGAGGATGGCGAGCGCCAGCGCGAGAAGTTCGGCGCGGATGTGGCGGAGCTCCGGGGTTTGTTGGAGGAGATATATGATGATTTGCCAACTCCTTCATGGAACCCGTCAATCGAAAAGCGTATCGCAAAGATCGAATCAGCAAGGGCGATTCCGGAGACGTGGCTCGGAAAAGCGCCAGCGTCGAAAGAAGAAGCGGAATGGGAGATGCCTCTGGCCGTCGAACATCTTCAGAATGCGATCGAGTTCTGCAAAGATGTCAACGACGATGTCATGGAATCGATGCTCTTCCGCACCTGGTTCCGCACTCGCGTCCTCAACGATCATTTGCCCGAGCGATTCTTCCAGATGTTCGACGCGAACTGGAGCCCGGTTTATGAGCGCGTTCAGAATCACATGGCGCGATATGCCGGTGCTCGTCTCCAGTAACACTGGGGCGGGGCGCGGTGCGGATCAGCTGCCAGCCCTTCCTCGGGTCCACGGACCCCTGCGCGTTGGTTGAAGAATTTTTCGGGGCCGGTGTCGGGTCAGGTTCCGGGGACTGGCCCACGAGCCAGGCATTGCGTACGCTCTCCTGAAGCTGGATCTGTCTCGCCTTCACGAAAGGAGAATAGCTTTTTTCGGTGATCTTCACTGAAGCATGGCCGAGCAGAAGCGAGACCTGATCGATGGGAACGCCAGCGAGCAGCATCTCGACCGCGAAGGTGTCGCGGAACATGTGCGGGTGGCAGCGCTTACGCTCGCCGTCCGGGCTCCTGATGTCTGCCAACTCGAACAGGCGGCGATAGCTTCGCTGCCAGTTGGCGACCGCGCTTTTGGGATCCCCGTTGCCGCTCCAGAAGAAGTAGCGGGGATTAGGCTTGGGGCCAGGCGGAACATTGTCGAGGGCCCCGACCACGTAGGGAGGGAGGGGAACATAGACCGGCGTTCCTGTTTTCGCCTGGTAGAGGAGAAGACTGTCGCCCTGCAGGTGGTGGCGTTCGAACGTGATGGCGTCGCGAATGCGCAACCCGCTCCAGCGCATCAACAGAGTCATGGTGCGGAGACGGGTCCTCAAGTCTTCAATGGGGATGAATCCGCCGCGAGGATCTCCGTAGACATCGGTCGCGTCGAGTATTCTCTGGAATTCGTCCCGGGGGAAGTAATCGGTGGGGATTTGAACAACCTTGATCTTGCCCAGGCCCATGGAGGGATTCTGCGCGATGTAGCCGCGGCGGAGGCAGGCCCAGAAGAACCCGATCAGGCGGCTCTGCTTCTTCTGCTTGGCCAGCTTTCCGTCCTTCCATGTGTTGCGGAAATTCAGCAGCATATCGAGATCGATCTGGTCGAGGTAGTCAATGCCCTCGATCCGGCTCCAGACGAGGAACTGCTTGCGGAAGATGGTCTCGAGTTTTGAAAGCGTGGAGGATTCGAGTTCCCGGCTGCGGGCATCAGCCAGGTATGCTTCGACAGCGCTCTCGACAGTGACTCTTGGTTTCCGATGCGGGACCGGGGTGATCTCTTCGGCTGCCAGTCGAGGTGCGACACGCGGCTGCGCCGAGGTTGGCACAGCCAAAACGGGATTGGACGGCCTCTCCGGCGTCGGCCGACTAGGCTGAGTCAACGCTTCGGTCAGCTGCCGGCGAAGTTCCTCTGCCGCTTCCCAGCTATGGGTCTTTGCGCTCTGGCGGATGAATTGACCATTGTGCGATCCCCAGATCCATTTGGGGCAGTTGCAGCGGCGCCAGGTTTTGTCGCCGGCATTCTTACAACTCGGATGGTGGCGGGTATAGACAGACAGCATGGGGACTCCCCGACTTCAGCTCGGATTGTGCTCGATTTGCTGAAGTGGGGCAAAAATCCAGAGGGCGACTGTACAGTGACTGTACAGTTTTGGTCCGATTTTTGAGTCCGATCTGATAAGTCATTTATATCAAACGACTTATTTATGGTGGAGGCGGCGGGAGTCGAACCCGCGTCCGAAATCGCTGTCAGCCAGGAGAGTTCATGCTTTGTCCGCTTCCTTTTGGTTTCGCCCCCGCAACTCAGAACGGACAAGATGCGGCGGGAACTAGTCCGATGATCTCGCGGCTACAACACGGACCGAGAAGCAACCGCCAGCCCACTGTATGACGTCCGCTCACAGCCCGTAGGTAAAGCCGTGGAAGACGGCAGCTTATTTAATTAAGCTGCAAGTGCCAGATTATCGTTGGCAACTTTGTTTTTGCAGGCGATTACAGGTGCCCACACCCTGACATGCCTCCTAAGCCGCAATCGATCCCGTCGAAACCGTGACGCCCCCAACGTGCCGCATCCCTCATCTTGCTCAGAATGCCCAAGTGCGAGCCGGGCCAACTGGCTCGTGCTGCATCTGACTATTCTACGCCAATTCCGTTTTTGCCGGAGACAGGGCTACTGCTTATCTAAATCGATGCTCTCGTATTCGTGACGCGCAATCGCCGCACGAATCTCCGCCGGGCTTTTGCCCAGCTTGGTCTGCTGATAGGCGTAAAACCCCTCTTTGGCGCAGGTGGAGCATTCTGTCCCGTGAAGCGTCTCAAAACAGCTGCGAAGGCTGGTATGGCCCAGCGCCCGGTCGCACCGGCAGTTGCAGGGCAACTGGTATATGACGTTGCCAACCTTGGCTACCTGTTCGTACACATGCTTCTGCCAGGGATATTGGAAGTTTTCACCGGTCAGCTTGGCTCCTGCCAGGATGGGCGGCAGACCGGACACCTTGAGCGGGGCGGAAGGGTGATAGGCAGGAACGTCGTTGGCCGGGTTCGACCACTGCGCATAGCTGGCCAGAGTAAGGGCAAATACACTGAGACTCAAAACCCAACGGCGATTCATGGGGACCCTCGAAGCGAATTTCTAGACTCAATTCTAAACCAAGCGAAGAAGAACGGGCCGCAGGCGCATTTGGGGATCTTCGGCTCAGGGAGGCTTTCCATCGCGGTGTTCGCACATCTGCCTTCGCACAAAAAAAGACGGCACGAACGGTCTAGCTGTTCGTGCCGGGAGGCCAGTGACGCAACTTACTTCCAGCTCCGGCGCGGCAAGCTTTGCCGCCTCCTTCACTGGAATATATACACGATAGCATAGATTCGATCGAAGTCAAATACAAAAATCGAAATTTTCTGATGCCCATAAAGGCTGCTACTTAATGGCTTCCCGCTGCATCCAAAACGCAACAACCTGTTGACAGAGCGATGAAAGGTAAGGGGGACAGAAGTTCCCGAAAAACATGGCAAATTCTTTGGAATCAAATAGTTCATCTGCTTCCCCAAAAGCCGTCGCAGGACGTGGAGGCTGGCTTGAGCTGGGAGTAGTCGCTGCGGTTTCGGTTTTAGCGGGAGGTCTGGCTGCCGCATGGTGGTACAGAAACACCCTGAAAAAGCTGCACCAGGCGAAGGAATCCGCTCCAAATCCACATTCCAGCATTTCCGGCGACGATTTGGCGGAATAGGCCCACCCATTCGAACCGTGGCGATTCGCCGCCTGTTAAACCAACTGGTCGGCTCCGGCCGCAATCGCGAAATCCTTACCGGTGAGACCCCCTGCATCGTGGGAGACCAGGGCGAGCCTTACCTTGTTGTAGCGAATGTCGATATCCGGATGATGCCCGGCCTCTTCTGCCAGGTCGGCAACCTTGTCAACAAAGCTAATCGCGCCGCGGAAAGTCTCGAACGCAAATGTTCGTACCAGATGACCGCCCTCGATCTTCCAGTCGGGGCGCGAGTGCAGATGAGAGGCTATTTCTCTAGCTGAAAGTGTGCTCATGTTTTCTCCGTAAAGCGAACCCGGCCATACTATTTTTCAAGTACGCCAAAGCGCTGGCCAGAATTGCTCATGGAGAGGAACCAGCGGTTCAGCCTGCCGGCGGAACGGGGGCGTGCGACACATCGAAAGTCGAAAAGCGCTTGTTCTGCCCGGTGATCTCGGAGCGCAATTCCAGCCAAAGCTCATTAGGAATCTTGAGGAAGACCTCGACAACCGCAGGGTCGAACTGAGTTCCAGAGCACCGCAGGATCTCCCCCCGCGCCACGTCAAAGCTGCGCGCCTTGCGGTAGGGCCGGTCGCTTGTAATCGCATCCAGTGTGTCGGCGACGGCAAAGATTCGGGCGCCGATCGGAATCTGTCCCGCGCGCACTCGGTTCGGGTAGCCGTTGCCGTCGTAGTGCTCCTGGTGCGAATAGACGATCTCCGCTGCCTCGGAGAGAAAGGGAATCTTGCGCAGCATGTGATATCCGCGTGTGCAATGGTCGCGCATCACTTCCTGCTCCTCAGAATTCAGCGAGCCCGGCTTGCGCAGAATCTCGTCTGGAATCGCCATCTTCCCAATGTCGTGGAGAAAGGCTCCGCGTGCGATCACCTTGATTTCAGCCGGGGTGATCCCGATGGCCCTGGCCAGTGCAATGGTGTACGCCGTGACGCGCTTGGAATGCCCCTCGGTCTCAGAGTCCTTCAGGTCGAGCGCATCTCCGAGAGCTTCGAGGGTCACATCGTAGGAGTGTTCCAGGTCTTCCATCGCCTGGCGAAGCATTTCGGTCCGGGCGCGCACCACCTGCTCCAGGTTCTGTTGGTAGCTGTGGCTTTCCTGCATCGCCTGCCGGTGTTCCAGGGCGCGCTGCACCGTGCTCACCAGGTGTTCCCGCTCAAACGGTTTCAGCAGGTAATCGTACGCTCCCCGGCGCATGGAATCGATGGCCACGCTGATATCGTGGATTGCCGTAACCATCACCACGGGAAGCTGCGGCTGCTGCGCATGCACCCGCTCCAGCAGGACGATTCCGTTCCCGTCCTGCATGACAATGTCTGTCAGTACCAGGTCAAAGGAATTCAGCTCCAGGCTCTCAAATGCCTCCCGGCCGCACGACGCCATGATCACGTCATATCCCTGGCGCTCCAATGTGGCGCCGATCATCGACCTGACATGTGCTTCGTCATCGACCACCAGGATCCGAGCTGGCCGGCGTGTCCGCGCAGGGGTGCGCGCGTCTGACTCCGCGCGTACTTTTGCTGACGGGTTCGGTGATCCCATTTCGGCCAGTTTCAGCGTCAATTCATCCCCCTGGTGGATCATCGCCAGCAGTGTCAGTGGCTGCTGTGCGGCACCCGCCTCGAAACCATCCCTGCTCAGTCCTAAGTATGAACTTATTAAACCGCAATTGAGATTGTTCCGAAAAGACCCCTATCAGGCCCTTCACCTACCGCAGCCTGTCCGCTCTGCTCTCGCCCAGTCCTCAGAGAATCGATTTTCCTCTCGACCAGGCATCTCCTCTTTCGAAGGGACCAGTATTATTATCGGCTCTTTCCCACAATACGTTGAATGCAGAAAAACGGAAACGGGAATGTAGGGTTCCTTTTGAGACTTGCCCCACATATGGAAGCTCCAGGCTCATTCCGTTTTCGCCGCCAACGCTTTTGGGCTCCCTTTCCCGGATTTCGCGTCAAGACGCTACGCTCAGAGGCATCTCCGCGCAACCCGGAGCTGAACCCCGACGCGAAAATCGGGGAGCAGGACGGGATCAGCGCCCCAGAGTACCGTAAATCTTGCGCAGTTCGAAGGCAAGTTGCATTTTCCGCAAGTCATACCCACAGAAGAGCCCGGGCTACTTTTGCTCGCCATCCCTTGCGCGCCTCGCTTCAGCCCAGCCTTTCTTGGTGATTTGGTGAGACCGGGCCACCGCTAGGGAGCCAGCCGGAACCGTTTTAGTAATGCACGATCCCGCGCCGATATAGGCTCCGTCCTCCACGCTGACCGGAGCCACCAGAGTGGAATCACTTCCCACAAACACGCCTTTCCCGATTTGCGTCGTATGTTTGCGCACACCGTCGTAGTTGCAGGTGATGACGCCGGCCCCGATATTCGTTTCCTCGCCTATCTCGGCGTCGCCCAGATAGGACAGGTGGCCGGCCTTCACTCCTTTGCCCAGTTTGGCCTTCTTCGTTTCCACAAAATTCCCAATATGAACGCCTTCGCCGATTTCGCAACCCGGCCGTATCCGGGCAAAAGGACCTATCTGCGCCCCGTTCCCAATTGTGCTGTCCGCAAGCACGCAGCTCTGCCGAATCAACACGGAATCGCCCAGCGTACAGTTTTCAATCACCGTGTAAGACCGTATCCGGCAGTCGGTTCCGATGCGCGTGGAGCCAAGAAGCTGCACAAAGGGCTCAATGATGGTGTCGGCGGCAACTTCCACCTCGGCGTCAATCACGCAGGTCTCTGGACGGAAAATGGTAACTCCCGCAGCCATCAGCCGGTTGGCGGTGGCCGTGCGCAGGGTTGCATCCAGGGCTACCAGTTCCGCAATGGTGTTGGCGCCCAGAAGTCGGTCAGGCTCGCTCGTTTTCAAGGCGATCACCCGCTCTCCCGCACTGTGGAGGACCTTGGCCATGTCGGTCAGATAGAGTTCACCGTGCGGGTTGTCGGTGGTCAGCTTTCCCAGGTGAGCCAGCAGCGTCCGGGTGCGGAATGCATACAAGCCCAGGTTGATTTCGCGCAGAGAAAGCTGTTCCGGTGCCAGCATCTTCTGCTCCACAATGGCGACAACCTCTTGAGGCTCCGCCGAATTCGCGCTCTCGCCTGTTGATTTGGAATTCGTAGAAGGGTGTATGACGCGCCCATAGCCGGTCGGGTACTCGGGTTCGGCGGAGACCAGCGTCATTGCCGCGTTCTGATCCTGGTGAAACTTCCACAGTGCGGTCAGGTCTTCGGGCTGAATCAGCGGCACGTCGCCGGAGAGAACCAGGATGTTCGCGTAGCTGGCGATCGCTGGGCTCGCACTCTGGATTGCATGACCCGTCCCGCGCTGTTCGGTCTGCTCAACAAAGCGAATCCCAGTGGAGGCCACAGCGGACTTCACCCGCTCCGCCTGATGGCCTACCACTGCATAGATATCGCCGGGATCCGCAATATGCAGCGCCGCGGCAATCACGTGCTTCAGCAGCGGTTTTCCGCCAACTTCATGCAGAACCTTTGGGCGGCGAGACTTGAGCCGGGTTCCCTTTCCCGCCGCCATAATTACCACAGCCAGTTTTGAACGTGATCCGGAATCAGTCTCTGCCAAGCCTTGCGTTCCGTCACTCACTGTGTCTTCTCCGCTGGCCCACCCGGTCCTTTCGGCATCGGAATCGTGATGTCGATCGGCTTCGGCGTCCCCAGGTTCAGCTCGTCAAGCCCCGGCTTGATCTCCGGTCCATTGCCCACCACCAACACCGCAAGCTTTTCCGGATGAACATACTTCTTCGCCACCGCGGTTAAATCGGCCACCGTGACTTTTTCCAGCGCCGCCTTGTAGGTCTCAAGATAATTGGCCGGATAGCCGTAGAACTGCAGCCGCTCGCTCTCCGCCAGGACCTTCTCCCGCGTGTCATAGCGGAACAAAAACGAGGTAAGAAGATTGTCCTTCGCGCGGTCAAGCTCCTCCTGGGTGAAGGGGCGGGAATTTAAACCCGCAATTTCAGCCATTGCTGCCTTCGTAGCTTCCACGGTGCTCGCGCTCTTTGTCAGCGCGACCACGCGGAACACGCCGGGATGATCATAGGCCAGGGAGAAACCGCCGCCGACCTCGTACGCCAGTCCCAATTCCGTGCGCACTTTCTGGAACAGGCGGCTTGCAAATCCTCCGCCAAGAATCTCGTCCATCACCACCAGCGCAGGCACATCGGGATTGTGCCGGTCGATGCCAATACCCATGATCTGCACGTTCGATTGGTTCACGTCGTCTTTGTTGATGAAGAAGAGGCCCGGCGTGGGGCCGGGGAAGGCATCGTGACGGGGCGGTTCGGGCGTCACCTGCGGCAGGCCTTCAAATGCCGCGCGCAGCTTTGCCTCCATCGCCACCGGGTCAAAATCGCCGCCGATTCCAATAATCAGTTTTCCGCCAATCGTCCGGTCGTGCCAGGCCTTCAGGTCCTCCACGGTGACACTTCCGATGGTGGCCAGTTCCGGCTGCCGCGTGTAGGGACTGTTTACACCGTAAACCAGCTTCGCCCCTTCGCGCTCCGCGATTCCGGATTCATCGTCGTTCCGCCGGACAATGCCCGCAGCTTCCTGCTGCTGGGCCAATTGCAGTTTTTCAGGGTTGAATTTCGGGTGCAGAAGCAGGTCCAGAGCCAAGGCGAACACCTGGTCGGCATCGCCCTTCAGCGAGTCCCATTGAAGCGCGGTCGAGTCATCGTCGCCCGCTGTTTCAATATGCGCCGCCTTGGACTCCAGCAAATCGTCCAGCTGGTCGCCATCCATTTTGGCTGTTCCACTGGTGCGCCACGCCTGCCCGTACAGGCCCACCAGGCCCGCCTTGGCCGGATCCTCGTCGCGCGAACCGCCCGGAATCAGCACCCCCCCAGACACGAACGGCAATTCATGATCCTCCTGCAGGAAGATGACGATTCCGTTCTTGAGCTCAATCCGCTTGGGCTCCTGAGGCTTGAAGTCATGCAGCTTCGGCACCGGGATTCTCTCCCACGGCTTACTCTGCTGGGCGCTTGTTGCCAGGGACGCAAGCGAGACCGCAACAACAGCAAAGAGCAAAGGCAATTTTGTAAAGTTCTTCACGGCAGTGCTCTTCATTGCGCGCCTCCATCGTTCTTCGCCGCACCTGCGGGAGCGTTGGTAACAATCTCCGCGCTGGTGCGGTTACTGGCCACAAACACTTTGTTGGCTACGCGCCGGATATCGGCCTTGGTCACCTTGTCCACCTTATCCAGTTGCTTGAAGAGTTCGCGCCAGTCGCCATACCGGGTCTGGTATTCGGCCAGGCTGTTTGCGAGTCCCTGGTTATCGGCCAGCCCGCGCAGCAAATCGGCACGCGTACGAGTCTTGAACATCGCCAGCTCATCGTCCGTCACGTCTGCGGTTTTTAGCTTCTCAATCTCCTTGTGGATGGCGTCGCGCATCTCGTCGGGAGAATGTCCGGGCAGCGGAACTGCGTAGAAGGCGAACAGGCCGGGATATTTCTCGCCGGGAAATCCGCTGAATCCCTCTGCCTCCGCGGCAATCTGCTGGTCGCGCACCAGGCTGCGATAGAGCCTTGAAACGCGTCCATTCGACATGATGTCGCTGATGGCGTCATATACCGCGTCGTCAGGATCGTGGTAGTCCGGGCGGTGGTAGCCTTCGAGGTAAAACGGCTGCGTCTGCTCGCGGATGGTCACCGTCTTTTCGGCAAACTGCTTCGGTTCAATCGTGGTCATCTCTTCCGGCTTGGGCCCGCCGGGGACCTTGCTGAAGTACTTCTCCAGCATCGGCATAACTTCCGCCGCTTTCACATCGCCCACGACTGCAACCACAATGTTGGATCCGATGTAGTACTTCTTATGAAATGCCATTGCTTCCGTGGCGTCGATCTGGCTCACTTCGCTGGGCCAGCCAATGGCGCTGCGTCCATAGTTGTGGGCAACGTAGGCCGTGGCCAGAAACTGTTCTACCAGGCGGCCAATCGGGTTGGAGTCGGTGCGCATGCGCCGCTCTTCCACAACCACGTCCCGCTCCTTGTAAAACTCGCGCGGCACCGTGTCAGACAAACGCCCACTCTCCAGCCACGCCCAAAGCTCCAGCCGGTTCTCCGGCATCGACCAGAAGAACATCGTATTGTCCATTCCGGTTTCGGCGTTCAGCCCTTCCGCGCCATTGCGTTCCGCCACATCGGTGAATTGGTTCGGGATCACGTATTTGTGAGCTTCCGCCTGGGCATCGAGGAAGGCCTTCTTCAACTCGGCCAGCTTGGCAGGGTCGCGTCCCACCGCTTTTAGATACTCCGCCTCGTATGCGTTGTTCGCCGCTTCCACTTTCTCCAGCGCCACCTTCTCGTCCGGGTAATCGGTGGTCCCAATCTGGCTGGTCCCCTTAAAAGCAAGGTGCTCGAACATGTGCGCCAGGCCGCTTTCGCCGGAGGGATCGTTCACATCGCCGGCGTCAACAAAGGTTGTGTAACTGAAAACCGGCGCATCGTGCCGCTCGCAGATAATCAGGGTCAGCCCGTTGGGAAGCACCTTGGTAGTGATTCTCTGCTCGAAACTCTTCAAATCCTGCGCCTGGGCGCCCGCAAAGGCTATGGCTGCCAGCGTCAAAGGCAAAATCCCATTCCGAAACGACAGAAGAACTCTGCTTTGCATCCAATCTCCTTGATGTGGGTCCGCGAATCCGGGACTCCGCACTCTTCCAAGCTAGTGCCCTTTGCCGGAGCGGGTCAAACCGGCCGGCAAGCGGTTGGAAGAGATAATTCCATCTCCTGATCGTCTTTCATCCTGCCGGGCCGATGCAAACGAATTAAAAATTGGATACCATTGAATATGACGCTTTCTTCTTCCCCTTCTAAGCCGCCTCTGGGCCGCCGCCGCTTCCTCCAGGCAAGCCTGTGCGGAGCCGCGGGCATGGTCCTGTATCTAGGCGAGATCGAGCGACACTGGATCGAAGTTACGCATCACGAATCCCTACTGCCCGGCTTGGCTCCAGGCTTGAACGGCATGCGCGTCGTGCAGCTTAGTGATATCCACCTCGACGAATATACTGAGCCATACTTTCTCCGTGAAGTGGTTGACCGAGTCAACCGTTTGCAGCCCGATGCGGTTTTTTTAACCGGCGACTATGTCAGCGACATGCTCGGCAACAAGAGCTTTGCGATCGGAGCCGCAGGGCAATGCGCCCAGATCCTCAGCGGTATCCAATGCAAAAAAGTCTATGCAATTCTTGGCAACCATGACGTTGCCGTCGACGCGAATGCCGTGACGAAGGCCCTTAATACCAACGGTATTCCCGTGCTTCGCAACGCCTACCTTCCCCTGGATTTTGCCGGCGGCAGAATCTGGCTGGCCGGACTTGACGATATCGTGGAAGGCCATCCCGATCCCGATCTGGCCATGCCTGCTTCCATTCGCAATCGCCCCAACGAGCCCGTCGTGCTGTTGTGCCACGCGCCGGACTATGCTGACACACTTCTCACCCATTCGGCCGCCGAATCGGTCGCCCTCATGCTGAGCGGCCACACCCACGGCGGTCAGGTTCGGCTGCCCTTCTTCGGCGCCCTGGAACTCCCCGTGTGGGGCAGGAAGTATGTTGAGGGTGCATTCCGGTTCGGCAGCATGCAGCTCTACGTCAACCGCGGCATCGGAACCATCGGGGTGCCATTTCGCCTGAATTGTCCTCCCGAGATCACACTCCATACATTCCGCTCCGCCTGAACCAGGTCAGCTTTCGGGATACCCAAAAATCTCCAGAACCCCCGGCCCGGCGGTCGCGTAACTCTGTTTGAGGAGAAATGGGATGCGGCGCTGGGTGTTTCGGGTGTTGAGCGGATTGCTGATTGTCTTTGCCTGCTTATGCGGCGTGGCCTGGCTGCTCCTGGTCTATCCCCGCCGTGTGCCTCATCCACCGCTCAAGCTCGCGCAGGGCATGCTGGCAATCCAGCATGCGCGCATCTATGTTTCCCCAACGGATCAGCCCATCGACGACGGCGCCATCCTCATTCGCGACGGCGTGATTGCAGCGGTTGGCCATGGAATCGAAATCCCTTCAGGCGCAACCCTCGTGCCCTGTGACCATTGTGTTGTCACGGCGGGCTTCTGGAACGCCCATGTTCATTTCACCGAACCCAAATGGAACTTCGCGGAATGGAAGTCCGCCGCCACGCTCAACCCTCAGCTCGCCGATATGTTTCTGAGCCGCGGATTTACAACCGTTGTCGATGTAGGCTCAAATCCGGCCAACACGCTTTCCATCCGTCGCCGCGTCGAGGCTGGAGAACTGAACGGGCCGTTCATCTACACCGCAGGCCTCCCGCTCTATCCGCCTCATGGCATCCCGTATTATGTTCGCGATTCCGCACCTTGGTGGCTTCTCTTTACCCTGCCGCAGCCCGAGACTCCGGAGGAGGCTCAGCAAACTGTGCGCAACAATCTCAAGTCAGGCGCGGATGTGACCAAGCTCTTTACCGGCTCATGGATCGCCCGAGGCCACGTGCTGCCCATGCCGCTGAACATCGCGAGCGCCGCCGTTCAAACCACACATCTCAACGGCAAAATCGTCTTTGCTCATCCTTCCAATCTGGCAGGTACACGTGTCGCGATCGAGAGCGGTGTTGATGTGCTGGCCCACGCTCCCGACGAAACGACGGGCATCGGCAAGGACCTGTTTGCCGAAATGGTGCAAAAGAACATGGCCATGACGCCCACTCTGAAAATGTTCGCGACGACGGTCACCCCGGATCCCGCATACCTCGACCCGATTTATGCAGAGGTGCGTCAGTTCCACTCGCTCGGAGGAACGCTGATTTTCGGAACCGATGTCGGTTACATGACGGACTACTCCACCCAGGGAGAATTTGAAGGCCTGCGCAAATGTGGGCTGACCGCGACCGATGTCCTGGCCATGCTCACCACCAACCCGGCGGCCCGGCTCGGAGTTTCCGGCCAGAAGGGAACCGTGACTGTTGGCAAACTGGCCGACCTCACCATTCTCGATGCCGACCCGGCCGCAGACCTCACCAACTTCGCTCGCGTCAAAACCGTCATCCGCTCTGGCAAGGTGGTTTATAGGCAATAATCAGGACTGACTATCTATAAGGTCACTCTTCTGGAACGAAAACGGCGAAACTTCTGCGGAAGTGCCAGTAGAATACGTCTGATTCTTGATAACATGAACATTCCATGGCTGCCGACCCCACCAATCGCCGACTCCTGAAGTCGCTTCTGCGTGCCGTAGTTGAGATCGCGTTTATCATTTTCCTGTTCTATTCAAATCTTCTGATGGGTGAATTCACCGTCTCCAATGGTCACGGCAAGTCCCTGGCTTACGCCTTGAATGACATCCTGACCACGACCAATTACGTTATCGCGCTCGTCTCTGCTTTCGTTGGCTATGTCGTCTTTGAACACCTCCGAAAGAAACTGTAGACGCAGCCGGACCGGCAGACTCCCTACCTTCCTTGACCCCACCCCACGCCGTTCCGTATCCTTCGAGGGTTCCTGCTGGGTGAAGCTCCCTTCTTCCAGCCCGCCCATGGGAGGGTTCGCATGAGCGCCACTTCTTCCGTTGCAATACCCACCCAGTCAGTTCCCGCTGTTGCACTTCCAATGCTTGTTCGCCGCGCCGCGGTGCTTGGCGCGGGCACCATGGGTTCGCGCATCGCCGCTCACCTTGCCAACGCCGGCATACCCACACTTCTTCTCGACATGGTCCCCGCGGAGGGGACAGCAAAGAACAAGCTGGCACTCTCGGCGCTGGACGCCCTGGCCAAAGCCAAACCTGCCGCGTTCTATGATTCCTCGCTGGCCGCGCTCATCACACCGGGCAATTTCGACGACGATCTTCCCAAACTCGCTCAATGCGATTGGGTGATCGAAGCTGTTGCGGAGAATCTGGCCATCAAGACCTCTCTGCTCGCGCGCGTCCTGCCGTATCTTTCCCCTCGCGCCGTGCTCACCACCAACACCTCCGGCCTGCCCGTGAACCAAATCGCCGCCGGCCTTTCCTCTCATCGCGACCGCTTTTTCGGCACTCATTTTTTTAATCCCCCGCGCTATATGCGGCTGCTTGAGGTCATTCCCACAGCCGAAACAGATCCGGCCGTCGTCGCCGCCTTTTCCGCCTTTGCCGACCGCACCCTCGGCAAGCAAGTGGTCCGCGCCAACGACACGCCCAACTTCATCGCCAACCGCATCGGCGTCTCCGTCATGTTCAACGCGGCCACGCTAATGCTTGAACAAGGTTTGACCATCGAAGAAGTGGACGCCCTTACCGGGCAGGCACTCGGCTGGCCCCGCACCGGAACCTTTCGCCTCGCCGACATGGTCGGAATCGACATCCTGGCCCACGTGGCCGCCAACTTTCCGCAAGGCGTGACGCAGGGCGGATTTACGGCCGTTCTAGACGAGATCATGAAACGCGGCTGGCTGGGCGATAAATCCGGGCAGGGCTTCTACAAGAAAAGCCGCGGCGCAGACGGCAAAGAAATCCGCCAGGTGCTCGATCTCGCCACCTTCGAGTACCGTCCCCTCGCGAAGGCCGCGCTGCCCGCTCTCGAAATGGCCAAAAACGCCGCCACGCTCCCCGAGCGCTTGCGGCTTCTATTAGCCGACGATCCCAAAAAAGACAAGGCCGCAGCTTTTCTCTGGCCCTTCCTGGCATCGCTGTGGAACTTCGCCGCCGACCGCATCGGCGAAGTCGCCAATGACGCGCCCTCGATCGACGAAGCCATGCGCGCCGGCTTCAACTGGGAACTCGGCCCCTTTGAAATGTGGGATGCCGCCGGTGTCAGAGAAACCATTGCGCGGATGCAAGCGCTCAAACTGCCCGTGACCCGGGATGTCGAAGATCTGCTCGACTCGGGTGCCGATTCCGCCCCTATTTCCTGGTATTCGACCGATGGCAGGGAATGCTACAACCCTACCATCGGCGGGTACGAACCTGTCCCATCGCAGCCCGGTCACGCCAAGGTAGCCGATTTCCGCCGCTCCAATGGAGTCATTCGTTCCAACGCCGGCGCATCCCTCATTGATCTGGGCGACGGCATCGCCTGCATCGAGCTTCACTCCCTCAAGAACGCCATCGGCGGCGACGTGCTGGCGATGATCTCCTCCGTGCTCAAGCCGGAGTCGGACGCGGTCCGCGACTTTGCCGGCTTTGTAATCGCCAGCGACCGCGAAAACTTCTCCGTAGGCGCCAACCTGATGCAGCTGCTTTTGGCCGCGCAGGAAGGCGAATGGGACGAACTGGCCGGGGTGATCCATAACTTCCAACAGATGACCGCAGCCATTAAATTCTGCCCTCGCCCGGTGGTCGCCGCGCCGTTTGGTCTCACCCTTGGCGGAGGCGCGGAGATCTGTCTTCACGCCGCACGCCGCCAGCCCCATGCGGAAACCTACATCGGCCTGGTAGAAGCCGGCGTCGGCCTTGTACCAGCCGGAGGCGGCACCAAGGAAATGCTCCTCCGCGCTGTCGACTCAGCCATCGCGATCGCGCCGCCCGACCCCAAAGACCCGCCTTCGCGCTTTGCCCAATCCGCCGAGATGGCCACGGCGCTTAAGCGCGTCTTTGAGACCATCGCCCTCGCAAAAACATCCACCTCTGCCGCCGAGGCCCGGCCGCTCGGCATGCTGGCCCCAACCGACCGCATCACCATGAACCGCGAGCGGCAGCTTCTGGACGCAAAAACCCAGGCAGCCGCACTTGCTGAAGCCGGCTACACAGCTCCTCTGCCGCGCACGCAGATACCCGCTCCGGGCACGGGTGCGCTCGCCACTCTGGAGACTGGTGTCTTTCTTATGGGTGAAGCCGGATACGCCTCGGAACACGATCAGAAGGTGGCAAAATGGGCCGCGTACATTCTCGCCGGCGGCCGCGTGACTGCCGGCTCGCTCGTCAGCGAGCAATACCTGCTTGACCTGGAGCGCGAGGCCTTTCTCTCCCTATGTGGCGAGCGCAAGACCCAGGAGCGCATCGCCTTCACGCTGAAAACCGGTAAGCCGCTGCGGAATTGAGCATGAAAGCAACACGCACTCTGATCTCGGTTGCGTCCCTCGCGTTGGGTACTTTTACTGCCGCAGGCCAAAGCACCGCTTTTTCGCCGCCGCAGCCTCGTCCGTCTGAACTCAATGAGTCCGGTCAAATTCTGATCGACGGCCATTCCACTCCCTATCTCATCCGCCATCTCCCAGTAAGCTCCTTTCCTGACCTTCCCGTTCCTGTGCAGGAAACGCTGAACCAGCGCGGCTGCCTCATTCCCCAGACATACGAAGCCCACCAGCCGGAGAACGTCATCGCCGCTCGCTTTGAACGCCCCGGATCACTGGACTGGGCTGTTCTATGTTCGGTGCAGGGAACCGTCTCGCTGCTGGTCTTTTTCTCGAGCAATCCAGATCAGCCCTTTGTGCTCGCATCCGCGC
Source organism: Occallatibacter sp. (assembly GCA_049514915.1). GTDB lineage: Bacteria > Acidobacteriota > Terriglobia > Terriglobales > Acidobacteriaceae > Telmatobacter. The sequence goes on along the minus strand of JBEKUP010000065.1, from coordinate 9,385 downwards.
CGGAAACCCAGCGCCTGCAGCCGCATGGTTCCAGCGGCATTCTCGGCTTCAATTGGGGCATCGATCCCGCCTCGCCGAATCAAGTTCACGAGGCCCAGTCCGGCCTTGCCCATCGCCCGCCGTGGGTGGATCACGATGCCCTCGCCGATTCGGTTGTCGACCACCGCGCAATCTACCGTTTCTATGAGAAGAACGCCTGGACCCTGCTTGAAATGCCGCAATAGATGACTCTCGCGCATCCATAACAAGAAGGCCGCTTCGAATCCGCCTCTGTTCCCAAGGAGTAAGATCCATGCCGGAATCCGTTCTAGTCAGCGCCGTACGCACCCCCGTGGGCCGCGCTCCCAAAGGCGCTCTCTCCACCACGCGGCCCGATGATCTCGCCGCACTCGCCATCGTCGGAGCTCTGAACAGAATTCCGGCGCTGGACAAATCCGAAGTCGAGGATGTGATCCTTGGTTGCGCCCAGCCAGAAGGCGAACAGGGATGGGACATTGCGCGCTGGGCTGCCCTGCGCTCCGGTCTCCCGGTCGAGGTCCCCGGCGTCACCGTCAACCGCCTTTGCTCCTCCGGCCTTGAAGCCATCGCTCTCGCCGATCTGCGCATCCGTTCCGGTGGCGACCGCGTGGTCATCGCCGGCGGAGCGGAGACCATGAGCCTGCTCCCCTTCGGCGGACTCAAACCCAGCCCCAATCCATATATGGCTGAGCATTATCCCGCATCGCTGCTCACCATGGGCCTAACCGCCGAGCGCGTCGCCCGCCATTACTCAATCCCTCGTGAAGATCAGGACGCCTTCGCTCTCGCCAGCCACCAGAAGGCCATCGCCGCACAGGCTGCCGGACGCTTCACCGACGAGCTGATTCCGGTGACGGTGACCACAACTGTCCCTGGTAAAAAGGCCGGAAAGCCGGTGGTCACGGAATCGGTGTTCTCCGCCGACGAAGGCCCGCGCGCCGACACCTCCTCCTCCGCCCTCGCCAAACTCAAGCCCGCGTTCTCCGCGCAGGGATCAGTAACTGCCGGCAACTCCTCGCAAACCTCGGATGGAGCTGCCGCAGTCGTGCTCATGGATTCGGCGCGCGCTCAGGAACTGGGCATCCAGCCACTTGGCCGTCTTGTTGCCTACGCCACCACCGGCTGCCTGCCTGAAGAGATGGGCATGGGCCCGGTGACTGCGATTCCCAAGGCGTTGAAGAAGGCAGGCCTGACGATTGATCAAGTCGGGCTCATCGAACTGAACGAGGCGTTCGCCGCGCAAGTGCTGGCTGTCCTGCGCGAACTGGGCCGCAACGGCGTTGAAATCGACCCCGAACGCATCAACGTGAACGGAGGCGCCATCGCGCTCGGTCATCCCCTGGGCTGTACCGGCTCCAAGCTCACCGCCACGCTGCTCCACGAGATGAGGCGGCGCCAGGTCAAATACGGAATGGTCACCATGTGCGTAGGCGGAGGTATGGGCGCCGCTGGCATATTTGAGCTGCTGTAGTTGAATGGGTCTTCAGTTGTCCCGAGAGGATGCTATGGGTCGTAAATCGTGCCATCGACCTTGATCTTCGAGCACCAGAAACAATAGCGGACCTCATGTTCCGGGTATAACTCGCTCAGATCCAACTGACGCCACCTGTGCATTCCCGCACCACAAAACAGGTTCTTGACGGCGTTCGACTCATGCTCGCGATTCGGCCACAGCCTTGCCAGGGAAGCAATGAGCGCCGGGTCAGCAGAATGAGGAGCATTGGTTGGAAAAGCGTCCACGATTTTCGCTAACCTCCTATCGGTTTTGACACCGCGAGGCGTGAATTTGATCCCGTCCCAATAGCGCTGCACAAAAACAACAACGGCCAGGATCGCTCCCGGCCGTTTCTGTTTTTTGGGGTTTTTCTATTCCCTATTCCCTGCTTCTACGCTTTTGCCAGAACCAGCGCCTTCAGCCGCGCATTCAGCCGGCTCTTGTAGCGGGAAACGGTGTTGTCATGCAAAATGCCCTTCTGCACACTCTTGTCGAGGGTGGAGACGGTCTCACGATACTGCGCCTGGGCGGCCTTCACGTCGCCCTTGACCAATGCTTCGCGCAGGGCGCGCAGGCTGGTGCGCACGCGGCTGCGGTTGGCGCGATTCACTTCGGTGCGGGTCACGGTCTGCCGGGCGCGCTTCAGCGACGATACATGGTTTGCCATTGTTGTTCCTTAATCTCTCAGAAGTTGATGCGGGCAAGAATGCAACTAAAACCGCATCCCTCGCAATTTCTTAGTCTACGGGAAATCAGGTCGCCGGTCAATTTGACCTCAAACCGCAACAGTTCTCACAGTCCCCTCTTCATCAATCTGATTTCGGAGTTCAGCCCGGACAGACATCCGCCCAACCCAGGCAAAAATGAAGAGCGTCAGCCCACCAACCCAGGCTCCCAAAGTGAATGAGTTGGGAAGGTACATGGCGATCGCCGTTCCGCCTCCCACAAGAATCGCGCACAGCGGAATGAACATGCGCATCCCATAGAGAAAAGTGAAGGGAAGATAATGCGCGCCCAAAAGGATCATGAGCGCCGGATAAAACAGGCTCAGATGGAACTCCGTGACTGGCAGCGGCAGAAGCATCGATAGCGGTAGAGTGAACGCGATCTGCATGCCGAGTTTTCCCAGCGGATTTTCGCTGCTGAGAGACGCGGGTCCGCCCGTGAGTCGGAGCAGCAGTTGCGTAATCGGAAAAATGAAAAAGCCGGCCAATACGATCTCGAGAATTGCGGCGCGTGGAGTCACCCACGTACCAAGGGCTGCTGAAATCAGCCAAATGATCGACGAGACGAGCTGCCCCCAGAAACCGCCTGCAAACACAGTGCGTACGTCGAGCTGAGCGTCTTTCACGTGCATTCTCTGAACTCCTGCTTGAAGATTTTAAAGTCCGTAGACAGTTGAGAAGGCGCACCAAATCGCCATTGCTGACATCAACCGAATCAGGGTTGACGGCTGCAGTGGAATCTTCAACATCCGATGGCGCAAAGGTTGATACGCTGCTTCAGCGCCGCTCATTCAATATGATTCAACAATTTGTTGCGCGGACCGCTGTCTTTACTGCCCCACCGTAATCGTCCCCACAGTCGTGAGGTTCGCCGCATCTTCAGCATTTCCCAGGTAGACAATGTAAGTCCCCGGTGCAACCGTCCAAGTTTGATTATTCTCATTCCAATACGACATGGGATGCGAGGAGTCGTTTTGGTCCACTTCGATAGTGACCGCCTGCGACACACCCGGCTGCAGCAACACCTTTTGCCACCCCACCAGCCGTCTTGGCGGTTCGTTGATACTAGCCGGCAGTCCCAGATACACCTGCGCCACCTCCGCCCCCGCTACCGCGCCCGTGTTCGCCAGGTTGAAGGTCACTTGAAAATTCGGATTCGTCGTCGAAGAGAGGTTGTTCACCACCGCTCCGTTGGTGATGGAGAAGGTGGTATACGACAGTCCATAGCCGAAATAGAACAGCGGCCTAAAGCCACTCACGTCATACCATTTGTAGCCCGCGTTGTAGCCCTCGGTGTAATTCACCGCAAAGGGCGTCACACCGTCCGGAGGTTGCGGAATGACCGGCCGCGGCAACTGTGCCTCGCTGGCCGGGAAGGTAAGCGGCAGCTTGCCTGAAGGGTTGGTCACGCCGAACAACAGATCCGCAATCGCGGGCCCACCGTTCTGCCCTGGGTACCATGCCTCAAGCACCGCACCCACCTGGCCCAGCCACGGCATCAGAATGGGACCGCCGCTCTCCACCACTACAACGGTGTGCGGGTTTGCCGCAGCCACGGCTGACACCAGCGCATCCTGGTTGATCGGTGTCGAACTGGTCAGGTCAGTGAGATTGAGGCTGGGCTCATCCATGCCCTCGCTCGCCCACTGGCTCACAAAGACAATCGCCACCTGCGATTGAGCAGCCAGCGTTGCCGCAGTCGTTGCGTCGGACCCGTCAACGAACTGCACCTTGGCGTTGGGCGCTTTTGCCTTGATGGCGTTGAGCGGCGAGGACAGATCCCAGGTGACCGTCGCCCAGCAGGGCGGGCATGGTTGCCCTCCCGTCAGCGTGCCGCCAATGGGCTGCACCTGCGCCGAGCCGCCGCCGGAAAGCACGGCAATATCCGCATGTGATCCGATCACCGCGATGGATTGAATAGACGATCCGTTGAGCGGCAGCTGGTTGCTTGCATTCTTGAGCAGGACCGCGCCCTTTTCCTCAATATCCTGGGCCACTGCGGCATCGGCTGCGGCGGGGATGGGCTGAAGCTGTTGCGGGTAGTCAAAGATTCCCACTTCGTACATTGCGCGCAAAATGCGGTGCACCATGTTGTCAAGCCGCGACTGTGCAACCTGTCCACTGCTGATTGATTGGCCGAGCGTTGAGAAATATTGCTCGTTTGGCTGTTCCTGATCCAGCCCGTTGTTGGCTGCGTTCACCGTGCTGTGGGTGGCCCACCAATCGGACATGACAAATCCGGGGAAGTTCCATTGGCTCTTCAGTACCTCGTTGAGCAGATAGCCGTTTTCGCAGTCGTAAATCCCGTTGGTCAGGTTGTACGAGCACATCACCGATTGCACATTCGAGTCCTTCACGCCGATCTCAAAGGCAAGTAAGTCGCTCTCGCGGCCGCCGCGGTCGTCAATGATCGCATTCGCCGTGGTGCGTCCAGATTCTTGATCGTTGAAGGCAAAGTGCTTGATGTCGGCAATGATGTGTTGCGCCTGAATCGCGTTCAGATGCGCCGCGGTGATCTTCCCCGCCAGGATGGGGTCCTCGCCCTTGGTTTCAAACGTGCGCCCATCGCGCGGTTCGCGGCCAATGAGATTGATGTTGCCGCCAAGGTTCACATTGATGCCGTAATCGGCCAGCTCAGTGCCGATGATGGTTCCGTACTTGCCGGCTTCCGTTACATCCCATCCGGCAGCGCTGGCAATAGATGAAGGAAGTGCTGTCGCTGGGCCTATGCCATTGCCGACACCCACACTGCCGTCGGCCAGGTAAAGCTCCGGAATACCCAATGCGGGAATGCCCGGCACATAGCCCGCGGCGCCGCGCGGAACCGTGTACCCAGAAGTGGCATTGGTCGTGACCCCGCCCTGTACGAGCTGCAACTCCTGGGCCTGCGTCATCTGCGCAATCATCGCATCCGCGCGCGCGTCGGGAGTTGTTGGCGTTGGTGTCGGAGTGGGCGTTGGAGTTGATGAAGCCGCCCCGCCGCATCCCGCCAATCCCAGGGCAACAGGCAACGTCAAAGCGAGACCCAGTAGCACTCTCAACATGTGGCCCGGGTTAAGGAAATGGGGAGCGCTTGCGGCTCCGCGCGGAAGCAATGTGTGAAGAGAGTCAGGCAGGTGGATCTCTGGGATTTGTTTCTCGGCATTCACGTGCATCGCCTCTGAGTACCAGATTCAGGAACACAACATCATAGGCCTTGGAAAACCGGACGGACAACTCCTCGATTCCGGCGTCTATTTCTGCGCAAGTGTGACGGCGCTGAGCGGAATTTCCAGCGTCCCCACCTTGCCCGCCGTCGGGTCATACACTCCTGTGCGCAGGTAGACATCGCCGGGAGGCGCATCAATCTCCATGTGGAAGCGAATGCCATCGGTCTGGTCCGCGGCCCACTCTTCCGGCTTGATGAGTAGGCTGATATTGCGACTCTCCCAGTTCAGCGGCTTGCCCTCCTGGCTATAGACCATCACCGCAATCTCCAGGGGTTTGCGCCTCGCGCCGTCCGCGTCGGGAACTAGCAACATGCCGCTGGCCTGCAGTTGGAAGCCGACGTTATAGCGCGTGAACTTGCCGCTCATTTGCGCATTACTCCCGGCACGAGGTGCGCCGGCGTCGGGCTGAACGGGCGACGGCTCAACCTTGAGACGGTAGGGAATCTCGCTGTTGTTCGGCATGCCGCGACCCATCTGCTCAATCAATGGATTTTTGGCGGATGCGCCATTGGTCTTCGCGATCTCATTCTGTGTTTGTTCAAAATAGCTTTTGCGATAGAAGATCGTGTATTTGCCGGAAAGCACCTTGACCTCGACCTTGCGCTCCCGGCCCTCTTCATTTTGATCGCTGGGAACATAGGCCAGCGTGTAATAGCGCGAACCGTGATCGACAGCCTCGGCGATCTCTTGCTTGATATTGTTCGCGTGGTAAGCCTTTCCACCCGTTTCTTCAGCCCATGCCTCGGTATCGGCGAATCGAAGTACGCTCTTGGGCATGCGATCAATGTAGTAAGCTCCGCCTGTATCAATGGCCACGCCGTTCGCGTCGATGGGATAAACGGATACTCCCGCTTCGGTGAGTTTATCCCTGGCTTCGCGATACCATTCAAAGTACACGCCGCTCTTGCTCGAGTACGGGAATTGACTGGCAAGCCAGAACAGATTCTTTCTCCCCGGGATGCCCGCAAGATAGTGCGCCATGACTTTGAGAGCGCTCATCGTGGTGGAAAGGTGATCCGGGCTCCCTTCGACTCCGACCCCAAACTTCAGTAGGTTTTTCAACGCGTCCGCGCTGGCGGCAATTCGATTATCTTTTGTGTTGTTCGCCGTTTGCTGAGTCTCATCGGCCGTCTCCCTCAGCGCCTGTTGTTGGGCTTGTAGCTGGGCTGCGGTTGAGGGCACGGAGGAGAGCGAACGATCTGAAGCGAATCTGGCGACGACCGCTCGCAGCACAGAGGAGTCCTGATCGAATCCCCAAATCATGTGCGCCTTGTTGTCGGTGAGCACGAAGATACCAATGCGCTGATTGGGCGGCATTGAGGCCAGGTACTGCACCATCTGCACTTGCAGGTTCCCCTTCACCGTATTGTCGCGCGTGTTCAACGCATCCAGCAGCAATATGTTGGTGACGTTATTTTGAGGTGCATCGGGAATGTTGGTGAAGGTATTGGGGGGCAGCACTGCGGGCAAAGGGGCTGCGGTTTCTGTCGCCGCGAAATTTGGCTCAAAGAAGGTAATGTCCTGCGGCTTGCCGTTTTCGAAAACCTGAAAGTCTTCCTTGCGCAGGTTGGGAACGGCATGGCCGCTCTTGTCCATCACCACCACATCCTCTATGGTGGTGCGCGCATTCAGTGTGTACTGCGCAGCCGGACCGGCCGTCGGGGCTTCCTGCGCCAGGAGCGAATGGAAAGAAAGAGCAAAGAGGCAAAAGCCGATCAGAAGAAGGGAACGCGCCACGGGTCTCTCCTTGAAGGTTTCAATATACCCATTTGCTGTCATCGCGCGCTCACCACAGTGGCGCTACCGCTTGCTCCTTGTAAACCGGACGAGGTCCATTCTGGCTTGAAAGCCTGATCGTCGACAAGTAAGGCTTTACTTGCGGGTCGTAGGTCACCGTGATCAATCCGCCTCTGCCCTGCGAACCGCTCCTGCCGTCGTTTCCGCTCGAGCCGTCACTTCCGTTCGACCCATTCGGCGACCCAATTCCCCCAGAACCACCCCGGCCTCCACTGCCGCCTTTCCCTCCTGCTCCGCCTTCTCCGCCGTCGGCTACCACGGTTAAAGACCCGCCTTGCGGATCGACGAGGTAATACCGATGATGTCCCGCTGCGGAAACCTCTGCCTGCAGCAGCGGATGACTCCCGGCCCTCAGCGTGACCAGCACCTGCACTGGCGGCGCGTCTCCGCCGTCGCCGCCATTCCCGCCATCGGAGCCATTGCTCCCGTTCGTCCCATTACCGCCTGGAGAAGGATTGTTGGGATCCATCGAGCCGGGACTGCCGTTAGTCCCGTCCGTACCATTCGTCCCGCTGAACCCGTTGCCCCCGCTACTACCCGAAAAGTTCGAGCCAAATTTAACGTCGTATCGCAGCGGGATGTCGAGCTCCGCGTGAATTTCAGGATGACTCGGCACTGTGATCGTCACCTGCGGCAGCTTCCCGTCGCTCTTCCGCGGATCCTTCGCGAGCGTGATCACACCCTTCGTGTTTGCGGTCACCACCGTTGCTGTCACCGCCAGGTCGCGCCACATCACCTTTCCGTGGCCCGCGCCTTCTGTCAAAAGCGCCTTTCCGTTCGGCTGCGTGACCGTGACCATCAAAGAAGATTTCTGACCCGGCGCGATCCCCGGACCCTTGGGCTGGCTGATTTCAATGGACGTTACCGGAGTCTTGGCCAGATACACCTTCATCCCCAGGTGCACCTGAATCGACGCGCATCCACTCAGGCCGGCAAGCAAAGCCCCCGCCACACAAGCCGTAATAACCGCGTTGCCCGCGCGAAGGAGAGTAGGTCGCTTAGCAGCGAATTGTTCCAAAGCATATAAGCGTGCGAACGTAAGGCACTCGTGCATAATTTGCCCCATTCCTTGATTACAAAGCGTGTTCAATCTGCTGTTCGGTCCATTAGACACGCGATAGCGCTCCCGGTTATGGAATCTCCGTCACACATCTGCCAGGAAACGGTTTGCAAAACCCCCGAAGTCGTCCGCATGGCCCTCTAGTTCCCCCCGCAGGTAACCGCCAAGGCACGGCATTCATCAAATAACCATGCGCCGCGGATTGACGCCGCGACCCGTTGGCGCTACAGTCAAGCCCAGATACCCGATTTGGTCGCCAACGCCATCCCGCGGTTTCCTCAGCCAGCCAAGTGCTTCGGCTCGGCCATGCCCCACGCCTTCAGGTTCCCTCCGCAGACATCCAGGTACTCGCTCATCTCCGGGCATCCCGGACCCTTGAATCCGACTCTACATACCTGTCTGGTCGTTCCGAGAGATCCGCGGCCAACCCAGACAATCGCCAACCAGGGTGCGGCTCGCTTGAGCCGTCATCCATTCAATTCCACCCTCAAACGTCACACGGGAGGCCCTCGATTCCTTTGAAGATCGCTCTGGAGATCACGCCAAACCTTGAGCCCCTGTTCGGGACTCGCGATGAAAACCTCAGGCTGATGGAAGACAAGCTCGGCGTCCGCATCGATCTACGCTCCGATGCCGTTCACGTAGCGGGTCCCGACGAGGGAGTTACCAGAGTCAAGCGCATCTTTGAGGACTTTGAAGCACTGCGCCGTCAGGGCGTCAATCTGCACAACGGTGAACTGCACGGCATGTTGAAGCTCGTAGTGGCCGATCCAGCCACAACGCTCCGTTCGCTCGCCGACGCGGGCAAGCAGCGTTCGGCCGGCGTAAAACGCACCGTCCAGCCGCGTTCCATCAATCAGCGCAAATATGTCGAGGCCATCGAGCAGAACGATATGACTTTCGGCGTGGGCCCGGCCGGCACCGGCAAAACCTATCTCGCCGTCGCCATGGCCGTTGCCGCCATGAACGCGAAAAAAGTCAGCCGCATCGTGCTCGTCCGCCCCGCCGTCGAAGCCGGCGAGAAACTCGGCTTCCTCCCCGGCAGCCTGCAGGAGAAAGTCGATCCCTACTTGCGCCCGCT
>JBEKUP010000064.1:0-28104 GCA_049514915.1 Occallatibacter sp. | reverse complement strand
GCGCACACGCTCATCCTCGGAATGACCGGCTCCGGCAAATCGTATTTCTGCAACTTCATTCTGCAAAATGCACAGAAGTACGCGCCGCTGACATTCATCTTCGACATCGGCGGCAGCTTCCAGTCGCTCACGTCCATCTTCGGCGGCTCGTATCTCAACGTCGGTCAGGAAGCGCGAGATTTCACGATCAATCCATTCTCGCTTGCCCCAACCAAGGAGAATCTGCAATTCCTCTTCAGTTTCTTCCGCGTTCTCATTGAGGGTAATGATCAACGTTACAGGATCGACTTCAAGGAGGAGCGCAAGCTGTGGGACGCAATCGAGCGCGTCTATGTTCTGGAGCCACCGCAGAGAACACTTTCCAATTTCGCCGACATCATCGGCGAGTTGAAGGAGCGCCTGCATCGTTGGACACGCGGCGGCCAGCATGGATTCCTCTTCGACAATGCCGAGGACACGCTCTCCTTCAGCCGCTTCCAGACATTCAACTTCGCAGGCTGGGGAGATGCGCGTGACGTACTGGAGCCACTCCTCTTTTACGTCCTCCACCGCGCCAGCAATGAAATCGCGGACGCGGCCAAGCTCGCCACATTCAAGTTGTTCCTGTTGGATGAGGCATGGCTGTTCATCAAGAACGAGACGATACGGAACTACGTCGTCCAGGCGCAGAAGACATGGCGCAAGCATAATGCCGCGATGATTCTTGCAACGCAGTCCATCAAGGAACTTGAAGAGTCAGGCATGTTGCAGATCGTTTCTGAGAGCTGCCCGACAAAGATATTCCTTGCGAACCCGGAGATGAACCGGGATGTCTACCGCGAGGCGTTTCATTTGAACGACACGGAGCTTGACCTGATCGCAGGTCTCGTTCCACCGGGCCAAATGCTTATTCGCAAGGCGCAGACCTCGAAGAAGGTCCAGTTGAATGTGGACTCCGTCTCGCATTGGATGGCCACGAACAATGCTCGCGACAACCTGAAGAAGCGCGAATACTTCGAGCGATACGGCATTGCCGATGGCTTGCGCCGGCTCGCCGAAGAACATCCCTTCCGGCCACGCACGCAGGCCGGCTCTCAAAATCCCAACCCCAAAGGAGCTACTGTATGAACCACAGACTCGTTTTCATCGCCGGGCTTGCCCTGGCTCTCTCTTCCCTGGAGGCCGTCGCGCAGGAAGCGTCGGCGCGCACTGTGCAGTACCATTCGCAGGACATTGTTCCGATCCACGCCAAGCTGAAGTACACGACATTGATCGAGGTTCCGCCCACCGAGAAGATCATGGAGGCCGCGACCGGCGATAAGGACTTCTGGATCGTCGATGTGGTCGGCAACTTCTGCTTTGTGCATCCGGCCAAGGCAGGCATCAGTTCCAACCTCAATCTCATCACCGACAAAGGCAACATCTACTCGTTCACTCTGGAGGATGTTTCCGGCACCTCCACCGCGCCGGACCTGAAGGTGTTGATCGAGCCCGCCGACCGCTCGGCAATCATCGCGGCCAGCGGACCTCCGCAGTTCGTGCCAGCAGCGCAGCTTGAGCAAAGTAAACAGCAGATTGCCGCGTTGCAATCGCACGTCGAGCAGGCCGTCGATGAATTCAAGAGCGCGTACCCTGTGCAGTTGAAATTCGACTACACCTACAAGGAGAACGAAGCGCCCTTCGACATTCAGTCGATCTACCACGACGACAAGTTCACCTACATCAAAACCAATGCGCCGGAGAAGTTCAGCGTCTACGAGATGAAGGACGGGAAGCCCAACCTTATCACCTATGACTTGCGCGATGGGACCTACATCATCCCGAAGGTCATGGATTCGGGGTACGTCGAGCTGGGCAAGAAGCGGATGGAATTCTCGCGGAAGGGATAATCGCCATGATTGAGAACAATGTCATTCCACCAACAGATCCTCTGCCGGAGCCAGAGTTGCGTCAGTCCAAGGTCGATCCCAAGGGCGTGCTGCAAAAGCACCTGAAGTCTCTTGTCTATCTTGGCGCTGCGTTGCTGGTCATTGTTGCGGCGCTCTTCAGTTCGACGAACAAGAAGACGCCAGCGCAGCAGCAAGCGGTAAAGGGCCAGCCGCCGCAGCCCACGCTCCAGGACAACACCGACAACAACGTGCAGGACTTGAAAAACCAGCTCAAGGCCGAGCACGATAAAGAGCAGCAGCAAGCCGCGGCGAATGCAACGACTGCCGGTGAGCCGAGTACACCGGAACGTTGCTGCGGCGCGGAAGGGTCAATGAGCGATGCAAGCTCGGTGCCTTTGACGCGGCGGTCGATCTCTTCGGGGTGCGACATCCAATGCACCAACTGCTGCGGCGATGGCAGGTCGAGCAGCAAGTGCGCGAAGATCTTCTGCGGACTTTCAATGAAGAATTCACCTTTCCGATCGTTGGTCGGCTGGAAGAGAGAAGCCGCGACAGTCCGCGCCTCGGCGCGGCGAACAAGTTCTTCCGACGGTCCCCAATACGGGCAGCGGCGGTCCAGTGGATTGAGGACGATGTCGCCGCGGCTCTCATCATAAAATCGCTCGATGAACTCGCAGGCCGGGTCGTAAAGAATCGCCGAATGACGCCGCGCCTGAATCTGGCGGAGCATCTGCATGATGATGGTTGTCTTGCCTGGGCTCCTTCGCGCGCATCATCGCCAGGCTTCGATGCGATATGCCAGACCGACACGCACCGCAAGCCAGTCACTTTCGACGACCTGTTGAAGGCTGCTCTGCGCTGGCGGCCAACGTGCGCATGGCCCACCGCGATAGTGTGCGCGTCGCGTTAGAGCAGCTTGAACACTACACGCAGGCTCGCATCGGCGGCAACCACGCGCCCGAAACGACGGCAAAATTCGTTGCCGCCAAATTCGAGCATGACACCGCCCGCCCGGTCGATGGTTACGTTGCGCCGCAGCTTCATACCCACGCGGTTGTCTTCAATATCACCGAGCGCGACAACGGCCACGCCCGCGCCATCCAGCCGCAAAGTCTCTTCGCATCGCAGCAGTTCGCAACTGCGGTGTATCAGTCGGAACTGACGTATCAGTTGCGGCAACTCGGCTATGAAATCACCGTTGGCCGCAGCGGAGCGCCGGAGATCAAGGGCTATACGCAGGAATATCTTGACGCATCCAGCCCGCGCAGCCAGCAGATTCGCGGGTATCTGGAGCGCACTGGACGCACGGGGTCTGAGGCCGCGGAGATCGCCGCTCACTCCACCCGCGACCGCAAGGAGATTCATTCTCCCGGCGAAGTCATGGCCGCGCATCGCAAACTCGCTGCCGACTTCGGACACCAGGCCGAGGCCGTTGTCCGCGCCGCCCGCGAGCGGCTTGAGCATCAGGAGAGGCCGGTCAATACGATTGACCGCGTCCGGGAATCGCTCACGTTCTCACGCGACAAGAACTTCGAGCGCGAGGCCGTAGTCGATGAGCGGGCATTGATCCGCGACGGCCTCCGTCGTGGGATGGGCGACATTACTTATGCCCAGGTTCGCGGCAATCTCGACGCACGTCTTGCCTCTGGAGAATTTCAGATTGTTGACCGTTCGCAGAGTCAGCCCGCGCGCCAGTTCACCACTGCGAAGACCATCGAAGCCGAGCATGAAATTGTTCGCCGCGTACGCGAGGGAAAGAACCAAGTTGAGCCGGTATTGTCACGGATGCAGGCTGTCAACGTGGCCGACCAGCATCCGCATCTCAACCGCGCTCAGCAATCCGTGGTTGAAGATGTTTTGAGTTCGCCCGACCGCATCCAAGGGATTCAGGGATTCGCCGGCGCGGGGAAAACGACCACGCTTTCCGTCGTCCGTGACGCCGCCGAGTCGCAGGGTTACACGGTCGAGGGCTTCGCCCCGACCTCCCGCGCGGCTCGCCAGCTCGGAGACGCTGGCGTCGATGCCGGCACACTGCAAGGTTTCCTTGCGCGTTCGCCCGATCCCGCCGCGCAGCAACAAAAGCATTTCTATTTTGTCGATGAATCCAGTCTCGCCAGCACCAACCAGATGCGCGAGTTCCTTGCGCGCCTCGGCCCCCAAGACCGCGTACTCCTTATCGGTGACACGCGCCAGCACCAGGGCGTTGAAGCGGGCCGCCCCTTCGAGCAATTGCAGGAGGCCGGGATGCGCACGGCGAAGCTCGACGAGATCGTTCGACAGAAAGACCCGGCACTGAAATCCGCCGTCGAGTTGCTGGCCAAAGGACAGGTCTCCGCAGCCCTTGAATCACTCCAGCAACAGGGACGCGTGAGAGAAATTCCCGGCACCGAAGAGCGCGTTCGAGCCATCGCCAAAAGCTATGTCGAGTCGCCCGAAAAGACCCTGATTGTCTCTCCGGACAACGCCTCGCGGCGCGAGTTGAACGTCGCTGTTCGTCAGGAGTTGAAGGCCAACGGAACCCTCGCCCCGAAGGATCATTCCTTCCGTGTACTCGTTCAGCGCCAGGACATGACCGGGGCCGAACGCTCCTGGGCCAGTCACTACGAGATCAACGACGTGGTGCGCTATTCGCGCGGCAGCAACGCTGCCGGAATTGAAGCCGGAGCCTATGGAACGGTTGTCGGCATCGACTCCGCCGCCAACCTGCTCACCGTCGAAAAGCTTTCCGGCGAGCAAGCCACGTACGACCCGCGCCGCTTGATTGGCGTCAGCGTCTACCGCGAGATCGATCGCGAGTTCTCCGTCGGCGACCGCATCCAGTTCACCGCGCCGGACAAGTCGCTTGGCGTTGCCAACCGCGACCTTGCCGCCATCGAATCCATCGCGCCTGACGGCCAAGTTTCAGCCCGTCTCGACAACAACCGCCAGGTCGAATTCAACGCCCACGACCACCGCCACTTCGACCACGGCTACGCGGTAACAAGCCACAGTTCCCAGGGCCTGACTGCCGAGCGCGTTCTTGTGAACGCCGACACCGGCGTCCACCCGGACCTGCTCAACTCCCGCTTTGGCTATGTCTCCATCTCCCGCGCCAGCCACGAGGCCACGCTCTTCACAGACGACCTAACAAAACTCAACCCCCAACTTGCCGCCGATATTTCCAAATCGTCCGCACTGGAGATCAACCAGGCATCATCAATCTTTCAGGGAATCGGGATCAGTTGAGCCTGCCGAGATACATTGCAAAAACAACGTCCGCAAAATCCCGACGCAGTCTCGGAGGCTCAGGCTAATCGTCGCTTGCCGAATCAAGACCACCGGGAACCTCAACAGTCAACTCAGGTTCAGGTAAGTGCGCAAGCTCTCAAGCACGCTAATTACTCCGGCCATATCGGAATGGATCGCATTCATCTTGACGAACCGATGAAAGCGAGCCTTTCCATCTGCGGTGAAATCTCGGTGGTTCTTTCCTCCCGCAGTTGTTCTACGAGCGGCGCCATGCTCATCTTCGAACGCTCGCATGAATGGTTCTGGAAGCAAGTCTTCTGGTTCCCAGTCCAAAGAGCGGTACTCTTGATTGGCCCCTTCGAACATGCGCTTCATGCTTGTCGGATCGAGGTTTTTTGTCGGCGGCATTACTGGAAGCAGCAGGAACACATCCTTCCATTCGATTATGCTCAGGTCCAGCTGGTAAGCCAGCTTGCTGGCCTGTCGACCAGACTTGTCATTGTCAAATAACGCTACAACTCTGTAACGACGGAATCCGTTCGCCGCTAAAGTTCTACTAGCGAGCGCCCTGCAAGCAATCAATTCACGAACTACGCCGCTGGTCCCACCATTGTCACGTTCGCCCGCCGGAACAAAAGCCAAATCCTTGAGCAAGTCCTTCCCGCTAACCTTGAGTTCCATTCGAGCGGCCAACGCAAATAGATCCAGGTCGGTCGTGCCTTCCACGAGGACTATTCTTGACCGCGGCGAATAGCCTTTGGACTGTATATATCCAGCCAGTTGATCGCTGAATTCAGGCACGGGTCACCCGCGGAATTGGATTTGGTCCGGCGGTGACTGGTCGGAGAAATGGCCCGTTATGACCGAATGACACATGCCCGGAAAAGCGCATCCCTGCGTTCACGACTCGGAAACCAAACTCTTCAGGACGGAACGGAACAGATGAGTTTGGAAATTCCTGAACTCGCGCAGCAGGGCGAATCCCCGAATCCATTCCGATCATCGCGTTGACTGTTCGTAATATTTGGAAATCAGGACCCCGTAACCAGCGCAGCCTGTCCGGGATTTGTACGATTTGATCGCTTTCCTTCCACAACCGCCTAAGATCTTTGAATATTCTCTCTCCCTCCGCTGGCCGTTCCTTCTGGAAGAGAAGAATCCCATATTCCAGCTTCACCTGCGCGGGCAGGCGGTAATCCGATGTCGCAAGTTGGTCCAAAAGCTCCAACTGCTCGGCAAACGCAAGCGGGCTGTGGATCGATAGAAGATCATAGGTCATCCGAATCACCTGCATGTTTCCTCGACCAGCGGGATGTCGCAGCCACTGAAGTGCGGCGGTTCTCCTCTCCTCGCGAATCTCAGCGAGCGACAATTGTGCGATTTGTCCATCAGATGCAAGTGATCGCCACGCCTGCACGAGTACCTCGAGAGCAGTTTGTGGCTCTACGTTCGCCGTTTGAGGAGCTGAGCACTCAAACAAGATAGAGAGTAGCTTGTCGGCCAACGAGCCCAACTGAGCGGCTCTGTAGCCCGCCTCATTCATAGTCAAAGCAGAAAAGAGAATTCCCAACCCTTCAATACAGATTTCTGGTGCCCTCACAGTCTCGATCCGGGCATTCTGTATGAGGTTCTTGATGTATGTTTCAATAACAAAGGAATTTGTTGGGCTTTCTACATATGCCTTCTTCGTCGCATCACTTCCGAGATTCCTGAGATGCATTAGACGCTCTGGAGCTGCTCCGGCGGCAGCCTCCGCCTCAGCTAAATCAAAATATGCGTTTGCAAGTGAGTTGTACAGATTCAGATTTGTTTCGGAACCAGGTACATAGTCGATGAAGTCAAGTGCGTATCGAATGTCTTCGACCGCCTGTTGGAGCAATTCAACCCGATCCTGCGTCGAGATGTCGTAGAAGCGGCCGTCCAACTTCGCGATTCGCCGCCGTGAGATCGCGCAATGGTGCCGGAACAATCGGCTGGTATCTCGCAGCCCGCGAGGCATTGCGTTCAAGGCATCGAGTACTTCACGCCAGAGACTGACGAAATTGCCGTGCCCATGATCAGGATCAATCTTAAAAATAGTCGTAGCAAATTCTTCTCCGACCGTACGATACGCCCGTTCGCCGAGTGCAGAATGAGCAGAGATCTTCCGCAGTAAGAGGAATCTGAGATGCTCAGCGTCCTTTGCGTCCGCAAAGCCAAGATCAGCACGCAAAGAGTAGTCGTAGAAAAGTGCATTTATCAGGAGACGGCCCAAAATGTCGTGGACCAAGCTCCAATATCTCTCGCTCTCATGCGCAAACTTTACTAGACCAATGGCCGCCAAACCGCTTTGTCGGTCAGACAGTAGTTGCGACATTGGCCAATTACTCCCAGAGATTGGGAGCAGTACCTCCGGCGTTGGGACTCGCTCGGAGCTGAGAGCTGCGATTTGGATGATTGCATTCCGGATCGGCGCGTTGTCGGTATTCTCTTTGAAGCAACGGTACATCCATTCCTGGATCGATTCTGAAAGATCGTACTGGCCCTGAATCCAGAATGAAAGCGTTACCCAAAAAGCCGCGATCCCCTCGACGTACCGAACGGTGTGTTCTCTATGAAAGTACTCCCATTGAGACAACGTGCGCTCGCGTCCGTAGCCCTTCAGAAACTGATTTAAGTGCACACCGAGCTTTTGGGCCTCTTCCAAATCAATCGCATGTGTTAGCTCGGCTAGCCGGCACACGTCCGCATTGATGAAAGCGAGCGGTATCGTGGGTCCGGTCACCAAAAGAATGCAGACAGGTCGACCGCCCTTCGTCAGTTCATTCTTGAATCTAATCAAATCGGACTCTCGGAACTCCCAGTGGAGGGTGTCAAAAACAATCAGCCAGGGAGCTTCGTATCTTCTGCTTCGCTCACCTCCACGTTCTCCGGCATGACCCGCGGTCGTTTCATTCGAGATCGATTGTTCTTCAGAGGCGATGTGAATCCGACTCAGGAAATTTGTCATCGGTAGAGCTTCTGGCACAAACGGCACTGGTCGAGCCACGAGGACTGGGTATCCCTGTCGCGCGAAATCCCATGCGAGTGCTCGTACCAGAGTGGTGCCTCCCGCTCCTGACTCAGCTGCGACATAGGTGATGCAATTCTCCTCTGATCCAGAGATGTCCAGATTCCGCAGACGCTGGAGGAGGCCCTTCGCAATCGCCGGATCCCGCATCCATGGCAGCCCTGCCGCGTAGGGCTTCCATGAGGAAGCCGGGTTTCTGAAGAAACCTACGAAGTCGTCGTAAGCCAGCTCGGTAGCTGTCAGCGGTGCTAGGTCGCGCTCTTCAATCAAGCCGTATGTTTCTAGAATTGGGCGCTCGGGCTCGTCCAGCGTCGTGATATCCAAACGGTGAAATCCCCCGTTTGAATCACGTACACGAATGACGTGGCGTTCCTCCGGGTACGTGGAAGTGTAATCAGCTATGAGGTGAGAAATGGCAACTTCTGGAGGAGAAGTTAGTAATGTGATGATCCCCGGTCCATCGCTCTCGTGTAGCCATTTCTCAACGGTCGTAAGCCCGGTCGAGTTTGCGGAAAGGATCGTAATATTTGAACGAAATCCGGAAGACCACAATTGCTTGAGATCAGGCGGAATTGGATCCTCTTGATCCGAGATCACCAGCAGTTCTCGGGGGCTAGATCTCCGGAGCGACTCTAGCATTGTCAGACGACGCAATGAATCAGCGAACCCGCCCTTAGGCTCTTGAATTGTGCTCCCGTTGAGCAAATAAAAGGGCAATGAACGGTCTGGAAGCTCGATCCGGGAAGGATCAGAGTCGACGATTTGAACGTATCCTCTCTTCCGAACAAGTGGGTCGTCTATGCTGCCAGAAGTCTGAAGATCTCGAAAGAGAGCTGGTTCTGAGACCTCAGATATCGCCAGGCGCCAGGGGAAACCTAGGAATCGTAGCAGTGCAGATCGATCTATGCCGCGAGGTAGGCCTCTAATCCAGATAGCTACGTCTCTTGAATCTAAGCTGGCAATGACGTTGGCAGAGATTCGTTCGTTTTGGATGACGCCCTTATTGACCACTGGAAGACCTCCGCTAAACCGCGGTTGCATCAATGAAAAGTGGTAAGTTCCTGATTGAGAATATTATACCTACACCAATGATTAGTGAGCCGCAGGGTGACCACTGCACTTAGTGAGCCTTAAACCCCGTCAATCGCAGAACACTCCACCGATCATCAGGCTGACCAAATCCGGCTTATGGGCACGCCGTGTAGGTTAGCAGAAAATGGAATGACTTCTGTGCCGGCGTAAAGCACTAGACCGCGCACCCAATGTTTACCGGCAGCGGTTGCCAGCGCCTGCAAGCCGCGCACATCGTTGCCGCTCAGGGTTGCGGCGGCTTTTACCTCCACTCCGACGACTCTGCCTGCGCGATCTTCTAAAACGACATCCACCTCTTGCCCGGAGGCCGTGCGCCAGTAGAAGAGTTCTGGCTGAGTCGCGCTCCATGTGGACTGCTTCCGCAACTCCATGAGAACGAAATTTTCCAGAATGCCCCCGGCCAGATTTCCCTCTGCTTTTAGACGGTCAACGGTCGCTCCCAGCAAGTAAGCCAGCAGTCCAGTGTCGTTCAAGTAAACCTTCGGAGTCTGAATGATCCGCTTTCCCAGGTTTCTCGCCCACGGGCGTAGCAGTTGCACCAGGAAAGTCCCTTCCAGCAGGGCGAAGTAGCGTTTCAAGGTCGTTTGCGGCAAGGCGACGGATCGCGATAGGTCGGCGAAATTCAGCAAACCGCCAGCGCGTGCAGCAACCACCGAGAGCAGGCGTGGAACGGCCGTCACGTCGGCGATATTTGCCAGATCGCGTATATCTCGCTGGAGCATTGTCATGACGTAGGACTGAAACCAGGCGTCGCGGCGCGCGGCGCTCTGGCGGGCTACAGCAAGCGGATAGCCACCGGCCAGAGCGGTCTCTAACAACTCGTCGCGCCGGACTGCGGCGGTCTTTCCCGTCCATCCGACGGGCTTCGGTGAGAACAGCGTGTCCACAAAACTCTCACGCACTCCATGGATCTCGCCCTGAGAAAATGGCCAAAGGGTCAGCACCTCCATGCGTCCCGCCAGGGACTCGGACAATTTCGGCAAGAGCATGACGTTTGCCGATCCTGTTAGTAGGAATTGCCCCGGCTGGCGCTTTCGGTCAATGGCGGCTTTTATCACAGGAAAGATTTCCGGAACATGCTGCACTTCATCCAGCGTGACCGGCAGGTTCAGTCCGGCAACGAAACCGTTCGGATCGCGCTTGGCAGCCGCCAGAATGCCGGGATCATCGAAGGTAAGATACTGGCGATTTTGTCCCGCCAATTCGGTTGATTGCACGAGTGTGCTTTTCCCGGCTTGGCGAGCGCCGTTCACCAGAACAGCGGGCGTGTCTGCCAATCCGTCAAGAAGGCGCTCGATAAGGTTGCGAAGAAGCATGGCGATATTATCAACCAAAGAGCGGATGATAATCAACCACGGAGTGGACGATTATCATGGATGTTGGCCGTGGCATACAACATCCGGGTCCGCCACGCCAATTGTCAATATCGTTCTACGGCAGGACGATATTGAGCCACTGCCAACACCGGGATCCGGCCCGCCGCGCTTCCATTGCTCGGCAACAACGATTTAATTTTCGCACAAACAACTGGTACATCTATGACTTCTTGTATCCCTCCATCTGCGAGAGTGCAGCAGCTGATGCACTAAAAAACTCGATTCAAATCCCTTCAAATCATCCGGGAACTACAACAAAGGTGTACCCTAGAGGAGCGAACAATGAGCGAAGGCATGGATCGCTGCAATTCCAAGTGGGACGATCCTAATCTCCGACTACTGAGGCGTAAATGACAGAATCTGTGTCACAGGGCAGATCGCCCGAACGGAATATGATCTTCTTGAGCCACGCGACTCCTGAAGACAATGATTTCGCGCGCTGGCTAGCGCTCCAACTAGCCAACGAAGGCTACGCAGTATGGTGCGATCTCACGAAGTTACTTGGAGGCGAAGACTTCTGGAAGGATATTCAAGAGGCGATCCGGACACGCTCAATTCGATTCCTATTTATTCTGTCCAGAGCCTCAAACACAAAAGACGGAACATTGCAGGAATTGGCCTGCGCCAAGGCAGTCGCTGCCGCCCTCAAGCCTGACGTTCGGGATTTCATCATTGATCTGAAAGTCGATGATCTGCCGTATTCCGAGGTGGATATTGA
This sequence comes from Occallatibacter sp., assembly GCA_049514915.1. Lineage (GTDB taxonomy): Bacteria > Acidobacteriota > Terriglobia > Terriglobales > Acidobacteriaceae > Telmatobacter. The sequence continues at coordinate 16,773 of JBEKUP010000064.1, read as the reverse complement.
GATTCAGCGATTGAATCACATTTCATTCCGTACTTCGTGGGCTGACGGATTAGCCAAGCTCTTGGAAAAACTTACCGAAGACAATTTGCCTAAAGACCCTCGCTTCAACCCCGAAGCTGTTGCCACATGGTGGCGTGCGCAACCTACGCTCAGCGCCAAGCAAGGACTACTGGAGGAGCCGGAAACCCAGATTTCCAATTGGTTTCGGATCGAGGAATTTCCCGAAACTGTATGGTGTCACCATGTGACCCGGCACAAGCCAGGAAAATTGGATTTCGATATTTCAATGCTTACCTACCCGGCAGTTAAACCAACTGACTTGAGCTTTCTGTCTTTCGCCAATGCAAAGCAAATTGACGGCGAGCTGGATTCGAGCATCTACATTCACTCGTCGCAAGAGATCCGCCTCAGCGACGTACTAACTCGCTATCACCCGCTAGGACACGACCTTGTAAACATGCTCCGTCAGGGATGGGAAAGAATGATGGAGGCTGGAGATTTCTCGGTCCAGCGAGTATCTCCACAACCCTCTCGCTACTATTTCAAGAAGGGCAAGATTCCCGATGACCGCCTCTTCTTCATGGGACTCAGCGGCAAACGGACCTATCGCGATATCGTCGGATTTGCGACAAAAAATGGCGTGCGGCGGTATTGGCACTACGCCATTAGTGGTAAGCCAGAACTCTTTCCATTTCCGCATCTTGTCATCCGCGGTCACGTTCTGTTTTCAGACTCTGGTGGTCCTCTCTGGGAAGATGCCCAGAAAGCGGCCAAGGCTCGTCGAAATCAATGCAAGACTTGGTGGAACGACGAATGGCGCGACCGGATGCTCGCAGTGACCGCTCACATAACGGACACAGACGGCATGATATCGATTCCAATGTCACCCGATCATTCCATACGTCTGAGCGGTGCCCCAGAAACCTTTGAAAGCCCGGTTTCCTACCAGAGTGTCGCAGAAATGGATGAGATTCTCGACGACTACTTTGAAGACGATGATGACGATGATTTTGAGGAAGTAACCGCCAATGAAGATCAACCAGTTGATTCACCTGCCTGAACCGCTGCTGCTTTTCCGACATGCACAGGGGATGGAAGATCCTCGCGATGGGTTGACCCTGTTCGGGCCGCTCGATCTCGCATCTCCGCTCGGAGTCCGCGCTGGCGTAGTTGGCACTGCGACGGGGATTGCAATCTTTGAACAGTGGGTTGAGGTTTTGCACCATCCCGTTAAAACGGCGACGCCAATCACCTCTAGGCCACCATTCGCAGGTTTCGAGAGCGTCTTTCGTATACCGTGGCAAAGCAAGCCTCTCCATCGAGCTACCATCGACGAGGATGAACTGAAGAGCAGGCTATACCAAGATGATCGCCATCAGCGTGTCTATGAAACAGTGGAACTGTTTGCCGAAGCTATACTGCGTGTGCATCGAGAAGAAGAGGCTAGACCAGATATCTGGTTTGTGGTAATACCCGATGATGTAAGGAAATACTGTCGGCCTCAGGCGGTTGTCGAAGCAAACCTTCGACACGAGGCACGAAGACTCTTCGCGACAACCCTCAAAGATAATGTTCGAGTTGCGAAGAAACTTCAGACCAATCCCTCGCTCTTCCCCGAACAAAACGAGGCGGCCGAGCCTTATGCATACAAAGAGCATTTCCGTAACCAATTGAAAGCGCGTCTTCTCATTGATCGCATACCAACTCAGGTGGTACGCGAGAGTACGCTCGCAAACGTTGGCCCGCGTGGGACAAGTGCCAGAGAACAAACCGATGAGCGTTTGCAATCTCAAATTGCCTGGAACATCAGCACCACTGCTTTCTACAAACTCGGAGGGCGCCCGTGGAAAGTGGCGGGCATTCGCGATGGGGTCGCATATGTTGGTCTAGTCTTCAAGCGTAACCTAAACGCCGGTGTCGGGAATGCCGCAGCTTGTGGCGCGCAAATGTTCCTCGACTCCGGGGACGGCCTAGTATTCAAAGGAGCAGACGGTAGTTGGTTCAACACCGAAACTCGCGAATGTCATCTGAATCGAGCGGCAGCGAGGGATTTGATCGCAAAAGCGATCGAATCATACAAGCTCAAGCATGATGGCCATGGCCCAAAAGAGTTGTTCATCCATGGACAAACTCGATTCAACGGTGAAGAATGGGCTGGGTTTCAAGATGCGGTCTCGTCTGGCACCAAAGTAGTCGCAGTACGAATCCGCGACGAACACTCATTCAAGCTTTTCAGCCGACAGACCACACCAATCCTCAGAGGGACTGCCTTCATCTCCGATCCAAATCGGGCATATCTCTGGACAAAAGGATGGACTCCTCGCCTCCGCACCTACCCTGGCATGGAAGTCCCAAATCCACTAATCGTCGAAATCTGTAGAGGTGATGCTGATATTGAGACCGTCCTTAAGGATGTTCTGGCGTTGACTAAACTGAATTACAACACCTGCCGGTTCGGGGATGGAAAGCCCATCACGCTAAAGTTTGCAGATGCAATTGGAGAAGTTCTAGTCACTCGTCCCGTCAAGAATGCGCCCCCGCTTCCATTCATGTACTACATGTGAGCACACTCGAAGAACTCGAAACGCTGATCGACGCATTCCACAAAGAGCATCCTGAAAAGATGTTCCTCTTTCGAGGGCAGACGACTTGTTACCCGACCGTGCGATCCGGAATGTCTCGACCGAAAGCACGCTATCAGCCCGACGTTGAGCAGGGGTTGGGCGCAATCATCGGAGGGATACTCGGACACGAATCGGTCACCATTCGCAACGTACCATTCCGGCGGGCTGTACTTCAGCATTACAGCGTGCAAACGCATTACATTGATCTGACTTCGGACACAGGCGTCGCCGCATGGTTTGCCACAAGCAAACTCCAACCGCGCCGTGTGATCTACGCCGGTGCCCCTCTCCGCACCCTCGATCAATCCTCTTACGAGCGTCGCACGGATGGATTGGGCTACATACTCATATTTGCCATTCCGAATGCGGATGAATTGATAGCGACTCAGCGGCTTTTCGACATCTCCAACCTAGAGCCTTTTCTACGTCCGGCGAGGCAGAAGGCGTGGCTGATGTCTGATAGAGCGCCGCTACTACCCGATCCGAATGACTTCTGGGCGGCGACGATCACAGTCGATTGTGCTCGCTTTCAATCTGCTCTCTCGATGCCGCAACTATTTCCGGCTCCGGCTGAGGACAAAGGATACGCAAGTCTCACTAATATTCCTTTTGTCGAAATACCTGATGAATGGATGGGAAAAGATGAGGAGCCACGCACGGAGAAGAAACTCAAGATCGACTTCGGGATTCGTGCTCTGCCCGTTCCGGAGTATACGTCCCGAACCGACAAAGACGAGTTCGATCACAAGTGGTCAGATCGCACTTTGACCGAAGCGAAGCCGATGCAGATGTGGCCGGCTTGGAACTTCGAGCTTACGGATGAGATTCCCTCTATTTCTGGGAACGTGGCAAAGGCGACCAAGCTCACTCTGTCGCCTCGTGCTCAAAGCTTCTTGCATAATCCCGTCGACGATATCCCGCTGCGATGGCCGAACCTCGGCACAGATGAACTGCTATTCACCTTCGCTCAATTCGGGCATGACAAGGTGTGCGATATCGAGTATCCATATCACGGCGTTTGGCTGCACAGGGACAAAGAACTTGTGATCGAGCACCCGATGACGGCAGACGAGGATGTCATGAACGTACACGCTGGGCATGTCTTTGAGTTCATCGGCCAGGACTTGCAGCGTCACGACATAGAGGCGTCCTGCAAGTGCGGTAAACCGGAGGGCCACGAGGCGCGAGTTCGGGCAATGCTGAGACTGTCAGCACTGGTCGAAATTGAGGTGCTGAGCATGATTCCGCACCCGTTGAACTTTTCTAACTGGTACTTCGTGCTGTAGAGCGCGAGATCAATGCCGGGTGTACGCGGGATAGTGTTGCTCCGGCGAGAGCCTGGGCCTATCATGTGGGGGCCTTAAAGGCACCTACGTGGCCGTAGAACCGTTCCACTTGGACCGTTACCTAGACGAGCAGGTGTTCCGCTACAACAACCGCGCAACCAAAGACAATCCGCTGAATGATGCAGATCGTTTCGTGCTGGCAGAGTCGCAGATCGCAGGGAAGAGGCTCACCTAGGCAGAACTGACCGGCAAGGTGGGAGAAACGAAACCCGAAGCGTTCTAAGAAGAAGGCAAAGTGGATGAAACGGCAGGGGCGTGGCAAGCGGAGGTCCTAGGCCTCCGCTTTTTTGCGGTCTATAATTGGGCCACTCGACGGAGAAGGCGCAGATGAGTCCTCAAATAAGCCGGGATGAGGTGTGGTGCGAGAAGTGTGCAAACCCCATCGTTCTCCCGCATCAAAGCCCATTAGGAATATTTCAAGGCTTAAGAGATCAGCCCACGGATGAATGGCCCGCAAATTTTCTATGCCCTCTCTGCGGGCACCGGTTCGTCTGTTCGGTAGATATGATCCAGACTTCCGCTCCAGTGCCGGTCCCAGATTCACTGATACCTGATCTTTTGCGAGTTGAGTGCATATGTGACCACAAAAACACCGCAACGAAGAAAGTAGTGTATACAACTTGCCCCAGAGGACGGGACCCAAAAGGCGAAGTAGAGCGGCTAATGCGGCGTCTGGTAGATATGCACACAATCTTAAGGATGGATGCTTATCCTTACGGCGAGCGGGCTCAGTAGGGCAAGGATGTTGCATCACGCGGAAAGAGTAGCACGCCGCCAACTCGAATCACTTCGCTGGCCTTTTCTTTCCCGCCTGCACGACAGCTTTCGGCACTTTCATAATCACGCGCATCGCTTCAGTGAACCGGGCGAATTCGGGACTGTCGGGCGGCTTCTTCATGGGATTATTCTACCTCTTTTTGCGCTCTCATTAGCTTCTGAAAGCGCCTGAATACATTGTCCAAGTTCCCGTCGTTCATCGAAAATGAAGTCCACAATCTCCCCAGGATGATGGTCCCTCGCGTATTGGAGAACCCCGGAGGTTGCTGTAAAGAATCCCCAGTCGTAGGTGCGGCTGCCAGCTATCCGTTTTGTGGCCGCAGGGTCACGATGCGCAAGTACCTCGTGCGGAACAGAGGCGCAGAATCCCTGTAGCTCTGATGCCCCTACAATGTCGGCCAGATCGCTAATTTTTTTGTCGGCTGTCACGCGATTGAAGCGTAAGAATTCGCCTCGGAGATTCTTCGCGTCATCGCTCTTGAAGTACTCAATGCTAGGAGAAGCGTGCAGACCTTCATCCCAAACCTCCGTTACACTCTCCCATTCCTCGACAGTGCCGAGATACCCCCCCATCACGAGTGCTTTGTCCTCGTGGGGATTCAAACCGCTCTCGTCGAAGAATGCTTTCATGCTCACGATTAGCCTCTTCATGCGAAATCTCTTAGCCATGCCGCAAAGATGTGGCACAATCTGCGAGACCTTGCCCCCGCGAGTCAATTCTATTTCGGTGTGTATCATAGCGATGCACATTCTCTCACGGGTTTTCAAATGGAAACGATTTCAGAGGGGCAAGTCTCCAAGTCTAGGGATAGTAGCATGCGATCATTTTTATCTATGCCTATTGTAGGTAAGAATTATGGTGTGTCAGATATATTGTTGCCAAGATAAGCCATTGATAAATATAAGCATTACTTAAATTTGGTGAAATCCAATTGACGGCGGGCCGGGTCTTGCAGGAAAATGAGGCGAAGATATGGCGAATACGCCTTTGGTCCTGCTATGCCATCCGTCGCTGCTCTTCGCATCGAAATCGAGCGCGCCCTCGAACGCCGCTTTCCGGCGGCGCTGACACCTGTTCCGCGGACAATAAGCGAAACTGCGTCAACCGGGGTTCCTGAAATTGACGCACTACTGGACGGCGGGTTGCCGTTGGGGGCTATCAGCGAAGTGACCGGGCCTCAATCGTCAGGCCGGACGGGGCTGGCGCTCTCTTTTCTTGCCCAAGAGACGCGGGATGAGCGCGTCTGTGCTTGGGTGGATGCGGGGGACGCATTCGATCCGGAGTCGGCAGCGGCCAGCGGAGTGATTTTGAGGCAATTGCTTTGGGTGCGATGCCGCGCTGCCGCGGCACAATGCGCGGAGAGCGGGTCAAGAATCTCTCCCGGTTGGAAGGGAAAGACTCAAGCAACAATTTGGACGCGACTCGATCAGGCTCTGCGAGCCACTGATCTATTACTCCAAGCGGGCGGGTTTGCCGCCATTGTGCTGGATCTGGGAGACATGGCGCCAGAACACGGATGCCGGATTCCGCTGGCGACCTGGTTCCGGTTTCGTCAAGCGGCGGATCGCACACGCTGTTGCTTGGTTGTGTTGGGCCAAACAGGCTATGCGCAATCGAGCGCGGCGGTCGTTCTGGAATGCGCGCCGTGCGAGCCGCACACCGCGGGCGGCACCGTACTCAACGGCTTTTCGTTTGAGGCGCGTCGTGGACGGCAGCGTTTCACTCCGGGGATGCAAAGCGCGAAAAAGCCGCCCGCATCAACCTGGTCGGCAGCCAGCGCATGGGAAGCGGAGGAACGCGCATGAGCGATGAACTCTATGCCTGTGTTTGCGCGGCGGAGTTTCCCGCCCAGGCATTGTTGCGCTTGCGGACCGAGTTGCAATCGGAGCCAGTGGCCGTGCTTGAAGGCCGAGCGCCACTGGAAACTGTCTGCTCATTGAATCGGGCAGCGACTCTGAAAGGCGCAGTCTTGGGAATGACGCGGTTGGAGGCTGAAGGCATTGCCGGCTTGCGATTGCTGGCGCGCTCAGTGGATGTCGAGTCTGCGGCGCGTTCCGTATTACTGGAATGCCTATCGCAGTTCTCGCCGCGTATTGAAGAAGCGAGCACGGCCACGACTTGCGGATTTGTTCTCGACATCGCAGGTACGGGACTGCTCTTTGGACCACCCGAAACACTGGCTCAAAGATTGCGCGCTGCACTAACCACTGCGGGTTTTCGCGCCTCGATTGCCGTGAGTACAAACTTTCATGTGGCCCGTTTGAAGGCGACAACCACACGCGAAATTACGGTAATTCCCGAAGGGCAGGGAGCGACGGCGCTTGCAAAGCTCCCGCTTGCCGCGTTGAATCTCGAAGAGAACCACGCGGAGACCTTTGCCATTTGGGGGATTCGCACGCTGGGAGAACTGGCCGCGCTGCCGGAGGTGGATCTGATTGCACGGCTCGGCCAGCAAGCGAGGCACTGGCGCGATCTTGCACGAGGCGTGGCGGCCCACACGTTTCAACCCATCGAGGCAGAGTTCACACTGAAGGAGTTTTTCGACTTCGAGACGCCTATCGAAGAGATGGACTCGCTGCTCTTCATCGGCGCACGCATGATTGATTGCCTGGCTGCGCGAGCATCTGCACGCGCGCTGTCGCTGGCTTCATTGACGGTCGAAATGACGCTTGCAGGGGGAAGGCAACACAAGCGAGCGATACAGCCTGCATTGCCTTCGATTGACCGCAAGTTTCTGCTCAAGCTGCTGCAACTGGAGATCGCCGCACATGCGCCACAGGCCTCAGTGTTGTCCTTCACGCTCACGGCAGAGGCCGGGCAATCGAGCAAGGTACAACTCGGACTCTTTGCTCCGCAGATGCCTGAACCGTCACGATTGGATGTGACGATTGCGCGCCTTAAGGCAATCGTCGGCGAGGATCGCGTCGGCTCGCCCGTGCTCGAAGACACGCACCGGTCTGGCATCTTCCGTATGGAAGGCTTTTCTGTATCCGGCGTAACCGCTGCTCCAAAAGTCGGTAGGCCGCGAATGGCTTTGCGGCGAATGCGGCCACCTGTGCCGGTGCGCGTCCAACTGCATACAACAAAGCCCGCGGCCTTTCGCGATACTGATGGCAACCACGAGATCACCGCAGCCTATGGCCCGTGGCGCAGTAGAGGCTGCTGGTGGTCCACCGTTGGGTGGGACGAAGAAGAGTGGGACGTGTTGGCGCGGGCGGGCGATGGGGGCGCTGTCGTGTGTCTGTTGGTACAAGATCGCCGCAAGCGCGAATGGCGATTGGAAGCCTACTATGACTGATGGCAGCGAATACGTCGAGTTGCACGCGGCCAGCGCCTTCAGCTTTCTTGCCGGTGCATCGCAGCCCGAGGCACTTGCTGAACGCGCGGCACAACTCGATATGCCTGCCGTCGCGCTTGCCGACCGGAACGGCCTATATGGTGTCGCGCGGTTTCATACGATGGCGAAGAAGCACGGCATCAAGGCTCATATTGGCGCGGAGATCGCCGTTCAATCAATCGGCAACAAACTCACGCCGCCAGCTTGGTTGCCACATCAATACCCAACCGCTACACGAGTAGCCAGCGCAATTCGGAAGCAAATCCGCGAAGAGTTATATCTGACTGCTTCTGCTGGAGTGGCGCCTAACAAGTTCCTCGCAAAGATCGCCTCTGATTGGCGCAAGCCGGACGGTCTGTTCGTCATACAACCGGATGAAGTGGCTACCTTTCTACCACCTCTCCCTGTGGGACGCTTGCCCGGTGTAGGCAAGGTGACGGAGGCTCGGCTCGAAAAGCTTGGAATACTGACCGTTGGGGATTTGAAAGGTTTAGAATTGCCCGCTCTCGAAACGGCGTTCGGCAGTCATGGCCTGCGTCTCTATCAGTTGACCCGAGGAATTGATGAGAATCCCGTCGTTCCCGACAGGCCCACACAATCGGTCTCCGCTGAAGATACGTTTGAACGCGATGTACCGCTATCGGAAACTGAGCCGATGATTCGCCGGCTTGCAGAGAAAACCTGGGCTGCCTCTCGCAAGGAGTCACGAATCGCTCGCACCGTGGTTCTCAAGCTCAAAACCAGCGAGTTCAAGATCCTCACTCGCAGCCACACGTCGCCGCGCCCGCCCTCCACGTGCGATGAACTGACCAACATCGCCCTTTCGCTAAGAGATCGTATTGGCCTCGGTCCGCGACAACGCTTCCGTCTGGTCGGTGTTGGCCTGAGCAACTTCCACAACACTGAAGACACACCCTCGCAGCCAGTGCTTTTCGAGTGACCTCGTTCTGCGCGGCTGCGCAGACATGACAAGAGAGTTTTGGAACGAACTCGGAAATCGCTCCCGCTCCTGGACGTTTAAGCCTTCCAGTTCTCATTTCGAGGAATTAACTGTTGGCAACAGCTGAGATTTACACGTACACAATTCGGTGAACATTGGCCGACTTATTGTTCTCAATTCAGTATCTGCGTTCGATGTTAAACTCCGTGACGCCTCGGTTATTCCAGCTTGCGCAACCATAGCTCGCGCGCACCCTTGACCAAATCCGGCCGGAAAAACTGCACGTGCCCGCATTTATTGCATACGGCAATCATGTAGAAGTTGTAGCTGTATTGGGCTGGCTGTGGATTCTGCGCTGGGGCTGTCAAGCCCATCGCGTCAGATTCCGCAGCATTCCGTTGCAAATCTTCAGGGCCGTTGTGAAATTTGTACTCGCCCTGCCCGCAAAAACTGCATCGGTGCGCGAAATTTAGCAAGATAGGCCTCCCATTTGCCTCCAGCACCTGAATCAACCCCGTAACAGCTTCAACCACTATTGTGGCGTTCTGGTACCGCTGCAAAGGTTCTTCAACGATCATTCTGTCCAGCAACTCGTGAACTAGTTCGAACTCGCGGTGATCAGGCAGACCTTTGCCAAGCCTGTAACGATCCGCCCGATGGTTTTCACGATCGAAAATTTGGCATGAAAACATCCAGTGGAGCAGCTTGCCCAGCGAATAGACATCGCCTGCAGGTGTCACGTCCTCTAGGCGGCCATCGCGCGATTCAGGCGCACCGAACCAACGCGGAGCGGCGACCTCCATCGTCTCGGTCACGCGGTCGTTTCGAGTCTCATCGTCCAGAAGAAAACAGAGCCCGAAATCGCCGACGACGGGATTGTACTTCGCGTCCAGGAAGATGTTTCTGGGCTTTAAATCACGATGAACGACGTTTTTTTCGTGCGCGTGCGCCACACCCTTGCTTATTGCGAGGAAACGCCGCAGTGTTTCTATTACAGTCCCGGCGGACAGGTTTTCCAGGTTGCCATTTTCGCAGTATGGCGTCACGAGATAAGGAGCGCCACGTTCATCGTTGCCGTAATCGACAATCTTCAGAATGTTGGGGTCGTCCAGCTTTCGCAGTGCCTCGATCTCACGTCGGAAGCGTTCCTGTCGCTCAGGCCTGCGGGCTTGTGCAGGGAGCATTATCTTCAATACATACAGCGCACTGTCGGTATCACCGATGCGTGTTACCTTGCGCGCTTCGCCCTGCCCGCTCTTTGGAAACGGAGAACCAGCCGCCTTCCACGACTTGAAGTTACCAATATCCATCCAGCAACGTCCTGATACACGGGCATCATAGCACTTGCTATCGGCGGGTGACTCACATCTCCCTTGCCATCAAAAGACTGGGTGCCCCAGGTCTCGATTTTGAAGCCTGGGATCGAACGAAACCCATCGATGCATTGATCGGTCTCCAGAAACGCCGTAGTGCCAGGCCATCGTTTCGTTCTGAATGTATTAGACAGATTCCATGGACCTGCCAATCCATCAATATCTATCTGGCAGCAGGCTTAATCCGAAGCCGCAGCCAATGCTCTCGTGGGAGCAGTCTCCAAGATCAGCAACAATCCAAGCTCTCAGTACGGCAAAACCTCAATCCTCAAATCGTAACTTTGCCGTCATCAATCTCGGCACTCGCAGCAACACGCACCGCCTCCTTTACCCTTTCCAACTCCAGTGGTAGCTCGCAATGCAGAATATCGACGCCTTGGACCACCATCCCCGCGGATTGCTTACAGAAGAGCCTGTAGAACTCAAGATCGGTGAGAACGAGAAGTCTTTTTTCGGACTGAACTAGGGAAAGAAAATAGATCTCCGCATAGCTGCTGTCGATCTTGGCAGACGGCAGGTTTTTGCCGGTGGTCCGACCGGAAAGGCTCTTCACGCTCGCCACAATCTTGCCATCCTCAGACACCGCCGCGAACTGGTGCTGGCCCGCGGTTCCATTCCCCGTCAGCAGTACCGTCTGCCTTCTGAATCGCACCCCAAATTGCTTTCGCAGCCATTCCTGAACGTGCGGCTCAATTTGCTTCTTAAGCGCCGTCGTGTCTACCATAGGATGCCCCTTTCAGGTTGGAATTATACAGATGTGCTGGCCTCGATCACTCACACCGAAGTCATCGGTGTACTGCCCACATCACAGACCACCATCGTGTCTGGTCACCAGCCTCACCCCTTCGGTTCCACCGAAGTAGCAGATCTCGCTCAGCTGCCGACTGCGCGGTGTACGTGCGTGCAGTATTCTTTTGGAATAGGTCTCGGTAAACGCCGACCAGACCAGTCTTCCGGCAACGAGCCCTGTTTCCTTCATTGTCGCGGTACTCCTCAGTTGAGAGAGGCGCGGTGTGCCCAATACTCTTCTATCGCTTTATCGCAATCGGAACCATCATCGTTTGGTAAATGGGGGTCGCTAGAGAGTTCTTCAATAGATTGCCTCAACAAGTTCCGCACATAGTCGTGGTCAGAAATGGCTTCAGGCCGGGAGTAGTTCAGCCTCTGAGGTCCAATCTCCCCATTCAAATCAGCCAAGAGAAAACCAAAGGGTCCGGGGATATTCCCGAATGGTTCATCGAACAACTCATCAAGGACATCATCCCAAACGCTCGCGCTCACACCTAATCCTTTGAGTTGATCGTAGACAAACGGATTTGACGATACAGTGCGGTCCATGTCCTCTGAGTCCATTCTTAGCTTTTCCCTCCATTCCCGAAATGTTCAGGCATCCGTTCTTTGGCTTCAATCATAACGCTGGCTACTCGCCTGAATGCAATACTGGCGAATGAGTCCAAGTCATTCTTGTACTGCTTCATTGCCTCTCAACACAATCGGCAATTGCAGTTGCAGCGGTGCACGCTGCTCCTCGACCCGTTTCATGAAGCCGCGCACATACTCGCTGACCAATGGCGAGTTGTTGTTTGCCAGCGTCGCAAGGCGCATTTCAAGATGAATTTGGGAATCGAGAAGTGGTACGAATTTTAGCTCGCAATTCGACAACTTGTCTCTGCCAGTTGGCGTAATCCAGGCTACAGTCTGGTTGTCAGTCAACAAAGCTGCGATCTGATCCTCACTGCTGATGTAGTGACGGACGCTGATTGGTCCGTATTCTTCCTTGACCCGCTGCTGAATCATGTCGTGCAGATGGTAATGGACGCTCCGGTTAAAGAAGATCCAAGGATACGGCGCAATCTCGTTCAGCCGGACAGATGGTCTGCCAGCCAATGGATGATTCTCCCGCACTGCAATCATGAATGGATTTGTTGCAACATGGACAGATGTAATTTGCGAATTCGGCGGAGGCGTCGTGACCAGGGCCAGATCAAGTTCGTGCTGTTGAACCCGTGCAATGAGATCCAACGAGTATGCGCTGAAAATTTCAACGGAGAGATTACGGTACAGACGAAGTTCGACAGAGTGCAACAACTGAATAATAGAAGGGGGATGAAACATGGATACGCCTATCCGCAGCCGATGAGGTTCGTTATGCTTGCTTTCGTGCGCATCGTGCATGGCTCGCCGGAATAACTGAATGATCTCCATCGCATGTGCAACGAAGGCGCGACCGGATGCGGTAGCCACAACTCCGCCATTACCACGCTCGAAGAGCAGAGTTTGGACTCGGCGTTCAATTTCTTTGAGTTGTTTACTCAGGGCTGGTTCGGTGAAGCCCAGGCGCTTTGCCGCCTGGGTCATATTGCCCTCTTCATGGAGGGCAACGATGATTTCCATATCCCGGATTCTGAACTGCCCCCCGGCCATAAAGAACGCACCTCGGCGCGCGACTATTCCAAGGCATCATCAAGTCAAGCCGGGCGGTCCGATCACACACAATTCCTCGCACCCGGTAAAAACGGGCAATCTGGCGTCGGGTTGTACATCCCGCGTGCATTTACTGCATATTGACGCGAGATTTTTGTTTTTGTCTCTATCTTTTTGTCTCTATCTTCAGCAAGAAAGACGATTTCGACGCTCCGCTCGATAAACGCTCCCGGCAGATGGTCCTTTCAAACCGTACTGCCAGGGCCAATAGCAAATCCAAAAAGTTATCGGCTACTTCCAAAAAGTTATTGGACAAACGGACGCACTTTGCAGCACAGTGCAAGCAAGAACGCTATTCCCCCAGACACAGGAGAGTGCTCTCATGGAATCATCCCCTCGTTCTCAAAGCCGCTCACAAAAGAAGCCTCCGGTTCGCGCCGACGAGAAGTTACTTCTCAGCCGTGAGGATGCAGCCCAAGTGTTGTCCATAAGCCAACGCGCACTGGATTATTTGGTTGCAAATCAGCGTTTGCCTTTCAGGAGGATTGGCGGGCGGGTTCTGATTCCAGTCGCGGACCTGCGGAAGTACGCCCGTGCCGACCACCCTGAACGGATTGTCAGTTGAGGTTAAGGATGGGAGATTATAGCGTCGAATTCGTATATCCTCCATCAAATCTGAAATTTATGGATTTTCTGATGCGAGGTCGTAGCTGTAGCTGTAAAGGTAGCGGGTGTGAGAATAGCACAATACTACAAAATAGTTGTAGTATTGTGTTTATGGCACAGTCCCACCGAGATGCATCGGTACGGCTTTTCGAGCTGGCCCAGCAGCAGCAAGGCTACTTCACCACGAAGCAGGCCAAGGCTGCGGGGTTCGCCGAGAATACCCACCCGTATCATGTGCAGGCTGGGAACTGGATTCGTGAACATCGCGGAATCTACCGCCTCACTCAGTTTCCGGCGACCGACCGGCCCGACCTCGCCCTTTGGTCGCTCTGGTCGAGCGACCGGAATGAGGAGGTCGAGGGTGTGTACAGCCATCAGACGGCTATCAGTCTTTTCAACCTATCAGACCTGAATCCGGCCAAGCTGCACATGACCGTTCCCAGGGACTTCCGACGCAATAGCCAGATTCCGGGCATTCTGGTACTCCACTATGCCGATCTACCTGCGAGCGATGTGCAGACCGGCCCTGGCTACAAGTACACTCGGCCACTCCGAACGATCCTTGATCTGATTGAGTCCGACGAGGTTGAGCGGAACTTCATTCGGCAGGCGCTGACGCAGGCTGTTGACCTGGGCATCCTCACCCGCCAACAGATTCGGGATGCGCAACTCAGCGAACCAACACGCAAGATCCTCGAAGAGATGCTACGGCAGGTCGCATAATGGCGACAATCAAAACATACGCGACGGCGGGAGCCTTTCGAGTGGCTCTCGAAGAGCGTCTGAAGCGGAAATCACAGACGGATCAGATCGACATCAACCGCCTCAGACGCCAAGTATCCTTCGACCGTCTGTTGGCAAGGCTATTCAGCGGAGACTTGGCTCCTTGGGCATTGAAGGGCGGCTACGCTCTGGAACTTCGCTTCAAATCCGCGCGATCTACCGTGGACATTGACCTGGCGTTCCAGCGCGCAGTCTCTGCTGTTGTTAGCAGCACCGACACCAATCAGACTGTACGGGAGATTCTGCAAGACGCTGCCAGCAAGTCTCTGCCCGACTGGTTTGAGTACACCATTGGTGCGGCCATGCTGGACATAACGGCGGCGCCCTACGGTGGAGCGCGCTATCCGGTCGAGACTCATATGGACGGAAGAATCTTTGCGAAGTTTCATCTCGACGTAGGGATTGGCGATGTGGTGATGAGACCACTTGAAACGGTGGCCACGAATGATTGGCTTGCGTTTGCCGGCGTCGAGCCATCTTCGGTGCAATTGATCGCCCGTGAGCAACAATTCGCAGAGAAAATCCACGCCTATACACTGCCGCGCAGTACCCCTAACAGCCGCGTGAAGGATCTGGTAGATCTGGCGCTACTGATTGGGGAGGGGAAGTTGGATCATGAAAGATGTGCTGAGGCGTTGCGGCTGACTTTTGAACGGCGAGACACGCACCACATACCAACTACCTTGGACGCGCCTCCGCACGACTGGCAGATTCCGTTTGAATCGTTTGCGAAGGAATGTGGTTTAGCGCCTGCTCTTGAACCGGCGTTTGAAAGAATCCGTTCATTTTATGATTCGAAGGTGATCCCTCACACCATGCGGTGAGGCACGTTGCCACTCGTAACTTGCTTCAAACAGATTGCCGGACGAAAGGGCAGTTGTTCTTCAACGAGCTGAAATTCGGTGGCTGTTTTGGTGGCTGTTCAACCCGATTTTGTCGCAATAATTGTTCAGAACCGTCCCCAGAAATCCTACGCTCTGCAAAACATATTCATATATTGGGACAAAAATTGGTTGATTTCGCAAAATCAGGTGAAGCCCCGGTGGCTGTTCTGGTGGCTGTTGGTTTCCGACTTTTGTGCATTTTTTTGCAAAATACTGCAACAGATGTATCCCTTACAAGACCATGAACAATAAGCAGATACGCGATATTTTGCAGTGCTCTTCGACGCACTGCAAAACTGCCAAAATCAGACTCGAAATCAGACATAGTCGCAAGGCTATCGGGGGTTCGAATCCCTCCCTCTCCGCCATACATCTAGATCAATTCCATTAGAATCATTAACATAGTTGAGAATCAGTAGTTTGTGCTTGTCGGGCTGCCGACAACATATTTGCAGAATTTCCATATTTTGCACTGTTTCCATCCCGTAAGGCCTAAAAACCCGACAACCTTCCATTCTTAGCTTCTCTCAAAACGAAAAACTTAACTTCTTCTTTGCGACGGCGCTTTCTGGTGCCTTCACTTTCCGTGTCATTTCTGGAGTTTCATCTATGCAAGAACCGTCTCGCAATGGCAGCGCACACTCCCCACCCGAGTTCGGGATGTTGTTGCCTTCCGTGGTCATTGATCGCGGCGGGTCGTTGAGTCGATTCGTACCGGCTTCGCCCCTCTTTCGCACTCGTCGCAGGACAGACCAGTGCCTCAAAACAGTATGGAAATAAGCAGGGTGAACGAGGTTCACTTCAGATGCCGGCGTGGTCAGGGCGAAATATAGAACCGCCCGACTGTAGCCGAGGTGCGAGAGATATGTATTCTCACCGGAAGGCTATCCCGCCCTTCTTCCCCCATCAATTCCAACTACAACTGTGACGGGCCACGCCCCGCGCTCTCATCGCGCTCGTCCCAACACAACTACATCGCTGGCGAGGAAAACCATGACATGAATGATTTTGAAGACTCTTCATCCTCTGACTGGACGGACTCTCTGCGTGTCTGCCGCTTCCTGGACCAGTGCACGCTTTTACTCGAACCGAGCGGTCGCAGCAGTTGCGACTTTGCTCTGCGCTATAACCACAACACCGAAGAGATCTACACCGGTGCGGACGAGCTTTCCGGTTCCGATGTGTCCTCGCCAGAACCGATTGCCACGTCGGAGGAAATCGCCGAACCGGGAATCCCTCCAAGCTCCTTGATCGACGAGTAGCGGCGAATCGCACCAGCTAGGCTGCACAACCACCATAAATTCACTTATCCCTCATCAGCCGCATGTCGCCAGGAATGGCCGCATCGCGGCTTCCGTATTTCTGGGAGGAAACGAACTTGATCTCGGCCACAGACTTTCTTGAACAGCTTGCCACCAGCAGGCGACAGGCGCAGGCCGAAGCACTCCAATCGACACCTATTCCGCAGGGTGTCGAACTGCCGCGGGAACTAATTCGTCGATCCTGAAAAGCCGGCAAGAGGCCTATCAAAGCAGATGATTGTTGCTATGGGGTGGTCTAGAATTTCCCTGAAGGCGTGGAAATCGACGCAGTTTTCTGGGGAAAACGATGCGACCCA
>JBEKUP010000063.1:0-28288 GCA_049514915.1 Occallatibacter sp. | reverse complement strand
TCCCGGAGCGTCGCGAAGTGTCTCCCTCATGTACTCAATAAGGTTCTGAATCGTAGGGCTCAGGATTTGCTTCTTCGATAGCTGTTGCGAAGTTGCTCGCAGCGATGGCTCTCCAACATTCAGGATTTTCAAACGCATATTGACCAACCTCAATCCTAAGTGCCGTTTCTTAGCTCAACACCGACTTGCGGCTCAGGCGCCGACAGTTGCCCCGATATTAAGACGCGGCCCATGTAATTCGCTATTCCATTTGACGATTTCACCGGGGTGCTGCCAAGCCAAATGGGCGTGACTTCTGAGCGAAGTGTGATCGCTGGTCCTTGCGCGCGTGAGCCCTCGAATCTGCTTGGGGTCAATTTTGAGTTTGCGGATGATGCGTGTGAGTGTATTCCGATGCATCCTCAGATCCTCCGCAGTCTTGCCGAGGTGGCAGGCATGCTTGATTAGGAGCGCAACGATGTAGCGTTCTTGAAATTCACGAACTGCATTCTGATAGGACGGGTTCAAGCCCCGCATTTCTCTGACGATTTTTCGCAAAGAGCCATTCACCGAAAGCACGAATTGTTCCGGAGTTGCGGGAGGGGTCGGCATGTGAACCATTGCGATGAGCCGGACGTCATTGCGATTTTCCATTGGGCACCGAATCCGTTCGTAGAAGATGAAACAGAAAGTTTGCTGCAGTTTGAGCTTCAGGAGCGCTCTCAATATCGACCCACATGTATTCTTCAGGATCTTTGTTCACCATCGTCTGCAGAAGCCCCTGGGACCTATGTTCGGCGATCATCCAATTGACGACAATTTGATACGTCAGAGCGTCTTGAAAGCCGAATGCGGTGATTCTATCGAAGGCATATGCATACGATGAAGTCCATCTCTGATTCTTCTCGGCCTGAGGGGAGGGAATGTAATCGGCTGCGTCGGTATCGAATCCGAGCAAAACCGGTCGAAGGTTTTCCGGCAGAGTTTGAATTGCATTAGCAGCCAGCGCCGTGGCGGCCTTATGGTGTCCGTGTGTCGTCGAGCGAGGAAGCACGGAAAATACATATCTATAGTGTCCTTGCTTTAGTACGGTTGCAACCTTGGCGCTTACAAGCGCTGAATTCCATCCGTGGTTCGGGCCATCTTCTTCGTCAGTTGTAAAGTGTTCATCTTTTTGACCGAGAAAGAAGTGCTTCCGGATTCCGAGTACCTTTCCAGCATTAATGGCCTCCTTCCTGCGAATAGCGGGAAGCTCTTTGCGGCCTATCGCTTCAGTCGTCAACGACTTTTTATAGTAAGGTTCGGCCAGAGTCGAATATCGAAAGCCGCCCTCTCCGTTCGTAATGATGAGTTCGTCCACCCTTCCACCCAATTGCACGGCCATCCTGTACACCGTCGCAGCGAAGTAATACTCATCGTCCGGGTGCGCGACCACGAGAAGCGTTTTACCTGGTGGCTGCGCGAAGATCCAACCGGTTGAGAGAATCGCACATATAAAACCAACTTGAATCTTGTGAAATAGCCTCAAATTCATTCTGCCGTCTCATGAAAAGCAACTGTGGTTGATTTGAAGGCCCCGATTCTCGATAGGACTGACTTTCCTGAGCAGGCCATGGAGCGAAGTGGACAATAGGGCTCAAGCAGCGCTTCCTGAGCTAAGAAGCCTGACTTGGTGGCACAATCGGTAGCCCCGTCGCACGCCATGCATGAAACCCACCAACTATGTCCGTTGCACGCCAGAGACCGAGCTCCTGCAAAGCCGCAGCCGCGAGGCTTGAGGTATAGCCTTCGGAACAGAAAACGATCACCTGGACGTCATGATCGGTTGCGACGGGCAGACGCGTGCTGGCGGACGGGTCGAACCGCCACTCGAGGACGTTACGCTCGACAATCAACGCGCCCGTAATACTCCCCTCGATGGCACGCTGACTTTCAGGACGAATATCGACGAGTATTGCCTCAGCCTTGACCGCGGCCTCAGAGGCTTCATCCGGAGATAAACGGCGAAGTCGGCCCCGCGCAGCTGAAAGGACCTGCTCAATGCTCAAGGCACCAACACGATCTAAGTGTTTCTGCGTCTGCACACGCCACTCTTGATTGGGCGTCTTAGCCGTCTCAGACACGCGTTCGCGAAGGACTAGTAGACCCTCATCCAATTCGTATTCGTTCATCTCGTTGAGCGGAGGAGAGTATGCGTGGATGCTGATGGCGGGTGCCAGGGAGGCGTTCCGTACGTCATGCTTGTAGTCAGGACCGAATGAGCGCGACTGTCCCGGAGGGATCACGCGGGTTTGCTCACCGGGACGATGCTCCTCAAGAGTTCCGGTTACGACGACGAAGGCTCCCGAGGACGCACCGTGGTCATGGAACCCCGTTGATTGCCCGGGCAACCAACTGATCACCCAAATGTCATGGTTCGAACCTTGATATAGCCGTTCATACCAGCGCCGCTCCGAGCGAAGCCGCACCCGGTTAATCCATCCCTCGGACGACGCGAACAGCGAAACGATGTTGGCGAGTTCCTCAGGCGTTCGCGAGAACGCGGCGGACAATTTCGACGAGCCGCTCAAATCACGCACAAGTCGTTCATGAGTTGCGAGTTCCATTTAATCCCTCCGAAGCTGAACCGTCGCAGATAGGTCCGGGCGCAGGGCCGGCTTGTTGACGGATGCACTAGCAAACGATGGGGTCATTCGGATGAGCTCTGGAGACGGCGGTTCGGGGATATCTCAGACTGTCGCGGCTCACCCAAAGAAAGGCTGGACGCAGCGACAACAGCAAAGCAGAGGAAACGCCATGGTTTGACGCTATCATGACCTGAAGAATCGGGTCAACGTTTGAGCAAGATCTGCATGCCTGGGAACATGTACGGCCCGAATGACCGTAACTGGAAATGGTCGACCGTGCTGGTCCAATATTCCGCTCATACGATCCCGCTTCAAACGCATCAGGAGCCAGCAGGTCAGCGAAAAAAGGCGTTCCAACAAATTGGAATTCACAATGGATGAAGCACTTTTGCGTGGGTTCGATAGGGGTTCGATAAGCGTTCCCCAGGGTTCCAAAACGTCCTTTTGATGGCCAACCGTACTCTTTAGTTTCAATCAGTTACGTTCGCCGGCGTCTCTTTCACGGCGATAACACGGGTTCAAATCCCGTCGGGGACGCCATTTAGAAACAGTGTTTTCGACCTTCTGTCTGAGCAGTCGCGTCAGTTTTGCACTCGTTCCCAACAACGTCAAATCACCCTTCTAAAGTGCATCACCTAAAGCTTAGTCCGAATCCCGTTGCGCTCGTGCCTCTCTCACCATTGTAAGAAATCGCCGCGCCAGTTCGTGAATCCGATGTTCCTGACGAAGTTCCAAAGACTCCTTTGGCAGTAACTCTTTGCCGACACCGATCGCACTCGCTCCGGCCAATATGAAATCGAACGCCGTCACCTGATTCACGCCCCCAGTTGCAATCAGCGGAATCTGCGGCAGCGGCACCTTGAGTGCGCGAACGTATTGCACACCACCCACTGGCGCCAATGGAAAGATCTTGACGAAATCGGAACCGGCCTTCCATGCCGCGATCACTTCAGTCGGCGTTAGTGCTCCAGGAAATACCACCACATCCGCCTTGTTTGCATAAGCGACCACCTCCGGAACGAACCCCGGGCTTGTCAGAAATCGGGCTCCGGCGTCAATTGCTTGCCGCGCCAAGTCCTCGTCCAAAACCGTACCCGCGCCGATTGCCAGGCCGGGATATCGTTTTGCCAGGTCACGAACTAACTTCAGCGCACCGGGAACAGTCAGCGTGATCTCAACCACCGGAATTCCAGCTGCATACACTGTTTCTGCAGCAAATCGAGCGTGTTCCTCGGACGAAACACGCACCGAAGGCAAAATCCCAACATCCTGAATCTGAGTCCGAACCTCATTTCGATTCATCCGTGCTCCCCGTTCTGAATGGCTCGCTTCGCGCCGAAAAGAACATTCCGCTCGCGCCGAATGTCCGTGGTACTCCGCACCCGATATCCTCTCAAAACCAGTGCATAATTCAACCGATCATAGACCGAGACGCATATGGATCCCATGAGGCCCGACGCGAAAGTCGAGGATGGCATCATCGCACCGAATCGCTGTGTACCGCACCTCGCACCGTCTCCATCTCAACGCTTGCCAGCAAAAAGGCGCCCACTCCCTTGGGATCGTTTGTGACCGTCTTCTCGCCTATGTAGTAAGCGTAGCTCCCATCGCGATAAGGATCACCGCCGAGGCCCCCAACCTTTACTGTTCCGGTAAGAGATACCGCACCTCGTGGCCCCACCTCAATGAAGTGACTCAGGATCCCGTTGTAGCCGCGCTCCGCATTGACAATATCAGCCGCAGGAAGATAACCCATCCTGACTCCTTTCGCCAGCGAATAGACAAACATGCTGGAGGCCGATGCCTCCAGATAGTTTCCCTTGGTTCCACCTTTGTCCAGTACCTGGTACCACAGCCCCGTCGCGCTATCCTGGTAACGCGACACTGCATCCGCATCCCGCCTGAATTGAGCCAACAATTGCTGTCGCCGCGGATCGGTCGCGGGGAAATAACCAATCGTATCCACCAGCGCCATCATCGCCCATCCCATTGCCCGTCCCCAGAATTGCGATGAAGCGCCTGTCCTGCTGTCTGCCCATCGTTGCTGCCTCGACTCATCCCAACCGTGATAGAGCAAGCCCGTCTTCTCATCGCGTACATGTTCATCGAGCAGTGCAAACTGGTGAGGAATATCGTTGAATGCATCCGGATGCCCAAAGGTGGAAGCATATTCAGCATAAAACGGCTCCGCCATATACAGGCCATCCAACCACATCTGGTTCGGATACCTCTCCTTATGCCAGAATCCGCCCGAGGCCGTTCTTGGCTGATGAACAAGCTGCCCGTAAAGCAACGTTGCGGCCTTCGCATAGCGAGGATCATGCGTCGCGCCTGAAAGCAATAGAAGTTGCCGCCCCATCAGAATACTGTCAAGCTGATACTCATCCTCTTTCCAGGTAGGAATCGATCCATCAGGCTCGACAAACTGATCGACGGAGTCCTTGATGTAGTTGAAGTACCGCGCATCTCCAGTCATCAACCAAACGGCGTCTATTCCCTGCAGCAATGTTCCAAGCTCGTAATTCCAGGCCCACTGTTGCCCTGGCGGCACAAAACGCCCATCGGGCCACCGCTCGATTGCAGCGTTTGCCACGCGCACTGACCATGGTCGCACCACTTCGTTTGCAGATTTCGGACTGCCGCTTAACAGCCCGGCGAGTAACATCATCAACACGAATCTGTTGTAACTCAAGGTTAAAACTCCCGGCGATTCTTCTACCTCTTGGCGGCTGGAATCTCGACCACTTTTGCACCCGCTAGATTCATCATCGCTTGCCCCTCAGTAGCTGTTACTTCCACACCCGCTTCGGTAACGTCGGCATAGCCGATCGTCATCCCATGCTGCGCACCGATCTTTACATTCCTCAAAACAACGCCTGCAACCGGGGCTTCCGGTAATCCAACAATTGCGCCAGCAGAAGCGCTCCCAATGGCAATCACATTCTCCAGAGTGATGTCGTGAAAGTGCGGTGTCAGCCTCGAAACCGGCTGCGGTGATTCTGAGTCGGGCGGCAGAACCTTAGGATAGTACTCGCTGATGATAAGCGCGTTCTTTACGTCCTTCATATCGATGTCGCGAAACAACAGGGGTCCCACATCGTTGCCTCTGTCTCGATTTGCTTTCACCCTAATTCCGCTGTCCGTACCGTCGAAGTGTATACGCTCCGCGCGTATGTTTCTCGCGCCTCCTGCAATCTCGCTCCCAATCGAAAGGCCATGCCCGTGCAGAAAAGTGCAATCGGTGATTGTAATGTCACTACTAGGTTCGTCCGGTCCCGGAGATCCAATCGCTCCCGACTTGATGGCGATGTCGTCGTCGCCCACGTCTGCAAAGACATGGTCGATCACTACGTGCGACGAGGAAAAAGGATCGATGGCATCCGTATTCGGCGAGTGGGCTGGCGCAAGAACCTTGATATTCCGGATTATGACGTCGTCTGAGTAGTAAGGGACCAACTGCCACATTGGAGAATTCTGAAGAGTGACCCCCTCCACCAGAACATGGATGCAGTGATCGAAGACCACCAATCTCGGTCGCGGGTGATCTGACCCCATCACTCCCGCATTTTTCACACCGCGCGCCATCTCCCACCAACTCTCCCCTGCTCCGTCAATTACGCCTTCGCCTGTAATAGAAACGTGCGATGCGTTTGTGGCGCTGACAAGCGATTGCAAACCAGGTTCCCTGAATTCAGTCTTCGGTAGATAGTCGGCGTGATCCGGCGAGCCGAGCAGCGTAGCACCTTTATCGAGCTGCAATGTGATGTTGCTCTTCAGCACAATGGGACCGCTGAGGTAGGTCCCGGCCGTTAACTCGACCGTTCCACCATCCCGGCTTTCGCATGCATCAATCGCCTTCTGAATTGCCACTGTATCTTTTGCAATACCGTCTCCCTTGCTTCCGTATTTCTGCGGGTTACAGGACGCCGATGAATCGAGCGCACACGCCGGGATGGCCCACACGGCGTACACTGCGGCAAGCAAAAGCAATTGATGGTTGAGTGTGATTCGATTTTTGGTCACAAGGGCTCCGCGAAAATGGTCTTTTTGTTTCCCCGCAATCATACCCTTGGTGGCAGTGGTCATACCACTCCGTTTACCTGCGGAACGCAACCCGCTACTCGACAGGGGGCATGGCAAAGCGTGTAGCATTACGATGATTTGCAACCGATGAATTTGCAGCTAAAGAGGTTTATGAGATTGCGTCCAGCGTTTGCTATTGTTCCGGTCCTCGGGGTTCTGATCTGTGCATCCCCTATTTGCGCCCAGCAGAAAACCGAATTGGCGCTCATGCCCATGCCTGCGCATGTGATGCAGGGCGAGGGCCAGTTCCTGATTGACGGAAGCTTTGGTATCGGTCTCGGTAGGACCACCGATCCAGTGATTGTTTCGGCTACCCGGCGCTTCCTGACTACTCTCTCCCGGGAGACGGGAATCCCGCTCTCCGGAGAGGCGAACGCCAATCAGCCAAACTTCACCATCAACACCGCCGGCGCCGTCGAACCTGTTCTGCAGCTGGGCGAAGATGAGTCCTATCATCTGGTCGTCACTACGACTCATGTGCAGTTAACCGCCGCCAATCCCCTGGGCGCTCTACATGGACTGCAAACCTTCCTGCAACTGGTCAGGATCACGCCGCAGGGATTCAGCGTGCCGGTGGTGACCATCGACGATGAGCCTCGTTTCCCATGGCGCGGACTCATGATCGACGTTGGACGGCACTTTATGCCGGTCCCGGTGATTGAACGGAACTTGGACGGAATGGAGGCCGTGAAGCTGAATGTTTTCCATTGGCACCTTTCTGAAGATCAGGGTTTTCGCGTGGAAAGCAAGCTGTTTCCGAAGTTGCAAGGAAAAGGATCCGGAGGACTCTTCTACACGCAACAGCAAGTTGCCGAGGTGATTGAGTACGCGAAGGAGCGCGGAATCCGCGTGGTTCCTGAATTCGATATGCCCTGTCATACCAGCGCGTGGCTGACCGGCTATCCGGACCTGGGAAGCGCGCCGGGCCCGTATCAGATCGTAACCAAGTGGGGCGTCTTCGACGGCGCGATGGACCCGACCCGCGAGACAACTTATCAGTTCCTCGATAAGTTTCTGGGCGAGATGACGGCACTGTTTCCGGATTCCTATTTCCATATTGGCGGCGATGAGTGCGACGGAAAGGAGTGGGACGCAAACCCGCGCATCAAGGCATATATGAGCACGCACGGTCTGAGAGACGATGCGGCTTTGCAGGCCTACTTCACTGGAAGGCTTCAAAAGCTGGTGGCGGGCCATCACAAGATCATGGAAGGCTGGGACGAGGTGTTGCAACGCGAGACGCCGCGGGACGTGGTGATTCAATCGTGGCGCGGTCAGGCATCTCTGGCTCAAGCCGCGAAACAAGGAAACCGTGGTCTTCTTTCCAATGGCTACTATATCGACCTGAACCAGTCCGCGGCGCAACACTATCTGGTTGATCCGCTGAGCGGAGATGGTGCGTCGCTTACTCCGCAACAGAGGGCGCGGGTGCTGGGCGGCGAAGCAACGATGTGGAGCGAGTTTGTGACTCCGGAGAACATCGACAGCCGCATCTGGCCGCGCACGGCGGCGATCGCGGAACGGCTGTGGTCTCCGCAGGAAGTTCGAGACGTGGATTCGATGTACGCGCGGCTGGCGGTCGTATCGCAGAAGCTCGAATACTATGGACTAAAACACAAGTACTTTGCTGAGTTGATGGTGAAGCGGATGAGCGGCGATGACGACCCGCAGTTCCTGAGGATATTGGCTGCCGTGGTGCAGCCTCCCGAGGGCTACACACGCGGGCAACTCAAGGATTATCAGAGCGATACGCCGCTGAACCGGCTGGTTGATGCGGTGCCTCCGGAGAGCGATATGGGGCGCAGGTTCAACGATCTTGCCAAGCTGATTGTTCAGGGAAAAGCTACGGCTGAACAGTTGCAACTGGCTCGGGACTGGCTGGTGCTGTGGCGCGACAACGATGCCAAGCTGCAGCCGCTGCTGGGGCGATCGGAACTAACGGAGGAGCTGGCCCCGCTGTCGCTTAACTTGTCTCATACCGCGCAGATAGGGCTCGATGCACTGGACGATTTGAGCGCTCATCGAGTGACCGACGCGGGCGGGGTTGCAGAGAAGTCGGCTTGGCTGAAGGATGCGGGAAAGCCGCATGCGGTGCTGCTGGACATGGTGGTTCCGTCGGTGGAATTGCTGGTGCAGGCGGCTGGGAAGCGCTAGGAAATCCGCGCCCGTTTCGTTGCGCACGGACAGTTGAAATGGCTGCTCGGAGGGTTGTTCTACATAGCCGAAAAGGCTGCCTGCAGGGTTGCAAACAAGAGCAAATGGCTGCTCGGAGGGTTGTATTTCTTCGCGACATGAACCTACGGGGCAGTCTGCGCACGCGTTTCAGGTTGCTGAGAATTGAACTAATCGAGGGTATTGGATTGCCGAGAATTTGACACTTTTGGGGGAAATGCGACTTAAATTGAACGAATTGCAGCCTAAATGCTTATAAACAAGCGAGTTATTTGTGCTTGTTGTGACTTTGCATGTGAGGACGGGAAAGCCTCGCTCGCAAGGTCTCACCATTCCGAGTTGAATGAATCTATAACATAAAAGTGACACTTTGGTAGATAGGTGGGGCGGCGCGGCGCAGATCATGGCTCGGCCACGACCATTCATCGCGTGGCCAGCGTGTAAGACTGTAATGGTGTCGACGTGGACGCCAACTTTTGACCGTGAGGTGCTACAACCGCAAGAAATCATTGGCGTTTACGCAGAAGGCATTCGCACTTCCCGCACGACTCGCTTGGACAAAGAAAGCGTCAACGTGTCATCTATTTCTGTCGCTTCCTCGTATCCGGCCTGACGTTTGATTCGGGCGAAGGTGTTGCAGCGAAGATACTATTGCAGGGGGATTCATGTCCAAAGGCATCGCATTATTAACATTCATGATGCTTGCGGCGCGGTGCGCCTGTGCCCAATTAGGGTTGTATCAGGCGTGCCGATTGCAGAACGCGCAGGGCCACGCTATTTTAGGCGCACAGGTCTATTTTCTCACTCAGCCCGCGAATACGATCGCACTTACGCCACTCGCAAATGTATACGGGAATTCTACAGGCACTGTTATCTACCCGATCTTTCGAGGTCAGGGGCAAACGACCACGGATAGTTTTGGCAATTGTTCGGCCTATCTTGCCCCCGGCTTATACACCGTCTGCTATGTCAGCGCTTCGCTTGGATCGGCGCCGCTCTGCAGGATAGACCAGAAAGTGGTATATGGAAATCCAACTGGACCGATATCGCCTAATCAGACCAGCGCGCAGACGACGGTTGGTCCGATCAGCATCAATTCGACGGATGCCGTGACCGAAAGCTCAAGTGTGAGTTATCACACGGTCAACATCAATTCTATGCCGTGGCAAGCAGAGTTGTTGGCGCAGCAAGGCTACCCTGGGGTCAACTCTATAGTAGGAGCGTTGTCCGTGCCATCAACCGGGACGATGCATCAGGCAAATGGGGTGGCCGGGTTTGTGGACAATCTATCTTCTACAACCTTCGCTGTTGGCGTTTACGGCCAGACAGTGTGTAAAGGGAGCAATCAATACTGCGAAGCCATCAATAGCGTGGCAGCCGACACGAGGGGAAACACTGGGGTAACACTTGATGGGGCGGAATTTGATGTCAATGTCAACAATAAGTCCACTGCCGTTAATGGGGTTATTGTAAACGGAGCTTTCAACGTCACTCCACTTGGTGCTATAGGCTATTTAGTCGCGCCTCCTTATGGGACTGGAGGACCATGGTCAATTGGATTTTCGACTGCTACTGGAGCTGTCTCAGATATTCTTCGAGCTCAACCATCAGGTTCTAAAGCATCTAGCCCTAGCCCATTTATCCGTCTGCAGGCTTACGATTCAAGCGGTGTTGTGCGCGATGCTCATTTCAATGTGGACGCCTTTGGAAATCTTCAGTTCTATCCCTATGGGGCCGCCATTTTTAATGGCCCAGTCGGCGTCACGAATCCGGCGGTTGCCTCCTTCATTCCAGTCGTAACCGAATACGCTCCGAACGCGAGAGACGGGGAGATTACGCAACACTTCTTCGGGGTGAGCGGAACGACAAATAATTCCCTTGTTCAGCAATTCATGTATTCGAGTAATGGTAGCTCAAGCAACGCCGCGTCCTGGGGGTTTTACGGAAGCGCGAATGTTTTCAGATTTACTCCCACAGGCGTCTTTACTGCTCCGACCTATGCAAATGCCAATGGCACACTTCTACCCTCAACGGCGACCGGAAACACAGGGAGTAGTACGGGTAAAGTTTCTCTAGTTCCAGGAACAGAGGCATTCGGGATCGCAGTACTTTCTTCTGGAACCATTACCGTGAGCAACGGTGCAGCATGCATCCCAAGCGCAACATGTGTTTACAAACTCACGCGCTGCGTTGCCAACGCATCCACTGCGGTAGGCGTGCCTAGTATTGGCACCGTTGTTGCGGGTACTTCCTTTGTCATCACTGCCGAGACTTCGGCCAACACCATAGAGACTGGCGATCAATCGTCGGTATGTTGGCAGATAAACTAGAGAGACTGTGAACCGCGTTCTCTCATTAACGGGGTGACGAATGACTTGCGGTCAACACCAGAACTGAAAGTCACAATATGTCATACTCATGGACGACCCGCGGTCCTGAAGATCGATCATTGATGTGCCCCGTTGTTCTCATAGACCCAGATCCCAGATCATTATCAAGCTCCCGAGAGATATTAGGTGGCGGACCGCAGGGCGCAAAACAGCCAGTGAGCCTACTTTGCGGTCTGAGGGCGTGGCGCCTGGCTGGCCAGTGGCAACACCTGCTGCGACTCCAGTATTCTGGTGTCCACTTAAATTCAGCAGAATCCTATCGGACGGGTCAGGGCAATCGCATTTTAGGAAATTGAATCATCGCCATCAAAAATGACTTCAGCTACTTTCGCGCGTGATACTATCGAAAATATCCGGAGGCTGATATTATGCGTGTTTTGTTTCTCAATCCCCCCTTTCACCCGCGTTATTCTCGCGAACAGCGTAGTCCCGCGGTTACCAAGAGTGGCACGTTGTACTACCCCAAGTGGTTGGCGACAGCGGCGGGAGTCGCGATTAAGAATGGGCATGACGTGGACTTGGTTGACGCCCCAGCGGCTGGCTACTCTGTCCAGGCGGTCATCGACCGGATTGAGGCGAAAAACATCGAAGCAGTAGTCTGCGATACCTCTACCCCCAGCATTCTCAACGACGTGAGCGTCGTCGAGTCATTGGTCGCAGCCAATCCTTCGCTGCATGTTCTCCTGGTCGGAAGGCACGTCTCTTCTCTCCCCAAAGAGACGCTCGCGATGTCGAGCTCCCTGCAGGCAGTTGCAATCCGCGAGTACGAGTACACCGTGCGCGACTGGCTCGCCGCGAAATCGTGCGGTGCCGACCTCTCCAGTGTGGATGGCCTAGTATGGCGTCGTGCAGGGACCGGGGAGATAGTCAGCAACCAGCAGCGCGCAGCGATCCATAATCTCGATGAGCTGCCCTTTGTCACCGAGGTCTATAAGCGTTTCCTACATACACCAGACTACTTTTATGGCCACTCGCTTTGGCCGTTGGTGGTCTTCGATACCAGCCGCGGATGCCCGTATCATTGCTCGTTCTGCGTTTACCCACAGACCTTCAGCGGACATACGATGCGTTACCGCTCGGTTGGGAATGTGGCCGACGAATTTGATTTTGTGGCCCGTGAAATGCCTGAGATCAAGACTGTGATGCTGGAAGACGACACTTTTATTGTCAGCAAACCACGCACACTTGAATTGGCGAACGAATTGATTCGTCGTGGCAACAAACTACCGTTCGATGCCAACTGCCGCGCGGACATTGGCGCAGAGAAAGAATTGCTTTCGACGCTGCATAAAGCGGGTGGCCGGCTATTCTGCGTCGGATTCGAGAGCGGGGATGTTGAAGTCATCAACGGCATGCACAAGAACAATGATGACCGACGTGATGCGAAGTATCACGAGGAAGCACACCGCTTCGTCCGTGTCTGCCAAGACTCCGGAATCATGGTTCATGGTTGCTTCATGGTGGGCAACCTGAATGAGACCCCCGCCAGCATGGAGAAGACTCTGAGCTTCGCAAAGAAACTTCGGCCCGATACGGCGCAGTTTTTTCCCATCATGGTCTATCCGGGAACCGTTGCGTATCAAGAAGCGAAGAAGCGTGACTACATTCAGATTGAAGACTGGGGTGCATGGTTGACGAAGGACGGCCTCCACAACAGCGTGGTCACCTTGCCGAACATTACTCATGAGCAACTGGTCAGCTTCTGCGATCGCGCGCGTCGGAGTTTTTATCTCGCTCCTTCCTATTTGTGGTACAAGCTGAAGCAATCAGTGAAAGACCGCCGTGAACTGCAGCGTAATCTGAAGGGCTTTGTCACGCTGTCGAAATATCTTTTGCGCGGCAGCCAGCACGATAAAACCAATGCAACTGGTACTGGTGCTGGTAAGACGCAAGGAGCGACTGCGTAAGCACCTCGATTCAAAATCTCTTTGAGCATTACCGGAAAGCGGTCTCGTTTCTGTTGCTCGGGGTCGGGTGATAGACTTGAGGCCGCTTCTTAAATTGGAGAGAACCAGTGGGGAGTCCCATCGACGCGGCGTCCGTATCGATCATCATACCGACGTTCAATGGAGCTTTGCGCATCGGAAATTGCCTGGATGCACTTCTGGACCAGACTGTTGGGCGCAATCTAGAGATTCTAGTCGTCAACGACGGTTCAACCGATAATACCGCGGAGGTGCTTGAGCGTTATCCTGCTGTCCGCCTCATCTCACAAATAAATGCGGGCCCCGCGGCAGCGCGCAATCGAGGCGCCCATGAGGCTCAGGGAGCCATCATCCTTTTTACGGATGATGACTGTGTGCCGATGCCGGACTGGCTGGACGCGATGCTTGAGCCTTTCAACGATGCGGAGGTTGTCGGAGCGAAGGGGATTTACCGCACTTGCCAGAAGCGCTTGGCTGCTCGCTTCGTTCAAATCGAATATGAAGACCGTTATCGCATAATGGCGGGACTAGACAGCATCGACTTTATCGACACCTATTCCGCTGCGTTTCGCCGCGACCGCTTCCTTGAGATGAATGGCTACGATGTCTCTTTCCCAGTTGCCTGTGCAGAGGACATCGAGCTCTCTTACCGCATGTCGGCGTACGGTTGGAAGATGATATTTACTCCTGCGGCGATCGTGTACCACAAGCACCCTGACAGGTTTTGGAGTTATCTCAAAAAGAAATATAAATTCGCATTCTGGCGTGTACTTGCGTTGCGTAAGAACCCCCGCAAAGCTGCAAAGGACAGCCACACTCCACAGCTAATGAAGCTCCAACTTCTGCTTGCTCCCGCGTTGCTTGTTGCCGTGACCTACGATTTGACGAGGCGGTCAGCGTTGCCCGCGTCGCTTCTGGTGCTAGCAGCTTTTTTTCTCAGTACACTGCCATTCACACTGCGAGCGATCAGAAAAGACCCTGTCGTGGGACTACTTTCCCCGGCTCTACTAGCTGCTCGCGCCTGCGCCCAGTTTTTGGGAGTTTCCGCCGGATTAGTAAATGCACACCTCAAACTTGCAGTGGCTCGGACCAATTCGCCCGCGCAGAATGCTGGGCCAGGGGTATGATATACTTACTACTCAACCCCAACACCTAATTGAATCGAGAGAAGCTATTCAGACTAGGTTGAGTGAGCCAATATAATGAAGGTTGTCATCCTCGCTGGTGGTCTTGGAACTCGGATTTCCGAGGAAACTTATCTCAAGCCCAAGCCAATGATTGAAATCGGCGGCAAGCCGATTCTCTGGCATATCATGAAGCTCTACTCCTCCCATGACATAAATGAGTTTGTTATCTGTTGCGGTTATAAAGGTTATGTCATCAAAGAGTACTTCGCCAACTACTTCTTGCACACGTCGGATGTTACCTTCGACATCGCCAACAACACAATGGATGTTTGCGAACGGCACGCCGAGCCTTGGAAGGTGACGCTCGTCGATACCGGGGACGCCACGATGACCGGAGGGCGTCTTAAGCGAGTCGCACCCTACATTCGTGACGAGGAATGCTTTTGCTTCACCTATGGCGATGGGGTTGCTGACATCAATATCACCGAGGAAATCGCCTTCCATCGTCAGCATGGCAAGCTGGCCACTCTAGCGGCCGTGCAGCCCCCTGGCCGCTATGGCGCTTTGCAGACCACAGACGCCAGGGTGACCAGGTTTATCGAAAAACCCGCCGGCGATGGCGGACTGATCAATGGGGGCTTCTTTGTGCTCTCGCCAAGGTGTCTTGAGCTGATTGACGGTGACCACACCAGTTGGGAAGGGCGGCCGCTCGGGGAGCTCGCCGAGCAAGGTGAACTCATGGCGTTTGAGCATCACGGCTTTTGGCGGCCTATGGACACGTTACGTGACAAGAATCAGCTTGAAGAACTTTGGGCCTCGGGCGAAGCGCCTTGGAGAGTCTGGTGAGCATTATTGCAGCGCAAGAGGGTTTCGGCGGATTCTATGCCGGAAAGCGCATCTTGGTCACCGGCCATACTGGCTTCAAGGGTAGTTGGCTGTCCCTCTGGCTGCACCGTCTCGGCGCGACGGTACATGGTTATGCACTCAATCCGCCGACTGAGCCCAGTCTTTTTGAGTCCGCCGGTATTCGCACAATGCTTGCGTCGGATACTCGCGCCGATCTGGCCGATCTTGCGCAACTGAAAGTTGCGCTCAATGATGCTCAACCAGAGATCGTGTTTCATCTTGCCGCTCAACCCTTAGTGCGGGCGAGCTATCTAGATCCGCTGGGTACTTTTGCCGCCAATGTCATGGGAACGGCGAATGTGCTGGAGGCAGTGCGCGCCGTTCACTCCGTGCGCGCACTGGTTCTGATCACGACCGACAAGGTGTATCAAAATCTTGAATGGGCATATCCTTATCGCGAGATCGATCGGCTTGGCGGTCATGATCCCTACAGCGCCAGCAAAGCGGCGGCCGAGATTGTCGCAGCCAGTTATCGCGCGAGCTTCTTTCCAGGACAAAACCATCACCCCGCAAGTGTGGCGACTGTCCGAGCTGGGAATGTGATCGGCGGTGGCGACTGGGCTTCAGACCGTCTCATTCCAGACTGTATAAGAGCCTTCATCGAGAGCAAATGCGTGCTGCTCCGCTTTCCTCAGGCGGTGCGACCCTGGCAGCATGTCTTGGAGCCGCTCGCCGGTTATCTGCAATTGGCCCAGCGCCTTTTTGCTCCAGGCGGCGCTACATTTGCCAAGGCTTGGAATTTCGGACCAGACGCCAGCGGCGATGCTGCCGTAGGCGAAATTGCCGAGATCACAGCGCGACTCTGGGGCGAAAATGCCCGCGTTGAATGCTCGCCCTCAGCAGAAAACCCGCACGAGGCCGGCAGGCTCCACCTCGATAGCACGCTAGCCCGAACAGAACTCAGCTGGAAACCGCGCTGGTCGTTGGAGCAGACGCTTGCGCAAACAGTGGCATGGTATCAGGCTTGGAACTCTGACGCTGACATGACCGCTGTTAGTCTCGATCAAATTCGGGCTTACGAAACGGCGGGGCAGTCATGAGCTCCTCCTTCGACATTCTCGATACACCGCTGGATGGGTTGAAGCTTGTTCAGCGCAAACCGGTCGGCGACCATCGCGGTTACTTGGAACGGATGTTTTGCGAAGAAGAATTGCAGTCACTGATCCCGGGCAAAGGTGTTGTGCAAATTAACCACACCCTTACAAGCAAGCGAGGCACGGTGCGCGGCCTGCACTTTCAGTATCCACCCCATGCCGAAACCAAGATCGTGAGCTGTCTGCGTGGCGAGGTATTCGATTTGGCCGTGGATCTGCGTCAAGGCTCGCCGACGATTCTGCGTTGGCACGCGGAGATTTTGAACGCAAACAATCATAGATCTTTACTGATACCGGAGGGCTTTGCCCACGGCTTCCAGACCCTGACTGAAGACTGCGAGTTGATCTATTTTCATACGGCCGCTTATCAGCCGGACGCCGAGGGCGGCCTGAACGCGCAAGATCCCCGGCTCGAAATCCACTGGCCGGAGGCGGTGACAGAACTGTCGTCCCGTGATGCGGCACACCCTCTCGTGACAGCAGCCTTCGCCGGGGTGACCGTATGAAATGCCGCCATTGTAGTTCCGAACTATCGCTTTCGCTTGTGGATCTGGGTACCGCGCCGCCTTCGAACGCATACCTAACGGCGCAAACACTAAAGGGTCCGGAAAAGTGGTTTCCTTTGCGCGTGCTGGTTTGTGAGCGCTGTTGGTTGGCTCAGACCGAAGATTTTGCCAACGCGCAGGAACTGTTTGACGCTGACTATGCCTACTTTAGCGGCTTCTCCAGCAGTTGGCTGGCGCACTGTGAACGCTATGTCGCCGACATGGTGGCAAGGTTCGGATTAGATGCCGGCAGCCATGTAGTTGAGGTTGCTGCCAACGACGGTTACCTGCTGCAATATGTCCGTGGCCGTAATATCCCATGTACTGGGGTGGAACCCACCGCAAGTACCGCCGCCGCGGCCCGTTCCAAGGGTATCCCAATCGTAGAGGACTTCTTTGGCGTGCGTCTGGCGCGGGAACTGGCAGCTCAGGGTAAGCAGGCGGATTTGACCACCGCCAACAACGTGCTGGCCCATGTCCCCGATATCAATGATTTCGTAGCGGGTTTTGCCGAGCTTTTGAAACCTGAGGGCGTGGCGACATTCGAGTTTCCGCATCTGCTTAAGCTGATTGCCCACAACCAGTTCGACACCATCTACCACGAACACTTTTCCTACCTGTCGCTTACTGCGGTCGACCGAATCTTTGCCGCCAATGGGCTCACGGTATTCGATGTCGAGCAACACCCTAGCCACGGCGGCAGCCTCCGCGTGTTTGCCCAGCGCCGCGACACCGGCAATCGCGTGCGCGGCGCCAGGGTGAGTGAACTGATGGATTGCGAATGCCAGGCGGGCATGACCACTGCTGGCTATTACGCCGGCTTCCAAGCCAAGACTGACAAGGTCAAGAACGACTTCCTCACCTTCTTGTTGGAAGCCAAGCGTGAAGGCCACTCTGTGGCGGCCTATGGGGCCGCGGCCAAGGGTAATACCTTAATGAACTACGCCGGGATACGGCCAGACCTTATCGCGTTCGTGGTGGATCGAAATCCAGCGAAGCAGGGCAAGTATATGCCAGGAAGCCGCATCCCGATCTCCGACGAGCTCCAACTCAAGAGCACCAAGCCGCACTACGTTGTAGTTTTACCCTGGAATCTGAAGGCGGAAGTCATTCGCCAGCTTGAGTACATTAAGGCTTGGGGCGGGCGGCTCGTCACGGCGGTTCCACATTTGGAGCTTATGCCATGAAGATCGCAGTAACAGGTGCAACCGGCTTCGTTGGGCGGCACATAGTTGCAGAACTCGAACGACACTCCATATCCCCGGTCCTGATCTGCCTGCCGTCCCTTGAGCTTCCCTCCACCTTCGCGAGGCATACCGTTGTTCGTATTGACTTGAAAGACGCTGCCGCAAACGCATTTGATTTGATGGGTCAGCCCGATGTTCTTATACATCTGGCATGGGGCGGGCTGCCGAACTACAAGTCACTGCATCATTTTGAGGAGGAGTTGCCCGCCCAGTACCGCTTTCTCAAATCTCTGGTCGAATCCGGACTCAAGAACCTGCTCGTGACGGGCACATGCTTTGAGTATGGTATGCAGTCAGGACCGCTCCATGAGGATTTGGAGGCACGGCCGAATAACCCCTACGGCTTTGCTAAAGATACTCTCCGGCGCCAGCTCGAGTACCTGCAAAAGGTTGCGCCATTTAATCTCACCTGGGCGCGGCTTTTCTACCTATATGGAGAGGGCCAGGCGGAGAACTCATTGCTCCCGCAGCTGAAGGGGGCGGTAGAGCGGGGTGATCGCATATTCAAGATGTCCGGCGGCGAGCAGTTGCGCGACTACCTGCCCATTGCCGAGGTTGCACAATACCTCGCCTCCCTGGCGATGACCGGACGCGATAACGGGGTTGTGAATGTTTGTTCGGGAAGACCCATCTCGGTTCGCAAATTAGTTGAAGGTTGGATCAAGGAGAACGGTTGGTCTATCGATCTTGATCTCGGACACTATCCTTATCCCGAGTATGAGCCCATGGCTTTTTGGGGCGATCGATCCAAGCTCGATTGTTGTTTGGAGATGTGAGACGTCTTAGCGCCCCGGCGCAATATCCTATTGTTTGTGGTTAGGCATCGCGTTAGGAGAGGTCCCATGAGCCCCTTCGAGAATGATAAGAGTATTGGGGTGTTCTATCTCGCCAGAGGTTCGAACCCGCTCGATCTGACTCGGCGGTTTGCTGAGTCCTATTTGAACTGTCCGGCGGGAACGGACCACACGCTCACGCTCATCTGCAAAGGCTTTCAGAACCAGCGGCAATTCGACGAACACTGTTCGCTATTCGGCGGTCTTGAGCCGTCCGTCATCGAGGTGCCTGATACAGGGTACGACATCGGAGCGTATCGAGCTGCCCTGAGGGCATCCAAATACGACCTATTCTGCTTGATGAATTCGCATAGCATCATTCGCGCCCCAGGATGGCTGAAGTATCTCTCCGAATCTGAGTTTAGAAGGCAACTCACCATAACGGCATGGGACGCCTATGCTGATGAGGCTTCGCCAAGCCTCGGAGGCGGCGGAGCGATATGAGCAATTCAAGGTCAGATGAAAATATCGAAGTACTCTATCTGGTGGCTTGGGTCGGGGAAAGAATGCTGAATCCTCTCGATTCAGCGCGACAGTTCGCTGAATCTTATCTGCGCTTCCCGGCTGGAGTATCCCATAAACTCACGCTCATCGTCTCAGGGAACATGGCCCCCACCCAGATCGCTGAACTTGTTTCTTTGTTCGAGGGATCTCCGGTTTCGATAATTCATGTGAATGACATTGACTTCGACATAGGGAAATACCGTGTCGCTCTGCAGAAGTCTAACTCTGAACTATGCTGCATTTTTAACTCCCATTGTGTTATTCGCGCCTCGAGATGGTTGGCCAAATTCACACAGTGTGCTTGCGATCCGCGAGTCGGCCTTGTGGGGGCGACAGCCTCGTACGAGAGTCTATATTCTGAAGCTGTGGCAAGGTTAGCCAAGCGTAAACCGGGCCTCGGCATGTTGTGGCGCGGCGGCATACCCGGAGTGGTCAGGAACTGGGGTTTTCCAGCGTTTCCGAATCCGCATATCCGCACCAGTTCGTTCATGATTAGGAGAGATGTCTTTCAGCGCGTCAGATGGCCACGCAATCCTTCCAACATGGGAAGGTATCTATTCGAGAGCGGGCGGTGGAGCCTGACGCGGCAAGTGATGAAAATGGGGCTTGACGCCGTCATTGTAGGGTACGATGGGCGACGTTTCGGAGTTTCCGAATGGTCTTCAAGCGGCACATTCAGACAGAACGAGCAACACAATCTCCTGGTCGCCGACAACCGAACGAATGACTACGCGGTTGCCGCGCCGGAACTCAGAAGGCTGCTCACCATAAAGGCATGGGGCGCCAATGCTGCAAAGTGAAAGCATGCCGGTCCCAAAGGGTACAAATTCTGCTGGGCGTGGCTGCATTGAGCAGCCTATTCGTATGACGCCAGTCAAAGTCATCCCGTATCGGCGCCTGAAGCTCCTGTTGCAATCCCGGCATGCAACTCAGGTCATCCTATGTCTCTAAAGAAAAACGTCATTGCCAACTATATCGGCCAAGGTTGGCAAGCTTTGATGAGCTTTGCCTTTGTGCCGCTCTACATCAAGTACCTGGGGATGGAGGCTTATGGCCTGATCGGCATTTATACCATGATGCAAGTTTGGATGCTGTTGCTTGATATGGGCATGAAGCCGGCGTTGAGCCGGGAAATGGCCCGCTTCACCGCGGGCGCGCACAATGCCCAGTCTATCCGCGACCTGCTCCGGAGCATCGAGGTGGTCGGATTCGCCGTTGCCGGAGCCATCACGCTTGGCATCTGGGCCGCCTCGGGATGGCTGGCTACCCACTGGGTCACGCCAAAGCATCTATCGCCCGGTGTAGTGGCCCATGCTTTTACCATGATGGGCCTGGTCGCGGCCCTGCGGTTTTTGCAAGACCTCTATCTAAGCGGAAGCATTGGCTTGCAACGCCAAGTTCAGCAGAACATAGTGCTCGGCATCACGGCCACGGTGCGTGGCTTGGGTGCGGTTGCACTGCTGGCCTGGGTCTCGCCGACGATCACAGTCTTCTTCCTCTGGCAAGGCCTGATCTCGATCATTACCGTCGCGCTGTTTGCCGGAATCGTCTACCGCGCGTTGCCGCATGCGCCGCTAGCCGCCCGCTTCTCCGGAGCGGCATTACTGAAGATTTGGCGTTTCGCGGCGGGTATTGTGATGCTCACTCTTTTGGCTTTGTTGTTCAGTCAGCTCGATAAAATTCTGCTGTCGCGCATGTTATCCTTGGAAGCCTTTGGTTACTATGCCCTGGCGGGCGTAGTTGCAAGTTCTCTGTCTGTTCTGACGGGGCCGATCACAACGGCGTTGTATCCACGCTTTACAGAGATGTCCACGAACCGCGACGACGTGGCATTGAGCTCGCTCTACCACCAGGGTGCTCAACTGGTGACAGTTCTTATCGGCTCAGCCGCCATCGTACTGATGATGTTTGGATACAGAGTGCTGCGGCTGTGGACCGGAGACCCGTCGCTGGCCCAAAAGGTGACGCCTCTCATGGTTGTCATCGCGCTAAGCGTGCTGTGCAACTCACTCTTGTGTGTTCCTTACCAGATGCAGCTTGCCTACGGCTGGACCTCACTGACAGTTCAGGTGAACACCGCCGCAGTATGTGTCATGGTGCCGGCCATTCTACTGGTCGTTCCGAGATACGGCGCAATGGGCGGGGCATGGATGCTGGTGGCGACGAATGCAGGCTGTCTGCTGCTTGAAGTCCCTTTGATGCACCGGCGGCTGCTTCCCGCTGAGATGTGGCGCTGGTACAGTTGGGACGTAGCCGTTCCCTTGGCCGCAGCTACGGCGACAGCCTTCCTGTGCCGCTGGGCGATGCCTCACGACCTGGGCAAGTTCGGCGAGTTCAGCGTGCTGCTAATAACTTCCATTTGTGTGTTGATTGCGGCTGCCGCGGTTGCCCCGACCGTGCGCAGTCACTTTACCCGCTATCTATCAATTGCGCGGTTGAAACATCTCTGGAGCATAGTTGTATCCTGAAGGCATCGGTTTATTTATCACTGGAGAGCACTGCATGGAGCAACCACCTG
The DNA here is from genome assembly GCA_049514915.1 of Occallatibacter sp. Classification (GTDB taxonomy): domain Bacteria; phylum Acidobacteriota; class Terriglobia; order Terriglobales; family Acidobacteriaceae; genus Telmatobacter. Next base: position 6,338 of record JBEKUP010000063.1, on the reverse strand, counting down.
TAATTACGACGCTGATCCCTACATATCGGCGTCCAAAGCTCCTGGAACGCGCAATTAGGAGCGCGCTCGGCCAGACCTACCCGCACGTGCAGGTTTGCGTATATGACAATGCGTCTGGAGATGATACTGAGGAGACCGTTCTGCGACTGTCAAGCGCCGATCCGAGAGTCAAGTACTTTCGCAATGGCACAAATATTGGCTGGCTAAAGAACTTCATGCAAGCTATGGAGCAGGTTGACACGCCGTTCTTCTCTCTTCTTTCAGACGACGACGTACTACTGCCGCGGTTCTATGAGATCGCACTGGAAGGGTTCAATAACTATCCGGAGGCCATAATGTCGGCGACAGCCACTTTGAGGATGGATAAAGCCGGGAGAATTATAGAAGTGCCGTTGCTCAAATGGAGGCCAGGGCTGTACCAACCACCCGACTGCTTTCTTTCGATACTCGACGACATGCATCCTGACTGGACCTCCGTAGTTTTTCGCCAGGACGTTGTGCGTAAGGCGGGAGTGCTCGACGAAGAAACTGGTGCGCCCACCGATCTTGATTATTTGTTGCGCGTCGCTGCAAACTTCCCGGTGGTTATTTCAAATGAACCCGGTGCGATCTTCATCATGCATCCCGAAGGTTATGGTTCAACCCCCGGAGTCTACACATCTACTGGTTGGTTGAAATTGATCGAGAACCAAGCCGGAGACGAGAGAATCCCTATCCAGGCAAGGACCTATGCAAGAGCAGTACTCACAAACACACTGACGCAAAAGATCTTCGTGTTAAATGGGTTTCATTCTCTCTTGGCGCAACGCTGGGATGACAGCCGCGAAGCTGCACGTGTCTTGCGTCAGGATTACGGATTACGGATGAAGGCATCCATCTTAAGCGCTCTAAGCTGGGGGTGCGAATATCTCCCGCTCGCTCACCGCGCGCTTGTCATCATGTATAAGGTTAAGGATTCTCTCAAACGGCTCAGGGTTCTTCCACTGCAAAAAAGGTTCGGATACTGTGCGAAATTCCTTTGACCTACCTCCAGCGATAGGGCGGATCCTACACCCAGGTGCTTATTCCATCGCACAAATCGCATCGACGCCGCCTAGATGTCGCCTGTGATAAAGTAGGGACGTACTGCGATGAGTTTAGACCAAGTGTCATCTCTGGTGTGACCGTCCGGTATCTCGGCGCCATGCTGGATATTGTGAGGCATGTGCCGTGACTTAAATAATTCCGAATGGTCAGATATTGCGTTGGGGGGGGAATGAAAGTTGCAATTGTTCATCCGTGGTTTTTGGAGGGAGGCGGCGGAGAAAAAGTTGTTGACATACTTGTGGATATGTATCCAAATGCAGACATCTTCGCGTTATCTGTTGATCCCGCGGTGTTGTCTGCGCGTCTACGCGGAAGGAAGATATGCACAAGCAATCTGAACAGCTTCTTGTCATTTCGTCTCCGCTTACTGCGTCCTATCTACCTTATACCCTTCCTCCCGTTCGCAGTAGAAAGCATAGATGTGAGCAAATACGATTTGGTTCTCAGTTCCTGTGGGCCGGCGGTTATGGGCGTCAATGTGAATCAGGACGCGGTGCACATATCCTATGTTTACTCTCCACAGCGCGCCTGGTGGGACTTGTACGCCGAGCGTCGAGCTCAGATTCCATGGATTCTGAGGGGACTATATATTCTCGGTGCATCGTTCATCAGAACGTGGGAATTCAGCGCCATGCAACGTGTTGACCACGTAATTAGCATCTCCAACTACATTGCGCACCGTGTATTCAAGTATTTTCGCAGGTCAAGCACAGTAATTTATCCCCCCGTTGATACTTCGATGGGCTATATAGCCAATCAGCACGATGACTACTATCTTTCAGTTTCTCGTCTCGACGCGGGCAAACGCGTCGACTTATTGATTCACGCCTGCAATCAACTCAAGCGACGGTTATTGATTGTTGGCATTGGCCGAGAAGAAAAGCGGTTGAAGGCTATTGCCGGTCCGACTATCAAATTCCTCGGTCGCGTGCCGGACGCGGATCTGCCTGGAATTTATGCAAATTGCAGGGCATTTCTCTTTAGTTCGGATGAGGATTTTGGAATCGCCCCAGTTGAAGCGCAGGCTTTTGGCCGTCCCGTGATTGCGTATGGCCGCGGAGGATCGCTGGAAACAGTGCGAGTGGGGGACGCAGAAGGCCGCTCAGATACTGGAGTCTTTTTCTCCGAGCAGACCGCCGAGTCAATCATTGATGGAATGCGGAATTTTGAAGCTCGAGAGGATAAATTCGTTCCAGAAGAGATTCAGCAGCACGCCCGACAATTTGACACATCTGTGTTTGTACAGCAGTTCAGCAAGTTCGTGGATTCTGCGATGGAACGTAAGTAAGCTATATTGAATTGTCAACGACCTCTGCCCATGCTAACCCGAGACTGCACGCAAAATCCGCATCTGCGGACGAAGCTTGCGGTAGTGTCCAGGTAGTGTCCAGAGTTTTTCGCACTTTCGATCTTTGACGGCATGTTGGAAGGTTGTTGGGTTGGGGTTGTTTTGCTCTGGGCCCCCATGTGGGCCCAGAGCAAAGCAGTCAGGCGATGGCCACGACTTCGGCCAGGCGGTCCATCTGCAGGTAGCGTTTGGTGCCCTACTTGGTTGCGGCGACGTGTCGTAGTCGTGCGGCCACCAGCATCGGCGCCGATTGGCCGCCGGGAGACGCGCCGACCATACTCCAGCCTGAAAGCGCAAACGCCCGATCAGGTATACTTCAACAGTTGCCAGAATCCATGGCAGCCTGAAAGCAACAACGAGAACTTCCACTTAAGGGAAAAGCAAAGACTGTCCGAACTACTGGGACCACCTCAATTCGGCACACCAGAAATAGGGAGGATGGGTATGGAACAATTGCCCGCTTCGAGGGGAAGCAAGATAATGAGACATGACGCGATCCGTAGGAACCACATCGTACGAAAGCTCTATTCTCTTCTCCAGCCCCTTGTTTTTGCCGCCAACAGTACGATCTCCCGATTGAAGAGATTGATTGTCGGGAAAACTGTCGATGCGTTACTCGTCAATTCCAAACAGGGACTGTTCTTAATTGGGCCTGAAGATCTAGGTGTCGGCGGCTCCCTCATCAAAGATGGCGCATATGGCGAAGATGAAATACAACGCATAAGTTCCCTAACAAATGAAAGGAGCAATGTTCTGTTCGTGGGATCTCACATCGGGACCTTGGCTATACCAACGTCGCGAAAAGTAAAGCACGTCACAGCGATTGAGGCGAATCCCAATACGTTTAGGCTTTTGACCTGGAATATTTTGTTGAATAACTGCCAGAATATTCATGCCATTCAAGTTGCTGCAAGCGACCAAAAGGGACAATTGGAATTTATTATGAGCAAAGCAAATTCTGGCGGGTCGAAGAGAATGCCGCACATAAAGGCATACAAGTATTTTTACGACAAGCCGGATACGGTCAAAGTGAACGCGGATAGGCTGGACCTCGTAATTCCCGAGGACTATGACCTGATTGTTATGGACATTGAAGGTTCTGAGTATTTCGCTCTAAAAGGCATGGAACGACTATTAGCAAATGCCACGCATCTAATAATAGAATTCATTCCACATCACCTTAAGAATGTCTCCGCTATAACAGTGAAAGAATTTGTGGCACTCATTGAGCCTCACTTTAGGACGCTTAACATTCCTTCAAAGAAATTAGTGCTTCAGAGGCCGCAATTCTTACCGGCACTTGACGAAATGTATAGCTTGAACGAGTCTGATGACGGAGTTATCTTTTCAAAAGGTTAGCGCTGGGCCCTGCGGCGGTAAGCTGGTATGTCATGATTTGAAAAAGTGAAAAATGAGCGGACATTGCACCGTAGTAAACTTCCAAGCATAAAACTCAAATCAAATGTGCGAAAGAAATCCTACGTTATCTGGGTCGTTCTTGTGCCGCCACTGGTTGCGGCGCGCTCTACACAGGGTAGCCCAAGGGAAAACAGTGCTGCCGAATCCACCATACGTTAGATCTGTGCTTATCTGATTGACACCCAATCCTAATAACCCCAGGGTCAACGTAAAATCGGCATCTGTTGAGAAGCTCGCTGCCGGCATGCGGAAATTAGGCCTACACGGCACTACGCTCAGCCGGTCGGTCCAGCAAGAGCCGTCATCCAGCAATCGAGAGTGTCCCGTAATGTTTGCTCCAGTGGGATACGCGGCTTCCAACCGAGTGCGTGGACCCGGGCGGAGTCTCCATACAAAGACAAGGTTTCTACGGCGCGAAATCTGTCCGGGTCCACACGAATCTGAATTTGAACACCCGCTGCATCGCAGAGCATGGAGAGTATCTGTTGGATGCTGACCGGAGATCCCGAACTCACATTGTAAGTTTCGCCTGCTACACCCCGGGTGGCGATCGTCCAGTAAGCCTCGACAACATCGCGTACATCTGTAAAATCACGAACCGGTTTCAGATTGCCGACATGTAAAACGGGCTCCGCTTTTCCCAGTTTGATAGCAGCAATCTGTCGGGCAAAATCGGAACAGACAAAACCCGTCTGCTGACCGGGACCAACGTGATTGAAAGGACGAACATTCATGATCTGAAGTCCAAAGCCGTCACTATACTGCATGGCTAAAGCTTCGCACATGCTTTTGCTCGCTGCATAAGGTGTCAGCAGGTGGAGTGGCGCGCTTTCATGCAGACCACCTTCCAACAGGATTGAGCGATAGACGTGCGCCGTGCTTACATGCACGATTCGGGGACGAAGTTCAATCTCCCGCAACACCTCGAAGAGGTTCAGGGTGCCCCCCACGTTGACGTCATACGTCTGCCGTGGGTGTTGCAGGCTGTATGCTACGTTGGAAATCGCTGCCAGGTGGTAGATGTGGTCGGGACGATACTCCTGCAGAATCCGGCGTAACTCTGCAGCATCGCGAATGTCGGCGTGAATCACCTCGACGTTGTCGGGCATGGTGAGCCCGGGGTCTGGCTTTTCGACAGTAAACCCCAGGCCGCTGACCCCACACCCTTTCTTGACCAGCATACGGGCAAGATGAGGTCCGACAAACCCTGTCAACCCCGTGACAAATGCTCTCATTGGTGTTGCTCCGCTTGACGCGGGTCAACTTGAGACGCGACCATGTGACGGCGGTTGCGACGCAAGTCCTCTTCCACCATCATCTGCACCAATTGCTCAAAGTTAATTTCCGGTTCCCAGCCAAGTTTCCCCTGCGCATAACTGGGATCGCCGCACAAATAGTCCACTTCGGCGGGACGCAGCAGATCCGGGTCAACAGTCACATAATCGTGATAGTCCAGGTCGACGATCTTGAAAGCTGTATCGATTAACTCGCGCACGGATTTGCTGATGCTGGTTGCAATCACGTAGTCTCCCGGACGGTCGGCTTGCAGCATCATCCACATGGCGCGCACGTAATCCCCTGCGAAGCCCCAATCCCTCTTGGCGTCAAGATTGCCGATCGTCATCTTGTCCAGCAGGCCCAACTTGATCCGCGCCACTGCGTTGGACACCTTGCGCGTCACAAATTCCAGCCCCCGCCGCGGCGATTCATGATTGAACAGGATGCCGGAGCAAGCAAACATTCCATAGCTTTCGCGGTAATTGATGGTCGCGTAGTGGCCATAGAGTTTGGAAACCCCGTAGGGGCTTCTGGGGTGAAAGCTGGTCTTCTCGTTTTGCGGCGGCGGAGTCGATCCGAACATCTCACTGGAAGATGCCTGATAGAAACGGATTTTGGGGTTTTCAGTTTTAATGGCTTCAAGAATGCGTGTGACTCCGAGCGCTGTAAATTGACCCGTTAATTCCGGCTGGCTCCAGGAAGTTGCAACAAATGACTGCGCGGCCAGATTGTACACTTCATCCGGATGGCTCTGCCGGATCGCATTCGCCATGGAGTTCTGATCCAGCAGATCTCCGGGCAGCAGGGTGATGTCTTTCTCTATATGCGAGATGCGCTCAATATTGACGCTGCTGCTGCGCCGTACCAAACCGTAAACCTTATACCCTTTGGAAAGGAGAAATTCGGCCAGATAGGATCCGTCCTGCCCCGTAATGCCAGTAATCAATGCAGTATTTGCCACGTTCCCTCCTCACAATCCACTTCGAGGCTATCATGATGCGCAAGGAGCACATTCTGATACGCGATAACCTGCGATGCTAGCGGGATCGGACAGCACGGGAAGCCGGACTTTCTCCACGGGCTAATATTACTACTGTGTTATAAAGTAGGTACCTCAAGTTTGATTGGCTTCGCGGGGGAGATTTTTGGGTAGTACGTTGATGGAATGAGCCTTCGCCAATTGGACTTTTCCCGTCAGGCGGAACGC